>JAZUQL010000088.1:0-78982 GCA_045605685.1 Lachnospiraceae bacterium
ATAGAGAAAGAACTGCCACCGGGTAGTAGATGCAGAAAGCATCCGTTTGTACATCGTTAGGTCTTAGAAGATGTGCATGCGGATGCTTTTTTGGAGGAACAGATGGAAAAAGGAATGAAATATTTTTCGAAATTTGAAATTACATTATGGAGTGCATCCGTAATAGTGATTATAGTGTCGTTTTGCTTATTCGACCGAATCAATTATATGACATTATGTGCCTCGTTAGTTGGCGTGACATCGTTGATTTTCTGTGCAAAAGGGAATCCAATCGGACAAATTCTCATGATTATATTTAGTTTACTGTACGGAATGATTTCATACGGATTTGCTTATTACGGAGAGATGATAACGTATCTTGGGATGACAATGCCGATGGCGGTAATTGCACTTCTTTCGTGGTTGAAAAATCCATATAATGGGAATAAGGCAGAAGTGAAAGTAAACAGCGTCGGGAAAAAAGAGATGATATATTTAAGTTTTGGTACAGTGGCAGTTACCATAGTATTCTATTTTATATTGAACTATTTCCATACGGCGAATTTGATTGCAAGCACGATTTCTGTCGCGACAAGTTTTTTTGCGGTCTATCTTACCTTTCGAAGATGTCCGTATTTTGCTTTAGCATATGCAGCCAATGATATTGTGTTGATTGTATTATGGGGAGTGGCAAGTATATCGGATGTTCGATACCTTTCTGTCGTAGCGTGTTTCGCTGCATTTTTTGCAAATGATATCTATGGTTATCTCAGTTGGCAAAAGATGAAAGTAAGACAAGAAGTGGGAAGCAAAATTAAGTAGAAAAACCGGGAAATCACAGCATTCTCACTCTGTGTCATGTTCAAAAATGCGAAAATGTTGTATGATATGTAAGAAAAGGAGAACATGTCATGAACCAACAAAGAATCGGCGCATTTTTAAAAGAATTACGACACGAAAGAGGAATCACGCAGGAGAAGTTGGCAGAGCAGTTTCATACAACGAATCGCTCGGTCTCACGATGGGAAAATGGAAAAAGTATGCCTGATGTTTCTATTTTGCTAGAGTTGGCACAATTCTATCAGGTTGATATAAGAGAAATCTTAAGCGGGGAGAGAATTCCACAAGAAGTAGAGGGCAATGCGGAAACAGTTGTTGCACAAATAGCGGATTATTCCATGGAACAAAGTAGCAGATTACTAATATGGATTCGGCGTATTAGTATCATAGGGGCGGTTATTATGTTTGTGGTTTTAATTCTGGAAACGATAGGATATACACCGAGCATCCCTTCGTTTTTTGCGTACGGATTATCGATTGTCGTATTTTTAATTATGGTTGTGCTCGCTCTCTATACGAATGGAAGGCTGGAACGTTTTGCCCGTAATAGGAATTTGGTGTTTGCATGTAAGGTATTGTTAATTTCCGTATCGTGTGCCGTTTTTTTGCTTGCGGTCCGTTTTGTGATTATGATGATTATGATTGGATTATTGCTCAGTGTGCCATATGAATATGAGAACGGAATCAATAATTATGATAAGCAATATATTTTAGAGAATAATTATGGAGATTATATCACGGAATTGCTAATATTTCCGGAGAATACGGATGGGATGAAAGAAGCGGATTATGTATCCTGTACAAGAACGAACTTGTTCGATTCCGAAGCTTATTATATACTGGAAGCAGAATATAGCAAAAAAGATTATCAGATGGAAGTGGAGCGTCTCTCTCATATCCGGGATGTGAGATATGATTCGAAAAGTTATGCGTATCCGGCCTATGTTACGATTGACGGATACGATTTTGAATATGAATATGCATTGTTGAACGAAGACGAATATGAGATTATCTATGTATATTTGAGTATGCCTGATAGTATGGATATGAGTGAGTATTCGGAGTATTTAAAACTGGATTCGTCAGAATATGAGATAGAGGACGCGATGGAGCAATTTACTATTTATGATAATTTATAGGAGGGAAATATGAAGTATCTTACATTGGGAAAATCCGGTCAGAAAGTATCGCAACTTGCCCTTGGACTTATGCGAAGCAGTCTGTATGAAGCAGATGCAATGCAGGCGTTATTGGAAAAAGCAACAGAGCTTGGCGTTAATTTTGTAGATCATGCCGATATTTATGCATGGAAGAATTGCGCAGAAGAAGTCTATGGCCGGGTAATGCTACAAGCACCGCATTTGAAAGACAAGTTTATAGTCCAGACGAAATGTGGTATTTGCAGGGGATATTATGATTTTTCATACGAGCACATCACAGAAAGCGTTAACACGAGCCTAAAAAGAATGAATATCGATTCCATTGATGTGCTTTTATTGCATCGTCCGGATGCACTGATGGAACCGGAAGAAGTTGCCAGGGCATTCGATGATTTAGAGGCTGCCGGAAAGGTAAAGCAATTTGGGGTATCCAACATGAATCCGGGACAAATTGAAAATCTAAAACGCTGCGTTCGTCAGGAACTTGTGGCAAATCAACTTCAACTAAGCGTGACACATGCGCCGATGATTGATGCAGGCTTTTTTGTAAATACAACGGATGAGAGGGCACTTGTACGAGATGGCGGAATCTTAGAGTATGCACAGATTCATGGAATGACCATTCAGGCATGGTCTATACTGCAAGCCGGATGGGAACAGGGAACCTTCTTAGATAATCCGGATTACAAAGAGTTGAATCAGGTATTGGAGCGCCTGTCTCAAAAGTATAAAATAACCAAATCAGCTGTGGCAGTTGCATGGATTTTGCGCCATCCGGCAAGGATTCAGCCGATTACAGGAACCGTGAATCCGGTTCACTTGGAAGAATTGACAAAAGCGTTTGATATCAACATGACACGACAGGAGTGGTATGAAGTGTATCAGGCAGGAGGAAGAAAAATACCATAGAATCACTACGTGTGATAGAAAAAAGCCGGGAATTTCTAAATTCCCGGCTTTTGGTTTCGCTTCTATATTATCTGTTTAAGATTAATTTGGTTAATTCTACAGGGTCGACAATCTGACCATCTTTGTAAACACGCATGTTTCCGGAAGCAATTTCATCAATAAGAATTACTTCATCGTTATTATAGCCAAATTCGAATTTGATATCCCATAAATCAAGACCGATTGATTTTAAATCATCCGCAACAATTTGGGTGATTTTTAATGTCTGTTCTTTCATGCTTTCAAACATTGCCGGGCTCATAACACCTAATGCAGCAAGTCCTTCGCCTGTAACAAGAGGATCACCTAGGGCATCGTTTTTGAATGTACATTCTACGTATCCACCTTCTAAAACAGTACCATCTTCAATATATTCGCCATATCTGCGGATGAAACTTCCGGTAGCAACCAAACGGCAGATTACTTCCAAACCATGACCAAATACAGTGGCAGGAAGAACTTCCATGGTAGCATTTTCTACATCAGCACTTACATAATGAGTCTTGATGCCGGCATTTTTTAATAATTCAAAATAGCGGATGGAAGTCTCAAGGTTTGCTTTACCAATTCCTTCGATTGTTAATCCTACGCTGTTTTCACCTGGATCGAATACGCCGTCTTTACCGGTGCAATCGTCTTTAAATTTTAACATTACATTACCATTCTCCAAACGAAATACGTCTTTTGTTTTACCTTCATAAATCTTTTCCATTTTAGACTCTCCTTTGTTTTATAGATATGTGCTAATTCTTTAACGATAACACTTTAGCACAGTTTTTCGCAGTTGAAAACAATTTTTTTAAAAAATTTTTCTGGAAAAAACAAAAAGGCAGGTCTTGGAATGAATGAAACAGAATATTGGGTGTTTTATTTTTGTTGTGGTTTGGTATAATAAGTAGAAAATAAATGGAAATAGGGACAGGTAACGATGGAGATTTCTATCTTATTATTTCAGAAAATAATATCAATGGCACTTATGATTATTATGGGCTATATTCCGGTCAAGGTGAAACTTCTTAAAAGTGAACAGTCTGTAGTGATCTCGATAGTCAATTTATATGTGATATATCCTTGTATGGTGCTATATGCATTCCAGATTGAATATAGCACGAAGCGGCTTATGGGTCTTGGGATTGCATTCGTTGCAGCGATTGTGTTACATGCACTTTATATCGCAATTACCAGATTACTGGGTGACGTTTTAAAAATGGATGGGGTGGAGAGAGCATCTTTAATCTACAGCAACGGAGGGAATTTGATTATTCCGATTGTAATGTCGATTTTAGGAACCGAGTATGTGTTTTATTCTTGTGCATTTGTTGCAGTACAAAGCATTCTAAACTGGGTGCATAATGTCCGCCTGTTGAATCCAAAGGCCGGACTCGAATGGAAGAAAGTAATTTTAAATCCGAATATATTGGTTATTGTGATTGGAATTGTGTGTTTCTTGGGAAGAATTACGTTCCCGGATGTTTTGACGGATACCATAAGTTCAGTTGGTAATATGATAGGTCCGACTGCAATGATTATGATTGGTATGCTGATGGCAGATATCAATTTTAAGGAAGTATTTTGCAATCTGCGTTACTATATGGTGTCTTTTGGGAGATTAATTCTTTATCCGTTGTTATTTATTGCAGTTATAAAAATCAGTCAGATTACAACGAGATTACCGGAGTCGAAGAATATTCTTGTGGTAACAATTCTGGCGGCAAGTGCCCCGGTTGCGGTTTCCGTAACACAGATGGCCAATGTTGTAGGAGCGGATGCCAAAAAAGCAGGAGCTATTAACGTGATGAGTATTATTTTTTGTATTCTTACATTACCGCTTATGGTCGCCCTGTATCAGATTTGGTGTTAAAAAGTAAGGGAATAGGAAGAAGACCTATTCCCTATTTGTATTCCTTTAGATGGTTCCGGTTACTTTCAGAACGGATACGCCGGGTGTCGTAATCCATTCGTTTGTTACAGGATCTTGTGCAAATGTGGCTGCAGGAACCGTAATTGCCCCGACAACGGTTTGGAACAATCCGGTTGTCTCATCGTAAGTATAGTTGGACGGTTCTGACCATGCATTGCCGTTAAAGGTAACCGTAAGAGCGTTTAAGATAGGAGAGAAGGTGTCCGTCACCACGGCATTGTCCGTTGCAACGGCCGGCGTACTGCCGCTGTTTTGAATTACAAACGTATAGGTGATTTGACCATTTTCGACGATGGAATCCGGTGTAATGGATTTGCTGATGGTTAGTCTAAGAGAAGCATTGTGTGAAATCGTCTTGGATACCTCAAGTGGAGTGCTAAGACCGGCGCCGGATATGGTTGCAGTGTTTGTAATGGATGCACCACTTCCCAGAGGAGCCTGTTCATTGACCCGAGCCTGATAAATCAATAATACATTTCCGTTTGCAGGAATCGTAATGCCGTTTAAGGTAAGGGGAGGACCGGCGGTTACGCTTGGAGCAGGTTGTAGCACGCCATTGCTGTAATACTGGATAGAATCGCTTTCATAAGTGAGAGGAACCAAGGTGGCAGTGCCATTGGTATAAGCCCCCAGATTATCTGTGACTGTAAGGTTTGTAAATGGAGTGGCGCCGGAATTTAGAATGCTTATCAAGAAGGTAACAAACTCCCCGGCATCATAATTCTCTGAAATAGAGTTCTTACTCGCAGAGAGTACTTCAATTAGTTCGCCGGTGACAATGTTTGAATCCGTAATATTGTTGTTATAAGAAAGTGTTGCTTTATTAAAAAAGGTTGCCATAAAAATCTCCTTAATAAATATAGGTTCTTTCTATCATATGCAGGCATGACATATTTTGTGAAAAAACCACGAAAAAGAAAAATAAAAAGGAGGCATTACAAATGCAGACAAATTGTACTTTGTGCCCAAGGGAATGCCATGTCAATCGGATAAGCGGTAAGGCAGGGGTCTGTGGCGTATCCGGTAAGGAAATCTACATCGCAAAAGTATCTTTGCATCAGTGGGAAGAACCATGCATATCCGGAGAACGGGGATCCGGAACCGTCTTTTTCTCCGGGTGCCCGTTGCGGTGTGTTTATTGTCAGAATGCAACCATTGCACATGACCGGGTTGGGAAAGCTGTATCGGTACAGCGGCTGACAGAGATTTTCTTGGAACTCCAATTTCGCGGGGCGCATAATATCAATCTTGTGACGCCTACCCATTACACACCACAGATTATTTCAGCACTAGAGCGGGCAAAAGAGCAAGGGTGTACGCTTCCGATTGTGTATAACTGTAGCGGTTATGAAAAAGTGGAAACACTTAAGTTGCTAGAGGGAATTGTAGATATCTATCTCACGGATTTTAAATATATGCAAATGGATTTGGCGGCAGATTATTCCAACGCACCGGACTATCCGACATGGGCCAAATCAGCTCTGGAGGAGATGGTTAGACAGCAGCCGAAACCGGTATTTGAAGATTCTCTCATGAAAAAGGGTGTGATTGTCAGACATCTGCTTTTGCCGAATTGCGTACAGAATGCAAAACAAGTTGTCGAATACGTGTTTAAAAAGTATGGCAATCAAGTATATCTAAGTTTGATGAACCAATATACCCCACTTGTGAAAGTGGAAAAGATAAAGCGATTAAATCGAAAAGTAACAGAGCGGGAATATGACAGACTTCTGGATTATGCGTTATCATTAGGGGTAGAGCAAGCTTTTATGCAGGAAGGAAAGACTGCGGATGAAAGTTTCATTCCACCGTTTGATTTTGAAGGAGTTGAAAAATAAATGGAAAGATTGAAACTTTTATAGAAGATAGAGAGTATTAATTATGATTCACAAAAATAAAAACTTGGGTTATATTTAAAATCGTAAGACAAGTACAAAAAGAAAAACAAAGGAGTTTAATAGATATGAATAATCAGGAATTTACAATCAGAGAAGAAGAGATGCAAAGAACTCAGGATATTATCAGAAAAATCCGTGAGTACTATTACGCTAAAATGGTCGGTCAATACCAGCTGGGGACTTCGTTACTGGTTTCTATTATGTGTAATGGACATATTCTGATTGAATCTGTTCCGGGACTTGCAAAAACAACAGCGGCAAAGACAATGACAGAAGCAGTAAACGGACAGTTTTCGCGAATTCAATGTACACCGGATTTATTGCCGAGTGATATCATTGGAACACAGATTCTAAACTATACTACCAATACGTTTGAGACAAAGGTGGGACCGGTATATGCCAACTTTGTGTTGTTGGATGAGATTAACCGTTCCAGTGCAAAAACACAGAGTGCGATGTTAGAGGTTATGCAGGAGCAGCAGATGACAATTGCCGGGGAAATTTTTAAAATGCCGGAGATTTTTACGGTTATTGCAACACAAAATCCGATTGAACAAGAAGGTACTTATCTGCTTTCAGAAGCTCAATTAGACCGTTTCTTATTAAAGGAGAAGCTGGAATATCCGTCCTTTGATGAAGAATGTGAGATTTTAAACCGTATTGAGAAAGATGTATTTTTAGAAAAGAATTCCGTAGTTGAATTGTCCGATGTAAAATTCTTACAGGAAATGGTAAAGAAGGTTTATATTGATGATGCAATTAAGAAATATATTGTTGCTTTAATTCATGCAACCCGTTTTCCGGAGAAATACATTCCAAAGGAACTGGCGCAGTATGTGACATTAGGATCCAGTACACGAGGCGGAATTGCACTTGTTGAGGTTTCGAAAGCAGTTGCACTCATGTACGGAAGAAACTATGTAACACCGGATGATGTAAAATTAATGATTCATAGTGTGCTAAGACACAGAATCACTTTGAATTATGCAGCAGTTGCAGATAATGTAACGGAAGAACAGATTATTAATGCGATTGTAGGAGCAATAAGAACACCATGATAACAAATTATGTGAAAGAGATTAAAGCAAAAGTAGATATTTATTCCGCTAAGAAAACAACGAATGTTTTTGATGGTTCCTACAAATCTGTCTTTAAAGGGAACGGAATGAACTTTGAGGATTTAAGAGAGTATGTTCCGGGGGATGAAATCAGTAGCATTGACTGGAAGGCAACCTCGCGAAGCGGAACGGTCTTGGTCAAACGTTATATGGCGGAGAAGAAGCATAATATTATGTTAATCTTTGACAGCGGAAAGAAAATGCTGGCAGATACAAAGGAGCAACAGACGAAGAAGGATGTGGCTCTTTATGCCGGAGGTGTGATCGGATACATAGCAGCTCGAAATGGGGACAATATCAGTGCATTGTATACAAGAAATAATATGATGCGTTATTTCCCGCCAAAAACCGGCATGCTTAATATTGAAAAGATTCTTGCGGAATATGACCGCCAGACGTTTGAGAACTCGGACTCTGATATGGTTAAGAATCTGGATTATCTGTTAAAAAACGTTCGTAAGCGAATGATTATCTTTTTAATTAGCGATGCGGACGGAATTACAAGAATTCCGGAAGATATGATAAAAAGAATTGTGGGACATCATGACTTATTATACATTCAGATTAGTGATGCGGATGTATCAGACGGAAAAGCGTATGACATCGAAAAGAATTCCTACATTCCGGATTTTATCTCTCAAAACAAAGATTTAAAAAATTTTGAATTAGAGACAAAACGAAGAAATTATGAAGAGAATAAGAGAAAACTGATCCGGAATCGCGTAGTAAGTACACAGGTGGATTCCACGGATCATATTGTCGATAAAATTATAGAACTATTGGAAAGGCACAAATATGCAAATAACCGTTAATTTAGAAGAAATGTTCTCATACAACCCCATAGGATTCATTCTTTGTATTTTAATCATCATAGCGGCGATTTTAATTTTTGTATGTACAAGACCGAAAAAACCGAGGAAGGTATCAAAAGTTCCGCAGCCGAGAAGGGTTTTTGTGAGAAATGTTCCATTATCAAAGCAGAAATATCATCGTATATTGACAACAATTGCAAGAAAACACTCCAAACAGCAGATTACAGACAGAGAAGCTTACCAGGAATTAAGTATTGCGATTCGTCACTTTGTACATGATGTAAGTGGAATTAAAGTTCAAAATTATACATTGGAAGAAATCAAAAAAACCAATATGCCGGATTTATATTATCTGATTGCAGAATGCTATATGCCTGAATTTTCGGCAGAAGAGAAGTCCAATGTTTACGAGACGATAGATAAAGCAAGGAGAGTGATTGAAAGATGGAATTGATGTATCCTTGGGTGCTTATTATTGCAGCAGTTGTAGTAATTGTACTTGTGGTTTTTCGTTTTCGAAAAAAAGATAAATACGAGGAAGGCAAAAAAGTTGCAAATACATATTTTGTAAAGGAATCACCTCAGTACAAAAAATTAATGTTACAATACAAAATTTTCACAAGAGGAGCACTGGCGGCACTTTTGATTGCGATTATGTTGTGTTCTGTTCTGATAGCCCGTATTACAAAATTACAGACCATTGAAACTTCACGCCATAATAGAGATATCTTCATTTGTATGGACGTCTCTTCTTCAGTGGATGAATTGAATCTGGAAATCTGCGGTGAATTAAAAAAAATGGTAACGGATTTAAAAGGAGAGCGGATTGGGATTACAATATTCAATGCAAAATCTGTTTTGTTAATTCCGTTAACGACAGATTATGAATATGTATTGGAGATGCTTGATAAGTTGGAAGACTCTTTTTCGCTCGGCTATGAAGACCTGTTCTTATCGGAAAACTCCATGGAATCTTATATGTTTAAGTACGAAGGAACCCTGTCCGATGAAGGTAGTTCTTATATAGGGGATGGTTTGGCATCCTGTTTGTATAATTTCCCGGATTTGGAGGAGAACCCGGATCGAACCCGAATGATTGTCTTTACAACAGACAATGAGTTAAACGGGGAACCAATGGTAACCATTGATAAAGCAGCGGAGTTATGTGAATCCCATGATGTAAAGGTGTATGCAATTGCACCGGAGTACGTGACGGATGAAGCTGTATTTCGGGACCTTATGAATAATACCGGCGGTGGTTATTACAACTCAAAAAACAAAAATGCGGTAAAAAATATCGTGCGTGATATTCAAAAGACGGAAGCATCCGAGATTATCAATACAGAAACAATCGTAGTAGACTATCCGGAAGCTTTGTTCATTGGGTTGTTAGTAAGTTGTGGAGTTTATTTTATTTTTAGCAGAAGGGTAAAATTATGATTATAAATCCAATTATTCCTGTTTGGCTGATGGGAATTCTATGTGTCGTGTTTTTGATATTTAAAAGAAAAGGGATTGTTCCGTATATTCGACAGATTTTAATAGTAATCATGCTGTTTGTTATTAACTTAAGGCCTATGATTCCGAATAAGACAACGCAAACGGTCTCTTCGAATGTAGATGTATTATTTGTTGTAGACAATACAATTAGCATGTTGGCGGAGGATTATGACGGCGACGGAAGAAGAATGGATGCCGTAAAGGAAGATTGCAAATACATTATGGAGCAATTTCCAGGGGCGTCTTATTCGGTTGTATCGTTTGGAGATTCCGTTACGACAGTAACACCATACACAATGGACGTTAACATTACGCATCAGGCATTAGATTCGTTAAATGGGGAGGTTGCCTATTCGGCGACCGGAACTTCTTTGAACGGAGCCATGGAAAAACTAGACAAGAGTTTGAATAATGGAAGAGATACCTGCCAGGTTGTATTTTTTATCAGCGATGGCGAGATTACGACAGATGAAAAATTAAAGTCTTATCCGGATATTAGCCAGTATGTTCAAGATGGTGCAGTTTTGGGATATGGTACGGACGAAGGTGGTCCTATGAAAGCCAGTAATTATTTGGGCGATGAAGAGCCGGATTATATTGAAACCTCTTCCGGAAGAGCAAAATCAAAGATTGATGAAGAGAATTTGGAGTCGATAGCAGATGATATTGGTGTAGATTATATCCATATGACGGATCAATCCAAAATTGATAATAAAATAGACAAAATTTTATCCAATATCCAAAATGAGACATATACCGAAGAGATTATATCAACAGAAGGAAGTGTAGATATTTACTACTTTTTTGTAATTCCATTGGTGGCATTGTTGATTTTTGATTTTATTTACTATAAAAGAAAAATAGGAAAGAGTGAGTAAAAGTGAAGAAAAAGTTTATTATTATAACTTATATCATTTTGGCATTGCTGTTTTTGGTATGTCTAAAACCGGCATTTAGTTTTTCTTACAACGAGCTTGTGACGAAAAGATATTATAAAAGCGATGGCCTGATGTGGCTCAATATATTTCAGCCATACATTGCACATTATAATACCGGTAATATTCATTATGAGGAAAGAGATTATGAAGCGGCAATCGAGGAATACCAAAAAGCATTGGAGTATGATCCGCCGAAGAAGAAAGAATGCTCCGTTCGAATCAATCTGGCTTTGGCAATGGCCAAAAGCCTGGGTAAGGATTATGACAAACCGGAAAATGTAGAGAATTCCATCAAAGTATTAAAAGAAGCAGTTGATGTTTTGACAGAAGACGGATGTGCCTCTGATGACGGAAGCGGCCATAATGCCACGGCAGAACAATTGAAAAAAGAGTTGGAAGAGATTATCCGACAATTAGAAGAACAGCAACAATCCGGTTCTTCCGGGGGCAGTGATAATCAGCAACAACAACAGCAGAAGCAACAACAAAAATCAGAAGAAGAACAACTAAAGGAGCAGTTGCAACAATCACAGCAGCAGGCGAACCAAGAACGAAAAGAAGAGTTAGAACAGTATGAGGATAGCGGGTTAGGAGGACTCTTTTCAGATGATAATCCCACATTTTGGTAGAAAAAGTTGTCAGTGTCTGCAGTTTATGATAAGATGAGGAAGTGGTTAAAGGGAGGCAAATAAGATGTATTGTCGCAAATGCGGAAAAAACATTAAATCATCCGAACAATTTTGTCGTGCCTGCGGAGCGGAGAATGAGTTGGGGAATAGAGGGATTTACCTATCCAAAAGAACTTTGATCCCGAGTATTCTCGTCATCGCTCTTATCATCATTATTATTGTAATTGCAGTTGTATTGTGGGGAAGAAGAGAAGATGGCAGTTCCGGATCGGGAAGAACGGACCCGATTGTCGTTTCAGAAGGAATTGGTGCTACGGAAGAAGAAGTCTTACAGACAGAAGGAACGGATTATAATGGTTCGTATGAAGATGCGATTGTGAAGTTGTCGCATGTAATAGTCTCGGCCGATGTGTTGGAGCAGAATACAACGAGACCCCTCAGTGAATTAACAAAACAGCAGCAATCCAGTGTGAATTATGAGTTATTGGATGCAGTTGCAGACGGAAGAATCAGCGGAGGCACATCTTATAATCAAATCGAGAATCCGAATCGGCAATTTACGGAGGAATCGGCAGCTCTTATTGTAAACGGATTGTATGGAAGGAATCCGGAAGAGTCTGTTTCATATGCGGATGAACATTTTAATCAGGAATCAGGTTTGATTACGCTCAAGGAGATTATCAAAGAAGAGAATGTATTTTTTACAAACTATGAACTGGTTAATGTGAACGGAGAAGCGGGTTACTATAATTTCAGTGCACCGTGTTATCGGGGAACCTCGATTGGTAATGTGAGAGAATATGTGTACACAATAACAATCCAATACGAGCATACGGTAGAAAGTGCTTGGGGGATTTGTCCTATCAGCATTACAACGTCCTATGATCCGGTTGAAATCAGTTATGCGAAAGCAACCTCTACACTTCCGGAGACTTTAAAGAAATCTTATATGGCACAGAATGTTTTGGACGGGAAATTAGAAACAGCATGGGTAGAGAATGCACAGGGAGTTGGAATCGGCGAGGAAGTAACGCTATATCTTGCGACTAAGAAATCTGTTCATACTATTCTGATTTATAATGGATACATGTCCAGTTTAGAACTCTATAATAAGAATGGAAAAATAACAACCGTTCAGATTGACTTTGGGGAAGGAACGGTTATAAAGGCGGATTTAACTGTACATACTTATACAAGCAAGGAAGAGTTTGCAAAAGCGGGTGCCTGCACCATTCATTTAGACAAGCCGGTGTATACGGACACGATTACAGTTACAATTCTTGATGCAGAGGGTGGAACGGATTACAATGATACTTGCATCAGCGAAATTAAAATATATTAAGAAAGAGGACAGGGGAGAACCCTGTAGATAGAACTATGAAAAAGGAACAAAAAAGAAATTCATTTTCCGGATCTATAGGATTTGTACTTGCGGCAGCCGGAAGCGCGGTAGGATTGGGGAATATATGGAGATTTCCATATCTTGCGGCGAAAGATGGCGGTGGATTATTCCTGTTGTTGTATATTATCTTGGCGTTAACGTTTGGGTTTACATTATTAACAACTGAGATTTCGATTGGACGCAAGACGAAACAAAGTCCGTTGACTGCCTATTCTAAAGTGCATCCAAAGAGTGGGATTCTAGGCGTGTTATCCTGCCTTGTTCCAATCATAATTGCACCCTATTATTGTGTGATTGGCGGATGGGTTTTGAAGTATTTTCTTGTTTATGTAACAGGACAAAGCACTGAGGCGTCAACAGATGGTTATTTTAGTGAATTTATTGTTGGAGATATAGAACCGATTGCATTAATGGTTATATTCTTGCTTTTTGTTGCTTTTATACTGTATCGTGGTGTCAATAAGGGAATTGAGTCTTTTTCAAAAGTGCTGATGCCGATTTTGTTGGTATTGGTAATTGGAATATCTATTTATGCTTTGACAATCAGTCATACAGATGCACAGGGAGTAACAAGAACCGGTTGGGAAGGATTTAAAATCTACATTATTCCGGACTTCTCGGAGATGACGGTTAAATCATTTTTCTCCGTATTGATGGATGCAATGGGTCAGCTCTTCTTTAGTTTGAGTGTTGCAATGGGAATTATGATTACGTATGGTTCCTATGTGAAGGATGAAGACAATTTAGGAAAATCCATCAACCAGATAGAGATATTTGACACGGTTGTGGCATTTTTGGCTGGCGTTATGATTATTCCGGCAGTATATACCTTTATGGGACGCGAAGGGATGTCTGCTTACGGACCGGGGCTTATGTTTGTTTCCATGCCAAAGGTTTTTGAAGCAATGGGAACCGTAGGAATCGTAATTGGAGCATTATTCTTTGCAATGGTATTCTTTGCCGCACTAACAAGTGCAATTTCCATCATGGAAGCGATTGTTTCAAGCTTCATGGACAAGTTTAAAGTTAGCAGAATGGTTGCAGTGACGATTGAACTTTTAATTGCGATTGTAGGCGGTGTTATCGTTTGTTTGGGTTATAATTATTTATATGTAAATGTTACCCTGCCGAACGGCTCGAAAGGTCAGATTCTGGATATTTTGGACTATGTGAGTAATAATGCCCTGATGCCGATTGTTGCAATCGGAACTTGTATTTTAATCGGTTGGATTGTAAAACCGAAATACATTATCGAAGAGGGCGAGAAGAGTGGGCATCGTTTTGGTCGCAAGAAGTTATATATCGTAATGATTAAGTTCATTGCGCCGATTTTGTTATTAGTATTATTATTAAAATCTTTAGGAATATTAACAGTGATATAAAAAGTAGAATCAGGAGTGTTGCAGATGGGATTACCCATCCGGCAAGACTCCTGTTTTTGTGTGTAAAAAACAAAAGAAAACATTGGAAAATATATATGAGAAAGATATAATAGAAGTAGTATGGTCACGGGGGGATTTTATGAAGATAGAATCGTTGAAAATAAAGAACTATAAGTCAATCGGCGAATTGGAAATTAAGCAGATGGAGAATGCCTGTATTTTGATTGGTAAGAACAGTACAGGTAAAAGTGTTATATTGGATGCAATTATGACGGCTTGCGGGAAGAAAGAAGTCAGGAGCAAGCATTTCAAGGATAAAAATAAAAATATTGAGATTACCCTCAAACTGTCTATTACAGAGGAAGATTTGGAATTGATCCATCAAAATGGAACCATTAGCAGATACAAACAAAAGGATTTGTTTTACACAGATTTTTGTTCGAAATTTCCGACCTATCAGAATGGTTGTTTCACCTATACGTTTATTGCCAACAAAGATGGAAAGGTGCGTTATACGGATGGGATTAAGAAGAACAATACATTCATTCCACAGATTTTGCCAAGAATATACTATATTGATCATAGAAGAAATATAGAAGAGATAGAAGATGATATTCTGCTGACCGGAATCCGGGAGAATACAATAAGTACACTGACAGAGAATAAATGTATGTTTGATCAGCGCAAGACCTGCACAAGCTGTTTTTTGTGTATTGGTAAAATTGAGAAGAAAGCGCCAAGCGAACTTACAATTCTGGAAACGGAAAAATTGCTTGAGTACAAGATGTTATGTGCAGACAGCAGTACTTTTATGGATAATCTGAATCAGTGCTTCCGCAAAAATACCGGAATGTTAGATTACCTAAAGACGCGCATCAATGTTGACGTGGAGTCTATGATGAAAATCGAGATTGTACGAACCAACGGAAACACACAGGAAGTAGAATCCGTCTATGATATGAGTGAGGGTATTAAGAGTATTTATATTTTATCCTTGTTAGAAGCGTACATGATGGAAGAGAAGAAACTTCCGTGTATCTTAATGATAGAGGACCCTGAGTTGTTTTTGCACCCTCAGTTGCAAAAATCAGCCAGTGAGATATTGTATCGTTTGTCAGAAAAAAACCAGGTGATTTTCTCAACGCATTCGCCTACCATGATTTTTAATTTTAACAAGAAACAAATCAAACAGGTTCAGATAGACAAAATGGGCAATCCGATTATTCGGGAACAGAACGATATCGGAAAAATATTAGATGATTTAGGATTTAGCGCCAATGATTTGATGAATGTAAGCTTTGTATTTATCGTGGAAGGAAAACAGGATAAGAGCCGCCTGCCATTGCTTTTAAACAAGTATTATTCGGATGTCTATGATGAACAGGGACAATTACAGAGAATTGCAATCATAACAACAAATAGTTGTACGAATATTAAAACTTATGCAAATTTAAAATATATGAATCAGGTCTATTTAAAGGATCAGTTTCTTATGATTCGGGACGGAGATGGCAAGAATCCGACCCAATTAAAACAGGATTTGTGCAATTATTATACGGAACGGAACAAAGCCGATGGTGGTGCATTACCAAGAGTTCAGGATAAAAACGTCTTGATTTTAAAATATTATTCCTTTGAGAATTATTTCTTAAACCCGAAAGTAATGGCACAAATCGGAGTGGTGGAGTCGGAGGAAGAATTCTATGATATTTTATTTGAAAAGTACCGGGAATATCTTTATCGGATTAAAAGTTTTGTTCGAATGAGAGAGAAAACCCAAATAGAGATTAAGACAAAGGCAGATATTAAGAAGCATCTGGAAACAATTCTAATCTATGGGCGTGGACACAACCTGTTTGATATCTTCTATGGAAAGTATCGGGGCAAGAAAGAAAAGGAGATTTTAAACCGATATATTGAAGTGGCTGACAGGGATACATTTCGTGATATTTTAGATGCAATCGACTCTTTTATGTTCTTTGAGACCAGAAAACTTTCGTAATCGGAATCAAAGTGGTATTTTTCGGCAAATTATGATATTATGAAGTTTGGCGTAATTTTAATAAGTGTAGTAGGAGACAAGCATGACTCAAGTAAGAAAAATATTTGAAAAATATGGTTATGAAATATTTTTAATATTACTCGCAATCTTTAGTTTTTTGGTATTTCGCAGAGTGGGAAATGCCGCTGGATTAAACGGCGTCCTGACGATGGACGATCTGTGCTCAGTGCAGTTTTCAACAATGGGGAATAACATCCTGGAGAAGATGAAAGGGATTGTCGCAAATGATCCGACCAACGTTCCTCTTTTTTATTTCGCTTTGTATATCTGGATAGAGTTGTTCGGCTACAGTGCCAATGTAATGCGAATTCTCCCTGAAATTATGGGAGCAATAACGGTTATCTTAATCGGACTAATCGGAAAAGAACTGAAGAATAAGAGAGCAGGTGTCATTACAGCAGTTGTTGCAGCAACATCGCTTCCGCTTATATATGGGAGTTTTCAGATACGTGCCTATTCGATGTTGATGTTATTTGCGGCATTGACGTTCTATTTTTGGATCAAAAGAAAAGAAGGAAAGAAATCAATTATTCTATTGGCAGTTGCCATGCTCTTGATGAGTTATACACATTTCCTGGGGGCGTTAGTAAGTGCCGCTTTCTGTAGTTATGACATTTTTTCGATTTTGCGTAAAAAAGAAAAGAAAGCAGTTCTGTGGTCATATGTAATTTATGGATTATTGTTCGTGCCATATCTGGTGATTGCATATATTAGCGCAATGAATCTTTGGGAAACATTCTGGCCGCCTGTGCCGGGAGTGAAGGATTATTTTAATTTTTTAGGGCGCCTGATACCGGTAGGAACAGTAGGAATTTGGTTGTTTGGAATTGTGTTTTTTGTCTATCTCTTTCAGTGGATCCGCAAAAAAGATTTGAAGAATGAAATTTTTGGAAGTTACTGGATTATATTCGCGGTACTGACAGTTGCATTTGTATATTCGAAGTTTATTAATCCAACCAGTTCTATCTGGGTGTATCGTTATTTCCTTGTACTCTTTCCGTTTACGGTTGCTATTGTGGGTTATGCCATGGAACTTGTATTGGAATGGATCGAGAAACACATCAAAATAGAACCGATTGTGATAAGCGCAATTTTAGCATTTCTGGCGTGTCGTTACACGTATACCAACATCGTGTATGCAGAAGAACATCCGGAAGCAGTTGTGGTCAACGGTGCAGATTATGAGACCCTGACGAACCTGATTCTTACAACGGAAGGTGTGATGGAGGAGGATACGCTTGTGTTTTTCTCATATCCGACGTTGTATTTTGACGGATGGACAACTTATGCATCGGAGGGTGGACAAAAAGAACTTCCGAATTTGTATTGCGATGCGGAACAGTTTGCGACTTATGATTTGGGAGAATATCAAGTGGTTTATGTGGTTCGAATCGTCGGGGATATGACAGATGAGAATAAAAAACATGTCGAGAAAGACTTTACACTTGAGGAAACGATAGAGGATGATATTTATTTTATCGATAAGTATGTAAGAGATTGAAGGAGTCTGTAATGAAACAATTAATTTCAATTGTGGCACCAATGTATAATGAAGAAGCTCTCGCGCATCAGTATTGTGAAGAAACCTTGCACATGACAGAGCAATTAAAAGAGAAATACGATTTTGAAATCATATTGGTCAACGATGGTTCGAAAGACCGTACGTATGAAATCATGCTACAGGAGCAGCAGGCGAATCAAAAGATGATTACAACAATTTGTCTGTCCCGCAATTTTGGATTGGAGGGTGCGGTGAATGCCGGAATCAGGAAAGCATCCGGAGATGCGGTTGTGGTAATGGACTCAGACCTGCAAGATCCGCCTGCGTTAATCCCAATCATGATAGAAAAATGGGAGCAGGGAGCAGATGTTGTTGTTGGTAGTCGCGTGAAACGAAGCAATGATAAGTTTTTTAAAAAACTGGGGGCGAATTGCTATTATAGAGTATTGGATTCGCTTTCCGGTAAATTAAAATTAGAAAAAAGTGCGGCAAACTTTCGCCTCTTATCCCGCAAAGCCCTGAATCAGGTGCTGGATTTGCCGGAGGTCAACAGCGTATTTCGTGTTGTCGTGCCTTTTGTTGGGATGAAGACGGATATAATAGAATATGACAGAGATAAACGGTTCGCAGGCAAGACGAAGTACAATTTGAAATCAATGATACCGTATGCATTAGACAGTATTACCGGAATATCTGTAGTACCGCTGCGAAAAATAATGTATTTTCTTCCGGTCATGTTCCTTTTCTTTGTGGCATCGCTGATTGCATTTATTGTGACAAGCGATTTCTGGAAGGGGATATGTCTGGTTATTATGGTGCTGACCATTTTGTTTGGTATGCTGTTTTTGGCGATTTATATTATGGCAGAATATATCGCACAGATTATGATTGAAGTAAAGGGGCGTCCGACCTCGATAATATATGATTACAAACCATGTGAGAATGCGAAAGGAAGAAGGAACGAATGAGATATGTTCGAATGGGAAAATCAGGATTAAAACTTACGGTAGTGACGTTTGGTTCCGCTTTGACAATCGGGACAGAGAATATAGAGCAGTCCTATGCGGATGCGTTAATTGATAAAGCGTGGGAACTTGGAATCCGTTCATTTGATGTGTCAAATAATTATGGAATGGGTGCGGCAGAAACATTGGTAGGGAAATCACTTCGCCGTTATCCGAGAGAGGAATATGTAGTTTCGACCAAAGGATCTTGGCCGATTGGAGAGACACCATATCACAAAGGGTTATCCAGAAAACACATTTTATGGGCGTTTGAGGAATCATTAAAAAAGATGCAACTGGAGTATGTAGATATCTACTATGCACACAGATATGACCCGGAAGTTCCGATGGAAGAAATAGTAAGAACATTTAATTATCTTATAGGAACCGGTCGCGTGCGTTATTGGGCAACCTCCGAGTGGCCAAAGGAAGCACTGGAAGAATGTCATGCGGTCTGCGACAAATTAGGACTGGAAAAACCAATCATAGAGCAACCAATCTATTCTTTTGCGGTAAGGAAAACAGAAACAAATGGCGTGAAAGAATTCTGTGATCAGCATGGTGTGGGAATGCTGGGATTTTCACCATTATGTCAGGGATTGCTTACCGGAAAATACCAGAACGGAATTCCAAAGGATTCCCGTGTTGCAAAGAGTAAGGAAATCAACTATGACAAGACCATGAATTTTTATGAGCAGAATAAAGATAGAATTGACCGATATCTGGAAGTTTGCAAAACACATGGATTGCGTCCGACAGATGTTGCAATTCAGTGGGGAATGCGCAAAGGTATCTATCCTGTCTTAGGAGCAAGTAAGCCGGAGCAATTAGAAGATACGTTAAAGAACATAGAAGTAGAAATCCAAGAGCAGGTATGGGATGAACTCGAATTGATTTAAGGAGAAGATGAGCAGAACATGAAACTTTCAATTTCAAATATTGCGTGGGAGAAAGAACAAGATTTGGATATGTACTCTTTTCTGAGAGACAATGGGATACAAGGGTTAGAAATTGCACCAACCCGCATTTTCCCGGAGCAGCCTTATGACAAAACGAAAGAGGCAAAAAAATTCCAAAAGAAGTTGTATGAGGAATATGGTTTGGTAATATCATCCATGCAATCAATCTGGTATGGAAGAAGGGAACAGATCTTTGAAAGCGAAAAATCCCGTGAAGAATTGATTGATTATACAAAGCGTGCATTTGAATTTGCACATGCTTTAAACTGTAAAAACCTAGTATTTGGTTGTCCGAAGAATCGGAATATAAATAGTGAGCAGGATAAAGAAACTGCGTTCGCATTTTTTGGGAAGCTTGGAGAACTGGCAATTCGGGAGGATACAGTTCTTGCAATTGAAGCAAACCCGCCTATTTACAATACGAATTATTTGAATACAACAGAAGAAGTCTTGGAATTAGTGCAGAAGCTTTCTTTGGACGGAATTAAGATAAATTATGATTTTGGTACCGTTTTGCAGAATAAAGAGGCGGTTAACGCGGTATCATCGATGCTTCCGGTAATCAACCATGTTCATATTAGTGAGCCATATTTGGAACAAATATCCTTTGGAAGCAAGCATACAGAGCTGATTGGAGAACTAAAAAAGGGGAATTATCAGAACTTCATCTCAATTGAGATGAAGAATTTAAATAATATTTTGACCGTTCAGAATTTGTTGTTAGAACTAAAGCAATTAGTGGGAGCGTAACATGAAATTTGACAAAATCATTATTGGTGGGGGATTATATGGTCTGTACTCCGCACTGATATGTGGGAAAAATAAACAGAATGTATTGGTATTAGAATACGACAGTGAATCCTTTATGAGAGCAACCTATATTAACCAGGCACGCGTTCATATGGGGTATCATTATCCGCGTTCTTTTTCAACGGCCATCAAATCTGCACATTATTTTGAACGTTTTCATGCGGACTATAAAGATTGTATTTTATCTGAGTTCGACCAGATTTATGCAACTTCAGCAGATTTTTCGTGGACGAATGCACAACAGTTTAAAAAATTTTGCAAAGAAGCCAACATTCGTTGCGATGAAATATCTCCGGAGAAGTATTTTTTGCCGGGGAAATGCGATGGTGCGTTTTTAACGCAGGAGTATACGTATGATGCAAGGTTGCTTCGTGAAAAATTACTAAAACAGATACGGGACTATAAGAACATCACATTATGCTATCAGGCGCGTATTGATACCATTGTAGAAGATGGTAAGGAATATGTTATCACAATGCAGGATAAAACGACGTATCGAACCGGATTTATTCTGAATGCAACATATGCATCCGTGAATCAGGTGATTCGAAAATTGGGATTTAGCCCGTTTGAGATAAAATATGAACTTTGTGAGATTATTTTATGTAAAGGAAACGATGCGCTCAAAAACGTTGGACTGACTGTTATGGATGGCCCGTTTTTCTCGATTATGCCATTTGGAAAGAGCGGATATCATTCTCTGACTTCAGTAACATTCACGCCACATGTGACAAGTTATGATGAGGTTCCGACGTTTTCCTGTCAACAGGAGTGCGTAAAAGGCTATTGCACGCCGGAGTGGTTAGGGAATTGCAATGCATGTAGTGCAAAACCGGATACAGCATGGCCTTATATGTCGTCGCTCGCAAGAAAATATATGAGAGAAGAATTGGGATTTGAATATCAGAAATCTCTTTTTTCCATGAAACCGATTTTGAAAGCGTCAGAAATTGATGATTCCAGACCGACGGTAATAAAGGAGTTTTCTCATAATCCAACATTTGTAAGTGTCTTATCCGGCAAGATTAATACAGTATATGATTTAGATGAGGTATTGTTAAATGAACAATAAAGAAAGTAACTTTATATCGGTTGTAGTATACCTTCATCAGAAGGAAACAAAGGCATATGATTTTTTATCAGCCATCAATGCGGTATTTGAAGAGAATTTTAATAAATATGAGATAATATGCGTGAGCGATGATGCAAATGAGAGTGTCCTAAGTGATGTCAGACGTTTCAAAACCGAACATACAAAATCCATAATAAGTATTGTAAAAATGGGATTTTCACATGGACTGGAAGCGGCAATGAATGCAGGTGTAGATCTTGCCATCGGGGATTTTATCTTCGAGTTTGATTCTTGTTATATGGACTATGACAAGGAATTGATTATGGAGATATACAAAAAAGCATTAGAAGGATTTGATATTGTAGCGGCTGTCCCTCCAAAAAGAAATAGTAAACTTTCATCACGGATGTTTTACAGAATTTATAACCGTTTTTCGGAAAGCGAAGGAAAACTTTCTACACAGAGATTTTGCATGATTTCAAGGAGGGCTGTTAATCGCGTTTCTTCCTATAGCAGAACGATTCCGTATCGAAAAGCGGTATACGCTTCCAGTGGATTGAATATTTATAATTATGAGTACAAGCCGGCCGAAAACATGGGTCTGGGAATGAAATTTGAAGATGTAGAGAAAAATGATACCGCGGCAGACGCATTGATTTTATTTACCAATCTGGCATATAAGGTATCGATGTTTATTTCGGGGCTTATGGCGTTGTTTATGATTGTATCAGGCTGTTACACCATTGTTGTATACTTTGGACAAGACAAACCGGTTGAAGGCTGGGCACCGATTATGGGGCTGGTGTCGGCAGGTTTTCTGGCAACCTTTATTATATTAACGATTATTATCAAGTATTTGGATGTATTTTTGAAATTAGTGTTTAAGAAACAGAAATATATGATTTCATCCATTGAGAAACTATAAACTGACAGGAGCGAAATGGGAACTTCAAGGAACAATAAGCAAAACAATTTCATATTTCAAGCCGGAACGCTCGCGATTGCAGGGATTATAACCCGTGTTATAGGTCTTTTGTATCGAAGTCCGTTGCAGGCAATTATTGGAGACCTTGGCATGGGGTATTACCAGTCAGCGTATACGTTCTATACCATTGTTTTGCTGATTTCTTCTTATAGTATTCCATCTGCTTTATCCAAAGTAATTGCTCAAAAACTTGCGGTAAAAGAATATAAAAATGCACATAAAATATTCCGTTGTGCACTTGTTTATGTACTTGTAATCGGAGGAGTAGCCAGTATATTCCTCTTCTTTGGAGCATCATTATTTGTAGAGGATGCTGCCGTTTCTGTATTGCGTATTTTTGCACCAACCATTTTTGTGTATGGAATTTTGGGTGTGTTGCGCGGTTATTTTCAAGCACATAAAACAATGGTACAGACTTCCGTATCTCAGATATTAGAACAAATCATTAATGCCATTGTAAGCGTAGGCGGCGCCTACCTGTTAATTCATACTTGCCATCAGTCAGCAGAATTTGCGGCATCCGAACAGGGGCAGGTGGAACGTGCTGTGCAAGGCGCAATGGGTAGTGCGATTGGAACCGGAGCAGGGGTTGCAATGGCGCTTGTGTTTATGCTGGGAATGTATGCATTAAATTATAAGATTATTCATAGAAGGATTCGAAAAGACCAACATGATAATCTTCTTTCCAACAAAGAGATATTCGTTATGATAACGGCCATTGTAACTCCGTTTATTTTAAGCACGGCAGTTTATAATTTGAGTGCATCGGTTAACACAACTATATATACGGATTGGTATGCAAAGTTCAAAGATTTGGGAAGCATTGTAATCAATGAAAATTGGGGGATTTTCTCCGGAAAAGTCCTTACAATAACGAATATACCAATTGCATTTGCATCTGCAATGGCATCTGCAATGATGCCTTCCGTTGCACAGACAATGGCACAGAACAATATAAAAGAAACAAGACGAAAGATTGCATTGGCGGTGAAAACGACAATGATGATTGCGATCCCATGTGCCTTCGGAATTGCAGTGCTCGCAAAGCCGGTTTTGAATTTACTGTTTAGTAATACGCAGGATGCTTTAAAACTAGGCGGAAATCTTTTGGTAGCCATGGCGGTGACGGTGATTTTTTATGCGTTATCGACTCTTAACAGTTCGATTTTACAAGGGATTGGAAAAGTGAACCAGCCGATTATCAACGCCGGAATTGCACTTGTTCTGCAAACGGGAGTGGCATTAGGCTTGTTATATTTTACAGAGTTGGGATTGTATGCAATTGTGATTGCAAATATTGTATATTCCGGATTGATGTGTATTTTGAATCAGCGTGCGGTCAGACGCGCGGTCGGTTACCGGCAGGAATATTACAAATCATTTTTTATTCCGATTGTATCGTCTATAGCAATGGGGATTGTTTGTTGGGGTGTTTATCAATTGTTTTACCTTATCACAAAGTCGATGAATATCTCTCTCATTCCGTCCATATTGATTGCGATTATTGTTTATTTTGTTATGCTTGTTACACTAAAAGGCGTATCAGAGGAAGAATTAAAAGGGATGCCAAAAGGGCATCTGCTGGTTCGACTTTTTAGAAAAACCAAAATATTGAGGTAGGTTGATTATGGTATCGTATGAAGAAATCAGAGAGAACGAAGAAATAAATGCATATTTAAAAAAGGGGAATGACAATCTTTCCGTGTTAGGTTTTACGGATCATTCGAAAGAACATTGTACGGTAGTCGCTGAACGTGCAGCATATATTCTGCGGAAGTTTTCCTATGGAGAGCATGCAATGAATCTGGTAAAAATTGCCGGTTACATGCATGATATCGGAAATGCGGTAAACAGAACACGTCATGCGGAATATGGTGCAATCCTTGCAAATGATCTTTTGAAAAATTTCGATATTTCATTGGAGGATCGGATTCTTATCATGTCGGCAATCGGTAATCATGATGAATCAACCGGAGGAGCAAAGGATGCAATTTCCGCAGCGTTAATTATCGCAGACAAGACCGATGTACGAAGGAATCGTGTCCAGGCGAAGGATAAAGCGAGCTTTGATATTCATGACCGGGTTAATTATGCGGTAACGGCGCAAGATTTGAAAATCGATGCGGATGCAAAAGTGATTACATTGAATTTGCAAATTGATGAAAAGATATGTACAATGTATGAGTATTTCGAAATTTTCTTAGGACGCATGATGATGTGCCGAGGGGCGGCAGAGATTCTGGGTTGCAAATTTAAGTTGACAGCGAATGGCAGCAGAGTTCTATAAAGGGGTAGTTACAAAAGTACGCAGGAGAAAAGGGGAGTATGAAGACGATATATATTTTATTGACCAGATCAGATACGTGTATTTCCAAAATGATTCATTTTGCAACGGCAGACAAATACACACATGTATCAATTTCTTTTGATAAAAGTCTGCAACCGATGTACAGTTTTTCCAGAAAGTTTATTTACATGCCGTTGCCGGCAGGACTTCGGGAAGAACCGCTTGAAGTTGGATTTTACAAGAAATACGATTATATCCCATGTGCGCTTTACGAATTACAGGTTCCGGACGAGGTATATGATTGCGCTAAAATGGAAGTGGCTAAAATGTACACAGCATCAGATACATACCGGTTTAATGTAATTGGTTTGGTGTTATGTAAATTAAACATTGCATATTCTCGTGAACGTTATCGATTTTGTTCGGAATTTGTGAGCGATATTTTAAATAAAAGCAATGCAGTTGAATTGCCGAAAGAACCATGCTTGATGAGACCGAATGATTATAGCAGCCTTCCGGGGATGATTTGTAAATATGAAGGAAGACTGGATGGTCTGATTCAGCATTGTAAATGTGCATATGGTTGAGAATAAGGAGAAGAATTGGAATGGATGATTTTTCAGGAAATTATGTAACAGATATAAAAGCAACAAAGATGCCGGAGTATGGAACACCGCCACAGGAACCGGAGAATTCGGATTCCGGATTTGGAATTATTTCTTTGGTTTGCGGATGTTTGTCTATGACAATCTGTTGTTGTGGGGGAATTATATTGGCAATTTTGGGATTTGTATTTGCAGCAATGTCACATTCGAGAAGAGAGAAATCATACGGATTTATGGTGGGAGGGATTATAACCTCGTTAATTGGTGCTATCCTATGTGTTGTCTTTTGGGTGTGCGGCGGATGGGTTCCGTTGCTGGTTCTGTTTTCAGGAACACAAATCTAAAAAAGGAAAAGCAGAGGGGTGTCCTCTGCTTTTATAAATTTGGAAATTTAATATTCATATCTGTAAGGATGGTTCCATAATAATAGTCTTCACTCAAATCGAAATAATACTCTGCCTGAAAGAGCGGGGTAGAATAAGAGTCATCTTTCGCGTGATAATAGAGTGCTTTGACACTACAACCGGTTTCGGTCTGTGTAATAGAAAGTAGTTGGAATCTTAATTCTACATGTTCTGAATAATAAAAATCAAATGCCTGTGTCATGTCATATGAGATGTCAAACAGGTTGTTGGAATCATAATTTGAATAATAGTGAGAGTATGAAAAATTGTTATCATAATAATGAGAGATATATTCAGCTAACAGTGGATAATGTTCCGTTGAATTATAAAAGTAACTATTATGTGTAACTTTTTCCATTAAGTCTTCATTATCATACATGGCATAGATTAGAATGGGGAACGCTTCCCTGTATGTAAGACCGTTTAAGTTCTGTCCGTTGTGGGCATGATAATAACTCTCCGTCCATGCAAGAAAACTGTTGATAATTTGGTAAAAGATTTCTCTTTTATCATATAGATAATCCTCGGATTCCTGTGCCAAATCAGAGGCGATGGCATCGTCTGTGATTTCTTCTGTATCTGCATTGGCCGACGATTCGGTATTCTTTGAGTCGGAAGCCGTGGAATCTGCTGTTTGACTACACCCGCATAGTAGCTGAAATACGATGGTCAAAGATAGAAAAAAAACAATCGGCTTTTTTATTTTATGATTCAAAATAACACCTCCCCAAATTAATCATAAAAATTGTATCATTAGTTTATTTGAAATTCAATTATCAATTCAGTAATATAGGTGAAATATGCAGAAATCAAAATTTACAACCAAAGGAATCTGTGCAATAGGTCTTATGTGTGCCCTTATCAGCATTTTTTCACAAATAGCATTTCCGACGATTGTTGGGATTCCGTTCACACTACAGGTCTTTGCAGTTGTTTTGGCCGGAATTATATTAGAATCCAAATATGGAACTGTGGCGGTTGTTGTCTATCTGATGTTGGGTTTGGCGGGGGTTCCGGTATTTGCTCATTTTCGCGGAGGATTTACCTGTTTTTTTCAGCCGACAGGAGGTTTTTTGCTATCCTTTCCGCTGCTGGCATTTATGGTTGGCCTGGGAGAAAAATCCGGCATGAAAAACGGATGTAGATATCTTTGCTATGGAATTGGAGTGCTGTGTAATTTGACGGTTGGAGCAGTTGTTTTTGGATTCTTAACCCAAAGTACACTTTCGGTTGTATTACCGGAATGCATCTTGCCATTTCTTCCTACTACAATCCTACAGGTTATCGCAGGGGTTGTTTGTGGAAGGAGGATTAAGAGAAGTAGAAGGAATTGGTTGCAATAATCGTCGAATCGTGCTATGCTACCCGAGGTTGAGAGAAAGAAGGAGACAAGATGATAAATCGTTATTCATATTCAGAAGAAATTGTGATGCTAACACAACAAACCTGGTTGAGAAGACAGTTTAAGATGGTGTATGTTTTTATGTGCATTGGGATTCTTGCAGGATTGCTATTGCTAGGGTTGCATATGACATTATTCGGGAATATTCTTGCAATTATCCTAATGCTTTTTTGTGTAACCAATATTTTTCTATATCGTTTTCGGGAGAAAAAGTATTCCAGGTTGGAGTTCGAACGCCTGAAACAAATGTATCCAAGCAAAATGCCGGAGTTGACAATTGAGTTGAAAGATAACATTATCGTTGAAATGAATGGGAAACAGAAGACAATTCCTTATTCTGACATTCGCTATATTACAAATAAAAAGAACTTAATCTTTATCTACACACAGGATAAAAGTGCGCTTGTTTTGGAAAAAAATTCCTTTTTAGCAGGGTCTTGGGAAGAGGCATATCACTATTTGAGGGACCAGATGAAAAAATAGAAGGAAATGTCAAAAAAAGCCTTATTTTAAAGGGAAATTTGATTGATACATTCGCACAAAATATGATATACTATTTGTTAGGTTAAAAATGAAAAATGGGGAGATAGAGTTATGCCAATCAGAAAAAAAATACTATTTTATTTAGCTATTATTTTAACAATTATTTATTCGGTATGGAGAATTGTATTTTCGATTCCTTGGGATTTCCGTATTATTGATATTGTTTTTGGTATCATTCTTTTAGTTGCAGAATTAATTGGTTTTGTTGAGATGGCCAATTATATGTATGGAATGACCAGAACGAAAGAACTGGAAAGACCTGAGATTCCGTTATATGAATACCCGGATGTGGACGTTTTTATCCCAACCTGTAATGAGGATAAAGAGCTGTTATACAAAACAATTAACGGCTGTCAGTATATGGACTACCCGGATAAGAGTAAGGTACATATCTATCTTTTGGATGACGGAGACAGACCGGAGATTGCACAATTTGCACGAGAGATGGGCGTTGGCTATTTCCGAAGAGATGATAACGAAGGAGCGAAAGCGGGCAATATTAACAATGCGCTCAGACAGACAACATCACCGCTTGTTGCAACGTTTGATGCAGATATGATTCCGATGCATGATTTCCTGACACATATGGTTCCGTATTTTTTTATGGACCGTTATGAGAAGGATGATAACGGTGTGTGGAAGAAACGTGAAGAAGTGGATGAGGATAAGAAGGTTGGTTTTATCCAGTGTCCGCAGAGTTTTTATAATACAGACTTATTCCAGTTTAATCTGTATTCGGAGAAGAATGTTCCGAATGAGCAGGATTATTTCTTTAAGACGATTCAGCTTGCGAGAAATATTAACAACTCCGCAGTATTTGCAGGAAGTAATGCGATTTTAGCGAGAGATGTTTTAGAAGAGATTGGCGGATTCTACGAGAAATCTATTACAGAGGACCTTGCAACCGGTATTAAAATTCAGGAAAAAGATTACGGCGGATATTCGATTGGGTCCGTACATGCAAGCGGACTCGCACCGACGGATTTGCGAAGTCTGTTTAAGCAAAGAGATCGTTGGGCAAGAGGTTGTATCCAGACCATTCGTAAGAGCCATGTTATTTTAAATAAAGATCTTTCCATTGGCCAGAAATTTAATTATTTTGCATGTCTGTTATACTGGTATACTCCATTGCGTAGATTGGTATTTATTTTATCACCGATTTTATATAGTCTGTTCCGGATTCGTCCGTTAGACTGTTCCTTGGTTGAGATTCTTATTTTCTGGTTGCCACATTACATATTCTTTACATGGGTAGTATCTTCCTTGACCGGTAATGTGCGTAATGCAAGATTGAGTAACGTATACGACACCATTATGTTCCCACACCTGATTGTTGGTGTTGTCTTAGAGACCTTTGGAATTAAGAAAAAGAAATTTTCAGTCACCAATAAGAATAAAGTGGAAGGAAGTTTGTGGGATTCTTTCAAATTATCGATTGTACATATCATTTTATTTGTAGCATCTTTGATTGGAATTGTTATTTGCATCAAAAACAGTTTTGCAGAAGAGAGTGCAGCGTACATAATTATTCTGTTTTGGTTGTGCGTTAACTTATATTCTCTGTTACTTGCTCTTTTCTTCTACCTTGGAAGAAAGTATCAAAGAGAAACCGATCGTATGTATGTAGAAGTTCCTGCGTCTTTACAGTTTACCGCAAAAGGAATTGAGAAGAATATGATTGTTCATACAGAAAGCATTTCAGAAGGTGGTATGTCTTTCTTGTTAGAAAAACCATATTACATTCCGGATAAAGAATTGATTAATCTGGTAATTCGAGATGAGAACGGACGCTATGAGACGAAGACCAAAGGTATGATTGTAAGCACAAAAAGGAGAAAAGATAAATGGTTTTATGCGTTGAAGTTCTCCGAAGCACCGACAAAACATGACAAAGAACAGTTGCTACAAATTGTATATGACAGAGAACCTGCGTTGCCAAAGAAAGTTAGTCGTAAGAGCAGTTATTATGCAGATTTGAAGAATAATATCATAAATCGTTTGAATCATGAAATTATGTCGCGACGTAAATTGCCTCGAATTGATGTAAACAGAATGATGCGTACGGATTCCGGCCATCAGATTATGTTATTGAACTTTAATTATGAGTTTGTGCTATTGAAATTGCCGGCAACACTGTTGAATGAAGATAGAATTAATTTGGTTGTATCAGATAAAATTGAGTTGAAATTAAAAATGGTTTCCTCTGAATCAAGAGGAAAGAATTTCTCGGTTCAGTTATATAGTGTAATGAATTATGAGGAAATCATTGATAATCCGCAGATGATGGATATTATTTTGAAGTGGATTGATGATGATGATGCAAATCGCAGAGAGATTAAAGCGATGATGAAACAGTCAAAGAAGGTAAATGAGAACGAGTTTGACGAGATGAAATATTTGTAGTAACAAATGGTGGTGATGGAATGATAAAAAAGATAAAAGTCTTTTTGCCTGTTTTAGTGCTAATGATAACAGTTGCAATCAATGCCGTACCGATTCAGGCGGAAGAGAATGTTGAAAAGTTAAGTGGAGTTTGGTCTGTAGATGCGGAAGGGGCAAAGGGAAGCATATATAATGACGGGGAATCAACATTTTTTAAATTCGATACAAGAGAGGAAACACAGGATTTTGTTTCTACGCAGATTGATTTTAAATCCGATCGAAATTTAAAAGTGAAGTCAAGAAGTGGAATTTGTCTTACTATTCAGAATAATTCCTATGTTCCGGTTGAACTTACATTTGGGATAAAGGACAAAAACAATCAAAACTTCATGACACAAACCGGAGATACTATCATTCAAGTGGAAGATGGTACATCCATGTCCACCAGGCTTTCAGAGTACGGTGGATATGTAATACCAAACCTTACTGCGGTTACAATTATTATTCCAATCGACGCATTGAGAGACGCACAGGAGACGGAGCAACAAATTACGGATTTCTCTCAGTTTTTTATCATGTGTACAGCTCAAAAAGGTTATGAATGCAGATTACAGATTTCGGAACTTAGTTATATTACCAACGCGAATGAACGTGTAATTCCAAGTTATATGGATTCCTATATAACCGGAGAGAAAGTAATTAATGTTCCTTTTCAGGGAGAATATGAATATCAATACATGATAGCAAATGATATGGGATATACGTTCCGTGAAGAGAGCGTGTCTCCGGGGATTACCCTTAATAAAGATGGAAAGTTGGTTGTTACGAATCAGGCCCAAAGAGGCAAAATCTCCATTACGGCGGTGAATGATGCGGGTCATGAATTGGTATACCAAATCATGATTGAAGAGAATCCGCAGGAAGCGATTGATATCCATTTTTTTGCATCTCCCGAAGAAATAAAACGAATTCCTTCGATTTATCAGGAAATATACAACGAGAAGGTTATGACCGTGGTTGTGGTAATTTTATCAGTTGTGAGTTTGATTGTATTAATACTCTGTATTTGGGGGATTAAGAAAAATTACAAACCGAGAAACGATATAGAAGGAGGGATTTAATTCATGCTTTTTACAAGTAATGTTTTTTTGTTTTATTTTCTTCCTGTTATTTTAGTTTTATATTTTCTGACATCGAAAGTCAGATCGGTACAAAATATAATTTTATTAATTGGAAGTTTGTTTTTCTATGCATGGGGAGAGCCGATATTTGTTCTTATCCTATTTGCCTCGGTTATCATCAATTATATCGGCGGTTTATTGGTTGATAAATGGCGTGAGAATAAAAAATATGCCAAGCCAACTCTGGTTATAACGATTATCGCAAACTTGGGCATTTTGTTTGTGTTTAAGTATTTGGCATTTACGGTTCGAAATATTGATTCGCTGATGGGCGGAGGAAAACTTACAATACCATCCATTGTTCTGCCGATTGGTATTTCTTTCTTCACGTTCCAGGCACTTTCTTATGTAATTGACGTATATTGGGGAACTGCGAAAGTGGAAAAGAACCCGTTTTATTTGGCACTATATGTATCTTTCTTCCCACAGTTAATTGCGGGACCGATTGTACGTTTTAATACGATTGCGGAGCAGATTCGAGCGCGTAAGGTGACATGGAATGGCTTCTCATCCGGATGTGCGAGATTTGCATTGGGCTTTTCTAAAAAAGTCTTATTATCCAATAACTTTGCAATTATAGCAGATCATGTATTTGAGTTTTCGGAAAAGCAGTCAACAATGGTAGTTCCGGTAACGTTGGCTTGGCTTGGTGCAATTGCATATACGTTACAAATCTTTTATGATTTCTCTGCCTATTCCGATATGGCGATAGGTCTTGGATTGATGTTTGGATTTAAGTTTGAAGAAAACTTTAATTATCCGTATATTTCGAAATCCGTTGGAGAGTTCTGGAGACGTTGGCATATTTCACTCTCTAGTTGGTTCCGTGAATATGTATATTTCCCATTAGGCGGTTCTAAAGTAAAGAATGATGATTTAATGGTTCGGAATCTGTTCGTTATTTGGTTACTAACCGGTATTTGGCATGGAGCAGAATGGACTTTTATATTATGGGGGCTGTTAAGTTTTGTGTTTATATTGTTGGAACGTTTCGTAGACTTCGAAGAGAGAAAGATACCGGGATTTATCAAACATATTTATTTGTTGGTTATTATAATTATCAGCTGGGTATTATTTAGAGCAACGAATTTGGAAAATGCATTTGCGTATATCAAAAATATGTTTGGATTGAATGGAAACGGATTCTTAAGCAGCATGGCATTTATGTTTGTAAGAGAATATCTTGTGTACTTTATAGCCGGAATCATTTTCTGTATACCGATTGGTAAAATGGCGGAACGCTTTATTGTAGAAGATAAGATGCCTGTCACAAGTAAGATTATTAACTTTTTCTATCCGATTGTATTGTTATTCTTATTTGTGATAAGTGTTACCTTTATCGTAAAAGGAAGCTACAATCCGTTTATTTACTTTAATTTCTAGGAGGGACAAGGATGAACTTAAAAAAACATTTTTTTAAACGTCATGTGTTTACCGTATTGTTCTTGATTGTCCTATTTGGTTTTTCGATAGCAAACTGGGTGCATGAGATTCCGATACTTGCTGAATTTTTTAAGACGACAGATGTAAAAGCGGTCGGTATCAGTGGATATGTAAAAGAACTGGAAACAACGATAAACGATAATATTTATCATAAAACCGATTTTATAGAGACGTATGGCTTTATACAAAAAGCTTTGCGAAAAAACGAAGAAAATGATTTCGCATATGTTATGGATGAAAACGGATACCTGCAAAAATCAGGATTTACCAATCATGTTTCCGTTTCGGAAGAAGTATTTGCAGAAGAGATTAATGACTTTTCAGAATTTTGTGCAGACGAAGGTGCGCAGATGGTCATAATCAGAGTTCCGGGAAAAAATAATGGGGCAGTCGCACCAATGGAATATGGAGTTCCGGTCTTTGAGAGAACTGAATATGGCGATTCGGTAGAGAAAATTCTTCGTAAAAAATATGGCTTGAAAGTTTATGATGCGTATGATTATTTCAACAAAGCAGGTTATGACTATCAAACAGTATTCTACCGCACAGATCATCACTGGAGAATCGAGATTGCATTTGAAGTATATGCAGATTTTGTAACCTATTTAAATGAAAAATGTGATGCCAACCTAGATTCTGATGGATATTATAGAGATATAGATAATTACAATTATCTGACCTACGAGGATGCATTTATTGGCTCTATGGCAAGAGAGACAGGTGTTATTTATGGTGGGATGGATGACTTTGTTTTTATCACCTCGAAATCAATGAACATGTACCATTACCAATTCGTTCAGGGCGAAGGGGACAATAAGTATACAATGGAGAAAACAGGAAGGGCAGAGTCCACTATCCTAAATCCTATATTATTGTATGAGAGTACATTAGAAGAAGGGGACAAATATACTGCATATTTAAATGGTGTATGTTATTCGGATCATATTACGAACCTCTCAAATCCAAATGGTCCGAGAGTTCTGATGGTTCGAGATTCTATGATGTCGCCAATTATTGTTTATATGTCACCGTTATTTAGTCAAATTGATGCAGTGTGGTTTGAACATTATGATGATGATTTGAAGCAGATGATTAAAGAAGGGGACTACGATTACGTTATCTTTGAGTTAAATGAAGAAGCAGGAATTGAAAATGTAATGAGAACTATGGGGAATCGCGCTTACGTTCCAGAATAGGTTTTGGTTTCGTATAATTGAGGTGTCAAATGAGAAAGGGAATTGTTCGAAAGAGAAAAGCAATTGTAATACTCCTTTCCTTCTGTATGATGATGCAAATGAGTGCATGTTTTAAGGATGAACATTTGCAGCCATTTGTAGGGAAGTGGAAATGTCAGAATATGAAAATGGAAGGCGGAGGAAGTTATTGTGGTGGAATCGTCTTGGAGATCACGGAAGACGGAAGATACACTATGATTGATATGATGGCAGATAATCCGGGTATGGCAGGGAAGATAAGAGTAGAATCTCCGGATGAGATTGTTTTGGAGTCTGATACTGCATCAGAATTTTACCCGCCGACGGAATGGGGCAATATGACACCGGTGCAGGAACTGGATTATAAGTTTGTAAATGAGACGCAGATGCGCCTTACTCTTCGATATAGAAAAGAGAATACAACATTGATTTTTGATAAAGTAGAATAGAAGAGAAAATCCGAGTTGGTTTACCAACTCGGATTTTTTATGAAAAATGAATCTGATATTGTGCTTTGAATTCTTCATTCGGATTCAAAACATTTGTAAATTCACGTGCTTGTAAATCTCCTTCAAAATCAGTGGCATCGCATCTTCCGTACCATGGTTCAATACATACAAAAGGTGCATTTTTTCCTTCCGGAGACCAAATGGCAAAAAGCGGGGTGTCAAAATCGACTGTGACATATGGTGTTCCGTCCGGTGTGCAAAGTGCGACGCGTCCGGTTTGTTTTTGTTCCATCATATAAGTACAACGGTCAAAGAATGTGTCTGTAATGGTGGCACGATGATTCTCTAAAGGTAAGATAAGGTCTTCGCGCAATGCCAGACCGGTATCGGTAGTGTTGCCGTGATGATGGACTTCGTCCAAACCATCAAAATAAATCTGATAGCCATTCTTGGAGGCATCCTGTCCAATTGGACAACAAAAAGCCGGATGTGCTCCAATCGAGAAAAACATTTTCTCTGTAGCCGGATTAGAAACATTCCAATGAACGGACAGGGTTTTGTTTTCTAACAGATAGGAAATCTCCAAAACAAATGGAAATGGGTATTTTAGCATTGTTTCAGGAGTGGACGAAAGAGAGAATGTTATTTTGCTTTCGTTTTTTGATTTGAGGGAGTGCTCCATATCTCGTGCAAAGCCATGCTGATTCATAGAATATGTTTGGTTTCGATACGTATATTCTTTGTTCTTGAGACTTCCTACAAAAGGGAACAGGATGGGAGAGGTTCTTCCCCAATAAGTTGGGTCGGCATTCCACATATATTCCTGATTGGTTTGTTTTGATTTTACAGATTTTAATTCAGCACCAAATGAATCAAATTCTGCGATAAGATATTTATTTTCCAGAAAATAACGCATAAGGACACTCCTTTATTGTTGTATAGAATAGTTCAATTATGTCACAGATTTATGAGACATTCAAGAAAATTGTAGTGAAACATTGAAAGTCAGGGAAGGATAAACTATGATAAAAGTAAAAGATAAGGGAAGGGGCTTACTATGGAAATTTTGGAAGAACATACGGATGATTTATTCGCGTATCTTAGATGGCGCGGGGATCTAAGTCTGAAACAAGATGATTTCAACGAAGTAGATATGGGTATGTGCGTGGAATTGGTCTACAACAACTTGAACGGAATTGTGCCCGGACCGGAATCAGAAGATGAGGTTACAATAAAACGTGTTGCCGAGTTATATGAAAGTAAGATGAGGACGCAATTCATTGATACGCCTGGGAAAGATGAACGTTTATTATTTGGAATGGCACAAAGCAAACGTTTTTCTAACCTTCGCCTGTCGAAGTATGTATATGAATTGGATTATAATGAAAAAAAGCAATTTGCGGCAATTCATATTAAAATAGATTCGAATCGTACGATTATAGTATTTCGGGGAACGGATGGAACGATGATTGGCTGGAGAGAGAGTTTTAATATCAGCCATATGGAAGAGATTCCGTCTCAGAAACGGGCACTGTGGTATGTGAATCAAACGGCAAGACGAAAAGGGATGACTTATATTCTTGCAGGACATTCAAAAGGCGGAAATCTGGCAATGTATGCTTCTGTACATTGTATGCCGGAGATACAAGAAAAGATTGAGGCGGTATATAATTTTGACGGACCGGGATTTCGTGTGCCGATTGAAACCTGTGAAGGCTATCGCGCGATTGGTGATAAGATAATTACATTTGTACCAAGAATGTCTGTTGCGGGGATGCTGTTAGAACATAGTAAGAAATATATTGTAGTAGATAGTGATGAGAAAGGGTTGAAGCAGCATTTTTTGCTCAATTGGAAAATAGAAGCTAACAAGTGGCAGTATCTTCCGAAACGGGATGACAGAAGCTATTATTATGAGAAGGCGATATCGAATTGGGAGAAATCCATATCCAGAGAAGACATGGGGGCATTTATAGATGAAGTGTTTGAGGCAATGGAGAAGGTCGATATTCATAGCACATCCGATTTGTCTGAAATCAAATTAAAGCAGTTATTTCAGATTATTAAAGCAATTTCATTCATATCGCCGGAAAGTAAGAATCTCTTTATTCGGTTGCTTGTACAATTAAAGGAAGAAAGTTTCAATCAGAATTCTTAATTTTTTGGTTGTGTTTCTTTAAGGGAAGTGATATATTGTATAATATCATGGTACAATAGTACCATTTTGTATACTAATAATGAGGTGCAATTAAAATGAAGAAACGATTTAGTACGATTTTGATTGCAATTATGTTAATACTTATATCTGTAATAAGCGTATTTTCCAAGCCGGTTCCGGTAAAAGCCGAGAATCGACATGTGCGAATCGGGTATTATAATATGGGAGATTTTCAGAAGATAGATGAAAAAGGCAATGCATCCGGATTTAATTTTGATTATCTTTCTATGGTGGCGCAGATTAATGGCTGGGAATGTGAATATGTGAATGTAGGCACGTTTTTAAACGGGAAGAATATGTTAGACAGGCATGAGATTGACTTAATTGCTCCATGTCCACGTATGCCGGAAAGAATGGAACTTTATGAATATGGGAATGTACCATTAGTGACAGAACAACCACTGTTAGTCACACTGCCTACGAACGACAAGTATTATTATGATGATTTTGTAAATTTTAATAATATGAAAGTTGCAACGTTAGTAGATTCCAGTATTACAAATGAGTTTATAGCCTACATGGGACAGAATGGATTCCAGGCACAATGTGTTTATACCAGTGACATACAAGATAGTTTGCAACTTTTACAAAACGGTGATGTAGATGCTGTTGTTGCAACACGGTTGCAGGTTGGGGGGAACTATAAGGTAATTGCCCAACTCGGTACAACACAGTGTTATTATGTAACGTGGAAGGGAAATACAGAGTTAATCAACGAGTTGGATTACGCGATGCGATTGATTGAAGAGGCTTACGGAGGATGGTTGGATACATTAAATGATAAGTATTTTTCATCCTATGATAAGCAGTATTTTACTCGTGCGGAAATGGAATATATTGCGGCTAAAAAGGTAGTACGCGTTGCTTATATTGAGAGTGATGCACCCATCTTATTTAAAGACGGTAAGTCAGGCACGGTTGCAGGTATTAGTGCAGCCTTATTCGACCACATTCAATCAGCTAGCGGACTCGAGTTTGAATATATCAGTGTTTCAGAGGAAGAACTGACGTATGAGTATCTGATTCAAAATCACATCGACATTGTTGCAGGAGTTGAATATAACAGCATTAATATCAATAAACATGGGATGATTTTAAGTGTTCCATATTTGGCGTGTAATCAGGTTTTGGTTGGAAAAGAGGGAATTGATCCGACTGAAATGGAAGATGGAAAGATTGCCGTTGTAGAATCGGACAGTGAGATTAATGCAGAACAGTTAAATGAATTTGATAATGCACAATATGTCACTTATGATAGTCTGGAGCAATGCTATCAGGCTTTGGAAAAAGGTGAAGTGGATTTTCTCCTGGCGGATCAATATGTAGTTGAGTATTGGCAGATGAAACCTCGTTACAATATGTTTAGTACTTATAGTATGGAAGGGAACCGCAAGGAATTAAGTTTTGCTGTAATTGCAGATCCGTCGGATGGAGATAATCAGTCATGGAATAACGGGGCAACGTTAGTCCGCATATTGGACAAATCAATATCAGAAATATCCAAAGAGGAGATGGATGAAATCATTATCCGTGAGACCATCAAGAACTCGTATGCTCTGACGGCAGTGGATATTTTATATAACTATCGTTATGTATTGGCGGTCATTGTATGCATTGTAATTGGTTCTTTTATTGTTTTGATTTACATAATTCGAATGAAGCGTAAGAATGAGCGGCTTCATCGAGAAGAACAGAATCAAATGTTCCTGCAAAGGCGTCGTTATCAGATGGTAATTGATTATATGGGGGATTTGATTTACGAATATAATGTAGATGGAACGCTAACCATTGCAGCGGATAAATTCAACAAGAAATTCGGTTGGAATATTGAAAAAGAGATTAAAAACATAAACTATGGAGAATTAACAGATATGTTACAGATTCACGAAAAAGATGAAGAAGTTTTCCGTGAATCAACGTTAAAGGTAACTTGTGCAAAGGTTGCAGATGAAATTACCGTGCGTTTACGTAACACAGAGAATGAATATATTTGGTGTAAATTTTTAAGATTGCCGATTGTAGATGCACAGAACGAATTGGTGTCTGTAATTGAGATTGTAGAAGATATTGACCATGAATTCCGTGAGATGAAGCGATTAGAGGTGCAATCAAAGACGGATGGAATGACAGGTTTGTTGAACAAAGAAACATTCCTCTCCCGTATGAACAAATACTTGGAATCTGCAACGTCTAAGATGTCGTGTATGATATTTATTGACATGGATTATTTTAAGGAAATTAATGACACATTTGGACATTATGTGGGAGATGCAGTAATACGTGAGACTGCGAAGAAGATTCAGATTATTTTCTCCAACTATGACCTGGTTGCTCGTTTTGGTGGAGACGAATTCTGTGTCTTTGTGAAGGATATACCAAGATTGACGTTAGAGTATAAACTGGAGTGGGCGGTTGAGAAGTTGCGTGCGACCTATAAAGTGAAAGATGAACAGGTGAAAATAACGTCCAGTATTGGAGCTGCGTATTGTTTTCGTGAAAATGCCTCGTTTCAGGAAATCTTTGACATTGCAGATGCTGCGGTGTATGAAGCAAAAGAAAATGGTCGTAACCAGTTTGTGATTAAGGACATGAAATAAGAAAGAAAGGTTTCCTATGATCATCAAAGAGTTAGAAGTGGGAAGTTCTGTTATACTTGAACTTGAGATTGATGAAACAACCTATTCCCTGCCGACGAAGGTAGTGAAACTTTATGAACAGGGAATTATAATCGAACCGGTACAATTAAAAGGAATCTACATGGATTTGACATCTCCAAAATTTAGAAGAGTCATTTTTACATTATATGGATATGATGTAAAAACAAGCAGGCGGTATGCATGGCGTGGGATTTCTTTAGAAAAGTTTGAGGAAAATCAAAAAGACTATTATTATGTATATACTAATACTTTCAAATCATATGGACAAGTAAGTGAAAGAAGAAGCGATAAGCGCCTTCGGCTTGGTTTGAAGGGTGTGCTTACCATCGGATTTGATTCTAATAAAAAGGTTGTAGTTGTAAATGATATCAGTGTAAGAGGTGTATCTTTTATATCAAAAGAATGTTTGGATACCGACGGAAATATGATAACATTAGTATTTCAGGATACGATACGCGATGGATTTTATCAAATCGATTTGGGTTGTGAATGTGTCAGAAAACAGGATTATGGCGGAAACTATTTGTACGGTTGTCGCTTTTTAAAGATAAACCGGCAAGCGTTAAACTATATCTGTTTGAAAAAAGCAGAACAAGAAGCAAAGGCCGCCGCATTGCAGGCAGAGTTGGAAGATAAAATTGCCCGTCAAACAGAATAATGAATAGTAAAACCCCGAGGTTTGCGTGAAAGCAAAACTTGGGGTTTTGTTTGTACTTGAATCAATTGGCTAAAAGGAGTGTCCGCCGCCGCTTGAACCACCACCTCCGCCACCGCCGGAACCACCTCCGCCGAAATCACCATCACCACTGCCGGAACCGTCCGGGGTAAGGTATTTCATAGTGCGAAGAACTTCATAGTCCCCTTTTTTGACGTCAAATTCAGAAAAAATTCCTGCAGGGACAGCGTTGGAGCTTTGTTGATTTACGGTTGATGTAGTTACTGCCATCAGATAATTAATCATAAAGGACAGCATGAGTGCAAGTAGTGCACAACCAATGTATTTCATTGGTTTTAAAATAGATTTTCCGCTCAGCAGTTGAGCAGATTGACGAAATGCATTGACGGCACAGTCGCCGTATTGTTCCTTCGAAGCTTTCCGATACACGTTATCTGTAATGTTTTTGCAATCTTCACTTGATATTTTGGTAGAGGGTTCGCCCTTTGCATACAGGTAAATTTGGCGTGTATCCATATCAATTAGGAAAACAACAACATCATCCCCTGCATATGTAAGAGACAGATAACTGGAGATATAGTCAGCTGCATCGTAATAGACATTCGAATTGATGGAAAGAAAAATAACATCTGAGTATTCGGATATTCTTATCATTTCATCAATTACGTCTTGCATTTCATCGTCGGATAAAAGATTGGCTTTATCATCAACTCTGACAAGATTTCCGTTGTGTCTCTGCGCATAATCGTAATCTTTGGTAAACATCTCAGAAAAGTCATTCGAAGATGCAAAAGCGGATGTGGTTGGATACACTGCAATCAAGAATGCTAAGGCAAGAAAAGTGATGGTACACTTTAGTATTCTACGCACGATCATCACCTCCTTGTTTATCAAATTGAGGGAGCTTTTGTGTGCAACGCAGATTGTGATGTCTCATTAAATCGATTAAGGAAAGGATGATTACAACTTGCGTTACAAATGTGATGCTATAGTTGATGATATCCATTACGGGACTTATGATAAGTGTAAACATGTCAACAAGTCCGAGAAGAATAAAGAAGAATGCCATGTGACGTCCTTTTGTTTCTTCGTTTTTGGGTATTTGTTTTAGGGTAAGTACTCCGGCAGCAATGGTTGCCAAGCCGGCAACGACGCCAAATATTGGTAAGGATATCTTGAAAAAGAAGATAAGCAAAACGGCAAGGGCGATGATGCTAATATATATTTTCATGGGAATTCGTTTGGCTTTTTTCTTTGAACGCGAAGTTTTATGTCCCTTCTTCTTAAATAGCTGTCCTTTGTCATCTGCAAAAGTCTCATGTTCAAGAATGGCTTTTAACTCTGTGAGATACATAGAACTTGTTGCAACAAGAAACATAAGTGTAAACCCGAGCAATTCCAAAGGGGTAACGGTCAGAAAGATGAGCAGAACCAGAAAAATCGGGATAAAACCAAGCAGGGACAATTTTAGATAATTGGAGATGGAGATAGGAATGCTAGCTGCCAACTTACCCGTTTGTCCATTAATCGCTGCATATGCGATTCGGTCATGATAGCGGTAAGAAAGAAACCAAACAGGGAAGAGCATGTTATCTACCCTTTTGGTTTCGACATTCAGTGAACCGACATTCTCGCAAACCATAGGGGCATATGCTATTTCCATACGCCTCTGAGAGGCTCTGATTGCCTGGGCTTCTGCGTCTTTTTGATATATGTAAGGTGGAATATCTGAGGTGTCTGCGTAAAACCCGCTGAGATATCCTGGGGTGAACACTTTTAAATCATTCAGATTGTATGGGTGTAGCACCTCACTGATTTGATCGGAAAAAGAAGAAGAGGCATCGTGCGTGATTCCTTTATAATATGCGTTAACATGTCCGTGCAGACGATAATAGTCCACGTAAGTAACGTTATCCATTCCATAGGTTAGCTTTGCATCAAAACAATAAAGTCCTTTTTGACGGATATAATAGGACCAGTGAGGCATATAGATTCCACGAAAACCATTGACATTGTCCGGTTTTTTTAATTCTTTTGGAGCATAAAGTGCATTCTTGAGAGCATTGTCATAAATGGTTTTGCAGTTGTCTTTTGTGATTTTAAACGGAATGATATAGCCGGGCTTGTTTTCTTTTGTCAGGCGAGAAAAAAGAATGGTAGAAGCGCCACAAAAACTGCAAAACGCTGCAGAGGCATTTTCCGTACTTAATAATTGCCCACCGCATTGCGGACAAGTAAATATCGTTGCCTGAAATTGTTTTTCTTCTAAAGCATCTTTTGATTTATCTTCATATAAATATGGATCAAAGTGGCAGGAACAAAATTTACAGCTTAGGTCTTGTGATTCAATATCAAATGTGACATTGCCGCCACAATTTCGGCATGAAAGCATAGTGATAAAACTCCTTTGTACATTGTAATAAACATTTTATATTTATATGATAGTATATTTCCTAAAAAACGCAAATAAAATAATGCTATTCTATAGAAAAGTATGTTATTATAAAATGAGTATCTTAATTTTTAGAAAGTGAAAGTTTCATGAAGTCTTTTTTGAAAGCAAATTATCATACACATACATATCGTTGTCAACACGCTTACGGAACAGAACAGGAGTATATTGAAAGGGCAATTGAGATGGGATTGGAAGAATTGGGGTTTTCTGACCATATTCCGTGCCCCTATGAAAATAATTATGTATCACGAATCCGTATGACAATGAAACAGGCTGAAGAATATGTGTCTTATATGCGGCGTATGCAAGAAGCGTATCAGGACAGAATTCGAATATATGTGGGGTTTGAGGCCGAATATATTCCGGAGTTTTTTTCGAAACAGATGGACTTGCTAAGGCAATTGGACTGCGATTATTTGATTATGGGACAACACTTTTTAGAAAGTGAAGATAAAGGACCATATATGGGAACGTCCACGAAAGACGAATCGCGTATCCGTGAATATGTAGATTCTATTGTAGAGGGAATGGAAACCGGAAGGTTTTCTTATCTGGCACATCCGGATCTGATTCATTATCAAGGGATGGACTCCGTATATGAATGGGAAATGTTCCGTTTGTGTAAAGAGATGAAACGTCTGGCAATCCCGCTGGAACTGAATATGCTGGGGGTGATGGAAGGACGTCATTATCCGGATGAAAGGTTTTGGAGAATTGCCGGCGAGATAGGGAATCAGGTGATTTTGGGAATAGACGCACATTCACCGCGTCATTTTTTGGACCTTAGCAGCTATGAACATTGTATGAACCTTGTAGAGAAATATCAATTGAATCTAATACAGGAACTAAAATTTATAAGATAGAATAGAATTATAATAACGAATATAAAGGAATCATATGAAAGTATTACAAAAACGAAGGACAAATGAAGTTATTGATTTTACAACAGGAAGTATTTTTGAAAAACTATTCCGGTTTATGATGCCGATAATAGGCGCGATTGTCTTGCAGACTATGTACGGAGCTGCAGATATTTTTATTGTGGGATGGTTTGGAACACCGGTAAGTACATCGGCGGTTTCGACAGGAAGCACATTGATTAATATGGTCATTTTCATTATCAATGGGCTCGCAATGGGGGTAACCATTTTGATGGGGCGCTACATTGGGGAAAGAAAAAAAGAACGCTTAAACTCAGTGGTAGGAAGTGCTATTTTTATCTTTTTCATAATAGGAATACTGACAACGTTAGTATTGTTGTTGTTTGCACCACATTTTTGTTCGTTACTTAACACACCGAACCCGGCGCAGGCTGAAACGATTGCATATATAAGGATATGCGGCGGTGGCATTATATTTACGATAGGGTATAACTTGATCAGTAATGTGTTCCGTGGTGTGGGGAATTCCAAGTTCCCTCTGTTCTTTGTGGGCGTTGCATGTGTTATGAATGTTTTGTTGGACCTTTTGTTTGTGGCAGGATTTCATAAGGGTGTCGTTGGAGCAGCTTGTGCAACAGTGATATCACAAGCATTTAGTTTATTTTTATCCATCTGGTACTGCAAGAAAAAAGAACTTCCGTTTCGTTTGTCGTTAAAGGATATCAGACCGAACCGTGAGATTGGCAGGTTTTTGCTTTTTGGACTGCCAATTGCTTTTCATGAACTACTAACACAAATATCCTTTTTGTGTTTGTTGGCATTTGCAAATGGAATGGGAACTACACATGCGATTCAATTGGCGTCGTCAAGTGGATATGGTGTTGCAAACAAGATTACATCCATCATTTTATTAGTCCCTGTTGCATTGATGCAATCGGTATCTGCTTTTATTGCACAGAATGTTGCGGCGGGCAAAGAGAAAAGAGCGCAGCAGGCGATGGGGTATGGGATGTTAATTGGTGGTGCAATTGGTGTGTTTATGACCGCTATTGCATTTTTCTGGGGAGAAGAACTTGCGACAATATTAACTAAGGTTCCGGCATATCGGATGAAAGCGGTCGAATATCTACAGGGATTTAGTTTGGAAGGTATTTTATCATCCATTCTATTTTCGTTCATCGGATATTTCAATGGTCATCACAAAACTGTGTTTGTGATGATCCAGGGATTATTCCAATCCTTGTTAATCCGAATACCGGTTGCATATATTGCAGCGGTTGAAGCTACCGATTCCATGGTTTACATAGGAGCATCTGCCCCGGCGGCAACGTTTGGCGGCATTATACTGAGTTTGATTTTTTATTTATATTGTACAAAAGATGCTTTTATTGGAAAAAGTCAAACAATTTCAAAAGAATAGCAAAAGAATTAAAAAAGTTATTGACAAAACTGGAATAAACTGATATATTATATTTATCAAATAGATATTCAAACATCTATATAAGAAATCCAAAGGAGGTACAGTCCACCAGAAACAGTATTTTGTTGAGGAGCAACCCTAGGAAACTACTTTATATAGAAACGTAAAGTAGGCGAAGCAGTGAGGTACAGTCCATTGGAGACAGCGGAGAAATAGGCACCATTCGTAAGATGAACAGAACGGATGGTGCCTATTTATGTGTCCAAAATTCGAGTCAAGAGAAAAAACATACAAAAGATTTGAAACAATTTGTAGAAATTGCCACATGGTATTCTTACACAACATATTGTATAATAGGACTTGTTTAGAAACTAATAGTTGTAAGGAGAGCCAAAATGTCAGATGAAGTTTTAGATGATGTAATGATTAAGGGAACTTGTAAAGGTAAGCCAGATGCAGTCGTGAATTGTCAGTGTAATATTGAAAGTGCACCATTGCGATGCGAACAGGCGGAACATTGTATGTTTTATTCTTATTATAAATGCAGCAAACAATGGAAACGCTTAGGATAATAGACATACGTAGAGGCTTTTGACAATATCGAGGTAGTAGACTTCTGTTCAATTTGATTTGAACAGAAGTTTTTCTGTTATAAAAATAGGAGAGGATATATGAAAGTTCTGGTATTTAGTGATTCGCACCACAAAATAGAGCAGATGTTACATCTAATCGAAAAGGAAAACCCGGATCGTATTATACATCTGGGGGATTGTTTTGACGATGCGTTAGAAATGAAAAGAGCGTTTCCGGAGATTGTAATAGACATGGTTCCGGGCAATTGTGATTGTGTGCAGGAACCGTTACAAAAACTTCTGCTAATTGAAGATAAGAAAATTTTAATCTGTCATGGTCATCAGTATCAGGTAAAGTCCGGATATCTGTCGATTGAATATGCGGCAATGGAGAAAGATGCAGATGCAGTATTGTTTGGGCATACGCATAGGGTATTCTATGAGGAACGGAACGGACTTTTGATTTTTAACCCCGGAAGTATTGGGAAAGGAATGGACGAGATTTTGCCATCTTATGGAGTTTTAAATATTGAATTTGGAAAACCTATCCAATATAGCGTGATTTTTTTAGAAAACCAAACATAAAATAAAGAAAAAAATTGACGAAAAGGGTGTTGGGGCGGTATAATGTCCTGTATCAAAAAATCGTAAGGAGCGAAAAAATGGCGAAAGTAGTTAAATTTGGTGGAAGTTCTCTTGCCAGTGCAGAGCAGTTTGCGAAGGTTGGAGATATTATTCGTGCAGATAAATCAAGAAAGTATGTTGTGCCAAGTGCACCGGGAAAACGAAATGCAAAGGATACAAAAGTAACCGACATGTTATATGCTTGCTATGCATTAGCGGAAGAAGGAAAAGACTTTAGAGTTGCATTAATGAAGATAAAGGATCGTTATGATTCCATCATTAATGGTCTTAATTTGAAGTGTTCCTTAGAGGAAGAATTTAAAGTGATTTCTCAAAAATTCAAAGAGCATGCAGGAGTAGATTATGCAGCTTCCAGAGGAGAATATCTAAACGGGATTATCATGGCGGAATATTTGGGCTATGAGTTTATTGATGCTGCAACCGTAATCTTTTTTGATGAAGACGGTAATTTTGATGCTGCGAAGACAGATAGAGTTTTATCTGAAAGAATAGCAAAGTGCGAGAATGCGGTATTACCAGGATTTTATGGTGCAACCTCGGACGGAGTGGTTAAGACGTTTTCGAGAGGAGGATCAGATATTACAGGTTCGATTCTTGCAAAGGCGGCAAAGGCAAGTATGTATGAAAACTGGACGGACGTATCCGGATGCCTGGTGGCGGACCCGCGTATCATTCCAAATCCGCAACCGATTAAAGTAATTACCTATCGCGAATTAAGAGAGTTGTCTTACATGGGGGCTTCGGTGCTTCATGAAGATGCGGTATTTCCGGTTAGAAAATCAGGAATTCCGATTAATATTCGTAACACAAATGATCCGGAAGCGGAAGGAACATTGATTGTAGCAAGTACATGCCAGAAGCCGGATTACACAATTACCGGAATTGCAGGTAAAAGAGGGTTCGTAGCAGTCAGCATTGACAAAGATATGATGAATGCAGAAGTAGGTTTCTGCCGAAAAGCACTTCAGGCGTTCGAAGAGAATGGAATTTCCATTGAACACATGCCTTCCGGAATTGATACGATGACGGTATTTGTACATCAGGAAGAGTTTGAAGGGAAAGAACAGCAGGTAATCAGTGATATTCGCGCTTATTGTTCGCCGGATGTAATCGATCTGGAAGCGGATTTGGGATTGATTGCTGTCGTAGGTCGCGGGATGAAATCGAATCGTGGTACTGCGGGAAGAATCTTTTCTGCATTGGCACATGCGAACATCAACGTTAAAATGATAGATCAGGGATCTTCTGAGTTAAATATAATTATAGGTGTCAGCAATCAGGATTTTGAAAATGCAATCAAAGCAATTTATGATATTTTTGTTGAAACACAGTTATAGGAATAGCACAAAAAAACGCTTCCTTTCATACGATGTATGGAAGGGAGCGTTTTTTATGGAAATGCATACTGCCATTTTTGTTACAGACGAAAGACAACGTTATATTAGAAATTATTTATGCGGAAAAGAAAAAACTCTTTATTGGGAAAAAGATTTAGAGAGAATAAAAGAAGTTGTGGGAAATGCAGCAAGAATTATTTTGCCGACACCGGTTATGAAAATGGAGAAGTGTGGAATATCTTTTGCAGAAACTTTGGGATATTTTTCGCCTAAGGCGGCAATTTTTGGAGGGAAATTTGAACCACAAATGCGCCAACTAATGGATGAAAAATCCATCTTATACTACGATTTTATGAGCATGGAAAAGGTGGCGGAAAAAAATGCTTATATTACGGCAGAGGCAACATTAGCGGAGATTCTTAAGAATAGTTGTTATTCCATTCGAGAACAGAAATTTGTTGTTGCCGGTTTTGGGAAATGTGGAAAAGAAATCGCTGCATTGCTAAAGAAATTGGGTGGAAATGTTACAATTTTGGCGAGAAAACACCAAGATCGAAAGCAGGCAAAAGAGTGCGGCTATAATGCTGTCGATTTTTCTTACGGACCACAGGAGGCGTACGATGCAGGAACACTAATTAATACGGTTCCGGCGAAAGTGATTAATAGAAGTATCATTGGGGAAATGCATAAAAATGCAATTATTGTAGATATTGCTTCCTCGCCGGGAGGTTGTGACAAAGAAGCTGCAAAAGAGTATGGAGTTAAGTTGATTCATGCCCTGAGTCTTCCTGCAATTTACACAACGCATAGCAGTGCGAAAGTTCTGGCAGATGCCGTTGAATGGACGATTCCCTTAAATTATATGTTGAGAGAGGAAGAATCGTGGATTTTTCAAATTATAATATAGGATATGGTATAACGGGATCTTTTTGTACGTTTGCAAAAACGAAGAATGCAATTAAAAACCTTGTGAGTCTGGGAACTAATGTGATCCCGGTTTTTTCTTTTCAGGCTCAAAACTGTGATACCAGATTTGGAAAAGCAAAGGAATTCTTAGAAGAGATTGAAACACTGACGGGCAACACGGCAATTCTTACAATTCCGGATGCCGAGCCGATTGGACCGAAAGCATTGTTGGATGTTATGGTAATTGCACCATGTACAGGGAATACAATTGCAAAATTATGCAACGGGATAACGGATACACCGGTTCTGATGGCGGCAAAAGCACATATGAGAAATGGAAGACCTTTGGTAATTGCAATTTCGACGAATGATGCATTGGGGATTAATTTTAAGAATATAGGCAGTTTGATGAATATGAAAAATATTTATTTTGTGCCGTTTGGTCAGGACGATGCAATGAAAAAACCAAACTCAATGATAGCAAAATTAGAGCTTCTGCCGCCAACAATTGTGGCAGCATTGGAACAAAAGCAATTGCAGCCGGTTATAGTAAGTTGAAGACTTTGGTAAGGAACCGTTGTCATTTATGACGACGGTTCCTTGTGATTATAGACAGTTTTATAGTTTCAACAGAATATTATATTTTTCCATCCAGTAATTTATCTGGAGGTAATAGGCAATTAATTGAGGACGAGCCATTAATTGTCCATACCAAGGAAGACCGATATCCTGTTGTTTAGAGCAATATTGGAGCACTTTTTCCTTGTCAACAATCTCTAAGATAGGACTGCTTGTTTTAGACAAAACATCTCGCATTGCGTTGCAAAGTAATTGCTCATAACCCGGGTCGTAGGTTTTCGGATACGGGCTTTTTTTACGTAGTCGTACAGAGTCCGGAAGATAGGGTTTTGAATATTCGCGGAGAAGATGTTTGATTTCACCGTCTTTGGTTTTGAACGCATATGGAACATTCATAAGATATTCTGCAAGTTTCAAATCAGCAAACGGAACCCGGGCATCCATAGAATTGGCAGAAGCGGCACGGTCGGTTCGGTTTATAAGTGTCTGCATGAAATATCGGATGGTCAGATACATTGTTTTCTGGTGTAATTGGTCTGCAGAAAGTTCTTTCTTGTCAGAAAATAATTCAAAACTGCAGGCTAAGTATTTTTCCATGGCATAGTCTTTTATGTTTAGATGTTGATGCAGGTTATCCTTGAGTAATTGCATTCGCGGAACAAAATCGGTAGACCATGGGAAGGTATTGGAGGAATACATTTCTTCTTTGTGATACCAAGGATATCCGCAGAATAGTTCATCTGCACATTCTCCGGTGAAAATAATTTTATGGTTTGGCGAAATCTGTTCGCAAAAATATAAAAGAGACGAATCGACATCAGCCATACTTGGCAAATCGTGAGCATCAACAGATTTTTTTAAATAGTGGAATTGCTCTTTGTTTCCGCATTGCAGTACATTGTGGACGGATGCCAGTGAATCCTTCATTTGGCTTACATAAGGGGCATCTAACGTAGGCTGAAAATGATTGGATTGAAAGAATTGTTTGCTGCCATAAAAGTCAAAAGAATAGGTGTGAAGAGAGTCTTCTTCCGCTAATGTTTCTTTTAACTTGGCGGAGACAATAGAGGAGTCTAAGCCTCCGGATAGCAATGTGGCAAACGGTGAGTTGCAAAAGGTTAGTGATTGGAAGGAACGGTCTAACAAGTCTTTTACATGAGATAAGGTATCTTCGTAGGAATCCGTATGCGGTTTCAATTGGAATTGATGAAAACGTGTCTCTTCACATAAAGAAGAAGAGAATGTGAGATAACATCCGGGGCGGACTTCGCGAATGTTCTTAAAGACGGCATTCCCGACAGAACGTGCCGGTCCGATGGATAACAGTTCGCATAGCCCTTCGGAATCGAGCGTAGGTGTAATATCCGGGTAGGCAAGAAGCCCTTTGATTTCAGATGCGAAGACTAAGGTTTTGTCCATTGCATAGTAAAACAAAGGACGAAGTCCTAAAGGATCGCGGAACAGGAAAAGTTCATTTGCCATCTCATCATAAATAGCAATGGCAAATCCACCGGAGAGTTTTTGGGCGAACATTGGTCCAAATCGGATAAAAGCACACAATAGAATTTCTTCTACAGACAAGTCCTTTGTTATAACATTTGCTTGATTCAATATAAGAATTAAGTCATCCAAATTAGAAATAAATCCATCCATAAGCAGGGTGTAACTTTTGTTGTAATACTTTTTGGTTGTGGGTTGTGCCTCGCTGGAAACAGTGGGATATGCAACGGAACATTTTAGAAGGTTATGGTTAAAACATCCGTGGTTAAAATGATAGTAGCCACTGTGATCCGGTCCTCGATGTGCAAGTGCGAAAGACATCTTTTGAATTGTGTTCGTACAGAAAGAATTGGCATTTGTAAAATTGTTATTCGGCAAAAAAAAGCCGGCAATACTACTCATAAATACTCCAAAGAATTATTATTCTTATAAGTATATGAGCAAAGTGCCGGCAAAATGAATCATTATGCTTCTGATAAGGAGGCTTCATAAGCCTGTCTGCATGCTTTGGCAAGTTGATCCCCACAGGATGTGTCTTTAACTCCGCAGCGAATTCCGGACAGACGGGTTTCTATTTCTTCAACCGTAAGACCTTCAACAAGTTTTGGAATTGCGAGTAAATTACCCGGGCAACCACCGGTAAATTTAACATTGCGAACAATGTTTCCATCTAGTTCGAGCTCAATTTTGCTGGAGCATGTCCCTTTTGTTTTGTACGTATATGCCATGTGTTTACTCCTTTCGTTTGGGAATGTTATGATTGTATCATTTTTTTGATGGTTAGGCAAAGAAATAATTGAAGATTTAAAGAGACTTATTGTGCAAATAAAAGGAAAGTGTTACAATGTGAATGTTATGTTACAAAAATGAATGGGAGTTATTAATATGAGTTTAAGAGAGAAGCTTTTTGGTACACACAGTGAGAGGGAATTAAAAAGAATCTATCCGATTGCTGACAAAGTAGAATCTTTGAAAGAGGCAATGGCGGCATTATCAGACGAAGAACTTAAGGCGAAAACGACTGAATATAAAGAGAGACTGGAAAAAGGCGAGACATTAGATGATCTTTTGCCGGAAGCATTTGCAACGGTAAGAGAGGCCGCAAAGCGTGTCTTGAATATGGAACACTATCGCGTTCAGATTATTGGTGGAATTATTTTGCACCAGGGACGAATTGCGGAGATGAGAACCGGTGAAGGGAAGACTTTGGTTTCAACATTACCGGCTTATTTGAATGCGTTAGAAGGGAAAGGCGTATGCATCGTTACCGTTAATGATTATCTTGCAAAACGTGACGCGGAATGGATGGGACAGATTCATGAGTTCCTGGGATTAAAAGTCGGTGTTGTTCTCAATTCAATGACCAATGATGAAAGAAGAGAGGCATACAACTGTGATATCACGTATATTACGAATAACGAATTGGGATTTGATTATCTTCGTGATAATATGGTGATTTACAAAGAACAATTGGTACAGCGTGGTTTACATTATGCGATTATCGATGAGGTAGACTCCGTATTAATTGATGAAGCGAGAACACCTCTTATTATCTCCGGACAGAGTGGGAAATCAACCAAATTGTACGAAGCATGTGACATTCTTGCAAAACAGATGCAACGTGGTGAAGATCTTCCGGAATACTCAAAGATTGACGCGATTATGGGCGTGGAGCAGGAAGAGACCGGAGACTTTGTTGTAAATGAGAAGGACAAACTTGTTAATCTTACACAACGTGGTGTCGAGAAAGTAGAACAATTCTTCAAAATCGACAATCTGGCAGATACAGAGAATCTGGAGATTCAACATAATGTTATCCTGGCATTGAGAGCACATAATTTAATGTTCAAAGACCAGGATTATGTAGTAAAAGATGATGAGGTTCTGATTGTAGATGAATTTACAGGTCGTATTATGCCGGGACGTCGTTATTCAGATGGGTTGCATCAGGCAATTGAAGCAAAAGAACATGTTAAAGTAAAAAGAGAAAGTAAAACACTTGCAACCATTACCTTCCAGAACTTCTTTAATAAGTTTGAGAAGAAAGCGGGAATGACGGGAACAGCATTGACGGAAGAAAACGAGTTCCGTGATATTTATCAGATGGACGTTGTTGAGATTCCGACACATCGACCGGTACAAAGAATTGATTGGCAGGATGCTGTATATAAGACCAAGAAAGAAAAATTCCGTGCTGTAGTAAGAGAAGTGAAGGAAGCTTATGAAAAAGGACAGCCGGTTTTGGTAGGTACTATTACAATTGAGACTTCAGAATTACTAAGCGGAATGTTAAAACGAGAAGGAATTCCACATACCGTATTGAATGCAAAGTTCCATGAGATGGAGGCTGAGATTGTTGCACAGGCCGGAGTACACGGTGCCGTAACAATCGCAACGAACATGGCTGGTCGTGGTACGGATATTAAATTGGATGATGAAGCCAAAGAGGCGGGCGGTCTTAAGATTATTGGTACAGAGAGACATGAGTCGAGACGAATCGATAATCAGTTAAGAGGACGTTCCGGTCGTCAGGGAGATCCGGGTGAATCTCGTTTCTACATCTCATTAGAAGATGACTTAATGCGATTGTTCGGTTCAGAACGCTTGATGGGAATCTTTAATACACTTGGGGTTCCGGATGACGAACAGATTGAGCATAAGATGTTAACTTCTGCAATTGAAAAAGCACAGCAGAGAATTGAAGGAAATAACTTTGGAATTCGTAAGAATTTATTAGAATTTGACCAGGTTAATAATGATCAGCGTGAGATGATGTATTCGGAACGTCTTCGTGTATTGAACGGAGAGAGTATGAGAGATCATGTGATGTCCATGATTCAGGAACAGGTGGAATCAGCAGTTGATACATGTATTTCCGGAGAGATATCGAAAGGGGAATGGGATATCAATGAATTAAATGAATTGATTTGTCCGATTGTTCCGATTGAACCGCTTAATGCCAAGAAGGCAGAGGGATTCAAAAATGCGAATGAATTGAAACAAAGCCTGAAAGAAGAAGCGATAGCATTGTATGAAGCAAAAGAATCCGAATTCCCGGAAATCGAACAGTTCCGAGAAATAGAGCGTGTAATTCTCCTAAAGGTGATTGACCGCAAATGGATGGACCACATTGATGATATGGATCAATTACGTCAGGGGATTGGCTTGCAGGCATATGGACAAAGAGATCCGATTGTTGAATATAAGATGGCCGGATTTGATATGTTTGACGATATGACAGAAGCGATTAAAGAAGAGACGGTTCGCCTATTGTATAATGTTAAGATTGAACAAAAGGTTGAGAGAGAGCAGGTGGCCAAAGTTACAGGAACCAATAAAGATGAATCTGCGACAAGAGCGCCGAAGAAGAGAGCACAGGAAAAGGTTTATCCAAATGACCCGTGCCCATGCGGAAGTGGTAAGAAGTATAAACAGTGTTGTGGCAGATAATGCAGGAAACTCTCATGTACCAATAGAATAATCCGAAACACTTTTGCTTGTTTTTAAAGAATATGTGTATACTTTTGTAATAGAAGTTCGTAGTTATAAAAGGAGAACAAGAATGAATAAATATATGAAGGTTGCGAAGGAATTATCGGCCCGGAATTTGGTTACAAATGACGGGGGTCCATTTGGGGCATGCGTTGTAAAAGATGGTACAATCATTGGAAAAGGCTCTAACCATGTGTTGGCACATAAGGATCCGACCGCCCATGCGGAAGTGATGGCGATAAGAGATGCCTGTAACAACATCAATTCGTATGATTTGAGCGGTTGTGAAATATACACATCATGTTATCCGTGCCCAATGTGTATGTCTGCAATTATTTGGTCTAACATTAAAAAGGTATATTACGGAAATACCAAGGAGGATGCGTCTTCCATCGGTTTTCGGGATGATCATATATACCAATTTATTGGAAATATTAATAACAATAGAAACGACCATGCAGTTTTAGATTTAGAAAGCATGGATCGAGACGAGACAATTGAAGTGTTTGAGCAATTTAGCAATAAAGAAGACAAAACGATTTATTAGTTTTAATGAGATGGGAGCGGAAAGAACCGCTCCCATTTTTTAGTGAATTTATATGACGGGGAAATATTTGTTATTTTTCTAGATATTGCCTCTTTTGGTAAGGGCTTTTTTGTTGAAAAAAGGGATATTTTCATGTATAATATACCTAAATTTTTTTGATTTTTCAGAGGGGGGAATGGGCAATGAAGAAACGACTGGGACGAATAGGGATGGTATTTATTTTGACAATGTTGTTAATGCTTGTGGGCATACCATTGTCGAATCCAACACAGGTAAATGCTGAAACCCCGGGTCTTGTAGTAGTATTGGATGCAGGGCACGATGGAAAACATAGTGGAGCATCTTATTATGGTAATCGTGAAGAAGTTTTAAATTTAAAAATTGCTAAGTATTGTAAAGAGGAATTGGAACAATATAAGGGCGTTACGGTGTATATGATACGAGAAAGCGATGCGTGTCCTTATAATGCTGCGAATTCGGCGGAATGTTTGGTTAAAAGAGTAGAATATGCGGAATCGGTTGATGCAGATGTATATGTAAGTTTGCATTTGAATGTGGCGAATACAAATGCTACCGGAGCAGAAGTATATTATGCAAATAAGAATTATAATTCTGATGTAAGTGAGAAGGGGTATAAGCTCGCTAAGAATGTGTTGACCAACCTTCAGGAATTAGGGATTAAAAATAGAGGCGCCAAGACAAGAGATGCAGGAACCGGTACCTATCCGGATGGTTCTCAGACGGATTACTATAGCGTTATTCGAAATTCCAAATTAATCGGACTGCCGGCGGTAATAGTAGAACATGCATTTATGGATAATAAATCGGATGTTGCGAATTTCCTATCGACAGAGGAAAAGTTAAAGAAAATCGGAATTGCAGATGCAACAGGAATTGCACAGACGTATTCTCTTTCGAAATCGGGAAGGACCTTGCAACAGGGTGAAGATGGACGTTGGTATTGTTATCTCAATGGAGAATGGGATGCAACCTTTACCGGACTGGTACAACATGAAGGAGAATGGTGGTATGTAGCAGAAGGAATTGCGGATACAGATTACACAGGACTCTTTGACGATGGAAGCGGGATTTGGTACATACATGATGGCACATGGGATGACACATATACCGCACTTACCTGTTGGAACGAGAAATGGTACTACATAGTAAATGGTGCATTAGATAAAGAATACGAGGGTTTGGCTTCTAACCAATATGGTTGGTGGTATATTAAAAACGGAACAGTTGACTTCTCATACACCGGTCTGACTCTGTACGAGGGAAGATGGTATTGTGTTGTAAAAGGATATTTGGACTGGACCTATGATACCGTCATTGAATATGAAGGGTATTGGTATTGCGTTATAGATGGCGAACTTGCGTGGAGTTATACCGGACTGGCAGAGAATGGATACGGAACATGGTATATTGAAAAAGGTGTTGTTAATTTCAGAAAGAACGGCATGATTGAACATGAAGGAACACTTTATTATATAACCAGTGGATATGTAGATACATCCTTTTCGAACTTGGTTCATTATAAAGATGTTTGGTATTATGTGAAAAAGGGTGTGGTTGACACTACCTATAACGATATCGTTCTATACTACGGAAACTGGTATTGTGTAAAGAATGGTCAGATAGCGTGGGGATACACAGGTCTGGCGGACAATTATTATGGCACATGGTATGTTGATAAAGGTGTTGTTGATTTAAAAAAAGCCGGTATGGTTGAGCAGAACGGAACACTTTATTATTTGACGGAAGGACATATCGATTATAATTTTTCGAATTTGACACAATACAAGGATATCTGGTATTACGTTAAAAAAGGCGTGGTAGATACAACTTATAATGATGTTGTATTGTTTTACGGAAGTTGGTATTGCGTGAAAAATGGTCAGATTGCATGGGATTATACAGGTCTGGCAGAGAATTATTATGGGACATGGTATATTCGGGATGGTGTGTTAGACTTTGATAAGAACGGACTGACAGACTGCGATGGAACACTTTGCTATCTGAAAGATGGATATTGGGATAAAGATTATACGGGTCTGGCAAAATACAATGGTATTTGGTATTACGTAGAACAGGGTATAGTTGATAAAACACATACAGACGTATTGGAGCATGAGGGGACCTGGTACTATGTTAAGAATGGTGAAGTCGCATGGAATTATACCGGTTTGGCGGACAATTGTTTTGGTACCTGGTATATTGAAGGTGGTGTTGTCGACTTTACGAAAAATGGCGTGATTGCTTGGAATGGAGCGAAGTATCTGATTCAAGGAGGCGCATGGGACAAAAACTATAATGGCATTTTTGTACATGAGAACATCTGGTATCATTTTGTGAATGGTGTTGTAGATGAGACCTATGATGATGTCGTACAATATAATGGCAGATGGTATTATGTTCAGGATGGACAGGTTGATTTTGGATATACGGGACTGGCTGCAAATGGCTTTGGAACCTGGTATATACAAGATGGTAAAGTAGATTTTTCCAAGATTGGATTGGTGTTCTTTGAATCTCAATGGTACTACATATCCGGAGGAGCATGGGAACAGACATATACCGGTTTGGTGAAGAAAGAGAATCAATTGTGGTATGTTACCAATGGCCTGTTTGATGCTACATTTAATGGAACTGCCGTATTTTCAGGTGTGACCTATATAGTGGAAAATGGAATTGCATTATCTACGTATACGGAGATTATGGGTGCGCCTGGTGTTACGATAGAACAGATGGTCCGCTATTTTAATTCCAAGAAACCTTACCCGGAATTCTATGCAACTTCAGATGCTCCTACCATAGAAGATTTTTGCAGAATTTATTATGAAGAGTGTCAGGCGGAAGGTGTGAATGTACAAGTTGCATTTGCACAGGCGATGAATGAAACCGGATATTTGCAGTATGGCGGACAGGTGAAGATAGAACAATTCAACTTTGCGGGAATTGGTGCAGTAGATGGTGGTGCAGCCGGAGCAAGTTTTGACTCGGTAAGACAAGGGGTGCGAGCTCAGGTTCAGCATTTGAAGGCATATGCAACAACGGATGCGTTGGTGAATGAATGTGTAGACCCAAGATTTCATCTGGTTCGAAGAGGAAGTGCACCTTGTGTTGAGTGGTTGTGCATCCCAAATAATCCATATGGAGTCGGATGGGCGTCCGATCCGGATTATGCAATAAAACTAATCAGTAAAATGCAAGATATGGCAAGATTTTAATAGAATTATGATATACGCCGCATACTATGTGAAAACATGGTGTGTGGCTTTTTTATACACAAAAAAGTCTATGTGCAGGCGAAAACTACGTAATGAGATATTTGAAAAACCCTCTATACATTTAGGGATTATGTGATATACTATATAGACAGAATGTATGTTCGAGTGCGATTGCATATAATTCGGTGCTTTCGCCTGGTTTTAAGGAGGAAGAGAACATGAGCGAATTCGTATTACACTCTGAATATGAGCCGACAGGTGATCAACCGAAGGCAATAGAAGATTTGGTCAACGGGTTTAAAGAAGGGAATCAGTTTCAGACACTTTTGGGGGTTACCGGATCCGGAAAGACCTTTACGATGGCGAATGTAATTGCGGCGTTGAATAAACCTACGCTTGTAATTGCTCATAATAAGACTTTGGCTGCACAACTTTATGGGGAATTTAAAGAATTCTTCCCTGAGAATGCAGTTGAGTATTTTGTATCCTATTATGATTATTATCAGCCGGAAGCATATGTTCCGCAGTCGGACACATATATTGCGAAGGACTCTGCGATTAATGATGAGATTGATAAGTTGCGATTGTCAGCAACCGCGGCGTTGGCAGAACGACAAGATGTGATTATTGTAGCCAGTGTCTCCTGTATATATGGAATCGGAAGCCCTGATGATTATATGAATATGATGGTTTCTCTGCGCCCTGGAATGCAGATTGATCGTGATGTTGTTATCAGGGAACTGATTGGAATGCAATATATTCGAAATGAGATGGATTTTAAAAGAGGAACATTTCGAGTAAGAGGCGATGTGCTGGAGATTTTTCCGGCAGACAGCACGGATACGGTCGTAAGGGTAGAGTTCTTTGGTGATGAAGTAGATAGAATTACAGAGATTGACGCGTTGACACAGACGCCTAAGACGATCCTGCAGCATGTGGCGATATTCCCGGCTTCTCATTATGTTGTTCCGATGGAGAAGATTTTGAAAGCGTGTGATGCAATCGAAGAGGAATTAGAAGAGCGCATCCGTTTTTTTAAAAGTGAAGATAAATTACTGGAGGCACAGAGAATATCAGAAAGAACTAATTTTGATGTAGAGATGTTAAAAGAGACCGGATTCTGTAGTGGAATTGAGAATTATTCGAGACATTTGGCAGGGAGAGCACCGGGAGAGATGCCGGATACACTAATCGACTATTTTCCGGATGATTTCTTAATTATTGTAGACGAATCTCATATTTCTATTCCACAGATTCGCGGGATGTATGCAGGGGACCGTTCCAGGAAGAATACGTTAGTTGAGTATGGATTTCGACTTCCGTCTGCATTGGATAACAGACCATTGAATTTTGAGGAGTTCGAACAGAAAATAGACCAGATGTTGTTTGTGTCCGCAACGCCTAATATTTATGAGCGGGAACATGAACTTTTACGTACGGAACAGATTATAAGGCCGACCGGACTTTTAGACCCACGTATCGATGTGCGCCCAATAGAAGGACAGATTGATGACCTGATAGGAGAAGTGAACAAAGAGGTTGCGGCGCATAATAAAGTTTTGATTACAACATTAACAAAACGCATGGCAGAAGATCTGACTTCTTATATGGCACAGGTTGGCATTCGGGTGAAGTATTTGCATTCCGATATCGATACCCTGGAACGTGCGGAGATTATCCGGGATTTAAGATTGGATGTATTCGATGTATTGGTTGGAATTAATCTGTTGAGAGAGGGCTTAGATATTCCTGAGATTACACTGGTTGCAATTCTGGATGCAGATAAGGAAGGTTTTTTGCGTTCTGAGACATCTTTAATCCAGACGATTGGTCGTGCTGCCCGTAATTGTGATGGGCACGTAGTTATGTATGCGGATAAAGTAACCGATTCGATGCGTATTGCAATAGAAGAGACGAACCGACGCAGAAGGATTCAGGAAGAATATAATAAAGCACATGGAATTGTACCGACCACGATTCGCAAGTCAGTAAGAGAATTGATTGCAATTTCGAAGAAGGTTGCGGCAGAGGAACTGTCGTTTACCAAGGATCCGGAATCTATGAGTAAAATAGAACTGGAGAAATTAATTTCAGAGATTCAGAAGAAGATGCAGAAGGCAGCAACAGAATTAAATTTCGAAGCGGCTGCAGAATATAGAGATCAGATGATTAAGTTAAAGACGATGTTACGAGATTTATAAGGAGATAGTAAGACATGGCGGATAAGAACCGAAAGTACATCAAAATAAAAGGAGCAAGTGAGCATAATTTAAAAAATGTAAGTATTGAAATACCACGAGATGAATTTGTCGTTTTAACAGGCCTGTCCGGTTCCGGTAAATCTTCTCTTGCATTTGACACGATATATGCAGAAGGACAGAGGCGTTATATGGAATCATTATCTTCCTATGCCAGACAATTTTTGGGACAGATGGAGAAACCGAATGTGCAGAGTATAGAAGGACTGCCCCCTGCAATTTCCATAGACCAGAAATCAACGAACCGTAATCCGAGATCAACGGTTGGAACTGTTACAGAAATTTACGACTATTTTCGTCTGTTATATGCAAGAATTGGGGAACCGCACTGCCCGGAATGTGGCAAATTGATTCAGCGTCAGAGCGTAGACCAGATTGTTGATACCATTATGCAATTACCGGAACGTACCAAAGTACAGGTATTGGCACCTGTTGTGCGTGGTCGAAAGGGGGAGCACCGCAAACTTTTCGACAAGGCACTAAAAAGTGGTTATGTCAGGGTGATAGTAGATGGAAATCAATACGAATTGACCGAAGAGATCCCGATGGATAAGAATTTAAAGCATAATATAGATATTGTCGTGGATCGTCTTGTGATTAAACCTGGGATAGAAAAGAGACTGACGGATTCTCTTGAGAATGTATTTTCGTTGGCGGATGGCGTTGCAGTTATTGATGTGATAGATCAGGAACCGATGTTATTTTCTACTAACTTTGCATGCATTGATTGTGGGGTAAGTGTAGAAGATTTGGAGCCAAGGAGTTTTTCTTTTAATAATCCGTTCGGGGCATGTCCGACCTGTTATGGCTTGGGATATAAGATGGAATTTGACGAGGATTTAATGATTCCGGATAAGACTCTTGCATTATCAGAAGGTGCAATTCAGGTGATGGGATGGCAATCGTCTACAGATAGCAGCAGTTATACGAATGCAACATTAAGGGCGTTGTCCGAAGGGTATGGATTTTCTTTGGATACACCATACGAGGACTTGCCGCAGGATATCCGACATATGTTGATTCATGGAGGAGATGGAAGAATTCTGAAGGTAAGATACAAAGGCCAGCGAGGGGAAGGTGTATATGACTTGAACTGGGAGGGCCTGATTCGGAATGTAGAGAGACGTTATCGGGAGACCGGTTCTGATATTATGAAACAGGAATATGAGCAGTTTATGCGAATTACTCCTTGCCAGGATTGTCAAGGACAACGATTGAAGAAATCTTCTCTGGCGGTAAAAGTATCGGGAAAAAATATATACGAGATGACATCAATGTCTGTTAAAGATTTATGTTCCTATATGGAAGATATTACGCTATCAGAACAACAATACAAAATCGGCGAACAGATTTTAAAGGAAATCCGTGCGAGAATCGGATTTCTGCAACAAGTAGGTCTTGAGTATTTATCTCTTACAAGAGCGACGGGAAGTCTGTCCGGTGGAGAAACACAGAGAATTCGTCTGGCGACGCAGATAGGGTCGGGCCTTGTAGGGGTGGCTTATATTTTAGATGAACCAAGCATTGGACTGCATCAACGGGATAATGATAAGCTTTTAAACGCACTGATGGATTTAAAGAATTTGGGTAATACGCTGATTGTAGTTGAGCATGATGAAGATACAATGAAGGCGGCAGATTTTATTGTTGATATCGGGCCAAAAGCAGGAGAGCATGGTGGAGAAGTGGTTGCCACGGGAACAATAGAAGATATCAAGAAAAACAAGAATTCAATTACCGGAGCGTACCTGAGCCGGCGGATTGAAATACCTGTCCCGAGTGAAAGACGGATTCCGACAGGATTTCTGACAATCAAAGGGGCAAGGGAGAATAATTTAAAGAATATTGATGTTAAGATTCCGCTAGGTGTGATGACCTGTATTACCGGTGTGTCCGGTTCCGGAAAGAGCTCGTTGACCAATGAGATATTATACAAACATTTGGCAAAACACTTGAATCGTGCAAGATGCATTCCGGGCAAATACGACAGCATAGAGGGAATAGAAGCACTTGATAAGGTAATCGATATAGACCAGTCGCCAATCGGAAGGACGCCAAGATCGAATCCTGCTACCTATACCGGGGTGTTTGATATGATTCGTACATTATTTGCAGCTACGCCAGATGCAAAAGAGAGAGGCTACCAGAAGGGACGGTTTAGTTTCAATGTCAAAGGCGGTCGTTGTGAAGCCTGTGCCGGGGATGGAATCCTCAAAATAGAAATGCATTTTCTGCCGGATGTATATGTACCATGCGAGGTGTGTAACGGCAAACGATATAATCGCGAGACGCTTGAAGTAAAATATAAAGGAAAGAGTATCTACGATGTGTTAAATATGACGGTTGAAGAAGCATTAGAGTTCTTTGAAAATGTTCCGACAATACGAAGAAAGATACAGACATTATATGATGTAGGATTATCTTATATCCGCCTGGGACAGCCGTCAACAGAATTATCCGGCGGAGAAGCACAGAGAATTAAATTGGCAACCGAACTTAGTAAAAAGAGTACCGGAAAAACGATTTATATCTTAGATGAACCAACGACGGGATTGCATTTTGCAGATGTGCACAAGTTGGTAGAGATTCTGAGAAGATTGTCAGATGGAGGCAACACGGTAGTCGTAATCGAACATAACCTTGATGTGATAAAGACGGCAGATTATATTATTGATATGGGCCCGGAAGGTGGAGATGGCGGTGGTACTGTTGTTGCATATGGAACACCGGAAGAAATAAGTACCGAACCTATGTCTTACACGGGACAATTTCTGAAACAGTATTTAAAGTAAGATGTAATGTATAGTTGCTAAAAAATGCAACTGGAATTGTATTGCCTTTTTGGAGTTAAGTTTGTATAATAGACATAGTTGGTAAACGATTACCAGAACAAAGGAGAGAAAATTTATGAAGAAAAAAATTGTATGTGGTCTTCTGGCTGGTGCATGCGTGATTTCTTTAACAGGATGTCAGATGCCATGGGGCGAAGAAGAGTGTAACAATTACATGGTTGTAGCGGATTCATATGGTTCATATGTAATTGCGAACGAAGATGGAACTAAGGAAATAGAAGGAGTAGAAGATATTTCTGATTTCCGTAATGGTGTTGCCGTTGCAATTAATGAAGATGACGACGAAGCTCTAATTAATACTAGGGGCAAAGAGATTGTTGATTACGGTGAGTACATGGATATTCTTCCGCTCGGATATACAGGATTCTTCAGAGCAGAAGGTGATGATGGATGTGTTGTATTAACCGGTAAAGGAAAAGAACTCTTTGATGCGAATGGTTACGAAGGCATTGATTACGATGAGTATAGAGATGAGGATAACTTCTATGTATCTCATGGTGTGTTTGTAGGTCTTGAAGAAGAGATGGGATCCGAAGGAGATTTCTATACAGCAGACGGAGATTTGTTAGTTGAGAACTGTGAGTACGAAGGATTTGGATATGACTCCATCTTGCCGGCAGATAAGAACTGCGGTATTATCTATATCGAGATTGATGGAGATGATGGAAATTATATTGATATCTACAGCGAGAAGAGTAAAAAACTCATCTTTGACGGAAGTGATTATGCTTCAGTAACATATGGAAGCGGCGTAATCGAAGCAAAAGAAGATGATGGAGACATCAAAGTCTTTGTTATTAATGACAAAGGAACAGAGTGCTACGAATTAGAAGGCGGTGCAGATTCCGGAGTTATGAATGCAACTTCGATTGAAGGTGTACGTTGTGTGCAGACAGAGGATGAAACAGTTGTATACAATGCAAAAGGTAAAATGGAACACATGTTTACAGATCCTACAAGTGCATATCCGGTAGGAGATACCATTTATTATGTATCAAGAGATGATGATGATTACTGCGTATTTAACAGCAAGTTTAAAGAAGTAGTAGAAATTAACAATGCAGATTTGGTTTATGTATTGGATGCCGGAATCATTGCAGTAGATGATGATGAACTTTCATATTACACCTTAAAAGGAAAATTAAAATATGAAAACTGTGAGATGGTTGAAGATAGCTTTTCTTCTGGAGTATTCATCACTGAAAAAGGCAAGATTTACTGCTATGCAGGAGAAGAATTATTCAAGATGGAAGAAGAACTCTCTTGCTATATAGCATTAGACGAAGAGCATTTCATTTTCACAGAGGATGATGAATATTACTTAGTAAATAATAAAGGAAAAATTCTTCTTGAAGCAGAAGACGAGATGACACCTTATAGAACATACAGACTGATTGAAGCAGATGGTTTCTATTATAACTATGATGGAAAAGAAATCTGTGAAGTAGATGACTAAAAGTATGAGAATTCAAACCGGTTTGGGCGAATGCCCAAGCCGGTTTTTGTTATATACGAGAGGGACTAAAACATTCCTATAGAACAAAATCAATGTACGCATAGAATGTGGGCGAATACTGTTAGAAACTTTATTGAATAAAAATAAAAAAATAGTTTGAAAAATACACTGAATTGTATATAATTGATATGTATATGAAAAAATATGATTAAATGCGATATTGCGCCTTGTCGCAAAGAGCTTGAAATAAGAGAACCTAGATTAAGAAAGGGGATAATTATGCTTGGAACAGATATTGGAATTGACCTTGGAACCGCAAGTATTTTAGTATATATCAAAGGAAAGGGTGTCGTCTTAAAAGAGCCGTCAGTAGTTGCTTTTGATAGAGATACGGATAAGATTAAAGCAATCGGAGAAGAAGCCAGACTCATGCTTGGAAGAACTCCGGGTAATATTGTTGCGGTACGTCCGCTTCGTCAGGGTGTTATTTCGGATTATGAAGTGACAGAGAAGATGATTAAATACTTTATAGAGAAGGCTTTAGGCAAGAGAAGCTTGCGTAAACCACGAATCAGTGTATGTGTACCAAGTGGTGTTACGGAAGTAGAGAAGAAGGCAGTAGAAGATGCGACCTATCAGGCCGGTGCAAGAGAAGTTGCGATTATTGAAGAGCCGATTGCAGCGGCAATTGGCGCTGGAATTGATATTACAAAACCATGTGGAAATATGATTGTAGATATCGGTGGAGGAACATCAGATATAGCTGTAATTTCGTTAGGAGGATCTGTAGTGAGCACCTCTGTTAAAATTGCCGGAGATGACTTTGACGAGGCATTGGTTCGGTATATGAGAAAGAAACACAACCTTCTTATTGGAGAACGAACAGCAGAAGACATCAAGATAAAAATAGGAACTTGTTTCCCGCTTGCGCAGAATGAAACAATGGATGTGCGCGGACGTAATCTTGTAACAGGTTTACCAAGAACGATTACCGTTACCTCGGAAGAAACGGAAGAAGCGTTAAGAGAACCAACCCTCCAGATTGTAGAGGCGGTTCATTCCGTTTTGGAAAAAACACCGCCGGAACTTGCTGCAGACGTTGCGGATAGAGGGATTGTGCTTACCGGAGGCGGCTCATTGCTTCGTGGATTAGAAGAATTGATAGAGGAGAAGACCGGAATCAATACTATGACAGCGGAACAACCGATGACATGTGTAGCCATTGGTACAGGAAAATATGTAGAGTTTTTATCAGAAAAACATGATGATATCTAGTTAAGAAAAACTATAATTTGTCGATATATATGGAAAGTGACATTTGTTATGGATTTTCTATAGGAGGTGGCATATGGTAAAAGGGCTATATACAGCTCACACCGGCATGGTTAACGAGATGAAGCGTTTGGATGTATTATCGAATAACCTTGCAAATGCTGACACAACAGGATATAAGAAAGAGGGAACGACTTCGAGAACCTTTGCAGATGAGTATGCAATTAAAATAAAAGATACATCTGTATATGGATTGAATCGTAGAATTGGAAGTGTTTCACTCGTTACACATTTAGGACAGGTCTATACGGATTATTCATCCGGAAGCTTTAAAGTGACGGATAATGAAACGGATTTTGCAATTAACGGAAGTGGTTTTTTTGCAATTGCATTTACAAACAAGCAGGGAGAAACATCCGTAAAATATACAAGAGACGGAGCATTTACCATAGATAAAGACGGATATCTGGTAACCAAAGATGGAGATCATGTGTTAAATATGACCGGTGCAATCAATGGGGATCCGAGTGAGAATAATTTTGTAAGGATAGATCCGAATGCGAAGATTGCAGTAGATGATTTGGGATATATTTATCAAAATGAACAGTTGGCTGGAACAATCGGGTTGATTGATTTTGATAATTATGATTATATCGAGAAATATGGAGAGAACATGTATAACCTCCTGGATGGTGGGAATGTAATTGAGACCACATCCACAATTAAGCAAGGTGTTCTGGAAACATCAAATGTTAATGTGGTATCAGAAATGGTTAATATGATAACTATACAAAGAGCGTATGAAGCAGGACAGAAAGTAATTTCGTCTATTGATCAGACATTGGATACTGCGGTGAATACAGTTGGTAGAGTTCAGTAACAGTTAGATAACAAAAGGGGGAAATGCTTATGATGCGTGCATTATATACTGCGGCGACAGGAATGATTGCGGAGCAGACAAATGTTGATACAATATCGAATAATCTGGCAAATGTAAATACAACCGGATATAAGGCAGAGAGAACAGAGTTTAAATCTTTGTTATATCAAACAATTCAAACAAGAACTACATCTGCGAATGGAGCGCAGAAACCGGTAGGTGCACAAGTTGGACTGGGAACTCGAGTTGCGGCAACTACATCAATGTATACACAGGGTTCCTTATTGGCAAGCGATAGCGCAACAGATTTTGCAATTGAAGGAAATGGTTTCTTTGCAGTGCGTGGTGTAGACGGGAATGTCTACTATACAAGAAACGGTAATTTTAACTGGAGCATCGATGCGGATGGAAGAACTGTACTGACGGATTTTGAAGGTTGCCCTGTATTAGATAGAGAGGGGAATGAAATTGTAATCCCGGAAGGCGTTAGTGCTGAGTCTATGTATTTTTCAACATATGGAGAAGTGGGATATCTTACACCGGAAGGTGAGTATGTAGATATGAATCAGACATTTGGGATTTACCAGTTTAATAATCCTGCGGGGTTAGAGAAATTATCGTCCAGCAAACTTGCAGCAACAAATGCATCAGGAAATCCGTTGCTGGAAGGAGAAGCGAATGGACTTGTAATTAGTAAAGTTCATAGCAACTATCTGGAAGGTTCTAATGTTCAGGTTGCAGATGAGATGGTTAATCTAATCGTAGCCCAGAGAGCGTATGAATTAAATTCAAAAGCAATTACAACAGCAGATTCTATGTTGGAGACAGCAAATAATTTGAGAAGATAGTAGATTAAAGGGGGAGACGTATGTCCATTTCGATTGGTGATATTTCTTCTGTTATGAATCAGGGAAGTTCGAAAAGAACAGATGCCAAAGCTGATGCACTAACCGGTGCATTGGGTAATATATCGGAGAATCCTACGGAAGAAGAACTGAAAGGTGTCTTAAAAGATTTTGAATCCTACTTTGTGGAACAAATCCTCAAAAAGATGAAAGAGACATTTACAGAGGAAGATGAAGAGGGTGACAGCGTAATGTCCCAGTACAAAGATATACATATGGATGCGGCGTATCAGATGGTTGCAGAACAGTTGGTGGATGACATTGGGGAGAACTATACGCAACAATTGTACGAGCAGATGAAACGAAATTATAATCTTGATTAAAACAAAGAGATTGCAAGCAAGTGAAATCAAAAACTTGTATTGTAATCTCTTTTTACGTTATACTGTAATAGTGAAAAACAGACAGGGGTTAATATGGATAAGTTAAAAGGTTATGTAGAGCATATTATATATCGAAATGAAGAAAATGGATATACCGTCTTTTGCATTGTAAGTAAAGAGGAAGAGTATACATGTGTTGGCAATTTTCCCGCTATTGTAGAGGGAGAGAATCTGGAACTGGAAGGTGAGTTTACAGAACACGTCACTTATGGGGAACAGTTTAAGGTGACATCGCATAAGGAAATTGCACCGGAGGATGAGATTGCAATCGAAAGATATTTAGGTTCCGGAGCCATTAAAGGGGTCGGCGTTGCTTTAGCAGCCCGTATTGTAAGAAGATTTAAACAAGAAACATTTCGTATCATAGAAGAAGAACCGGAGAGGCTTGCTGAAGTAAAAGGAATTAGTATCCGTAAAGCAATGGAGATTGCAACGATTGTAAATGAAAAGAAGGATTTACGACAAGCAATGATTTTTTTGCAAAAATATGGAATTAATATGAATCTGGCTGTGAAAATATATAAAACATATGGGAATGAGATATATGGAATCATAGAAGAAAACCCTTATCGAATGGCAGACGATATTGAAGGCGTAGGATTTAAAACCGCGGATGAGATTGCAACCCGGGTTGGAATTAAGACGGATTCTGATTTTCGGTTAAGAAGCGGGATTGTATACACGTTGCTGCAGGCATCCTTAGAAGGACATACCTATTTACCGCAGGAGGAATTGACGCACAGAGCGTCCGTTTTGTTGGGGATTGATGGTGAATATATTTCACAGCAATATATGAATTTGGCAATTGACCGTAAAATTGTTCTTAGAAAATTAGATGCACAGGTCATAGTATATGCGTCAGCATATTACTATATGGAGGCGAATACAGCGACTTTATTAAAAGCACTGAATCTGTCTTATGATGTAATGGATGCAGAGATTGAAAAGCGAATTTCTGTTATTGAGAAACAAACAGATTTGAAGTTGGAAGAACACCAGATTGCAGCAGTAAAGGAAGCTGTTCGCAACGGGCTTTTGGTTATTACCGGTGGACCGGGAACCGGTAAGACAACCACGATTAATACAATTATCCGTTATTTTGAAATGGAAGGTCTCGATATTTTTCTTGCGGCACCAACCGGGAGGGCGGCAAAAAGGATGAGCGAAACGACCGGATTTGAAGCTAGGACAATTCACCGTATGTTAGAATTAAATGGTGCAATGGAGGGAAATGCAGGATTCGAAAGAAATGAACAGAATCCTTTGGAGACAGATGTAATCATTATAGATGAGATGTCAATGGTGGATATTACCCTTATGTATTCGCTTTTGAAAGCGGTTGCAGCGGGAACCAGACTTATTTTAGTGGGGGATGTTAATCAGTTGCCAAGTGTCGGACCGGGCAGTGTATTAAAAGATATTATCGATTCTCAAAAAATAAAAACAGTAAAATTAACAAAAATCTTTCGGCAGGCGAGCACAAGTGATATAATAATAAATGCGCATAAAATTAATCGAGGTGAAGAGGTGGCTTTAGACAATAAAAGCATGGACTTTTTCTTCTTGAAACGTTATGAAGCAGATAAGATTATTCAGGTTGTACTACAGTTGATTAAACAAAAGTTACCCAAATATGTAGATGCAAAAGAGTACGACATACAGGTTTTAAGTCCCATGAGAAAGGGTCTTCTGGGCGTGGAGAGGCTTAATTCCATATTGCAGATGTATTTGAATCCAAAGGATGCATCCAAACGGGAAAAGGAATATAATGGAATTGTTTTCCGTGAAGGGGATAAAGTGATGCAGACCCGTAATGACTACCAGTTAGAGTGGGAGATTTGCAGCAAATATGGGCTAGCAATTGATAAAGGAACCGGAATATTTAATGGAGATACCGGAATCATAGAATCCATTAATCCTTTTGCAGAAACAATGACGGTTAGTTTTGATGAAGGAAAGAGAGTGGAGTATTCCTTTAAACAATTGGATGAATTAGAATTGGCGTATGCAATTACAATACATAAGTCACAAGGGTCAGAGTATCCGGCAGTTGTTATACCGCTGTTGTCGGGGCCACAGATGCTTCTGAATAGAAATTTAATCTATACGGCTGTCACAAGAGCAAGAAAATGTGTTACTATTGTAGGAGATGACCATACATTTGAGACAATGGTTCGAAATAATATGCAGTTAAAGAGATATAGTGGTTTGATTTACCATTTAACAGAAAAGGATATAGAGGAGTAGAACGAACTATGAAGATGAGATTAATTGAAGAAAAGGATTTGCAAAGTGTACATGACTTGGTTCATTATACGTACAGTCAATGTGACAGACAATTTGTTCAGAATCCGATGTTTGAGCAGGGTTTTTTGTCTTATATCAGAACAGAGAATCTGCGTAAATTATTTTTAGAAAAAGAATTGGTACTGTGGGGAGTGTTTGATGTCCGTGAGATTTTGTTTGCAGTTGGAGGAATGCATGCGAATGGAGGAATTACACTTTTATTTGTACATCCGTCTATTGCAAACAGAGGATATGGTAAGGCATTACTAGAGGTCATGCGTCAGTATGCGTTTGATAAGCTGGAACACAAAACTGTAGTGGCAAAAGTTTTTCCGACAATCAATGAACGTTACTTTGCAAGAAGAGGATTCTCACCAAATTATGCAGTTCCTTGTATTCGTGGTGTAGAAGTGCCGATGATGGCAAAAGTACTTACTACAAAAACATATACGGACAAGAAACTCTCGCTTCGGTTTATCTTTATTTCATTACTTATAATGTTGGTATTGATTGTAATTCTGACGATTATCGGGTGTTTTCTTCTGTAATAAATGATGGGAAAGATTATATATAATTAATATTTGAAGGAATGGATTGCGCTTGTCGCAATCTATTCTTCTTGAAACAGGGAGAAGAATTTGATATTATAGAAAAGGACGAATTACGTTACGGTGAACTGATTTAAGGGGAACATATGAGGAAGAGATTGCACAGAGGATGTCTGTGTATCATCTTTGTTCTTTTTCTTGGTTTTATGCTCGGAGAGAGTCGCTATTATGCATCTTTGCCGGATGAACTGGAAGACCTGAGAGAAGACATGGAGGATGTGGATGAACAGATGTCCGAATTGGAAGCGGCGCGTCAGGAGTTAGAAGCGTCGTTGGGGGATTTGGATTCACAGTTATATAATACAAGTGTCTCGATAGGAGAATTGCAGAACGAGATAAGCCGTCTTGAGACAGAGATTGCTGCGACAGAAGCCTATTTGGATAAGGCGATAGAACTGCAGCAAGAACAATACAATATGATGAAACTTCGGATACAGTATTTGTATGAGAATGAGGCACAGATTGGCTGGTTTAGTGTTCTGGAATATGACAGTTTTGCTGATTTCATCAATAAAGCGTCTTATGTATCGAGCATGCAGCAATATGATCGTAAGATGCTGGATGAATATATTAATACATGTTCAAGCATTGCGGAATATAAGCAGAGTCTGGAACAACAGAGGGTTGATTTAGCATCCGCAATGGAAGAATTACAGGTGCAAGAGCAGTCATTGCTAGCATCGATTGCGCAGAAGAGTTCTGAGTATAATGATGTTCAGAATATGACAGATGAACTCGCCGAACAACTCGCGGCAATGGAAGAATATGAAGCCCAGTTAGAAGACGAATATGAGGATGACGTTACGGATCCGAATGAACCGCTCGATCCTGGTGTGATACAGCCGGTGAATGGAGAAGAGGAACTTCTTGCGGCAATTATTTATTGCGAGTCCGGTGGAGAAAGCTATCAAGGACAGTTGGCGGTTGGAACAGTTGTTTTAAACCGTGTTGCAAGTTCAAGATTTCCGAATACGATTACCGGTGTTATATATCAATCCGGTCAGTTTTCGCCAGTAGCAAGCGGGCGACTGGCAATTGTAATTGAGAATAACTTAACGTCTCAGAGTTGTAGAAAGGCTGCAAGACAGGTGTTAGAAGGACATCGCAGTGGGAATTGGTTGTTCTTTAGGCGTAATGATGGTAAGACACCCGGAACGGTGATTGGAAATCATGTTTTTTATTAAGAGTTGTTGCATTTCGGGAGGAAATGTGATACTATTGCATTGTTAAAAAATTAACATCCATTAGGGTGGAAATATTTTAATATAAGGAGAAAAGGAATTATGGAAAAAAAAGTTGTATTGGTAGGTGCATGTCGTACCGCAATTGGAAAAATGGGTGGAGCATTAAGTAATACTCCGGCTGCTGATTTAGGTGCTATTGTTATCAAGGAAGCATTGAATCGTGCCGGTGTAAAACCGGAACAGGTGGATGAAGTTCTTATGGGATGTGTAATCCAAGCTGCACAGGGACAGAACGTTGCTCGTCAGGCTTCTATTAAAGCAGGACTTCCGATTGATGTACCGGCTGTAACTTTGAATGTGGTATGTGGTTCTGGATTAAAATGTGTAAACGAAGCTGCTACTATGATTCTTGCAGATCAGGCAGACATTGTTGTAGCTGGTGGTATGGAGAATATGTCTATGGCGCCATATGCTATGACAAAAGCACGTTTTGGATATCGTATGAACAACGCTACAATTATAGATACAATGGTTAACGATGCTTTAACAGATGCATTTAACCACTATCACATGATGATCACTGCAGAAAATGTATGTGATAAATATGGAATTACAAGAGAAGAGTTAGATGAATTCTCAGTAAGTAGTCAGCAGAAATGCGAAAAAGCAATTGCAGAAGGCAAATTTGCAGATGAAATCGTACCGGTTCCGGTAAAAGTAAAGAAAGAAATCGTAGATTTTGTTACAGATGAAGGACCGCGTGCTGGTACAACATTAGAGTCATTAGCAAAATTGAAATGCTGTTCTGGAAAAGAAGGCGGACTTATTACTGCAGGAAATGCATCCGGAATTAACGATGGAGCAGCAGCTGTTGTGCTTATGAGCGAAGAAAAAGCAAAAGAATTGGGTGTGAAACCAATGGCAACATGGGTTGCAGGTGCACTTGGCGGTGTAGAACCAGAGATTATGGGTGTTGGCCCGGTAGCTTCTACAAAGAAAGTATTAGCAAAAACCGGACTTACAATAGATGATATTGATTTAGTTGAAGCAAATGAAGCTTTTGCAGCTCAGTCGATTGCAGTAGCAAGAGATTTGAACTTTGACATGTCTAAAGTGAACGTAAACGGTGGTGCAATCGCACTTGGACATCCGGTAGGGGCTTCAGGATGCCGTATTCTTGTTACCTTATTGCATGAAATGCAAAGAAGTGGAGCAAACAGAGGTCTTGCAACACTTTGTATCGGTGGTGGAATGGGCTGCTCAACTATCGTTGAAAAGTACTAATTACTAAAATACATATATAGGAGGTCCTAACATGAAAGTTGGTGTTATCGGAGCAGGAACAATGGGCTCTGGAATCGCTCAGGCATTTGCGCAAACAGAGGGATATGAAGTATATCTTTGCGATATTAATGAAGAGTTTGCAGCAAATGGTAAGAACAAAATTGCAAAAGGTTTTGAAAAAAGAGTAGCAAAAGGAAAAATGACACAGGAAGATGCTGATAAAATATTGGCAAAAATTACAACCGGTGTTAAAACAATCTGTACAGATGCAGATTTAATTGTTGAAGCAGCTCTTGAAGTAATGGATGTAAAGAAACAGACCTTTAAAGAATTACAGGATATTGTTCCGTCTACATGTATTTTTGCTACAAATACTTCATCTCTTTCAATTACAGAAATTGGTGCAGGACTTGACAGACCGGTTATCGGTATGCATTTCTTTAATCCGGCACCGGTAATGAAGTTAATCGAGGTAATTAAAGGCGAGAATACTCCGGATGAAATCAAAGACAAGATTGTTAAGATTTCCGAAGAAATCGGAAAGACTCCGGTTGAAGTAAATGAAGCAGCAGGTTTTGTTGTAAACAGAATTTTAATTCCGATGATCAATGAAGGAATTGGAATTGTTGCTGATGGTGTTGCATCTGTAGAAGGTGTTGACACTGCAATGAAATTAGGTGCAAATCATCCAATGGGTCCTTTAGAGTTAGGTGACTTGGTAGGCCTTGATATTGTACTTGCGATTATGAATGTTTTATATGATGAGACAGGAGATCCGAAATACCGCCCACACCCACTTCTTAAGAAGATGGTACGCGCAGGTAAGTTGGGTCGCAAGACAGGGATTGGTTTCTACGATTATTCAAAATAATCGAAAAGAAGAAATTAAATGGCATATCAAACTTTGGTATGCCATTTCGTGTGTAAAATATTTAAAACGATAGAACACACAATATATCAGGCAGAAAACCTGCCAAATAATCATCAGGAAAATGGAGGATTTCAATCATGGATTTTACTTTGGATAAAAAACATGAAATGGCACGCAGTCTTTTTAGAGAATTTGCGGAAGCAGAAGTAAAGCCACTTGCACAGGAAGTTGATGAGACGGAAGAGTTTCCAAGTGAAACCGTAGCAAAAATGGCAAAAAGCGGATTTATGGGGATACCGGTTCCGAAGGAATATGGTGGACAGGGATGTGATCCTTTGACATATATCATGTGTGTAGAAGAATTGTCAAAGGTTTGCGGAACAACAGGTGTTGTAGTATCAGCACATACCTCATTATGTATCGATCCGATTATGACTTATGGAACAGAAGAACAGAAACAGAAGTTTGTTCGTCCACTTGCAACAGGAGAAAAACTCGGCGCATTTGCATTAACTGAGCCGGGAGCAGGAACAGATGCACAGGGAGCACAAACCAAAGCCGTATTAGATGGTGATGAATGGGTATTAAATGGTTCAAAATGTTTTATCACAAACGGAAAAGTAGCAGATGTGTATATTGTAATTGCAATTACGAGCGTTGTAGAAGATAAACGTGGCAGAAAGAAAAAGAATTTTTCAGCATTTATCGTAGAAAAAGGAGCACCGGGATTCACATTCGGAACAAAAGAAAAGAAAATGGGTATTCGTGGTTCATCGACCTATGAATTGATCTTTGAGGATTGCAGAATTCCAAAAGAGAACCTTCTTGGAGTAGAAGGAAAAGGATTTCCGATTGCAATGCACACGTTGGATGGTGGACGTATCGGAATTGCCGCTCAGGCACTTGGAATTGCAGAGGGTGCATTAGAGAGAGCAATTGCTTATACAAAAGAAAGAAAACAGTTCGGAAGAACAATTGCAGCACAGCAAAATACACAATTTAAACTGGCAGATATGGCAACCAGAATTGAAGCAGCACAGTTATTAGTTTATAAGGCAGCGATTGCGAAAGCAAATCAGAAGAATTACTCTGTTGAGGCCGCACAGGCAAAATTATTTGCGTCCGAAACGGCAATGGCTGTTACAACAGAAGTTGTTCAGCTCTTTGGTGGATATGGATACATACGTGAGTATGATGTAGAGCGTATGATGAGAGATGCAAAAATCACAGAGATTTATGAAGGAACTTCAGAAGTTCAACGTATGGTTATTTCCGGAGCACTCTTGAAATAATTATAATTTGCGAAAAAATATATAAGGAGAAAAAATACATGAATATAGTAGTATGTATTAAACAGGTTCCGGATACAAAGGGTGGAGTGAAATTTAACCCGGACGGAACACTAGATAGAGCAGCGATGCTTGCCATTATGAACCCGGATGACAAAGCCGGACTGGAAGCAGCACTTCGTATTAAAGACGAAATAGGAGCAAAAGTTACTGTATTAACGATGGGTCTTCCAAAAGCAGATGCAGTTCTTCGTGAGGCAATGGCAATGGGTGCAGATGATGCAATCCTTGTTACAGACCGTGTCTTAGGAGGTGCAGACACATGGGCAACTTCTACAACATTAGCCGGAGCACTTCGTAATATTGATTATGATTTAATTATTACAGGACGTCAGGCAATTGATGGAGATACTGCTCAGGTTGGACCACAGATTGCAGAACATTTGTCTCTGCCGGTAATATCATATGCAGAAGATATCAAAGTTGATGGTGATAGTGTAATTGTAAAACGTCAGTATGAAGATAGATACCATGAAGTAAAAGCAAAAATGCCATGTCTGATTACTGCACTTTCTGAATTAAATGTACCAAGATATATGACTCCGGGCGGTATTTTTGATGCATGTGAAAAAGAAGTAACCGTTTGGGGAAGAGCCGATTTGAAGGATGTAGATGATGCAAACCTTGGATTAAACGGTTCTCCGACTAAGATTGCAAAAGCATCTGACAAAGTAGCAAAGGGTGCCGGAGAAAAGGTTAACTTAGATCCGACAGAATCTGTAAATTATCTTATCGGAAAATTGAAAGAGAAACATATAATCTAATACAAATATCAGAAAGAAAAGTGGTGAAAAAAATGGGTTTAGAAGAATATAAGGGCGTATATATTTATGCGCAGCAGGTAGATAATACAATAAGTCCGATTGCTTTCGAATTGATTGGAAAAGCAAAAGAACTCGCTGCAGATTTAAATACTGATGTTACTGCAGTGCTTCTCGGTTCAAACATAAAGGAATTGGCTACGGAACTAGGCGAGTATGGTGCGGATAAAGTAATCGTTGTAGATGATCCGGAACTTGAAACATATCGTACAGAACCATATGCACATGCATTAGCATCTGTAATTAATGAATATAAACCGGAAATTATGTTGGTAGGTGCAACTGCAATTGGTCGTGACTTAGGTCCAACAGTTTCCGCAAGAGTACAGACCGGCCTTACAGCAGACTGTACAGTGCTTGAAATCGGAGAGTTTACATTAAGAACTCCGGGCAAAGATCCGGAAGTATTGCCGAATCAGTTATTAATGACTCGTCCGGCGTTTGGCGGAAATACTATCGCAACAATTGCTTGTCCATGTAATCGTCCGCAGATGGCAACTGTACGCCCGGGAGTAATGCAGAAACTTCCAAAAGAAGCAGGTCGTACTGCAGAAGTGATTGAATTCAATCCGGGCTTTGCACCAAACAATCGTTATGTAGAGATATTAAATGTTGTAAAAGCGGTTGGTTCCGTAGAGAACATTATGGAAGCTAAGGTTTTGGTATCCGGAGGACGTGGTGTTGGAAGTAAAGAAAACTTTGAGATGCTAAAAGAACTTGCAGACGTATTTGGCGGAATGGTAAGTTGTTCCCGTGCCGTTGTAGAAAATGGCTGGTTAGCACAGGATTATCAAGTAGGACAAACCGGTAAGACAGTTCGTCCGCAGATTTATTTTGCGATTGGGATATCCGGAGCAATTCAGCATGTGGCAGGAATGGAAGAATCTGATCTTATTATTGCAATTAATAAGGACGAAGATGCACCAATATTTGATGTTGCAGATTATGGTATTGTAGGAGATTTAAATAAAATCGTTCCGCAGCTTACTGCCGCATTAAAAGCAGAGATGAACAAATAAGAATTTCTAAAGGTTTCGCTTAGGCGAAACCTTTTTTTGTGTGCCTCTAAGGTTTACAAAAAATAGCCGAAGTGTTAGTATAGTAGGGGCTTTACCTTTACCCATGAAACAGGGAAAGGATAGAGTGAGCCGTTGGCGGCAATTATTATTTTGCATTTGCAAAAAGGAAAGAGGAAAAGACCATGTGAATGGCTTTTACCTGGAATAGGAGGAAAAAAGCAATGCGTAACAACAAAACGAAAGAACTGGTATTAACCGGTTTGTTCATGGCAATTATTATTATAATGGCCTTCACACCACTGGGATATATTCCATTAGGAGTATTTAATGCAACTATTATACATATCCCGGTAATCTTGGGCTCGCTATTTTGTGGGCCGGTTAAGGGTGGAGTACTTGGCTTCACATTTGGATTAACAAGTTTTATTAAAAACACTATGACGGGAGGCGTATCCGCTTTTGTATTCTCACCGATATTGGCATACAGTTCGATGGGAATATCCGGAGTGCCAAAGAGTATTTTTATTTGTTTTGTTCCGAGAATATTAGTAGGTGTGGTTCCATATTTAATCTATGTATTGGTGAAAAAGATTTTAGAATCAAAACAGAAGAATGTATGGGGAACTATATTAAACCTTGTGGTATGTGCCTTATTATTTATCGGAATTCGTTCTTATTTGTATAAACTATTTGCAGAAAAAGGAACGAATCAATCCGTAGGAACCATTATTTCATTAGTAATAGCACTAATTATTGCTGTGGTAATGGAACTGATATATTTGAAAAAAGAAGTGACTGCAATTCCGTTTATTTATGCAGGAATATGCGGGGCTTTTGTAAATACATTATTAGTTATGGGTGGAATTGCTGCCTTCTATCTTGATGAATACGGAGTGGCACTGGGAAAAGAAGATATGAGTGCAGTAATTGGAGTAATTGGTTCTGCAATCAGTTTTAACGGCGTAATGGAAGCGATTGTAGCCGCAATTTTGGTTTCCGCAATCGGTATAATTTTGAAGAAAGTAAAACCGATTTATAGCAAAGTACAGGAACCGAAAAAAGAAGCAGTTAGTTAATAGGAGGAAGTATCTATGTTAAAGGGAAAGACGGTCGTGTTGGGCGTGACAGGAAGTATTGCGGCATATAAGATAGCAAATCTGGCAAGTGCGTTAGTAAAATTAAATGCGAATGTACATGTAATTATGACCCAAAATGCGACCAATTTTATCAATCCAATTACATTTGAAACATTAACAAAGAATAAATGTCTCGTAGACACCTTTGACCGTAATTTCCAATTTAACGTAGAGCATGTTTCAATTGCAAAACAGGCAGATGTGTTTTTAGTTGCACCTGCAACTGCTAACGTAATAGGAAAAATTGCAAACGGAATTGCAGATGATATGCTAACAACAACAATTATGGCATGCAAATGTCCGAAATTAATTTCGCCTGCAATGAATGTAAATATGTATGAAAATGATATATTGCAGGAAAACTTGCAAAAATTAAAACAATTCGGACATAAGATTATCGAGCCAGCCAACGGCTATTTGGCATGCGGAGATACCGGAGCCGGTAAGATGCCGGAGCCGGAGTTGTTGTT
>JAZUQL010000089.1:0-25407 GCA_045605685.1 Lachnospiraceae bacterium
GATCTGTATAAGTTCTTAAAGAAATCTAAATGTAAATATAGATTTCCTTTAGATTATTCTAAAGTCTTTCAGTCAAATTCATTAAAATTTAAATTAATAATTTAATAAAATTTAATTAACTTTAATAAATTTGATATTTAAAGCTATTAAAATAGATAAAGATAAAATCATAGCTTCAAATATTATTAGTGAAGGTATTGAATTTTAGCCCGCAGAAAATGAACAAGGCGGAATGATTATTTTTTCAACTGAAGTTAATGCGGTTGAATTAATACAAAAATATGAATTAATCGGATGGACTGTTGGTAAATTTTTGAGTGGCAGATATACCGATAGAACAGGTAAAGTATATGATGAAAATTCATTATCTGTCGAAGTAGTTGGAATCAATAGTGAAACTTTAATAAATCTCGCAGAAGATATTTGCAGAGATTTTGAACAGGAAACGGTTTTAGTTAAAGATTACAATTCACAAAAAATCCTATTCGTAAACGGAAAGTAAATAATTGAAAAACTTTTTAATTCTTACTTTACTTACTTTTCATGAAACGGAGTTCATAATGCTTAAATAGTTTAAACAAATATATCTGAATATGTTATATGAATCTTCGGGATAGATACCATTTGATTTAAATGAATATAAATTATGGTTAATCTCTGCAGTAAAATTTAAAGATTTCTGTATTATTAATTAGGATAAACAATTATTACTTGATATTACAAATGAATTTATTGATTATTGTATATCCCATCAAAATGAATATATCTCCATTGATACTATCAAATAGTTAATGATTGAAAGTAAACACTATTCAAATATAAAAAATAAATCCAACATTACTTTATATTTTTCTATTTTTAATTTTTCTGATGATATTGAAATTAATTCATTTCATTATAAATTATTCAATATTACTGATGATAATGATCTGACATCTGCAAAAAATATGTTCAAACAATATTGTAAAAATTGTGATGGTACTATCAATAAATTTAATAATAATACATATGTTTGTACAATAAATTCTAACGCATTAAATTTAGAAGAAACAATATATCATGAATTAAGTCATTTCATACAATGTATAGGTAATATACATTTATCTGAAAAGACACCTAAAATTTCAAAAAATGAATTTAATGATCATTTAAATAATTTGAAATTAATTGGAATAACTCGTGCAGATTTAATCTATTATTTTTCACCTAAAGAATTTTCAGTACATGTAGATGAATTATGCAAAGGATTATGGAAAACATATAATAAACTAAACGGTAAACATATCTGGAAATTTATTGAAAAAATAAATAATGAAATTCTATTAAATAATAAGTTTAATGAAAGCGAATTGTATAATACATATGCAAAGATAAATAATAATGATATTGCACCATTAGTAATGTTTATTGCAGCTAAAAAACTTGATTTCAAATTTGATAATATCTTTACAACTGTAAAAAACTATTTGCTAAAAAAGGAAAAGGAAAATAATTGAAAAACTTTTTAATTTCCACTTTACTTTTTTACAAATATCGTTATATTAAAATATAAACAATAAGTGTTAATTGAAAATAATTATCGCAGGATACAGTAATGGGAACTGAACGGGCTCATAACCCGTTTGCAGAAATGCAACGTTGGTTCGATTCCAACTCCTGCAACCAAAAATTAATTCGTAAAGAATTTATAAATAAATTGGATTTATTACAGTAAATCATCCAATATAATAAAGATTGTTCTGTAAGCTATTTTGAAAAATAATAATTTAATGTGAAGAACTCGCCCATGTTTCGGGAATGGGATCCGAGCAGACTGTTAATCTGTAATTTTGCTTGTTCGAATCAAGCTGGGCGAGTTCTTCACATTAATAATTTTGCTCCCATCGTCTAGTGGTCTAGGACGAGTGGCTCTAACCCATTCTACCTCGGTTCGAATCCGGGTGGGAGTGCCAAAAATACATTGATATTATAATATCAATTGAAATATTAAAAAGGGTTGAAGAGAGAATTAGAAATAGTTCTCTCTTTTCTTTTTATATTCACTTTACTTTTTGAATATTTCCGTTATATTAGTAATATAACTTAATATAACTTCTAATTAAGAAAGGAATTTAACTATGGGTTTGGATATTTATTTGCATGAACTGGTAAAGCCGAGTCAGAAAGAATATAAAACAAAAGAAGAGTTTGATGATTTTTTTTGAAAGTTATGATTCTGAATTGGATTATCATGACATTACCGATTATTCCGAAGAAGTTCTTAAAGGATTAAATCCGGAATATATTTGTGAATACTATGATACAGATTTAGACTGGACAACTATCTTCAAAGAAGCAGGTCTTGATGAAAATGATTATGAATGGTATGGATGTGATTTTCCGGATGAATACGGAACGGTGGAATATAGTTTTGTAAAAACTGCTGCAGTCGGTGATAAAGAAACTGCAGATGCCTACGATAATCTTAAAGAAACAGATTATTTCAAGTATGTTGCAAATGAAAATTCTCCCATGAAAACTGAAAAGCGTAAAATCATTTTCCATTATAAAAAATATGATTGCTATATGAGAAAAGGACCAAATAAACAATTTTATGTTGATGGTATGTGGGAAGAGAATAATGTAGTATTTTCTAAAGCAGTACTTGAAAAGCATAGAGATCTTTATTTCAGTCATGATACAACATATTATAGTTCTGACGAAGAAACGCGTAAAAGATTTCAAGAGTTTATTGATAATTTTGTAGATGGTAAAACATTTGTCGGATATTTTTAATTGAATTGTCTTTACTTTTTCAAAATTTTAGTTATATTAAATAATATAACTCTAATTAATTAAGAAAGAAAACTAAACATGATTTCTAAAGAAGACAAACAATGGCTTGCGGATAGATATGATGATTGGCAATTAATTCATATTGAATTTTGTAATGATTATACAATTGCTTTATATGCTTCAAAACCGTTTACAATGTTTTCAAAATATCAATATGATATTTTTATGTGTGGTATTAATGTTTTCTGTGATAGAAGTAATCCTAAATATCCATTTGAAACTCCTGAAGAAGCATTGGAAGATGCAAGGTATGGCTGCAATGAAATGGATGAAGAATTTGATGAAGAGCTTGAATAATGCTTGAATAACGCGCCATATCGCGCGAAGATATCAAGGCCTATAAAAAAATTATGGGTCAATAAACAAAATGCGATACGGTGCGCAGAATGAAGAATAAATAAAGTCTTTCCTTTCTTTTATAGATTACCTGGAGAAATCCAGGTTTTTCTTTTATATTCACTTTACTTTTTCAATATTTCTGTTATATTATAATATAAACGAAGTAATTAAACTAAAACTAAATTGAAAGGAAAAGCTATGAGAAAAATTTAAACGGGGTTTGACAAAGATGATCAGATCGTAAAAGCAGTTCTTGAATCTGTACTTGGTCAGTTGTCTGACGGTATTTGGGAAAATTCCAGAGGCATGGATAAATACTGGCTTTCTCTTGAAATTCAGGAAAATAACATTATGGTATCTGAAAACTTTTCTGAAAAATTTTGTAGTACTTTTTATCCTAATCCCTTTATTTCCTGGGATGAAGATGCGATCAAAACTTGGTTTGCTAATAAACTTAAACAAGTTGTAAAGACAGAAGAAAAAGACAACGGTTGTAAAGACTGGTGGAAACGCGATAATGATAAAATCGTTTTGGATTATTTGTCAGGATTTTATAAAGATAAAGAAGGTGTACCCCATCTGGTTAATGTGACTGTTGCAGACGCTTACAAAATTTATGATCGACTGAAAGGCAGAACCGGTCGTAAGAAAAAAGTTAAAGCATGAAATTACTTTGAAGAATATTCAATGCCCGATTTTCGGGCATTATTTTTATTTTTCACTTTACTTTTCAAGAATATTCGTTATATTATAATATAGCTACTAAACAAATTAAACATTAATTTTGAAAGGAAACGATTATGAAAAAAGAAGATTTTAATGGTTTGACAATGGAAGAAGCAATTGAAAAACTGAATGAACTTTCAGTATCTAATGAACCTAATGACATATATTTCATTATTGATATGTGGAATGAAGCAGTTGCTGAAGGTGTTGTCGAAAATGAAGTGATGGATATTAGTGAAGAAAATTTGAATATATTTTATCCGACTGCTGCAGATTTTGCACAAGCTGTATCTTGGCGACAGCAATTTTGTTATGCTGACTGTTTTTTCTATATTACTCCCACAAAAGAACCGATTTCTTTTACGTATATCGATGATGAAAATTCTCCGATTTATCTTGAAGCTCTCGCAAAATATTTGTTGAAAATTAACAATAATTCAGAAGAAGAAATTGAAATTGAAATTAGAACTTATGAAGATGTTTGCAATGATGACTATGAACTCAGTTAAATAAAAAAGAATTTAATAATAATATACCATTTATGTGGTGTAGTTTTTGAGTTATTCAACAGAAATATCCATGAAATAAAGTGGATATTTCTTTTATTTTTACTTTACTTTTTGATAATTACTGTTATAATATAATATAGGTTAATAAAAATATTAGAAAGGAAAAAGAAGATGAAAACAAAAATGATTTACTTTATTGTGAATGAGGAAACTGATATTATTGAAAAGGTATTCAGACAGGAAAAGCGTGCGCATGATTTTCTGAATATGAATGAAACCGGTAAGTACTGTTACCGTGGATTTAGTATTGACACTTATAAGCAGACAATGCTTCTTCGTCCCGGCGATAATATGAGAGAGTTTTATACAAAAACTTTGAACCAGATTTATTATTGATTAAGTGAGGTAAATATGAATAAACATACAGATATAATTGAACGTGTTAAATCGATTATTGATGAACGAATCGAATTACGTAAAGATGTTTTTTTGGTAAGATATACGCCGAAATTTTATTGGGTTTATAAAGAAGGTGAACGCCTTTCTGATGGGTTTCAGCGTGTTTATCCGAAAGAATATGAAGAAGTATTTAATGAAATTTTTGATGAGCTTCATCCGTTTTAACTAAGAAGGAATAGAATATTATGTCATTAGCAGGTCTTATTATCCTTTTGGCAATTTGGACTTATCTCGGTATAGGTTATTATTTTGCATCAACTACACTTAATTATATTGAAAATTCAAAAGATTTTATTGGTCAGGCTGTTAATAGAACAAAACATGAACGTCCCGGTACATATATCTTAATGGTATTTCTTTTGGTTATTACTTGGCTCCCTGCAATTATCGGTCAAATTTTTCATATCTTTTTTAACAAAAATGTTAGAGCTGAATTGTATAAAGAATTAAATAAAGAAGAAGATTCTAAAGATAATACTGATAACACTGAAAAATGAAATAGATTTAGACAATAAAAAACAAAATCAAATATGAAAAATATTTTGCCATGTCTGATGATGACTGGCAAAATATTTCATTATATATTTCTATTCGGTGTAGATATCAATTCAGACTTTATAAAATTATTCAAACATAAAATCAATTGGGAATATCTTACTACATTAGTTAATTTGCCAGAATATATATTAATCTAGTTTAAAGATATTATTCCATGGGAAACTGCAACGTTATATCAAAATCTAACTATAGATACTATATCAAAACTCGCAGATTATATCACATGGAATTACTTATGGTTAAATAAACAATTCAATACATATGAATTAAAATATTTAGTAACCACATATCCAGATAAAATCAACTGGGAATTATTATCAAATTGTCAGAAACTTACAAAATAGTTTACGACAAAATATGCACCAAAATATATTTAATTCTCCCTTTACTTTTTCAATATTTCCGTTATAATATAATATAAACCAAAACAAATTAAGAAAGGAAAAGAACGTATGAAAGACGTTGTGATTAACAGAAAACAAGTTCGTGTGTACAGTGAAGACAAAGTTTATCGTGCAGATATCGATATGGAACTTCGTGCTGAGAATGGTGATATGAATAAACCCGTTTTTTCTGCAGCGTGTAACATTTATAAAAGCGGCCGTGAATATTATGGTGGACAGTGTTTTGATAAGTTGCTTGAATTTATTCCAACTAAAACAGTAAAACGTATTTATAATGTTTGGAAAGATTGGCATTTGAATAATATGCATGCTGGTTGTATTCATCAGAGAGAATTTGAAAAAGAACCTTATGAAAACCATCGTGGACATCATTGTGACATTTGCAATTACACGTATGGTCATGGATGGATTTATGAACCTATTCCGAAAGAGATTTTAGATGAAATCAATGATTTGATGAAATAAGAAAAATAAATTTGGGGAATTGAAAAATTCCCCTTTACTTTTTGAATATTTCCGTTATATTAAAATACACGTCATAAGGCTATAGGCCTGGCGAGATAGGTCAAAAATTTTTGAAAAATTTATTTTTTATTTTTCTATTTTTCACTTTACTTTTTGAATATTTTTGTTATATTATAATATAAACCAAAACAAATTAAGAAAGGAAAAGAACGTATGAAAAAGACAGAACTCCGCGCAAAATTCGAACTGCTTTTTGGAACTGCCCCGAAGAAGCCTGCTTGCTATTGTGAATCGTGCGAACTGGCTAAATACAAAGTGGATGCAGCGCGTTACCGTGGATTGAAGAAAATCTTTATGCATGAATTTGAATCTGGTGCAGGCGCGTTTGAACGAGTCGCACATGGAACAAATAATCTCGATAATGAAAAATTCGATAGAGCGGTTAGAATTGCACGTCTTGCCCGCGATAATGGAACCGGTGTGATTGCCGGTGTGAAAGGTGGAAGCTGGTATGTAATCGGATATGCTGATCATACCTATGAAATCGTAGGCCTGCTTACTACTGATTATACAAAGCTGGAAGGACGCGAAGCATATACTGAAGCAATGAAAAAAGCACTCGGCAGCAAAAAATTGCGCGGATATTATGGATATTGATTTTACTTTTTGAATATTTTCGTTATATTATAATATAAGTGAAAATAAATTAAGAAAGGAAACGAATATGAGCTTCGCAACGAGACTTGCAACGAATGATGAACAGGAATCTGCAATCAAGACTATCGAACGGTGGCTGAAGAGAATGAATCGCAGTGTGGTTGGCGGCACTTGTATTGGCAAATATTATGACACAACTATCCTAGACCTCACCTATAATGGTGGCGAAATTTATGTGCATGCAAATGGATGGGAAGACACCGAACATGGTTATCCAGGTGTGACAGTGAACAACATGCATATTAAGTCAAGCAAAGATTTTAAGACCTTCAAAGCCGCAGTTGAAGAGGTTTTTAATCGCTAAAATAAATCTATGGGGAATTAAAATTCCCCTTTACTTTTTTTAAATTTTCGTTATATTATAATATAACCTAAATTAAGAAAGGAAATATAATAATGCAGAAACAAAAACATGTTTTTCTTTATTCAATTATGTATGATGTAAATGAAAACATTATTGATTGTAAACTTATTAAGGGACCTGTAAAAAAAGAAACCAAAGACACCTATATCATAGATAATAAGGGACATGACTATTGGGCTTATAAATCTTGGTTTGAAAAGTTTGAAGTTATTAAAGATGAATACACTCCTGAAAGTTGTAAAGACCCGATTATTCATTATTATATGGGATTTATTTGGGAAGATGGCGAAAATGATTGTTATCTTTCATATAAGGCTTCGGAATGCCAGCGTAGATGCAAAATACCAGTAATTGATTATCTAAATGAACTTCAAAATGAAATTGATAAATCTATTGAAAAACTTAGGAAAGTAGAATTTATTTTTTGAATATTTCCGTTTTATTATAATAAACTAATTAAGAAAGGAAGCTGAAATGAATATTGAAAGCTATATCGGATTTACTATTGTTGATAAAGATATGCCTGTTGATGGACCTATTTTTACTAACCTTGAAGAAGTGGGTATCGGTGGAACTATTATCCGATGCAAAGCTAATTACCCGAATGAAATCATTATCAATACAGATGGATTTACTCGAAAAACACATATGAAAAAATATCTTAATACGGTATTCAAACATATGCCGAATTGCAGAGTTATTTTTATCGACGCATTTACTACTGAAGTAGTTTATGATGAAACAAAAGAAACCTGGGAAAAATCTAAAAAGTAACTTTACTTTTTTGAAATCATCGTTATAATTAAATAAATGTTTTTAACTCTAATTAAATAATAAAGAAGAATAAGGAGATTACTTATGACATGTAAATGTGGTTGTAAATGTACTGACCATGCTGTAACTAATGATGCAGTTACAGAATATGTGAGAACAAATGTAAATGCACTTATTGCAAATAAGGTAATGTTTACTGCACGAGATGTGTATAATTTGACTTTCTTTATGGGTGCACATAATTGCAAATTCAATGAAATTAAAGACGTTATTATTAATATTATTGAAGAATCTATTATTGGTACTTCATATGTAATCAGTGTTATTAATAATCCTGCAGATGAAACTGAAATGCGTAGTCTGCTGTATCGTGATATCGAATCAGATATTGCAGAATATCCGCTTGCAAACTTCAGAAGCTTTTTTGATATTCTTGATCAAATGATTAATCCGGATGAAGTAGTTCCCGATGAAGAGGAAGTTCCCGAGGAAGATGAATATCTCGAAGAAGATGAAGATCCCGAGGAAGATGAACTTGATGAGGAAGAGGAAGTTCCCGAGGAAGATGAATATCTCGAAGAAGATGAAGATCCCGAGGAAGATGAACTTGAACTTGATGATGATAATTGGGTACCTTTGACTGAAGATAGTGTGTTGACGGCAGATAGTCGTGGACGTTTGACTATTCCTAAACAGTTCATGGATAAAATTAATTTTAAAAAATCTCTGGATTATAATGCATATGTCGAAGGCTATTACATCGAAGATCTTGAAAATAAAGATGCTGAAGATGAACCGGTTATTGAAATTTCTCTTAAAAAAGATGTAATTGATTGGAATAGTCCGGAAGCTAAGATTGTGCATTCTAATGCAGACGGTTCGTTGCGAATTTCTACACGTAAAACATTTGGTACAGTTCATCAGTTTGCAGTGGTTATGGATATTGTTAGAGGAACTTTGATTATTATTCGCGCAACAGAAAAATAAAAATACTTCCTTTCTTTTATGGATAATTCCTGAAATATTTCGTATATTTCAGGAATTTTTCTTTACTTTTTCAATATATCCGTTATATTATAATATAAACAATAACCAACCTTAAACGAAAGGAATAAGAAATGGAACTGAAAAACGTCTTTATTGAAAACTGTGTTAAAGAGGTACTTAAACCTGTGATGCTTGAATGTAATCCGGAACTGAAAATTGAAGAGCATGAAGAATTGGAAAATGCACTTCAAATTTATCTCGGCCCTAAAAACGGTGATGGACATTTTATTTCTATTGAAATAAACACAAAAAATACGGATGATTACGTTTATCCGAAAGTATACATGTGTCTTGATAATTCTTGTGAAGGAATCATTTCTGAAGAATTTACTATTAACCTTCTGAATAGTTCAGACTTGCAAGAGCTTCCAAAAATCTTTAGAACGTTGTACAAACAATACGAAGATATTCCGGAAGAATAAGAATGAAAAAGAGGCGGGAATTCCCGCCTCTAATATTTTAAATTACTTGAAAATGATTTGTTTCTTTTTCAGGAGTTATTCCAGTACTATCAATAGTCTAATTATACACAGACATATCAACTGATATTTCGATAGGCTTAACAGTTTTATCTGTAGTATTTATTGCATGAAAAATTAATGATGTATTAACCATTTTTGAAAAATAAACAAAATCATGGTTTGCAGAAGAAGCTAAAAGAGTTTTCTTAATTTCTTTTATTACTTTATCATTAAGATTAAAATCAAAAATATTAATTGTCTCGATTAAATCAATTGGAGAATAAACAATTCTGCTTTTATCAAATTTTTCCCACATATCCGGATAAATCTTTTGCAAATACATTTCTAATAAAGTCGTATCTACTTTATCAGTTTTACTGCAAAAATAAATTATATATTTTCTGAATACTTCAATAACTAAACAATTGTATAAAAGCGGTTGTGTGATTTCACATTCTGGACATGTAGTATGAAATATATTCATAGTAAATAAATCATCCATTAACGATTTATTCTATTCTTCATTCAGATTAATTACTGGATAAATCTAAACATCATATTTATGTCCGACAATTTCTACATTTAAAATTAATTGTATCTTTCATTATATTTAAACCTCCTAACAAATCGAATTATAAAAATGATAATCATTCTATAAAATTGTATTTACGTATTTCATAAATTGATCATATGTCAAAGTTTTCTTTAAGAAAATATTCTTAATTCTTTCTTTATATTCATTATTTGTACCGTCAATAATATTGAAAACAGTAGTAGCAATACACTTCTTTACATAATTAGATAAAGAAATTTTACTATGATTGAATTGTTTTCTTGTTAAATACTTTTTCATATTTTTTATTATCTATTTAAACTTTTCTAATGCTAAATCAGCTTTAGTCGTAGGAGTAAACAAATAAAACATTAGCATACATTGATCTTCATTTAATCTTTCTAAGTGAGAATTCAATCCATATATACATTCATATTTCTAACGTAAGATAGAATACATAGGTGAAGATAATCCAGAACTTAAAATATCCATAATATAAAGTAAACTTACAATACATTCCGGCTAATCCTTAGAACTTAATATACCACTATCAAATGAAATAATTTCTTGATTTTTAAATTCGCCATATGTCTAATATTCAAAATCCTATTGCTCTTTATATTCATATGTAAATTGATTAGTAGAAATATCATTAAACACTTTACAAGAACTTACCTATACTAATCCTGCTTCATTATAAGGGTGTAAAAATACTATCTAAGAAGGTTTTGAATAGTACTTATTTTTAAACTAAATAAATTTATCATACGTAATATCTTCGATATCTTCAATTGCACCGATCGCACAATACATGTTAAAATATTTTCTGAAATAATTTGTTACATATGTTCCATACTTATCTGAAAAATGCTCTTTATATTCAATTAAAATAATATTACGTTCTCTTTCAAATACTTCAGGAGTAATCTAATATTCCAAAATTGCTTTAGTAAATTTATCAATATACTTACGAACATGTTTAGATAACCCCTACATATAAAATTTCATATATGAAGAAGATGTAACCGCATTCCATTCAATTGCATATTTCTATAATTCTTTTTCAAACTACTTAATTTTCTCACACATACAATGCTATACAATATGCGTAATACCTCTATAACCAGGCTATTCAATCGCTGCTGCACCATTAAAATACAAATTATAATACGCAATCTTTTTAATATTATGTTTTACATTCTTAATCTTCTAACACATATTTAATTCCTATTTTTTGAAAAATTAATAAAATTTAATTAATATATATTTAAAATAACTATTTTTCTTTAGAAAAACTATAAATAGTATTAAAGAAATATTAATTGCCGACTTGATTCGGGATTAATAATAAAATCATAAAGTAAATAGGAGTTTATTTATGAACAAAAAAATCTATAGTCCTTTTGAAGGACTCCCCTCTGTCTGTCGTCCATTTTTTGATGACATCTTTCCATCAAGCAAAATCGTTGAAGAATTAGATAAATTCTTCGGAAACACAATGACTAAAAAATGCTTCAATTTTCCGATTGACATTTATAATGAATATAACGGTGAAACTAAAACTAAAACTGTTATAGAAATTGCAGTCGCAGGAATTCCTAAAGAAAAATGCTCTGTTATTCTAGAATAGGATAAACTTTTAGTAAGTATAAATCAACCGAAAGAAAAAGAAGCAGAAAAAGAAAAAGAAGCAGAAAACGCAGATACAAAAGAACCAGAAATTCGTAAAGAATATATTCAACATGGTATTTCTCAAACACACGGAAATATTACCTGGGTTCTTGGACCGACAGTAAATAAAAAATTAATTAAAGTAGATTATAATGAAGGTATATTAAAAATTGAACTTCCAGTTAAAGAAAAGGAGAAACCAGAAGTTAAACATCTTTTCTAATTAATATATTCTGAAAATTATATTAAATTTAAAATAAAGCCGAAGTAAATCTTCGGCTTTTTAATTATATTAAAAATATAAAAGTTATTTCTAATTAATTTAATGGAGAAATCATTTATGCGTAAATTTATGTTCTTTAAATCACCAACATGTGGACCATGCAAACTTTTTTATCCACAAGTAGAGACTGCGGCAAAAACTTTAAATATAGAATTAATTACTATTGATGTAACAGAAGATACTGAAACACCTGAAAAATATAATATTCAAAGTTCCGGCACATTACTTTTATTAAATGAAAATAATGAAATAGTTAAGATGTGGGAACGTCCATGCCCTGCAAATAATATTATAAGTGAAGTTCAATCACTTTAAAAATAATTAAGGCCGCATTAATTGCGGCCTTAAAATTTATCATTTATTTTCTAAAGAATTCTTTAAGAACTATCTTTGTTCTGGTGTTAATTTACTTAAAATCTATTTTAGCTGTCTACGCTTTGCAGCAGCTCCACTTTTTGTATTATCATTATTTCTTCTTATATCGTTTTCATTATTAAATTTTGTACGCTTACTTTTACTTCTGTCACGTTCATGCGGTATATTGTCGTTATCATAATCTAAATCAATATCATTATATGAAGTTGAACTGCTTCTACCTCTTTTAAGTTCAGATAAACTAATTTTTGTACGTAATAAAAATTCCTATATATCTTCTTCTAATTCTCTTAACGGCCAATTATATTTAAACAATATATTATCTTCATATTCAACTTCTTCTGTTTTACGATTAATTAATTTACATTGTAAAGTTTCATATTTATTAGATTGTTTATCTTCAATTCCTTCTTTATTAGAATATGCACTTACACTGTGTATTTTAAAAATAAAATTTGCTACTTTTTTTGTCCATGTAGATGACTAATCATTTGAAGCAGATAAACCATATTTTACTATAAATTTATTAAGTGTTGCATTTTTTTCTTTATTTTTTGTTTTACCACTTTTAAATAAATTTTTAACTGCAGATTTTATCTATGCTTTCTTTTTGCCAAACCAACCCTATGTAATAATCTATCTATAAGCATCTATATAATTTTTATTCATAATTCAATCAATCCATATTTAAAATTTTATAACGTTTAGCTAAAATATCAAACTATTCATCTGTTAATCTATCTAAAATAGAATCAATCATTTTATCTTTTGATAATGGTTTAGCCTAATTTTTTTCTTCAGCTTTAACATCAACCGTATTTTTATTTCGCTATGCTGCTGCAACTTCTACTTTTGATACTTTTGAAATACGCTATAAACACTATTTAATCTTTTTATTAAATGCTTTTTCAGTAATATTAAGCGATAACGTTAAATCAAATTGTTTAAGTACCTTTGATTTTTTACCTTCAGTTGCTTTAGATAAAACAATTAATGTTACATCTATTGCTTCGGTTCGTTCACAAATAATATTTGCAATAAATTCAGTAAATTTTGAAGAATAAGATCTACTCTAAAATGATAAATCAGAAATATCATCACCAGTTAAAATGATTATATAATCTTTAATAACTTTCTATAATCGTTGTTTACCACTTTTATTTTGAGTTTTTTTCCAGCCAGAATTTTTTAACATCTGTACAAAACTAGAATTATTATCATTACCCGTAGTTGGTTTTGATTCAGCAGTAGTATTTTTAGATTTATCTTCTTTTTGAGGTTTATCTTCTTTCTATTCAGATTTCTCAGTTTTAGCTTTAGATTTCTAATACTATTCTTTAGCTTTATCCACTTCATTAAAACCTGGTTTATTTTCATCTTCTGGTTTTGAAAGTGGACCTTCCTATTTTATAATTTTATTTTTTAATTGTTTAGTTGACATAATTATGTGTCCAAATATTTAAATATTATTTAAGAATATTTACCAATTTACTTTACTTTTTATCATTTATCGTTATATTAATAATATAAATAATTAATAAATATAAATTTTATTAACGCCAGCATAGCTCATTTGGTAGAGCAATTGATTTTAATAAGCTGATGTGTGCCGAATGGTAAGGCAGCAGATTTGTAATCTGCCGTAGAAATACATTGTCGGTTCGATTCCGACCATCAGCTCCAATTTAAATTTTTAAATCCAGTTATTAGGCTTCCAACTTATAAAGCAAAAAATAAGCATGGAAGAGTTTGGCGTAAAAAATATTATGAAAATATTTAATTTTCATTAAAAATGAATGTATATTTTTATAAGTATTATTATATTATTAATATAATAATTTCATTATTTTATTTTATGTTTATTACGGAGGAGTGGTCGAGTCTGGTTTATGGCAGATGACTTGAAATCATCCGACGGGTAACTGTCCGCACGTTCAAATCGTGTCTCCTCCGCCATTTTATTAAAAATATAAAATACAGGAAATAATAATTCCTACTGTTGATATAAAATAGGGCGATTAGCTCAGTTGGTTAGAGCGTCACGTTTACACCGTGAATGTCGGGGGTTCGAGTCTCTCATCGCCCACCATTTTTAATAGGATATTATTAACTATGAAAAATTTTATTTAGATTTATAATAAATTACTTTTAGAAAAGAATACCTATTGTTATCCTGAATATATTGGTTTAAATATTTTTAATATATTAAATGAATGGATTGAAAGTCCTGATTTATTATCATTTCCTAAAGAATTACAAATTGAACTTTGTAAGAATTTAAGAAAACATTTTGACAATTTCTTTATTATATCATATAAAAAGATTATTGATATTTTAAAAAAATATGATTATGATTATACAGATGATGTTATTGATGGTATGAAAAAATATGATATAGTAAATAGAGGTTATTTAATATTAATTTCTTTATCAATTGATGAATCTGATAATTTTATTAATAATAAAACATTAAATTTTATTAAAGAAAATTTTAATGACATTTATGATAATGCTTATAATATTTTTGCAAACATTTACAATAATAGATATAGTGATGGATTAACTATTTTTCATAGAGATGAATATGAACCTGAAAATGCATATACATGCATTTTTATCAATAGAAATTGTTCAAATCTAAAAGATACTTTAGAACATGAATTAACGCATTTTATCAAGAATGTTGCAAAATATGGAAATAAATTTCCAAAAACATATTCTGGATTAACCACAAATAAATTAAAAAATAAACAAATCGCATGCGTTGATTTTGTTTATACATTATTTAAAGATTTACAATTTTCAGATCAAACTTCTTATTCTATAAAAGAAATTGCATTAAGGATATTTACGGAACGAGAAGAACAACCTACAATTAAATCAATTATAAATTCATTTATTCGAACTTATGAAAATGATAAAAATAAATACGAATTTAATCATTTGAGAAAAACAATTCCTCAAATTGAAAATACATCAGATAGAAACAAAATAATTGATTTTAGAATAAACTGGCTTAATAATTTTTTAGAAAATATCAATTCTAAAAATATTTTAAAAGAAAATAAAGATTTAATAGAAGAATATTTTTCAAAGAGAAACTATGAAAAAAATTATACAATTGAATTTATTTTAAAATGTATTTTATATTTATGTTTTAAAGAAAACTATCCATAGTACAATATTGATAATATCATTAAAGAAAATTTTAAAACATTTCAATTTAGAGATATTTGATTGTTTCTTCTTTACTTTTTAATTTTTTCCGTTATATTAAAATAAAAATATAACATTTAAAATAGAAAGAGATTTTATGAAAAACAAATTGTATGCAAAAAATGTAAATCCGGTTTTGAATCTGTATAATATCAATCCTAATTATTATCATACCTATTTGCATGTTTTGGATTGTATCAATAAATTCAATAAGTATTTTTTTGAACTGGATCACGAATTTGATAATCTTCAAAAATATGTTGGATTTGTTGATGATCTTAGTTTGCATAAATCTTTCTTTAATGATGTATTCATGTGGCATGACGCAGTGTATATTCCCGGTGCTACGAATAATGAAGAACTGTCTGCAAAAGAATATAAAAAGTTTTGTATAAAAACTACTGGAAATATTAATTATGATATCATGGAAGCAATTGCAATGACAAAGTTCGGTGCAGATATTAATAATATGAATGCGAATGCACCATTTACTATTTCGAATGTCAGACTCAGATTTTTCTGCAAAATTATTCATGATATTGACTGGCTCGGTTTTGCTAATTATGAAGAACTGGTAAAAAATGAAAGAAAGATTATTAATGAAGCTATCGCATTTACCAATTATTCTAGAGATGAAATTAAATATAAACGTCTTAACTTTTATGAAATGATTGCAGATACAGATATTTATTTAACGGAAACTTTCAAAAAGTTTAATGATATTGCTAAAAAGAATATTCAGATTCGTATTAAGAAACTTAAAAAAGTTTTAAACATTAAGGATTAATATGATTAAACATTATTGTGTTGATGTTGAAGAGCAAGATGCAACAGGTAATAAACGATATTTTACTCGAACTATTCTTGCAGAAAATGAAGCTGATGCATGGTTAAGTGCACAAGTGGCATATGAATATTTTGATGGAGATGGTTCTTCTTGTGTGGTTCTTAAAGTATATTTGAATGATTAAAGAAGAGTGATAAGATAAATGGCCGGAACCAGAAATTTAAATAATTAAAAAATTACAAGTAAATGTTAATATTTGCAATTTTTCTTTTTAAAATAAAATAAATAAACATAAATTATTTTTAATTTTAAAGGTTTATTTATATTATATTATGAAAAGTAAAATTATTACATACTCCAATTAGATCGATGATGCACAATTTTTATTAGGAATGCAAGTTTTACCAGATACTGCAGCAAAACAATATTTAAAAGCAGTAAAATTATTAGAAGAAAATAACATTTAGTTTGAAATATTAGATAATCGTATTCAAATAACAAGACAAGATTTCCAAGTTCAACCTTATTCATCCAGTGATGCTAAACCGTTACTAAAATATTTTTAGTTAGAAGTTTTAGATGGTTATTCAGAAGCTATTGGTATATTCCCGGACGCGATTACTCTTGCAATAGAAGAACGGATTAATGGATGAAGATGACTAGCAATATGATTATTAGTATGAAGATTATGAAGAAAATTATTGATTTTTACTTTACTTTTTGATTTTTCCCGTTATATTATAATAACTATAATAACTTAACTATTAATAATAAAGGAATAATAAATGGATTTAGAATGGGAACGTTTATATCTTATGCAGGTAAAAAAACCTACTAAGAAAGATGATGGAGTTCGTGAAGTTTTTTATAATCGAACTACTGGAGAATTTAAATATCGTAAACAAACAGATACATATCAAATTGATGTATATGCAAATTCTCCGAAAATTGCAATTTTTAAAGATGAAGAATAAAATAAATATATAAAGTAAGTTTAATCTATATAAAGGAATTTTTTAAAAATTATTATGAAGCTTAATCCACGTCAGTATGATCTTCAAGATTTTGATGATGAAGATGATGAAGTCAATTCTCGTATTTCTAATGTAATCAAAGGTAATAAACCTATTAAAAAAACCAAAACAAAAATGCGAGATGAATACACAAAACGTGATAACAAGAAATTCAATAAACCGCATAAACCAAAAAATTCAAAATATGAAGATTAATCTTTAATTAAATCAGTAACAAATATAAATCCGAATTATATTCGGATTTTTTCATATTATGATAATAGATAACCATAAAATTTATGAAGTAACATTTCAATTGCCAGAAAGTCCATATATCTGTACAGGAATATATATGGGTAAAACTGAATTAGTTGCATATGTATTACTTCCAGACGGCACTACAACTAGCATCATATTTGATTATATCATAGACATAAAAGAGTCCATATATAGTAATAATAAACTAACTACAGAACAAATAAAAATGCTTCAATATGCAAATGAATTTGTTCATGTAGATATGAATTAATTTTTTACTTTACTTTTTTCAAATTTTCGTTATATTAAAATAGAATTAATATTGAAAGGTAAAATAAAATATGACAACAAGATATGATAATTTTACGATGAGTAAAAATGAGATTTTAGACTATACAGATAAAATATTCTGGGATGGCTGGGATACTTTTATAAAGAATCTTCAAGATAGAGAATTATTTGAACTTATTGATACAATTAATAATGCAGAGCTTCCGGAAATTATTTGGGTAGATGATCTGCCAGTTGATTGTTGTGGTATGACAATTAAACGTTCTAATTCTTATGACAAATCTATTAAAAACGGTTATGAAATTAGAATGAATACATATTTTTTATATTATGATTATGCAAAAAACTTTATTCGTGAAACGTTATTACATGAATTAGCACATTATTTTTGTGATGTGATGTTTGGTGAGTTTAACCATGGTAAATCATTTAAAACTGCATGTCGAATATTATGTGAAGATGTTGATGTTTCCGGTAATGGTAATTATTAAATGATTAAAGCCAACTTTAATTTCTAAAGTTGGCTTTAATTTTATATATTTCAAATTGCGTTAGGATTTTTAATTATTATCCGTAAACGATGCTTCAGTGTGTCCCGGTTCAACCGGTTCTGAACCATTTTGCTTTTGCATTTGTTCCATCATTTGTTTAAGCATTTCTGGATCGATATTATTCGGATCAACTCCTGCAGCATTATCAGCGCCAGGTGCAGCAGTTTTATAAATTTCCGAACCAATCTTCATAAGTACATCTTCAAATTCTTTAATACCACCATTAATCTGGTCAAGATCATCAGAATCTTTTAAAGATTTAAGAGCATCAATTTTTTCGGTAACTTCTTTCTTAAGTTCTTCTGGAAGTTTTTCATCATGCTCTTTAAGCTGTTTTTCAGCATTATAAATCATAGATTCAGCTTTATTCTTAGCTTCTGCAAGATCTGCTTTTTTATTATCTTCTTCAGCATGAAGTTCAGCTTCTTTCTTTAATGCTTCAATTTCTTCTTTACTAAGTCCAGAAGAAGGCGTAATAGAAATATGTTGTTCTTTACCTGTACCCTTATCGATAGCAGTTACTGTAAGAAGGCCGTTAGCATCAATATCAAAAGTAACTTCAATTTGAGGTACACCACGGGGTGCAGGCGCAATACCATCAAGATTAAACGTACCGATAAGTTTATTACGAGAACACATTCTTGATTCACCTTGATAAACCTGAATAGTTACCGCGGGCTGATTATCAATAGCAGTGGAGAAAAGCTGAGACTTCTTAGTAGGAATTGTAGTATTATTTTCAATAAGTTTTGTAAAAATACCACCTTCAGTTTCAAGACCATAGCTGATAGAAGTTACATCAAGAAGAAGAATTTCACCTGTAGAAGTATCACCAGCAAGAACTGCACCTTGAATAGCAGCGCCGATAGAAACACATTCATCAGGATTAATTTCTTTATTAACTTCAGTTTTATTGAAAATAGTTTTAGCAAGTTCCTGAAGATACGGTACACGAGTAGAACCACCAACCATAAGTACATCGGTAATTTCAGAAGTAGCTTTACCAGAATCTTCAATACATTTTATGCAAGGTTCTTTAAACTTATTAAAGATGTCTGCAATCATAGATTCAAGTTTTGCTTTAGTAAGATCATAAGTAAGATGAATAGGTCCATCCTGATTCATACTGATAAACGGAATATTAATACTAGTAGTAGCGGTAGAAGAAAGTTCACACTTAGCTTTTTCAGCTGCTTCAGTAACGCGTTGAAGTGCTTGATTATCTTTACTGAGATCAACACCATATTCACTCTTAACTATGCCAATTAAAAGTTTAACAATAGCTTCGTCAATATCTTTACCACCAAGAAGACTATCACCATTTGTTGCAAGGACTTCAAAAACACCATCACTACAATCAAGAATAGAGAGGTCAGAAGTACCTTGTCCAATATCATAAATTGCAACAATTTTAGATTCATTCTGCTTATCAATACCATAAGCAAGAGCCGCTGCAGTAGGTTCATTAATAATACGAAGAACTTCTAAACCTGCGATTTCACCTGCAAGTTTAGTAGATTCGCGCTGGGCATTATCAAAATATGCAGGAACAGTAATAACAGCCTTGGAAACCTTCTTACCAAGATATGCTTCTGCATCCGCCTTAAGTTTTGCAAGAACAAAAGAAGAAATTTCTTCAGGAGAATAAACGCGTCCATCAACTTCAACAGCGGCATCTCCATTCTTATTTGCAACAACTTTATATGACATCAATTTTGCAATGTTTTCAATGTCTGTAAATTTTCTACCAATAAAACGCTTGATAGAATGAATTGTTTTAGTAGGATTCATTACAGCTTGACGCGCTGCAGTAATACCAACTAAACGTTCCCCATCTTTAGTAAATGCAACTACAGATGGTGTTGTGCGACTGCCTTCTGCATTCGGAATGACAGTACTCTGTCCATTCTCATACACAGAAACTACGGAATTACCTGTACCAAGGTCAATCCCTAACACAATTTCTTTTTCCATAAATTTATAACTCCTATGGGTTTGTTAAAAGTATTGAACCATATTTATTCAAAATATACTTCTAAAATAGCTATTTTTTAAGCATTTTTCAACTTTTAATTAAAAATACTTTACTTTTTGAAAATATTCGTTATATTATAATACACGTCATAAGGCTATAGGCCTGGCGAAATAGGTCAAAAATTTTGTAAAAATAAATTCAAAAAGTTTTTAAATTCCACTTTACTTTTTGAATATTCTCGTTATATTAGAATATAACCGAAAACAAATTAAGAAAGGAAATGTCATTATGACTACGACTGTTTGGAAAGGTGAAAAATTTGAATCTCTTGGTGAAAATCAGTACAATGTTGTGGAAATCAATAAGCTGATTCGAAAAGATTTGATTGAACGGTTTGGAACAAATGATTTTAAATTTTCTGTAAGAAAGTGTGGAAATAACCTTATTGATATTAATGTTTTGAAAATGCCTCGCAAATATATTGATACAAATAATCATTATGATCTTACCACAGATTTTCATAATGAACTTATTTTGATTGCGAACAAATATCTGTATTCTGAACAGAATCCGTTTGCAAAACATTATAAAGCAAATTTTTATGCTGCTGCAAAATTTGCGGGAAAAGCTGAAGATTTAATTTAAATTTCTCTTTACTTTTTCAAAATTCCCGTTATATTATAATATCGATGATTAATTAACTTTTATTAAAACTTTATTGAAAGGAACAAAAATTATGGCAAGTACTATGAGCGCGACTTCCGTAAAACTCAACAACATTAAAACTTTTGTGAAAGCAAACGTTATGCTTCAGTGTAAGCAGCCGTTTGCACCTCGTCTTGCAATTCAGGGTGCACCTGGCACGGGTAAATCTGATATTATTCGTGAAATTTGCGAAGAGAACGGCTGGTGTTTGAACGTGAAATATATTTCTAACATGTCTCTCGAACAGATTACCGGTCTTCCCGCAAAAGTTGAAAATGGGTCCACTGCAATTTGGACTAAGCCTGAACTGTTTAATTTTGACAATCCTGAATTTGCTCCGTCTAAATATATGAAGGGCGATCAGACTGTTCAGGATAATACTGTAAAAATTCTTTTGATCGATGACTTTCACCTGGCCGATAAAATGATTCAGAAGTATCTGTTTCAGCTGCTTACTTATAAAAGTTTGAACGGCTACAAGCTGCCGCCGAATACTGCAATCCTTCTTGCCGGTAACCGCAATACCGATAAAGCATGTGCAAATACTATTCCTGCACCTGTTTGTAACAGAATGATTTTTGTTGAAGTTCATTCTGATGTTGAAGACTGGCTTATGAATTTTGCATTCAAGCATAATATTCGTACGGATATTACGTCTTATCTCCATCAGCATGGCGATGTGCGTTTGTCTTGCGAACCTATGGAAAGTACTGCCTGGGCTTCTCCTCGCTCCTGGACGTACTTGTCTTATCAGATGGATCAGCATGAAGCAATGTTTGGAAAAATCAATATGGATGATTTGAAAATCATGGCTGCCGGTTTGATTGGCATGGAAAATGCAATTAAGTTTATTGAATATCGTGAGCTTTTTGCAAAGTGGGATTTTGATAAAATGATTCAGCTTCCCTTCAATAAGGTTACAAAATCTTTTGCAACTGAAATTGAAAATAACCCCAGTGAAGTATATGCAATCGTAAACTCCGCAGTGTCTTGGCTTCTGGCGGTTTATCGAAATGCAGAATACGATAGCAAAAACAGCAAAGTTACTAATGCCGCAAAATTTGTTTATCAGATTCTTTCGTTTTTGATTACCTACAAAAATGCTAAGTCTATGCGTAACACACGCCCGCTTATCGCCGCCGGTTTGAAGTTTATTCACATCTTCCAGGATTCTGTCAATAAATTGCAGAAAAACAAAAACTCTGATTTGTTTGATATCTTTTGCAACCTTCTCACCGAGGAAAGCAATGATACTGACTGGATTTTCTATGACTTGCTTCTCACTGTGTTTGATGTGAAAAATCGTGATGAGGACGAACTGAAACGTATTGACGAAGCAAAAGAACGTCTCGGTTATCCGCTTTAATTCAAATCTAACTTAAATTGCGCGCTCGGTAAATCGGAAAGAAAATTAAAAAAAAATCTTTCCGATTTACTTTACTTTTTTATTATTTCCGTTATATTATAATATATGATAATATAAAACTTTATTTGAAAGGAAACATTAAATGGCAAGATCTAAAAAAATTAAAAGTGACGAAGTTACTGTTACTGACAAGCTGAATATTCAGGAACTTTCTAAAGACGAACGTATTGTTCTTTTGAAAAAGTGTGAAAAGCAGTTTCAGTATATCAGTTATTGTTTGACTAAATCCAGTCTGTTTGTTCCTATTGGATTGGAACTTAATAGCACTGAAGTTATTTTTGAAACTGCAAATGAATTTGCACTTAAAGAATATACATTCGGTTATTTTAATCCTATTACTAATTCAATTCATATTAATATTGAAGATCCGTTTTTTCTGAAAAAGTTTTATGAACTTAATGCAAAAAATCCGGGTTCTTGTTCTATTCGTCAGTATTTTGCAAATGAACAGAATGATATGGATTTTTCTGCAAAGCTTTTGTTTATCCTCTTTCATGAAGTGAACCATAAGTTTTTTGATCATACAAAGCGTCGTAAAGAACGTATTGCTACCTTGTGGAATATCGCGGCAGATTATGAAATTCACAACATGTATTACATCTATCGTCAGATATTTGACCCCACTGAAAATGATTGCGGTATTCTTAACAGTTATATGAAAATTATTGATGGGTTTCTGCTGGATGGTAAAACTTTCATGTTTGATTTAAAATACGTTGAAAACATTGCAGAAGAAATTTATCAGATGATTATTAATAGTGCTTCTACTAATAGTGAAAAAGCTACGTTTAAGCTTGATGGTGACGGAAATATTTCCGGTAACAATAGTAGTGGAAGCGGAAATAACGATAAAGAAGATAACGGCGATGATGATAGTGATAGTGATAACGGTGAAGGACAAAGCGCGGGAACCGTTGAAGTAACTACTACTGAATATACCTTGCCGAACGGTCAAAAATATAAAGCGGTTGACGTTAAATTTAATGGCAATAAAATGGCTAAAGATGCGCAGAAAGTTGCAGAAGAGCAAGCTAAGAATGAAAAAAATACTTCTTTGAATAAAGCTCTTAATGAATTGACTATGAGTCAGGCAGCTAAAAAGAATGGCAATCTTAGTAACGAATGCATAAAGTTCCTTAAGAAAATTTTCCATATTAAAATTGACTGGGAAAAAATTCTTAGAAACAGTCTTCAGAATATTCTGGAAAAAACGGATATGTTTGGTTGGAATTCTGTTAGAACCTCTACTTTCTTGCTTAATAACACGCCATATCTTCCCGCTGTTGTTGAAGACGAAGATAAATATGGAACACTTATTATTGCAAGAGATGAGTCCGGTTCTATGAGTGATAATGATATTCGTAAAGCTGTATCGATTATTATCGATGCAAAAACGCATTATAAAGATATTATTCTGATTAAACATGATACTGAAATCGTTGAAATTAATAAGTTCGAAGAAATTAATGATGAGGTAATTAAGAAGATCTGCGAACGTAAAGCATGTGGCGGAACATCTCATAAAGAAGTATTTGAATATCTTAGAGATTATAAAGAATCTGACCAGAATCATCCTATCTCTTGTTTTATCGGTATTACTGATATGTGTTCGGATATTGAACAATATCAGAATTTGGTTCCGACTAAAATTCCTATGATATGGCTTGTCCCTGCAAATGATTGTGAAGCACATGAAGATACGGTAAGAGGAAAGATTATCCCGATTGAATAAAGTTAAGAACATCCCGAGAAAATGAAACTTCTCGGGATTTATCAACTTCTCAAGAAAAGTAAAGTTCTCATAAAAGAGGAACTTCCCGAGAAACAACAACTTCTTGGGAAGTTCCAATTTCTTATAAAGTTGCTATTTCTCGAGTAGAATACTATACTTTTTGAATATTTTCGTTATATTATAATATAACATCTAATTGAGAAAGGAAAAGAAAGTATGAAACAAATTAAAGATATTAAAAATAAAATTGAATGGGAAAATTATTACGATCCTACTTTTGATTGGGATGACTGGGAATTTTATTATGATAACGAATTATCAGAAGATTTTATTAGAGAATTTAAAGATAAAGTAAATTGGGAATATATTTCTAAATGTCAAAAGTTATCTGAAGATTTTATTAGAGAATTTAAAGATAAAGTTCTTTGGGTATACATTTCTAAATGTCAAACTTTACCCGAATATTTCATTAGAGAATTTAAAGATAAAGTTAATTGGATGGGTATTTCTGAATGTCAAGATTTATCTGAAGACTTTATTCGTGAACTTAACAATAGAGTTAATTGGAATATGATTTCTAAATATCAAATTTTATCAGAAGATTTTATTAGAGAATTTAAAGATAAAGTATATTGGAAATATATATTTGAATATCAAACATTATCAGAAGGTTTTAAAAAAGAATTTCTATTAGTAAAATAAAATTATATATAAGAACTTTACTTTTACTTTACTTTTTCAAAATATTTGTTATATTAGTAATATAACATTTAATTGTATGAATTTTGTATAATAATATATAAATTTATATAAATTTATACACTAACAATCGCGATTGTTTTGTTGAAAATTCTCTAAAAGAACTTGAAAATTTATCAAGAGAAATTCTATACAATAATTTAGAGTTTCTTTT
>JAZUQL010000090.1:0-2997 GCA_045605685.1 Lachnospiraceae bacterium
GAACTACGTTGTGTTCTACGTTGCTGCGGCTTAATAAGAGTGGGCGGTGGATGGAAGTCTGCCGCCCATTTTTGTTTTGAATTGAGTTTGGATTGTGTTTGGATAAATGAGTCTAATTGATTAGACTGGAAAGGAGTAGTATGACAGGTGTTACTTTTTACCACATGAGAAGTGACTATCGTGTGGTTAATAAAAACATAACTTCTGTGATTGGAACTACAAATGCTATTGAACCATATAACCCACTTTCCGATATTACAGGATTCATAGTTGTGTCTTACGATGCTAATTGGTATTCTGCTAATTATGCAAAAGTCGGCGACAAGTATTATTACATTACCGGTCGCGAGGTTCTTACCGGCGGGATGATGCGAGTTGTTCTTCATGTCGATGTTTTAATGAATGTCGGAAGTTCTCAAGCATTTAGGAATATAAAGATAATTCCTACAAGAAGTAATGACAAGGATTTGTATAATTCTTGGATTGCTGACGGTTCTCAGCCCTATGAACTCGCAAAAGACACAACAGTGTCTAATCCTGTCGGATATGACGAAAGTCTGCTGCCTAACGGCTGTCTTAATTATGCAAGCGGTTTGACAGTTGTGGCAGGAATAATCGGAACAGATAGTGATGTTCTGAGTAAGATAATCGAGGTGATTAACTGATGTATTGGCAAATTTATACTGATGAAAGTTTGACTCAACCTCTTGGCGTTGCTATTGTGGGCGAGGTACGACGGAGTTATACATATGCGAATAGATTTCAGCAATATCAAAAAACAATATCGGGAAAAGTTATTGATGGTCATACTGCATTTTCTGGCTATTTTTCAACTCCTAATTACTTCGTATATCATGATGGTAAAGAGGGTAATACTTTACCTAATCCTTTTGAGCCGCATGCTCGTGAGGATTCTAGTTATAGTTACCACTTATACTTCACATCTGTATTTCGTTATACGTTTAATTATTACTATAACGAACAAGGAATCTCCGTATTAACATCTGGTTGTTTTGAATATTTTGACGAAACATATAGAGATTGGCGTTTATTTGGGTCAGAGTGGAGCGTACAGAATATTACTAATGTGACTTTAACAGGTTTCAAATTCTTTGTAGGTAAAGGTTCTGATATTTCAGTATCAACAACATATTCTGTTTTCACATTCCCTGAAGATGATGTTATGGGTGTGTCCTATACATATCGCGTGGCAGGACAGACAGGTGAAGTTACCGCGTATGCAATGGGGCTTATTTCCCCTTACACAAAGCTTCTCGAAGATGACCCAATTGAACCTTACAAAAAGAAGAACAACTCTCATGCAGGTGGTAGAGGTAGTGGAACAACTCCTGCGGGCAATATTCCTAATATGCCGATTGCTTCTATCAATGCTTTACTTTCCGCTACTGTTCAGGGTTACGGCAGAGGTCTCAGTTATTACAAACTGACTGGAGAGTCTTTGAGTAGGATAACTTCTAAGATGTACCCTAAAATTGCTCTTTTTGAAAAGTCTGCTGCATCTCGACGTGAAGCGTTTGTAAGTCTTACTGCGATTCCATATCCTGTCAGCACGAGAGCCAATACTGATAATGTTGTACATCTTGCAGATAGCGAAGTTAGCGTCCCTAATGGAACTGCTGATTGGATTTTAGACATTATCAGTGAATTGAACTTCGGTGTGTTCGACCTTGAATCTTTCATGGAAGATACGTTTGCTGATATTGCCTATACTACGATGACTCTTTATCTCCCGGGTGTCGGTGGTATCAATCTTGACCCGTCTGTGTGTGCTCAAGGTTCAATCAAAGTTGACGCTGCTCTTGATTGTAGACAGGGAAACATTCTCTATCGTGTTCTTACTAAGTCTAACTGGGATGAACGTGGATATTCTATTTACGGTCATTTCAGCGGTAATGTCGGTGTTGCTATTCCTCTTGCAGGTGGAACAGGTTTTACTGACGTTGTTAAGAATGTGGCGGGCTTTGGCATTTCAGTATCTAATCTGGTTAATAGTGCTCAGCAGACTGCCGCAGGAACTCCTTATCTTGATGCTGAACAGCCTATGAGTAATCTTGTGAATATGTTTGAAAACAGTGTCACAGTTCCTCACTACGATTTATCAAACAATGTTGACAACATGGTAACTTCTCTTATGACGCCGGGTGTAAGACTTATCATTTCTCGTAACAGAATGATTAACCCACCCAATTATCTCGACCTTGTCGGCTTACCTACAACAGGAAGTAAAAACACTGATGGTACTTGTATCGGCGATTTTGCTAATCACTATGTCAAAATCCAATCAATTAGACTTGATGGTCTTGACCTTACCGTTGGTGAGCAGCAAGAACTTCTTGCACTTTTGGCGAAAGGAGTGTTTCTGAATTGAGTTATATTATTTCAGAGCAGAGAGTAAAACAGTTTAATAGTACACAGAATCGTACCGAATATTCTGCGTCTATTATCTGTGACGATGTTGCTTCATTACCCACTAACAATAGCGATTACTGGTATCTTCTCGGTAGCGATGCTAAAGTTATCAGTAACGGCAAGAAGTACATCATCAATTCCTCTGGTGTTTGGGTTGAGCAGCCTAGCGACAATGCTTGGGAGAATGTCTATACAAAGGACGAACTCGCTAGGTATCTTGCTGTTATTCCTGACCTCGTTGATGACACGGGGGTAAAGAACGTGTTGAAGCTGAGCGGCTCTAATGTTACAGGTTACGGCATTCAATGTACATTCGATTATGCTGCGGGTACTATCACTCTTGACGGTATCAATACTGATAAGAAGTGCACAGGTTCTTTCAACATTCAAGTTGCAGATTCGCGAGTTCTCGGTATTGAAAGCGGTGTTATCTATCACTTCTCGTGCGGTGGGTATGAGACAAATAATGACACCATCGGTCTTTATGTGTATACGAGCGGAGCAACGCCTATAAGTCAGTTCGATTGTTATAATAACAACGAAGCTGCTTGGAATCCTGCGTGGGAA
>JAZUQL010000091.1:0-1739 GCA_045605685.1 Lachnospiraceae bacterium
CCGGTGATAAATTAACAGAGGAAGAACGCGCCTTAAAAGGGGTATCGGCAGTAATCTCATTGTTAACATTAGGAGGGAGTTGCCTGACAGCCAAAGGAGCAGGCCTAGCGTTCCAAGAAGTACTCGTCTATGCAGGAAAGACGTTGGCGATTGATGCAGTAGCAGTAGGAGCCACACATGGAGTCGGCTTGTTGTGTCAGGAGTTAGGGGTGCCGGTACCATTGACCATCGTCTTGTCGTTTGCGGCAGGAATGACCGTATCTATGTGGGTGCGGATAGCAATACAATAGTTATGGAGTTAGCGGAACATGGAAATACAGCTAAATATGCAATCAGATATGATATGAATTTATCAGGTCAAAAGGTTTTAGATTTGACTGATGCAACGATTGCTTCAAACTGGGATTATGTACAAAATCTTACCTCTACGGAAGCATGTCAAGAAATAGGGGCATTGGCAAGAAATCAGGGATATAATATAATCAAATTTCAATCTTATCGTGGAAACGGAATAAATTATGTTATTTATAATAACTTTGAAGATATACTGGTTCCAAGAATTGTTACGCCAATTGATTGATAAAGGAGTAGAAAATAATGATTGAGAAGACAATAAGAATAAGAAAAGAAATAGTTCGTTGTGATATCTGTAAGCAACCAAAGGATTTTTGGTACTTGTCTGATTGTGTGTATGGTCAAAGACTGATATACTTTCAAAATAATAAAAATCCTGCATTTATTAATCTGCTTGAAGATGAAGTATTCTTGGAATATGTGGATATGGTTAAAAATGTACTTAAAGAACATAATATATCCTGTTCTGCTGGTGAAGTAAATACTTTTATAGATAAATCTTTTGGTGTCGCATGTGATACAATGTATGGAATGAGTGTAGATTTTTCAGTAGGACAAAAGAGATGTTTACATTGTGGTTCGACTAGGTTTGAAAGAAATATGATTGAGCCTGAAAGCATAATAGTAACCGAACTACCAGTTGTGTCTCATGAAGACTGGAAGATGCTAGACTATGGTCAAAAAGAGCGTATCATTCTTGATGAATTGAAAAAAGAAAGAATAGTTAAATAAATTATTTGTGTCTCCGCTTAAGGATGACAACCACGTAAAATATAACCATGGTAATTAAATCCATCAGAAGTTTTATCCTAAATGTGAATAACCCATAGGTATTACTTTAAAGATATTAGAGCGAAAGGTGTCCTCAAGTAGCATTTCAGGAGGACAGGAAAATTTAAATAACCACGTAGGGCGCATTGTTTTCATGAGACTTGGTGTTGTGGAGATGATGCGTTTTCTTTATGATTTCTATCGAAAATAACGTATTTTGGATTATATATAATTGTGTAGGAAAAAACTGTGTAATCTTAACCTTAAATTTTGCGAAATTTAATTTTCAAAAACACTACATTCTGTTACGATAAAAGAAGTGGATAAAATGAGTAAATAATAAGATATAGAAGAAAACAACGTGCTTAATTGAAAGGAGGCAGCAAAGGGGAGTCCCATTTGCTTGAGGAGATGAGAAAACGATTCTATCTATTTCTGTTTGCAGGCTTAATAACAGGGATGTTCGCCTTGGGCGGATGTAACAGCTGCAAGCAGGAGCAAGACAACAATACAGAGACAGAAGAAACCAAAGAGCCGGAAGTGATTCCGGAGGAATTGGTGGGAGAAGGCATTCGTATCACCGGTTCGTTTGGAGAAGCCAGAGCGGTGGAATT
>JAZUQL010000092.1:0-4491 GCA_045605685.1 Lachnospiraceae bacterium
TACCATTTAAGGTCTAAAAAAGTTTCACATGAACAAAGAGTCCGCAAGCGGACTCTTACGCCGAGCGCGGTCGCGACAGCGACATCTTCCTTGTACGCGCGAGTGCGCATCCACGCGGAGCGTTTTTGCTTTATAGGAAAAGCTTTCACACTTTAGTGTGACAAGGTCTTTCCTATAAAGTAAAAAACCATTGGCCAAAGCCAATGGTTTCTCTTCTATATCTTTATTTGATTACGATGTTTGTTATAACAATGCCATATAAAGATTCCGTACTTCTTGCAAATGTAACTTCTACATCAGCAAGCACTCTGCCATCATTTCCGCCCGTTGTCATAACCACATAACCAGTCACATTGATTTCGTTGCCGGTTTCAGACATGCTTGTAACGCGGAATTCAGGGTCTTCTACTCCCCATTCTCCTATCACCATAAGGATTTGATCATCTGCTGTTTTCAGTCCATATTCCTTATTGTTACTGCTCTTAAACGCTTCCAAAGAATACTGTTTTCCATACAAGTCCTTCATCGATTGCGACATGATTGCTTCCGTCAATACTTTGTAATCATCCTGGTGTCTCAAATCGGAATACTCATTGTACATCTCACAGTGAAATGCTGCAAGCGATACTGCAAAATCATCTGTCAACCCATTTAAAGTTCCGACACTTCCTGTTACATTATCTCTAATTGCCATAACATTGGCAAATGCGTACAACATATTCTCAACATGGACTCTCCCATCTCCCAACTTGGAGTCTGCACGAAGCGAAAAAGCTCCATACGAATCGATGGAATAACCTATATAGGATGATTGTATGTCTGTAATAACGTAGCCATAGGAAGAATCCGCATTCTTTTCAATTGTAAATGTAACATTTCTATATGGCTCACTATAAGAATTGTCTTCAAGGTCGAACCACACACAATTACCCGATACGATATATTTACCATCTTGTTCTTCACATGAACGTTCTTCAAACTGCGGAATCGACATACCCCAGTCTCCCGGTCCGAATGAGATTTCATCTTCTTCATACGTGTAGATTCCTTCCGGCTTGGAATAACCTTCCGTGTCATATTCTTTTCCGAATAAATCAATCATAGATTGTTGGAACATCTTTTCATTAATAATGTAATTCCCATTGTCGTTCGTTCCTTCTGTTCCAAACTCTTCGTATTTCTCGCAGTGATAGATTGCCATGGCTACCGCCAATTCTGTGTCAATTCCTTCCACATCTTCTGTATTGCCCATTCCGCTCCAGAATACAAAATTATCAACTAATTGAATAATATTATCCTCTGCTTCCGGATCTTCCATCGGCGTTCTCAGGCTGTAAGTCCGTTCCTGTTCTTCTGTCTCCTCGGTCTCTTCGGATTGCTCGGATTCCTCTGTTTGCTCTGTGTCAGAAGTCTTTTTCTGGCATCCGGCAAACGGAAGCATCATGGCACATCCGAATAATATTGCGGATAATAATTTTTTTTTCATTTTTTCCTCCTCATTTATAAGAATTTGTCTTTATTTTACCTACTAAGCAACTGCCTGTCAAACATTCCTTATCTTGCATTCTCCGGAATATGACAACTTCCGTCTATTAATGCTTCTGCAACCCCTCTTGAAATCTGAATCTGTCCATTCTGATTTGGGTGGATTCCATCGGATACGAAGTTCTCCTGACATCTTCCCAAAAACTCCGTATTATAAAGATATGCTCCTCCATAATTGATTACACTCTTATATGCCGGAATACTGTTCTTTAAAATCTGATTTTTATTTTCTTCCTTGGTAGACCAACCAACAGCCCCAACTCTTACCGTAGCATTTGGATAATTTGCTTTTGCATAGGCACAAAAATCACTAATTGCCGCTCCTATCTCTTCTGCGGTGTAAGTTTGGTCGTTGTATCCTCCCAATACTACAATGTCTGTAATTTCATTTTTTTCTTCAAAACGAACTTCCTGTTCCGTTACATATTCCAACTGACATAAAAAATCTCTGCCACAACGGTTCCCATTGACAAATCCGGCTCCCGGTACCGCCATTGCATAATAATCCTCTTCTTCTAATCCAAGATATGTTGGAAGGTAGGTGGTCCACGCAGTTAGTACCCCATCATATTCCGTATACCCACTTCCATAACTGTCCCCGATAAAGATATATTTTCTGTCATCTTGGGTTTCTTCTTCTGTTGCTTCCTTCAACAAATCTTCTTCTATCGTATTAACGGTTGCTTCTACCGATGTAATACCCATATTTACAGCTGTGGTATTCACTCCACATCCGGTTAATGTGCTCATTGTCAAAATTGAAATTGCTAAAATTGCGGTTGTCTTTTTCATCTCTTTTAACTCCTCGATTTCGTGTTTATTTCTTTGATAATGTGAATTTAACACACAAATTCTGGAGTCTCAAAAAATTCGCGCATATTTAATCGAACTTTAATTTCTCTGTAAAACTCGTAATACTTTTGCAATAAGATGTTTTCTTTTTGTTATTTTTCAGGATTACCGGTCTGTTTCCGTTGCGTCAGCATCTTTCTCCTGAACGTTGTTCCAATGCCATAATTTTGTATTCTTTCAGAAGCAATTTTGCAAGCGTTGGTGTAGCATGATCATTCATAACGCACCTTCTTACGGCCCCGACCATCTCGGTCGCCTGTTCCTGTGTGATTCCTATATTACATTTCCTCCGAATGTGCCGGCACATTTCTTATGTATTTTTTTATCTTACTTTCCGCAACATTTTCTAAAATATAGGCTGTCATCTCGTCATATCCAACCATAATAGGCTCTACGGATAACTTTTTTCCGCCTCTGATTACAATCTTTATTCGCCCGTTTCTTATTTGATTACTTTTTATCAAAACCCAATCTACTCTTTCCACATCAGAAATGTGAAACTCATATTTTTTCCCAAATGAGTTCCTTACCATAACTTCTCCTCCCATTACCTGCACTCGGAAAAGCATGGCAGCCATTATTAAGTAAATCCCTAATAGACAAAATGGACAAAACACTATTATCATTAAAATCGGTGACTCATGATTGAATATAACCTGTACTATAATTACGAGTATGCAAGCCATAATATCTATCAGCCCTACACCCACCACTTTTCTCTGCTCCGGCACCGTAACTTGAAAGTTTCTGTATCCATTCATCTGTGCACTGCCTCCCTATCTGTTCTTATTGATTTTATCCTATCATTTAACAAGTCGTATTACAATTCACTTTTCTTCCGCAGGCGGTACATTTTTATCCTATCGGACGTTCTTGCAGTGAACATCCAAGCCAAAAAAGGTGCCGATTTCAATCGACACCTTTCTATTATTGTACATTTTCCGGTATATGGCAACTTCCATCCACTAATGCTTCTGCAACACCTCTGGAAATCTGAATCTGACCACTCTGGTTTGGATGAATTCCATCTGACACAAAATTGTCCTGGCATCTTGCAAGAAATTCTGTGTTGTAAAGGTATGTTCCGCCATAGTTTACTACTTTTTTATAAGCCGGAACACTGTTCTTTAAAATCTGTTCTTTATTATCATCGTCTGTCGTCCATCCAACTGCTCCGATTCTTACGGTTGCATTCGGATAATTCTCTTTTGCATATGCACAAAAACTAGCGATCGCGGATTCAATTTCATCTGTGCTGTATTCCAAATCATTATATCCGCCAAGTACAACAATATCTGTGATTTCGTTCTTATCTTCCTGGCGCATGTTATTTTCTGTTACATATTTCAACTGATGAAGAAAACTTCTTCCACTATGATTTCCCTTAATAAAACCAGCTCCCGGTACCGCCATTTTATAATAATCCTCTTCTTCTAATCCAAGGTAGCTTGGAAGGTAGGTGGTCCATGGAGTTAACATTCCGTCATTATCGGTATGGCCACTTCCATAACTATCTCCGATAAAAATATATTTTCTGTCGTCTTCTACCGTTTCTTCTACTGCTACATTCGATGTTGGAACTTCTGCCACTTTTTGATTTACTGTTGTCTCCACCGATGTAATACCCATATTTACTGCTGAGGTGTTCACTCCGCATCCTGTTAATGTACTCATTGTTAAAATTGCGATTGCTAAAATTCCTGTTGTCTTTTTCATATCTTTTCTCCTCTTCATTTCACATTCATTTCCTTTGTTAAGCTAAATTTAACACAGCCTTTTCGCAGTCTCAAAAAATTCGCGTATATTTAATTGAACTTTAAATTGTCTGTAAAACTCTTAACACTTTTGTAATAAAATGTAATTTTTCCGACCAATTTATGGCATTTCCCTTTTTACCATCTGCAATTGCAAAATTAAAATAACATATCGATGTATCCTTTCTATATCCAAATAAAGAACAAAGAGTCCGCAAGCGGACTCTTGCGCCGAGCGCGGTCGCGACAGCGACATCTTCCTTGTACGCGCGAGTGCACATCCACGCGGAGCGTTTTTGCTTTATAGGAAAAGCTTTCACACTTTAGTGTGACAAGGTCT
>JAZUQL010000093.1:0-16186 GCA_045605685.1 Lachnospiraceae bacterium
TTTACTTTATAGGAAAGACCTTGTCACACTAAAGTGTGAAAGCTTTTCCTATAAAGCAAAAACGCTCCGCGTGGATGCGCACTCGCGCGTACAAGGAAGATGTCGCTGTCGCGACCGCGCTCGGCGCAAGAGTCCGCTTGAAGTCGGAGGCCAAGCGGTCTTAGGAAGACAATTAGGAAAACCACCTCCTTGGCTCACAGAACGACATGGCTACGATCCGACTTCTCTTGCGCCGAGCGCGGTCGCGACAGCGACATCTTCCTTGTACGCGCGAGTGCACATCCACGCGGAGCGTTTTTGCTTTATAGGAAAAGCTTTCACACTTTAGTGTGACAAGGTCTTTCCTATAAAGTAAAAACAAGGCGTACCATACGGTACGCCTTACGTAATTCCATTCTATCGTTCTATTGCTTCTCAGCCATTTTATCAACGGCCTTTTGCAACATATCATCTGCTTCTGATTCCAATTCCCACTCTTTCTTCTCTTTACTTCCAAAACGTGTATATCCGTAATATCCTACACACCAAATAAAGCCTGCAATTGTAATCGATAACAGAATTCGAATGAGACAGGTAACAATAATAAACCATCCCAATTCGCCTGCCAAATATGCACTGATTAATGTACGAATCGGCATAATTAACATAAGCCAGATTCCTATATAAAATGATGCCAAAATTCCCAAGACATAACATAGTACTGCTAAAATTCCAGAAAATCTTTTCTTCATATAATCACTCCTAAATAGACCTTTATTCAAAAACACATATTATTTTGCCATGTTTTTTTGATTTTTGCAAGTCAATTATTCTTTGATTTGACGAACCGCGAAATTTTAACGTAATATCCTTTTGTTCTTCTATGAATGGTCCGTCTACCAATACATCGATGAGTTCTAATAATTCAGATGTTTCGCTCGTATACTTGCTCCCACCCTGTATCAAATCTCTGTCATACAAATAGCCAGTAAATGCCCAAATGTCTTTCTTGGGATATTGTTCCTTTACTTTTTTAACAAAGGGTAATAACTCTTTTTGATTCTCCGGTTCAAAGGGATCTCCTCCTAATAAAGTAAGCCCTCTGACATAATCCGGTTTCAGTGATTCCAAAAGTTCTTGTTGTATCTTGTCGTCAAATTTCTCGCCATAATCAAAATCCCATGTGTGGGGCTGAAAGCAGCCTTTGCAATGATTTCGACATCCCGATACAAACAGGACTGTGCGACATCCCGTTCCATTGGCAATGTCGCAATATTTAATCCCTGCGTAATTCATACTGATTCCTCACTCTTACAAATGAAGTACTCTTTCTTGTATTTCCTGAGTTCTACCCTGATTCCAGAATTGTGTTCCAATATAACCACATGTTCTTCTCGCAACACTCATTTTATCCTGATCACGGTTTCCACAATTCGGGCATTCCCAAACTAATTTACCGGATCCTTCCTCACTTACAATCCGAATCTCACCATCATATCCACATTCTTGGCAATAATCACTCTTTGTGTTTAATTCTGCATACATAATGTTATCGTAAATATATTGCATTACAGATAATACAGCCTCTAAATTATCCTGCATGTTTGGAACCTCTACATAACTGATGGCTCCTCCCGGAGACAATTCCTGGAATTGAGCTTCAAACTTCAGTTTATCAAACGCATTCATATCTTCCGTTACATGAACGTGATAACTATTGGTAATATAATTCTTATCTGTTACACCCGGAATTATACCAAAACGTTTCTGTAAACCTTTGGCAAATTTATAGGTTGTAGACTCCAATGGTGTTCCATAAAGACTAAAGTCAATGTTTTCTTTCTCTTTCCATTTCTTACAAGCAGCATTGAGTTTTCTCATCACTTCCAATGCAAATGGTGTTCCATGGAGTGCATCCGTATGAGATACCCCCTTCATATAACGAGTACATTCACACAGGCCTGCATATCCTAATGAAATGGTTGAGTAGCCTCCAAACAACAGTTTATCAATCGGCTCTCCCTTTTTCAAACGTCCTAACGCACCATTTTGCCACAAAATTGGGGCAACATCGGATGGCGTTCCCAAAAGTCTCTTGTGACGTGCCATAAGTGCCCGATAGCAAAGTTCTAATCTTTCTTCTAAGATTTCCCAGAACTTATCCATATCTCTTCCCGAAGAACAAGCAACGTCGACCAGGTTAATTGTTACAACACCCTGATTGAAACGACCATAGTATTTCGGTTTACCGGTTTCCGGGTCTACGTATGGTGTTAAGAAACTCCGGCATCCCATACAAGTGTAGCAATGGCCTTCCCCATTTTTATCTACTTTTAATTCCAACATCTTTTTCTCCGAAATGTAATCCGGAACCATTCTCTTGGCAGTACATTTTGCTGCTAATTGTGTCAAATACCAATACTTCGAATCTTCGTGAATGTTGTCTTCTTCCAAAACATAAATCAGTTTCGGGAATGCAGGCGTAATATATACCCCTTTCTCATTCTTAACTCCTTGAATTCTCTGATATAGCATCTCCTCGATGATAGAGGCAAGGTCTGCTTTGGTCTGAGGGTCTTTTACTTCGTTCAGGTACATAAATACGGTAATAAACGGTGCTTGTCCGTTTGTCGTCATCAGTGTAATAACCTGATACTGAATCATCTGTACGCCGCGGTTAATTTCTTCTTTTACTCGAAGTTCTGCTACCTCATTGATCTTTTGTTCATCTATTTCAATTCCAACTTCTTCAAATTCTCTACGCACCTGTTTGCGGAACTTCTCTCTGCTCACCTGTACAAATGGTGCAAGATGTGCGAGCGATATACTCTGTCCGCCATACTGTGAACTTGCAATCTGAGCAATTGCCTGCGTTGCAATGTTGCATGCGGTAGAAAAACTCTTTGGTGCGTCTATCATGGTTTCACTTATAACGGTTCCATTGAGCAACATATCTTCTAAGTTAACCAAACAACAGTTATGCATGTGCTGTGCAAAATAATCCGCATCATGGAAATGAATGATTCCTTTTTCATGTGCTTCTACAACATCTTCCGGAAGGAGGAATCGCTTCGTAATATCCTTACTAACTTCTCCTGCCATATAATCCCTCTGAACACTGTTTACCGTAGGATTCTTATTGGAATTCTCCTGTTTTACTTCCTCATTATTGCATTCCAAAAGACTTAATATCTGTTCGTCCGTTGAATTTGATTTACGAACCAAAGCTCTTTTATAACGATAGGTTATATAATTACGCGCAACTGTAAACGCACGATGATTCATCAACTGGTTCTCCACCATATCCTGAATTTCTTCTACGCTTGGAGAACGTTTCATATTCTCACATGCTTTCTCTACATCTTCTGCAATCTGTAAAATCTGTTCTTCCGACAGCTTCTCATAATCGATAACCGAATCATTCGCTTTGTTAATCGCTGCAACTATCTTCTGTGCATCAAAAACGACTTCCACACCACTACGTTTAATGATTTTCATATTCTCCCTCATACCTCCAATTTCTCTTCACGTATCCTTGTATTCCAATTATACAACATATTGTGGTTTTGTCAATCACTTCATTCTATATTATGTGGTTATATTTCGGTGCAAACTTCCTATGAATTCCTATATTTATAAGCAGTTTCCGATTATATTTGAACTTTTCACTTCCAAAAACAAAATTATCAATTTATAAAAGAAAAAACAAAAAAATACCAGATATAGTGGTCTACTTTTATTCACACTACATCCGGTACCATATATTGTTATTTTTTGTTTCTTTGTAAGAATTGTATGAATTTCCCTATTTCAACCCAGGCCCGCTTTGATTCCGGAAGCGTTAACAATGCCATCTGAAAATTATGGAACATGCCTTTATATATGTGCAATCGCACCTTTACATTCTGTTCTTTTGCCTTTTTTGCAACTAAGACAGAATCACTTAAGAGCATTTCTGTATCTCCTGCCTGTATCAGCATGGGCGGAAAACCCTTAAAGTCTCCATATAATGGTGATATGTAGGGGTTCGTCTTATCGTTATCCCCCGGATAATCGTCAGAATAAATCATACTCTCCCTGGTATTCCCAAATAATGGGTCTTTGAGGTAATTATCCGCATACGATGGTCCGCTTGCCATAAGATCCGTCCATGGAGACATTGCAATCAGTCCACATGGAAGCATTTTCTCTTGATCCTTTAAGTAATGACATAAAGCCATACATAAGCCGCCGCCGGCAGAGTCTCCTGCCAGTATAATCTGTTTCGCTTCATATCCATAGTCCAAAAGCCATTCATAAGCCGCAACCGCATCTTCAAGTGCTGCCGGATAGGGATTCTCCGGCGCCACCCGATAGTCTGGTATCAATACACTACACCCTCCGCTCACTTCATTGTAAAGACCCGCACAGTTAAAATGGTTATTATGAACCGGCCCAATATAGCCGCCTCCATGAAACATAAGGATTACTTTATTTTTATTTTCATTTAATTTGGAAGAAAGAAAATACATGGGAAACCGTTCCAGTTCTATCTTTTGAAATAAGAAACAATCCGGAACCTTCCAGTCTTGCTCCTGTATTCTTTTCTGCAATTCACCTGATTTTATCTTCCTTCCGACCGCAAAATCATTCGTCAAGTGGTAAATAATCTCACGAAGTAATCTTGCCCGGATACTGACCTCATTTTTTTTCATACGTGAAATCTCCGCTTTAGTTCTGTTCTCGCTCTTCGATCGCCCAATATTAAGGTTCCTAGGAATAAGAATCCCGAAGAGGCTAACGCTGCTGCCATCAGATTTCCACTATACAATATGTTAAAATAGCTCAAAAGACATCCTATCCCACTAATTATGATTGTAACAATCTGTACCATCATATAACTCTGCCAATTTCTGCGGTTAATAATCATTAACAGTAATATGCCAACATCTATAAGAATTACGCCAATTGGAACACCGATGGAAAGTGCCCATCCCTGATAACCAATTACATAATCTACTGCAAAACCAAATATGACAGCAATCACAATCCATCCGATTGCCTTATAGATATTGCTTAATTTCCCCACCAAAGCCATACGAAGCACGATATTGACATAAACCAACCCGATTACAACCAAAAAAGACCACCAGATTGCAACCTCTACCTGACTATTAATAAACAAACACACGCATGCGGTGACAATTGATAAAAATAATACCAGATTAACCGCAAATCGATAACCTTTATATGCCATACGTGCATTTGGATATCGGATGCGTCCGCTACACGTTTCCGTATCTTGTGTAGCATCCAAAACACATTTGCACAACGGACATTTTGTTGTTTGATCCAGAATTTCTATTTTACAATTTCTACATTTACTCATAATACACTCCATTCGTTTCTAGCTTCACATCTATCCCATCTTCCTGCAATTTACAGAAAAATGATCTCTGCACGGAAACATCTTCCAATATCCCTGTGAAAGTAAAGACTAATTCCGAATTAAAGGAACATATGGTTCCTTTTAACGATTGCCCTTTTGAAACCGTAATATATGCATGAAAATTCTCAATATAATTACGATACTGTTCTTCTACATCAATTCTTCCAATATTGGTTATCGTCGTTGTATTTGCCAAAGCAGATTTGGTATAAACCGCCTTCATAACAATGTTCTTTAAAAATAACGGAACCGGTCTTAAAAATACATTGGTCTGGTTCGAAACACTATAAGAAAACAAATCTCCCAAATGTTCTTTGTTAATCTGCTTTTGCAAACTCTCACGAATACATTCTGCCACTTCTTCGAATGTATAACTTTCCTTGGTCGGGAAAAATTCAGCAGACACCATGACAAAAAAATTCTTTGTTGTTACAGAATTAAAATAGGGTCTTAAATTCACCGGCACTGCAACTCGAATCGGCCGTTTGGAAGGGCACATATGTAAACATTCCTTATATACACTCCAAACAAAAACGGCAACAAAATATTCATTAATCGAAGTTCCATACGATGTTGCTGCCTTTTTAATCTGCTCAATCTGCATTTTGGCATGCATAACACCAAGTTCCCCTTTTGGGAGTTTTTCCGCCTTCATAAGATATGATTTCTTACGGATAAAACCACTTGGTTTACGACTGGTATAATTCTTTACAAAGCTATCTTCCCGATTGAGCGAAGTATCACTGCTTAATTCGTCTCCATTCTCCTGTTTCAATTCTGAGTGGACATTACGCAAATACTGGTACGTTAATTCTCTTAAGAAATGAATGGCACCCATACCATCTGTCAAAACATGAAAGACTTCCAGGTTAATTTTGTTTTTATAATAAGTTACACGGAACAAATAATTGTGATTCTTATTCTGTGCAATATATTGACATGGGAACGTATGCTCTTCCACAACTCGCGGAGCCGATTTCCCATTTTCTTCGAAATAATTCCAAAACACACCGGAACGCATCCTTAGATTGAAACTATCCATCTTCGGCAACAACGTATCTAATGCCTGTTGCAGTTTTTCTCTATCTATGTCCTCTGATAATGTAACGCTAACACGATATACATTCGTCATACTTTCTCTGGCAATACTTGGAAATAAATGTGCCGTATTATCCAACCGTTCCCAACGAATATTCTTCCGGGAAGCATCCGTTTTCTTTAATTTTTTCTCTTTATTCCGTTTGCTCATAACGTCCATAAACCTCCATTGGAATATAAGCTTTTATTGCAATTCCATCTGCCAGATATTCTTCATCCAGCAGTTCACCCTGCATCCGTATCTCTTGAAGAATCCCTGCTTTTGGGTATGGAATAACCCATTCCACATAGATTTTATTATCTCTTAGAATCTGTAACAATAAATCTTTCAGTTCTTCTATTCCCTCGTCTTTTGCCGCCGACATACTATGCGTATAGTCTGCCCGAAAATCGTGCAACGGCTCTATTTCCGTACGTTTATCCTGTTTGTTAAAGATTGTAATGATTGGTTTATCTTTGACTCCCAACTGTTCTAACGTCTGATACACAATATGCATCTGCTTCTCCATTTGTGGATTGGATGCATCTACCACATGAAAGATATAATCCGAATACTTTGCTTCCTCCAGAGTGCTCTTAAAGGCCTCGATTAAGTGATGCGGTAATTTCCGAATGAATCCGACCGTATCCGTAAGCAAGACCTCCTGTTTCCCCGGAAGTTCCAAAATACGCGTAGTAGGGTCCAATGTTGCAAACAATTGGTCTTCCTCATATACCTTTGCATTCGTCAAATGATTTAACAGAGTGGATTTCCCTGCATTCGTATACCCTACAATCGCAACTACCGGAAGATTCTTTTTACGACGCTTGGCTCTTGTCACATCACGGTGCCTGCAAACCGCTTCCAATTCCTCTTTTAGTTGAGAGATTCTATCCTTAATCAATCGTCTATCCATCTCCAGTTTCTTCTCTCCCGGACCACGTGTTCCAATTCCACCTCCCAATCTGGACATGGAACGACCCAAACCCGCAAGTCTGCTCAGACGATATTTTAGTTGTGCCAATTCTACTTGTATTTTACCTTCACCAGTCGATGCTCTGGACGCAAAAATATCCAGGATTACTAAGGTTCGATCCATAATCTTGGTATCTAATAATTCTTCCAGATTCCTGATTTGTGCCGGCGAGAGTTCATCATCGCATACAATACCGGTTGCATTTGTTTCTTCAAGCATCCTACGAATCTCTTCGATTTTACCGCTCCCGACATAGGTTCCCGGGTGTATGCTGCTGCGACTTTGAATGACTGTCCCAACCGATATTGCACCCGCAGTCTCGACTAATTGTGCCAATTCTTCTAAGGAGTCTATGGTATCATCTTTCTCATCTTCACTAACTGCAACAAGCAGTAATCTCTCTTCCAATTCTTTTAATTCTATTACTTCTGACATCCGCTATCCTATCTGTTTACTAAAAATTCATACTCTCTTATCGCATCCTTATCGGATGGATATTTTTCAACATATTCTTCCATTAATTCGCGTGCCTCTTCGAATTTACCGGTATACTCATAAGCAATCATTAAATTTCTCATAAGAGATTGCTGGTTGGATACTTCACCGGTATCCATTGCCGCCTCGAGATATACGACCGCATGCTCATAATCTTGTTCTTCCAATTGCATCTTTCCAAACTCATACAAACTCTCCGCACTAGCAACGCCACTGTTCATATATGCTTGAAAATACTGTTCTGACAAAGTTTCCTCCCCTTGTACGCGGTAAATCTGTGCCAAATAAAAATTAGCCTCTTCTTCCCCTGCATCCAATGCTTCTTCCAATTCAACAATCGCAGTTTCATACTCTTCTAACAAAAAATAAATTCTGCCTTTTTGCATCTTGTCATACGGCTTGTCTCCTTCTATCGCCAGGCCCTTTTGCAAATAGTCTTTTCCTTCTTCCTCCAGATTATGTGTCGCGTATAATTTATATATTCCGATACACAATTCATAATTATCCGAATCTATCTCATACGCTTTCTTACAATCGTTCTTTGCACTTGTTACATCTTCTAAATCAAAATAGAGGCATCCTCGCAAAAAATATGCGGAAGGCTCATCTTTATAATTAAGAATTGATGTATATGTGTCCATCGCGCCTTGTATATCTCCATTTAAATATTGTGCGCGCGCTTTATAATAACAAATATCAAGTTCTGTCTCACCGATATTTCCCAACGATAATTCCAATGCTTCATCAAAAGCCTCTATTGCACCTTCATAGTCTCCATTCTCCAAACATTGAATCCCATATAAACGATGCGACTCCATGCTTTTTTGGCGGGTCGTTTTGCATCCTGCTATACTCCCAAGTAAAAGCACAACCGCCGCCCCTTTTAGGAATAGGCTCATTCTATTGTTTCTTTTCTTTCTCATCCGATTCCTCCAAATATATCTAAATATTTATTTTACCATTATTCTCTTAAAATGTACAATAATGCTTTTATTTATAAAAAGAAAATGAGCGAAACAGATATAACTTTACATGCTATATCCATTCCGCTAATCATGTTGTTTTAATGTTTCTTTAAATCTTTCCCTTTCTGCAGACTATATACTTCAATATTCGGATACTGTTCTTTTATCTGCATGAGTTCTGACTCCGGAAGCTTTGCCCGGTCATAATTTACAACCAGTTGCTCGAGTGAGACGAATGATTCCATACTATATTCTTCGCTATAATTCGCATGTTTGCCCATATCCAAAAGTACTACCGGAATATGAATCTGTGTTTTACCATTAATCAGCCAATCTTTCATATATTCGCAATCTACATTTAAATACTGAATTTGGGCTGTCGTTTTCCGCTTCAACATCCTTACATCATAAGACATTCTATTTCCTCTTGTATCATGCAGATTTGAGCTGGCACGCACCCTAATCGGACCACAATGTGGTCCTGCCCGAAAATCAATGATTGTTCCATTCTTGAAGTAATCAGGGTTCGCTTCCACAAACGCATTATGCTTATCAATTAATTCTGTCAGTTCCGCCATGTAGGAATCATCTTCTATTTCACTTTTTATTTCAAATTGTATCACTATCATATTTTTCTCTTCATGATAGGAAAATACTTCCATACATTCCAGATTGCTAAGATCTAGTTCCTGCACCCACTTCTGGTAACTGCTTTCCTTTTTCAAATCGACTTTCCGATCGAAGATACATCCGGTCATGGATAGAAATAGCGTGCTGATTAGTAGCATTGCAACGATTCGATTACCGTTTGTTCTTCTTTTTCTCTTCATAAATAATCCTCTCATATTAAACATTATATACATCTGTACACAAATCCGACATTCCTGCATAGATATAATTAGTTCACCATCACTTTTTAAAACTTCGCGATATTGCTGTAGCATGTTCTCGAATCAAATTATTCTTGTTCCTGATGATAATCTACCACGCGTCGATACGCCTTATATAACTCATCTTTGAATTCAGAGTTTCTCACTCGATCCGCTCCTCTTCTTTTTCGATTCTTTTCAAGTCTTCTCCGTATTGCAAACTATATACTTCAATATCCGGATACCGTTCTTTTATCTGCGTGAGTTCTGACTCCGGAAGCTTTGCCCGGTCATAATTTACAACCAGTTGCTCTATTGTGGAAAATAGTTCCAAACGATATTCTTCCTTGAAACTATGCTGCTCCTCCATATCCAAAAGTACTACCGGAATATGAATCTGTGTTTTACCATTAATCAGCCAATCTTTCATATATTCGCTATCTACACATAAATACTGAATTTGGGCTGTCGTTTTCCGCTTCAACATCCTTACATCATAAGTCATTCTATTTCCTCTTGTATCATGCAGATTTGAGCTGACACGCACCCCAGACAGACCGCATTGTGGTCCTACCCAAAAATCAATGATTGTTCCATTCTTGAAGTAATCAGGGTTCGCTTCCACAAACGCATTATGCTTATCAATTAATTCTGTCAGTTCCGCCATGTAGGAATCATCTTCTATTTCCGTTTTTATATCTAAGTATACTACTATTATATTCTTCTCTTCTTTATAGGATTGTACTTCCATGCATTCCAGATTGCTAAGATCTAATTCCTGCACCCACTTCTGGTAACTGCTTTCCTTTTTCAAATCGACTTTCCGATCGAAGATACACCCGGTCATAGATAAGAATAGCGTGCTGATTAGTAGCATTGCAACGATTCGATTACAGTTTGTTCTTCTTTTTTTCATAAATAATCCTCTCATATTAAACATTATATACATCTGTACACAAATCCGACATTCCTTCATAGATATAATTTGTTCGCCATCCAATTCTTTCGCCATCAGTTTTTAAAACTTCACGATATTGCTGTAAAATTGATAGAAACAAAGAATTATGGTCAATTGCATTGCCCACTCCACTCAAAACAGAACTCAAAGATGTATCGACATTCGATACCACAAGATTCTCTGCTTTTGTTTTAATATCCAAACTCACTTGTAAACCTTCCTGAAAATCCCATTCAAAAATATCTGCACTCATACCTGTTCCTCCTTACTCTGTCTTGCTTCTTCTTCAGCCTCTTCGATATATGATAATTCGCGAGCATACGATTCATCTATAGTTTCGAGCAAATCCACTCTTTTGTTTCTGATATCCTTTAAAGACTCTACATTATCCTCTAATCGTTTTCTAATCTCATTATTATCTCCCCATTTCTGTAGCATGCTCTCATAGAACAGTTTTGTTCTCGTATCAAAATATTCTTGTTCCTTATGATAATCTGCCACGCATCGATACGCCTTATGTAACTCATCTTTGGATTCACAGTTTCTCACTCTATCCGCCCCTCTTCTCTTTCGATTCTTTTCAAATCTTCTCCATATTGCAAACTATATACTTCAATATCCGGATACCGTTCTTTTATCTGCATGAGTTCCGACTCCGGGATATCATCTCTTCTATAATTTATAACCAATTGCTCGAGTGAGACAAACGATTCCATACGATATTCTTCCTCGAAATCCTCGTGTGTTCCCAAATCCACAAATACCACAGGAACATTGATTTCTATTTCATCTGTAAACGGCCACCCTGACATAAAAAGGCTATCTATAGACAGATATTGGATTTGGGCTGTGGTTTTCCGCTTCAACATCCTGATATCATAAGACGCGATTGTTCCACCCGTATCATACAGGTTCGATCTCGCATGTATACTATACTGCATTCCATTCTCTTTAATCCCAAAATCAATGATTGTTCCATTCTTGAAATAATCAGGATTTGCTTCCACAAACGCATTGTGGTTATCAATTAATTCTGCCAGTTCTACCAGGTATGAATTATCTTCTATATCCGATTTTACTTCCAAGTGTACTTTTATTATATTCTTCTCTTCTTTATAATAATCTACTTCCATGCATTCCAGATTGTCAAGATTTAGTGCTTTCACCCACTTCTGGTAACTGCTTTCCTTTTTCAAATTGACTTTCCAATCGAAGATACATCCGGCCATGGATAGAAATAACGTGCTGATTAGTAGCATTGCAACGATTCGATTATAGTTTGCTCGTCTTTTTCTCTTCATAAAATAGTTCCCCACTAATTTATTTCTATCGACATAATACTACTTCCAAGATAATCTACAGCCGCCTCCACTGCCGTTCCTTCTCGGAACTTCGCATACTCGTCAAAATCAACATAAAGAACAGCTCCCCATGAAGAAATCTCTATCATGCGTTTTACATTCCCATCTTCGTCCACTGTCTCATAGATTCCGGTTACCGTTACATAATGCCCATCACACGGTTCCCTAGGTATATACATTCCATCCTTGTATTTGTAAATCATTATCTCATCTTTGCAGGAATACAATCCCCAGATTACCGGAATTCCTTGATGTAACATCTCCTTCATCATATCATATTGTTCTTCTGTGCTCTTCCCAAGTTCCCATGTTGTCTTTACCGAAATACCGCTGTATCCTTTCACGTTCTCCTCAATAAATGGACACATATCCGTTGGAAACGCACCCAATCCATATTTAAACTGAATATCGGGAACTTGCTTGTATGAATTTAAATATTCCTCTACCAGTTCCATATATTCTGCCTTCGTAATCGTTGTCTGATCCGTCAAATACAAATAGGTATTCACTGCAGCTATTACACCACACCCGGATTTCTTCATATCAGGATTTTGTTGTGCAAACCACCCCTGGTTCCCACCATAATGTATTTCTCCATATTCATCAATTACTTGAATGAAGTCTTTCCCTACACCGATCCTTTCTCCTCTAGAGTCCTTGACTCTTAATATGCTTAGTACTGTTATGCTCTTTAGTGGAGAAATAACAAAATCTGTATTCTGAAATGATTCTACCAATTCTGTCAAAGCAATTTCCAATCTTTTCGTCCATCTTGTATCAAATAGTTTCCTTGCTTGTGTGTCGATATCTTCAATCTTATGTAATTGCTTATTTAATAATTCAATGAGTTCTGTATTATTGTCTAGTTGCCGTTGATATGCTGCAATTTGAAATTGTGCATTTGCCACTCCACAAAATAAAACATACCAAAATGTTGACTTCATATCCTCAAGTTCATCGATAGATTCCTGGAGTTCTTCATTCTGACTCGTTAGCGAGGCAATTGATTCTTCTATATCTGCCTCCACCAACTCCTCATATCCAACCATATTGAATAGCGCATCACAATCACGTATTCCTGATTGGATAAAATATCGAAACTCGTTTATTACATACAAATGATTCGTCAACTGATTCTTCATCCCAGATGCCGTCTCTCCCTTAAACGAATCCGAGTCAATTACCGACTGAAGATATTCCCTCGTATCTTCCAACAAAGCATCCGCTTGCTCATACTGCATCTTTAACGAATTCACAAACGGTTTAATCTCTTCCGGGATAATTACTCTTTCTCCCATTCTTTCTCCCCTTTCAAAAGCCCTTCCAACTTTTATACTTTAAATCCACTATACCATAGCATCAAATCTTTGAGCAAGCATTCTTAAGGTTGAGAATTCCCTCATTCCAATTTATAATGATTAATAGAAAAGAGAATCGAGGCATATTATGAGAATAAGAATCATATCTATCCCAGCAATCGTTATCTGCATTCTTCTATGCAGTTGTAGTTGGAATGACCCGGGAGCCCCTAAGAATTCCCAAGCGAACACCAAGGCATCCCAAATCGAGACACAATCTGCGGCAACAACAGAATCAGAATCAGAGATTTCAGATAAGGAGTGGACCATGGAAGATGCAAAAGAATCATTTTATTACACTGCACTAACCGATGAGATAAAACAAAAAATAACCGGATATTCTTATCCGGCTGATGCTTCGTCTGCCAAAATCACATACGACGAATTATCCTATGTACATGTTCTTCATTATGATGGAACGGGTAAGATTTGCGAGGGTGAATTAATCTGCAATACTTTGATTGCGCAAGATCTCGTGGATATTTTCTATGAGTTATTTCTACATCAATATCCGATTGAAAAAATCCGATTAATCGATGAATATCATGCAGATGACAATCTGTCGATGGCGGATAATAATACCTCCTGTTTCAACTATCGGGTGGTAAGCGGAACCAATCGTCTGTCTAACCACTCATATGGACTGGCAATTGATATTAATCCATTATACAATCCGTATATTACTTATAATAAGGATGGTTCTTCCAATGTTGCTCCCAATAACGCAACTCCGTATTGCGACAGAACCCAATCCTTCCCGTATAAAATCGACACCGGAGACTTATGTTATCAGTTATTTATTGCACATGGATTTACCTGGGGTGGCAATTGGTCAAATAGTAAGGACTACCAACATTTTGAAAAGAAAATCAATTAAAACAAAGCCAATGATTCCGGCGGCTGCTCCTGCTATCACATCGCTGATATAATGAACACCTGTTAAGACACGTATCAGTGCCAAAATGACTCCGCACAAAATCAGAATACAACCGTATTCCGTCCAGGAAGACAGGATGAAAACAGTCATTGCGATCAAAAAGCAACTAAAAACATGTCTGCTGGGAAAGGATTTGCCACATGTGTTCTTATGAATCAGCGAGGGTGTTTCAAACTTCTCGTATGGACGTTTTCGGTTAATAATTCTGCGAACCACACTAAGAATAACAAATGCAAAAAATGGGACCACAATCGCTCTCCAAATATTTGCATCTGACTGCACTAACAAATATACCAGCAGCACCGGATACGTTACAAAAACCAAAATAGTCAGTGCTTTATTCAGCATATCCAGTATTCTCATCCATGTTTCGCGTTCTTTAAAATACGTAATCATACGTACATAAGTATCTTTTTTCATTCTTCTACCTTTTATGTAATGCACACGGAACCTTCGTTCCGTGTATTTTTTAGTTATTATTATCGTTTTTGTTTTGAGTTTCATTCGAGTTTGTAGCATCTTCGACACCGTCAACTGCACCATCAATAAGGTTCTCTCCGGCATCAAGCATATCATCACCCGCGTCCTTTATATCGTCTCCCATATTACTACTGTCTTTATCATTTTTATCATTTTTATCGTCTTTGTTCTTATCATTGTCATCTGCTTCTTCATTTTTATCATTTGCATCATTCTCTACAGTAGTATCTTGAGTTTCTGTGTTGGTATCCTCATTACCGCAGCTACATCCTGTAAAAGACGCAAGCGCCACTGCCATCACACAACTCATCATAAAAATTCGAAATTTTTTCATCATACTTATTCTCCTTTTTCTAATGTAATCTTAGTATGTGAAAACACTTTCGGATTATTCATAAAATTTTGATTTTTTTCATCATATCATTTTCAATCTAAAAACACAAACTTCATTTCTTCATCTTAGACTGTGCAAACCAAGATGCAATATAGGAAAAAACCAGTGCCGCACAGACGCCGGCGGCACAATTCTTAAATCCGCCAAGAAAAATTCCTAAGAACCCTTTTTCATCTACCATCTCTTTAACGCCCTTCCAGAGCAGATTTCCAAAACCAAGAAGTGGAACACTTGCTCCCGCCTGTGCCCATTTTAAAAATGGTTCATAGATTTGAAATGCACCTAACACAGCACCCATACAGACCAATAGTACCATAATTCTTCCCGGTAACATTTTCGTTTTTTCCATTAATATCTGTGCCAGCACACAAATTGCACCACCAACTACAAATGCTTTTACATAATCCATCCTATTTGGCCTCCTTATTTTCCATATTATCGCAAGACTCGATTACTACACCATGTGCAATCCCCGGTACACTTTTTCCTTCATTAAAACTTACTGTTGATAACAATGCACCGGTTGGCACAAATAATATCCTTTTTAGATTTCCTTCCTGAATTTGTCTTAAATAATGTGCGACCAATGTTACTGCCGAGCAGCCACAGCCGGAACCGCCGGAACCTGTTCCCTGTGTCTTAGGATTATAAATTAGCATCCCACAATCCTCATGCCTGTGAACAATGTCAATTCCCCTTTTTTTTAGTAAATCCAGCATGATTTCACGTCCTACGCTTCCTAAATCTCCTGTAATAATTCTGTCATAGTCATTTGGTTTCTGACGGAAATCTTGCAAATGTTGTGCAATGAGGTCGCATGCGGCAGGTGCCATTGCTGCTCCCATATTCATAGAATCCTTTACCCCATAATCTACAATCTTGCCGGTTGTGACCCCTGTAATTCTTGC
>JAZUQL010000094.1:0-13268 GCA_045605685.1 Lachnospiraceae bacterium
TGTGATGAGGATGGTGCCAATAATTATGCGACGTATGAGCATGACCGAGAAATATCAAAGAAGTAAAGACCAGAACTGCCAGTGACCCCAAGGAGGCCACTGGCAGTTAATTTTAATCCTTCTTCAGAACTTTTTTTTGCCAGGATTTTTGGCTGCAGTTCGGACATTTCATATAACGTGTTCTGTTTATATGCATGGACCATACGACACTGCGGAATGCGGGAACATATTTATGATGGCATTTTGCACATTCATAATATCCTGCAACCTGTTCAATTTTAATCGCATAGGTCATACCGATTGCAAAAGGAATGACGCCTCCGATTATAAATAGAACTTTCATCCAGTCTTCCATTGGAACAAAGGCGGCAATAAAAATTGCCACAAAAAGAAGCAGGCTGGAAAAAACTCCGATTACAATTTCCAATGACAATAATCTTTTGTCAGCAAGTTCCTTTTCTTTTATGATTTCAAGCAAATGTGTTTCTAATTTTTCGTTATATTGTTCCATAATAACAACCTCCCCACTTAATAGATCATTAACAGTTATCTTAAGGATACTGCAAAGTTCGAGCATAATGGAGGAATCCGGCAAGGATTTCCCCGTTTCCCATTTTGATACGGCTCGATCCGTAATGTTTAGCATTTCTGCTAATTGAGCCTGAGTGAAATGATTCTTTTTACGGCATTCCGCAATGAATCTTCCAATCTTAACTTGATTCATTTTCTATCGTCTCCTTTCAAGAATAGCGTATACCGCCTAACGGATAAAGTACACATACCATTGGTTGAGTGGGTGGATTGTGTATATTTTTATGTATTTTATCAGATATAGGATAGAATTGCTACTTGCCAACAGCAAAATGCAGGCAGAATATTACCAACTTATTACATCCTGTTTCAGTTTTTTTAAATAATATTAAATCTTCGCGAATTTCTTGTAGCCTCTTGGAATAGGGAGTAAACTTGGCTTATCAAATAAAACAAAAACAAATTCGAATAAAGAGAGGAAATTATTATGATGAGTAAAATGGGAAAAGTAGCAGTAGGAACAGCAATTTTATTAGGAGCAACACTTATGTTTTGTTCGGTGCATGCAATACCGACCATTGGGGTTAGTGAGGATGCCGGCAAAAGCATACTTACGAACATGCCGGGAATCGTTTCAACAGACGTAGTATTGGATACCGCACAAGAGGAAGCAAAGGAGATTAAAACAGTTCCGGCAGGGTTAGAGGAAACACTTCCAATGTTGTTAGATAAATCCGTTAATTGGATTGGAGCACAGATTTACAATGAAAATGATATTAATGTAACAACACTTGGTTCTATGCAGGCAATTCCGATTGCAGCGTGCGAATGTGAGAAATATGATGAAGTATGGAATACGAATCCGTATGATGCAATTTTCTTATTAACAGATGAGAATTTATCAAAAGCAATGAATAATCTCTATGGAACTCAATTCTCTGTTGAAGAATACGTACAGAGCGGACAAGAAGATTTGGGCGTATCGGTTGTAGACAATCAGATTCAGTATCAGTATGGAGAATGGGGAGAGATTGGTCCTAAGATGGATGTGATGTCAATTCACAATGTAGATGGAGTTTATGTTGTAAAAGCAGAAGTGTATATGTACGACAGTGTAGAGTTATGTGATGATTCCGTAAGGGTGCCGGCAGTATTCTATGTAACAGAGAATTGCGATTCATCCTATGGATATGTAATTAGTGACATGTTTGTACAGTGGAATTTCTAAAGAATCAGTAAAACGCGGTGTCAGATGACTGTCACCGCGTTTTTATCTTAGATATCAACTTTTTCTGAACCGGTAGGATTCACAATACTAAAACCTACATTTACAAGATGGTCTGCAACACGTTCGAGACCTAGGACAAAAGAGGAATAGTACGGGCTGACATCCGCACTGCAATTGCCTTCGGCAAGGCGGACAAAATGACTGGAGATGAGGTCCGTCTTCATGCCGTCTACATCGTCTTCGAGAACGGTCAGTTTGGAGAGTTCTTCTTTATTCAAAGACTCAAAAGCTTCTTTGGAAATCGCAAACATCTGCATGATACGTTTACGCATTTCCATAATTCCTCCGTGTGCTTTTTCTGAGAATGAAATCTTTTTGCCAAGCATTTCCACGCCGATTTCGTGGAAGTTCTCTGCATGGTCGCCGATACGTTCTAAGTCGTTTAAAACATGGAAATATGCACCAATTACCTTTTCGTTGCTTTCTTCTACTTCGGCAGAGAGCTTAATCAGGAATTGCGTTAAGGTATTGTTGGTAAAGTTAATAATTCTTTCATTTTGTTGGATTTTCTCACTATGCTCTGTCGAACCGCTATCGATTGAAACAAATGAAAGACGGGTATTTTCTTCAACAAGGTCGAGCATATAACCAATTTCTTTTTTTACCTGCATAAGGGCAACAAGAGGCATGGTCAATAATCTGTCATCCACATATTTAAGAGAAAGGTTTTCCGTTTCCTCTTTTTTATCTTTGATTACGGTACAAGAATACTTCACCAGATGATTTACAAACGGTAGAAGCAGACAGGTCGTAGTTACGTTAAAGATAACGTGGAATGCAGAAACCCTCATCTGGAGAGACATTTGATCATCGCCAGGGAACATGGAAACGAGCAGGTCGACAACAGGCTCTCTAAATAGCCAGATTATGGCTGTAAACAGGGCGGTTCCAATTACATTAAAGGTAAAATGAATCAGAGCGACGCGTTTCGAGTTCGAGTTAGCTCCGACAGAGGCAAGCAGAGCGGTTACGCAAGTACCGATATTTGCTCCGAGAACAATGAATAATGCCATACCGAGTGGAAGTACACCCGTACCGACCATTGTGATAACAACACCGGTTGCAGCAGATGAACTTTGGATGAGTGCTGTAAAGACAATACCAACCAGAATTAGAAGCAGCGGGAAATCGATTCTCTGGAAGATATCTGTAAACATATTTTCAACAAGAGGGTTTCCAAAAGCCTGTTCGCTACTCATAACTTCAAGTCCTACGAAGATAAGTCCCAATCCGCTACAGAGACAACCGGCAATCTTAACTTTCTCTTTTTGGACGAATCCCATCATAACACCTGCAAAGGCGAGCAGGTACATAGCCATGTTAAAATAGTCATTTTTCAGTGCAACTAAGACACCGGTAATGGTCGTACCAATATTGGCACCCATAATAATGGGAGTGGCTTGTGTCAGGGTCATAACGCCGGCGTTCACTAATCCGATGACCATAACAGAAGTGGCAGACGAACTTTGAATAATTGCGGTTACACCGGCACCGATACCGACACCGGAAAAACGGTTGTTACTAATCTTTTCAAGTAATCGTTTCATGCCGCTTCCAGCGCTCTTTTCCAGTGCATCGCCCATAAAATTCATTCCGACGATGAAGACACCGACACCTGCGAGTAGCCAGATAAGGCTTTGAATTAATTGCATAATTTCTTCCGTTGATAACATAAAATCTCCTTTTGATTCCCGTTTGAATTGTATTTGGGATATCGTATTTCTAATTTATTGTGATTATGGTCGCTTACAATATTATAGTAATAACAAACGCCAAATTAGCCCATTCTATACGAGTATAACATCTTGCCGGTTAAGAGCGGGTAAAGATTAGAGTTTTATTCCCGTTCTCCATTCATCCGATATCCGACACCGAGTTCATTGATGATATAGTTCACTTCTCCCGGCTGAGCACCGAATTTCCGACGGATATTTGCCATGTTGACCTGCAGTTTTTTGATACTGGATTCATGGGCGGTTTCACCCCAAATGGCTTTGATGATAGCGGCATAGGTCATCATTTTGCCGCAATTGTTGGAAAGAAAAGCGACAATGTTATATTCTGTTTGAGTAAGTTTGATTTCTTTATTCTGGATAAATACCTGACGGGCGTCGTAGAGGATTTCTAAGCCCTTCATTCGAAATATGCCATTCGGAAGACGACCAACGGAAGAACCAAACCGGTTATTACGAAGGGCACTTCGGACTCTGGCGAGTAGTTCGGCAGAACCGAACGGTTTGGTTACATAGTCGTTGGCGCCTCTATCCAGCGCGGCTACTTTATCTTTTTCATCCGAACGGGCGGATAGAACGATAATTGGGGTTAACGATTCCTTACGGACATATTCTAATAAATTCATTCCGTCCATATCCGGAAGTCCCAAATCAAGAATGATTAAATCCGGTACATGGGAGGAATAGATGCTTTTTGCCATGGAACAAGACTCTGCAAGGAGTACCTGATAATCTGAGGATTCCAATATGGCAGATAGGAGCGTACGAATATTTGTGTCGTCCTCTACAATGAGTATTTTATATTTGTTCTGTATCACGTTCTTCTTCTTCCACATCCAATGTGAAGCGGAAGACTGCACCTCCTGTCTTTATATTTTCGGCTTTGATATCCCCACCGTGGGCTTTGATAATGGTTGCACAAACGGACAACCCGATTCCTGCATTTTTTCGGTGGCTGTCAGCTGGTTCGTCACTTGACGTGTAATATCCGGTAAAGATAGTATTTAGTCGGTTCGGATCGATGCCACACCCGTTATCTTTGATTTCAAATATAGCACGTTTGTCAAGGATAAATACACGCAGGGTCAGACGAGTCATATCGGTTGCGTGTTGTGCTGCATTTTCCAGTATATTTATAATAACCTGTTCGATTAGGATTGCATCCATTGGAATTATAATTAATTCTTCCGGGATTTCAATTTCAACTTTCTGTGTGGGGTATCTCTTTTTAAATTTGAGAACGACGGAGTCAATTAATTCCTCCAGCACGGTTGGAGTTTTTATAATCTTAACCTGTCCGCTATCAATACGGGTAACGGAAAGCAGGTTCTCAACCATGCGAACAAGCCATTCCGAATCTTCTTTAATTCCTACGACAATCTTTTCCTTCTGTGCATCCGACATAGTGGTTTTGTTTTCGATTAGTGTTGTGCTGGATGCGTAGATGGTAGTTAATGGGGTACGCAAATCATGGGAAATGGCACGTAATAGATTCGAACGCATCCGCTCTCGCTCCATCTCTGCCTTAGTTGCCTCATGGAATTTCAATTGTGTGGTCAAAGCACTTGTCAGAATCGATATGACAATCATAACAATACCGGAAATAAGATTGACCGGGATTGTGAAATTCAATACAAAATATGGGAATGTAAAGGCATAGTTGACTGCAATGGTACCGATAAACGCCCCCAGAATGCCGTAGATATATCCTTTTGTAAAGAATGAGATCAGAAACACGGCAAATACAAAAACGGTAGTAATATGTTCCTGTACTTCAAAAATATATTGAAACAGCAAACTGACGGCAAATGAGAAACCCAGTAGAGATACCGTAATCAGGCTGTTTTTGATAGGATTGGAAATATTTTTCATATACAAGTGTCCTTTATCACATTTTTGCTCATTATAACATACAACAAACTAAGACACAGTAAATTATTGGAATGGTGGCGAAAAAGAAGCTATATCTTGAAAAAACAAGGGATATATGATACTATTCAAGCGTGTGTGCTTATATCTGTTTTTGGGTATAGTACGAATTGATGAGCAGACAACACGGTCTGCTTTTTTTTGAAAGAGGAAGGATGAAAGCAAGTATGAAGGAACTGGAATATCCGTTTGAACCGGAGTTGTTGATTAAACGCAAAAAGAGCCTAAAGAGACAGCTGCTGGAAGATACAACTAAGAATTATATCGAGAAGAAGATTGCAATCTTAGGCGGAGAAACAACAGAGAATATCAAGACAATCCTGGAACTTTTTCTGTTGCATTATGGAATCAAACCGTCCTTCTATGAATCTGAATACAATCAATATTATGAAGATGGCATGTTCCCGAATCCGGAGTTGGAAGCATTTGAACCGGATGTAATCTATGTGTGTACATGCATCCGTAATATTACGGACTTTCCGATGCCATCAGAGGATGTGGCTACGGTAAATGAAAAAAAGGAAGCTGTTATCAATAAGTTTTATGGATTATGGGACACATTAAGCGAGAAATACCGTTGTCCGATTATCCAGAATAACTTTGAATATCCGTTCTTTCGTCTGATGGGGAATAAAGATGCCAGTGATATACATGGAAGAGTGAACTTTGTAACCATGATAAACTGTGCATTTTATGAATATGCACAGCAGCATGATAATTTCTTTATCTGCGATGTGAATTATATCTCAGCGTCTTATGGGTTAGATAAGTGGTCCGACCCATATTATTGGCATATGTATAAGTATGCCGTGGCAGTGCCTGCAATCCCGTATCTGTCATTTAATATCGCAAATATAATCAAATCCATTTACGGAAAGAATAAAAAGGCATTGAATCTGGATTTGGATAATACGCTGTGGGGCGGGATTGTAGGAGATGATGGCCCGGAAAATATTGAAATCGGACAAGAGACCTCACTTGCACAGACCTATAGCGAATTTCAGGAATATATCAAATTACACAAGCAGTTAGGCATTCTTTTGACGGTTAATTCGAAGAATGAAGAGGCGAATGCACTTGCAGGCCTGGAACGACCGGATAGCGTACTTCATAAGGATGATTTTGTTACCATCAAAGCAAATTGGAACCCGAAAAGTATCAACTTAACGGAGACAGCGCAGGAGATGACACTCCTTCCGGAGAGTTTTGTTTTTGTTGATGACAATCCGGCAGAGAGGGCAATCATAGAAGCTCAGGTTCCGGGAGTAGCGATACCCCAGATTGAGGGTGTTGAACATTATATACAAACCATTGACAAGTCAGGTTTTTTTGAGGTGACATCTTTATCACAGGATGATTTAAAACGAAACGAAATGTATCAGAAGAATGCACAGAGAAGCAAGTTGCAGGCATCCTTTGCTAATTACGAGGATTATCTGAAGTCATTGGAGATGAAGGGAGAGATTGGCGGATTTATCCCGATGTATATGTCTCGAATTGCACAGCTTACCAATAAGAGTAATCAGTTTAACCTCACCACAAAGCGGTATTCTCAGACAGATATCGAGGCAGTGGCAGAGGATCAGCAATATATCACTTTATATGGTAAACTTGGAGATAAATTTGGAGACAATGGTGTTGTAAGTATTGTGATTGGACGGGTAGATGAAAGCGATCTTACGAAGTTACATATAGAATTATGGCTGATGAGCTGTAGAGTTCTCAAACGAGACATGGAATTTGCCATGATGGATGAACTCGTAGAGAAAGCAAAAGCAGCAGGAATAAAGCGCATAATCGGATATTACTATCCGACGGCAAAGAATGCGATGGTAAAAGAATTCTATTCTTTGCAGGGATTTACAAAGATAAAGGAAGATGGAGAAGGCAATACGGTTTGGGAGTTTGTCATACCGGATGATTACAAGAAGAAACAGCATGTTATTGCCGTGAATTAGAGGACATGGAAGAATTACAATTGCGAAATGGGATTGCAATTCCCAAAGTAGGGCTTGGAACCTGGCAAATCACAGATAGACAAGTGATGAAAGAAGTCGTACAAAATGCATATCAGGCAGGATATCGTCTCATAGATACTGCGGCAGCATATAGCAACGAAATCGCCGTTGCAAAAGCGATAGCGGAGGCGGGAATCAAGAGAGAAGAACTTGTGATATCGGATAAAGTGTGGAATACGAGTAGAGGATACGAAGCGGTTCAGGATGCCTGTAAGCGTTCGCTTAAAAAATTAAAAACAGATTATTTTGACATTTATCTCATTCACTGGCCGGCATCCATGAAGGTGCATTCTGATTGGCGTGAGATTAACGCGGATACTTGGAGGGGAATGGAAGTTTTATATCAGGAAGGACTTGTAAAGGCAATCGGGGTATGCAACTTTAAAGTGCATCATCTGGAGGAATTGAGTAAAACCGCATCCGTTATGCCGTTTTTAAACCAGATAGAGATGCATCCGGGTATGAATCAGGCGGAGATACTTGCTTACTGTAATGAGAAGGGAATTCAGGTAGAGGCAAGCAGCCCGCTTGGAAATGGTCAAATACTGGAGAATGCATTATTAAAAGAAATCGCATTTCAAAAGGGAAAAAGTGTCTCGCAGGTTTGTCTGCGTTGGGAATTACAAAAAGGAGTCATATCCATTCCAAAGACTTCAAACCCGAAGCGCTTATACGAAAATATCGACATTTTTGATTTTGAATTATCTGAGGAAGAGATGAAAAGAATAGATACGGTTCCATATTGCGGAGGCATAGGAATCGATTCGGACGAGGTGGTTGAATTTGGCTAATACAAAGAACGAAGAACAAGCATTATTAGAACTTAGAAAGCAAATATTTATAACAGGTTACAAAGGTGGCATGGCACATTTGGCTTCCTGCTATTCCAGTTTGGAGATGCTTTATGCATTTTATGTGAAGAAACTTTTGAGATATGATGCAAACAATCCAAAATGGGAAGACAGAGACCGTTTCATATTAAGTAAAGGTCATGCAGGACTGGCGTTATATAAAGTTATGAATGAGGCCGGATTAATAGAGGACGAAGTCTATACTTCCTATCTGCAGCAGCCATCCCTGATTGGCGGAGAACCATGTATGAGAGACTGCGAATGGGTCGAAGCGACAACCGGATCTTTGGGTCATGGTTTATCGATGGGATTGGGAATTGCAATGGCACTTAAGATGAACCAATCTCCGGCTAAGGTCTATGTTATGTTAGGAGACGGTGAATGTCAGGAAGGAACCGTGTGGGAAGCAATTTTATCGGCGCGAGCCTTTGGATTGGACAATTTGGTTGCAATCCTTGATTGTAATGATATCCAGAAAATGGATTTTGTAGAAAAAACCATGGGTGAAACACGATGGGTGGAAAAGCTAGAGAGTTTTGGATGGAACGTCAAAGAAGTAGACGGACACGATATGGAAGCATTTGCCCGGGTTGCGACGGAGCCTGCGATAGAGGGGAAACCAACCTTTATTGTTGCACACACAATAAAAGGAAAGGGAATTTCCATTATGGAGAATAACCCAAACTGGCACTTTAAACTGCCGGGACGCAAAGAGTTAAAAGTATTTAAAGAAGAGCTGGGAATCAGCGATTCAGAATTGGAGTAGTCTATGAATAGTTCATATATTGGGAAATTAATGGAACTGGCACAAAAGGATCATGACGTACTTCATCTGCTTGCGGATAGTGGTACCGGATATGACGAGATGTTTCGCAGAAATTTTCCGGATCAGATATATAATTTCGGAATTGCGGAAGAGAATATGGTAGCTGCGGCAGCAGGAATGGCCACAGTGGGGAAGAAACCGTTTGTATTTACGGCAGGTGCTTTTTTGGCATATCGTTCCATGGAATTTATCCGTGATGACGTATGTTTTCAGAATTTGAATGTTAAGATTGTAGGAATGGGAAGCGGTCTGTCTTGGAGTTCTCTTGGACCGACACATCACACGACAGAGGATATCGCCGTTCTACGTGCAATTCCAAATCTTATGATTTTGTCTCCGTCCACACCGAATCAGGTAGTTGCCAGTGTACAGGCTGCCTATGAGCATGAAGGACCGGTATATATCAAGATTGGAATGAATCACGAGGCAGAATTTTTTGCAGAGGATTACACATTAGATTTTGACAGATGCGATGTGCTTCGCCAAGGGTCTGATATTGCAATCTACGTTACAGGAAGCATCCTGGAAGAGGCGGATAAAGCAGCACAGATGTTAGAGGAAGACGGCATCCATGTAAAATTAATAAACGTAGTAACCATAAAGCCGTTTTGTACAGAAGATGTACTGCAAACGGCAAAAGACATCCAGACCATATTTACGGTGGAGGAACATAATATATACGGAGGTTTGGGAAGTCTGGTAGCAGAAGCGATTGCGTATCATGGAGTCGGTGCACGTGTGATTCCGATTGGAATTAATGATGTATTTGCAACCGGGTATGGCACGCATGTGGCAGTACGGAAAGCAAACGGATTAGATGCCCAAAGTATTTATGAAAAGATAAAGGGGGAATTGTCGTGAACGAATATACAATTTCTTCTATAGAAGTTGGTACAAAAGCGTCGTTTCAGAAGGAAATAACAAAAGAGATGGAAGATGGCTTCCGTTTGATTTCCGGAGATGAAAATCCGTTGCACAAAGAGGATGCATTTGCCAAAGAGGTCAGCAATGGAAAAATACCATCCCATGCGGCATTTGGGATGTTAACCGCATCTTTGTATTCTACGATTGCGGGAATGTACCTTCCGGGGAAATATAGCCTGATACACAGTTTTGAAGAAATTTCTTTTTTAAAGCCTGTATTCGTAGGTGATGTGTTAACGGTAGAGGGCGAAGTAACCTATAAAGATGAAGCACTTAAGTTGATACAACTGAAAGTCATTATAAAAAACCAAGATAATAAGTCTGTTTCTAGAGCAAAAATGAAAGTTCTAGTGATGAAATAAATAACGTTAAGGAGGCTGTTAAAATGAGCAGAGAAGAAGTATATGAAAGATTAAACATGGTATTTAGAGACGTATTGGATGATGAATCCATTGAGTTGAATGATGATACGGTAGCAGATGATGTGGATGGATGGGATTCTTTTGAACACATCAATTTGATTGTTGGTGTTGAGGAAGAGTTTAATTTTAAAATTCCAATGAATAAAGTTGTAACTATGAAAAATGTTGGAGAGATGGTTGACATTATTTTGGAGTTGGGCGAATAGTGACAAATCAATAAGTGAATGCATGTGATAGGATAATACTAGTGCTAGTATTATCCTATGATTATGCTATAAGAATTTTGAAATGGAGGGCTCGGTTCCATGAGTCTAACGACGTTTAGTTTTTTCGTGTTTTTATTCATAACATTTATTTTGTATTATACGATTCGTCCGGCACAAAAGTATATTCTTCTGGCGGCGAGTCTCTTCTTTTATATTAGTATCTCTTCATATGGCATACCAAAGATGTGTATCCTGATAGCTTATATGATTTTGCTTACCTATGGAGGCGGACTGCTGATAGAAAAGGCAAGTGGAAAAGTGAAAGGCTTGATATTGGCGACATGTGTGACAGGTCTGGTGGGAGCGTTATTTGTCTTGAAATACGCATATAACCTTTTGACCAATTTAAGTGCACTGTTTCATATGTCATCGGATTTCTCATGGTTTCAATTTGCAGCAGTCATTGGGATTTCCTATTATGCCTTATCTGCAATCGGATATCTGATCGATGTATATTGGGAGTCTTACCGTGCGGAACGGAATATTGTAAATGTCGGATTGTTTATTTTTTATTTCCCGCAGTTGATATCCGGCCCGTTTACCCGTTATGGGGAGATGGCACCACAATTCAAAGAACGTACCAAATTAGATTATTCGAATGTGACAAATGGCATTCGGCGCATGATATGGGGATATTTCAAGAAATTGGTTATCTCGGAACGATTTGGAATCGTTGTTGCAACCGTATATGGTGATTATCATTCTTATAGTATGATTGGAATTGCAGGTGCGACATTGTGTTATGCGATCCAATTATATACGGATTTTTCCGGATGTATGGATATCATTATGGGTGCTTCTGAATTATTTGGAATCAAATTGCCGGAGAACTTTAGAGCGCCATTCTTTTCCCAATCGATACAGGAGTTTTGGCAAAGATGGCATATTACGCTTGGAACATGGTTCAAAGATTATCTGATGTATCCGGTTCAAAAGTCAAAAGCATTGCAGACCATTGGAAAAAAAGCGAAGAAAAAATTCGGCAAAAAAGCAGGCAAAAAGATACCATTCTACTTATCCATGCTTTTGCTTTGGATTCTAATCGGAATCTGGCACGGTGCAACCGGGTATTACTTTATCGCGTCTGCCGGTATTCCATGTGTATTACTTCTCTTAAGTGATTTTTGTCAGCCGTTATTTGCAAAATTGGTAAAAGGCTTCAAAATAAATACAGAGTGTGAGAGTTGGAAATGGTTCCGTCGAATCCGGACACTTTTGTTAATCTGTATCTGTTGGGTGGTAGCATGTTCAAATGGTACCAACATAGCGGTGGATATTTTTAAACACATGTTTACACACATATGGAGTTATACTCCGATGACGACGGCATTGGCAACATTTGGATTGAGCACAGTGGATATCCTGCTTATGACGTTGGGAGTTGTTTTGTTATACCTTTCAGACCTATGTATAGAGAAAGGAACAACGATTTTCAAAAAAATAGACGAGCAGAATTTCTTTATCAAAGTAGCAATTATTTACATAGAGATTCTCGTGATTTTATTCCACGGAATGGTAGGTTCTTCTGCGTTTATTTATTTTCAATTTTAAGAAAGGAGTGTGGAAAAAATGAAAACTGAAACATGTAAATGGTTCCGCCTCCTTGCATTTGTACCATTAGTGTGCATATTGGTTGCCACGAATATTTACCAGGACCCGGCGAATATCTTTCATGACGAAAGTAATCAGATGGCGGAATCGATTATGGACGGGAATACAATTTACAGCGAGACCTGGAATGGAAATGAGCGAGAAGTAAGACATAATATGATTCAAGTTATGCCGGAAGAGGTAGAATGTGTGGCAATCGGACCAAGTCTAATCATGTGCGTGAACAAAGAGGTGGTGGGAACGGAGAGTTTTATTAACCTTGGAGTTCCGGGAGCGGATTTATACGATATAATGGCACAATTCGGAATGATGGAAATCTACGGTAAGAAGCCGGAAAGAGTCATCTTATGTCTGGATTCTTATTTCTTCGATGAAAATATATATGGTGTCAGCGGTCAGCATGATGACCTGAAGGAATATGCAGATTATATGTTAGCGGTATTAGAGAATGAGAACCCGCAGGTACCCACAGTGAATACCAATCCGTTATCCAAACAAGTGGAGCAGGCATTTTCCATTACATACTTTCAAGCGTCTCTTGAGCAGATTGCAATGAATGAAACCTATGTGATGAATAACGAACGCTGGGGTGTAGTGACGGATGATTATGATGGTGCAGAGCCATGCTATGCATCCGACGGCAGTTGGATATATGCAAAGAGTTATCAGGAAAATAATTTAGAGTATATTCAGAATGCGATTCAAACCTATAATATAGAAAAACAGTTCATGTATGACCGACATATGAGTCAGTACGGAAAAGAGGTATTTGAAAAATTAATCAATTATCTGTTGGCAGAAGGAATTGAAGTGGACTTATTCTTAAGTCCGGTAACACCGGGAATCTGGGACCGATTAGAGGCAGAATC
>JAZUQL010000095.1:0-3022 GCA_045605685.1 Lachnospiraceae bacterium
ATTAATGCTTGCTTCTTTTTAAGACTTCCAAAAATGCCTGAAACGTCAGTGTTTTCAGGGGGGTGCGGACTTTGGGTGAAAATGCAAAGGTATCGTATTTTATTGCAAATTGGTGTGATTTCACATCAAAATGGTGTAGTAGATTGTAGCTGATTTGGGGACGGAGACGTCAAATATCGGAATAGGAAATGAATGGAACCCCATGTGCTTGCGGAGGTAAGTGCATGGGTTTTTTTATTAAAATAAAAATAGTTGACAACTATATCGTACTGCGATATAGTGATTATATCGAAGTGCGATATATCGTAGTGAGATGGTGTGGTGCAGAGTTTATTTGTTAGGAGGTGTCAAAATGGATGCTCATATTAAAAAAGTATATGTTCCTATGACAGAAACAGGGTTTTACATATTGTTATGTCTTCAGGAAGAAATGCATGGTTACAGTATCGTGCAAAAAGTTGAAGAACTGACACAAGGGGAGATTCGATTAAGCCCAGGGACGATGTATGGAAGTCTATCAAAGATGGAAAAAGATGGAATTATTAGATTTGTTAGGGAAGAAGATAAAAGAAAAATCTATGTTATTACAGAGTTAGGTACAGATGTGTTAGAGTTGGAAAAGAAGAGAATTAAGCGTTTGTATCAAACATTACAGGAGGTGTAATTATGGCTAAACAGAAAACGAAGTTTGGATGGTTTACAATTCCAGAGTGGGAAAAGGAAGAGAAATGGTTGAGAGAACAACATAAAAATGGTTGGAAGTTAATTAAGGCAACATCACCAGTCTTTTATAAATTTGTGCAGTGTGAGCCAGAAGATGTTATCTATCAATTAGATTATAATCAGGAGGGAATGGATCATATCAGTGAGTATATTCAGATGTTCCGTGATTGTGGTTGGGAATATGTAACAGATATGATGGGATATGCTTATTTTAGAAAGCCAGCAAATGAGATGGTCGAAGACGAAGGAATATTCTGTGATGATGAATCTAAAATAGAGATGATAGAAAGAGTTTATAAAGGCAGAATGATACCATTAATTGTGATTTTCTGTTGCTGTATTATGCCACAGTTGTTTATACAAAGTCATAATACTAGCGAAATGGGACACTCTTTGTTTATTGTGTTTGTGGTGTTATTTGTATTGTATTTATCTATATTTGTTAAGTTTGCATATCAGTATTGGAAAGTGAAAAATAGGAAAGAGAAATAGAGAATAAGAAATGGAAGGGCCCGTGTGCTAGCGAATGCAAGTGCATGGGTTTTATGTTTTTAAAACACCTTGCATAATGGTAGGCAATGCCGTATACTATATATGTATAGAAATAACAGGAGGTAATCAAAGTGGAAGTAAAAGAATTACGTTTACAAACAGGATTAAGTCAAAGCAAATTTGCAAAAATGTTTGATATACCAGTTTCAACTTTAAAGGATTGGGAACAGGAAAGAAGAAATCCTCCGGCATATGTAATCAATATGATAAGAATGATTTTACAATACAAAGGAATGCTTATTAGCCAGAGTTATCTTGAGGCATGTGAAGCAAGAAGAAAGAGCGTTGAAAATGCTATGGCTATTATGTTAAGTGCTACTAATGGTCCAGATGAATTGTTTATGGAAGTTTTGGATTCCTATATCTTTGGCAAAATATCTTTGGAAGAAATGGAAACTAGAATTGACAGATTTGAGTATTTAGGAGCGTAGTATATGGGTGGTGGAAGAAATTGTTATCCAGAAAGTGATGTTCTTATCAATAAATATAATATTCGTGATAAAGAAATGTTGGAGAAATTTGAAATCCAGAAGGTGTTTGCGAAATTGTTAGGCTTAGATGTGAAACCTACAAGAATTGGTTATACCTATGATGTAGATCATTTAGTAAACATTCATAAGTATCTGTTTGGGGATATTTATGAATGGGCAGGAACATTTCGAAAAGAGAATTTGTACAAGAGTGAACGAGTTTTGTCAGGCGGTTCTGCAGAGTATGCAGATTACCATGAGATTGAGCAACGTTTGGAAAAATTGTTGGAAGAATATGCAAACATTGACTGGAAGAAGACTTCCTCAAAAGGAGATGTAGTTTCTGATTTCTTGTTGGCATTATGGAGTATCCATCCTTTCAGAGAAGGAAACACAAGAACTTGTATCACATTTTTATGGCATTATCTAAAGGGAAAAGGAATTGATTTCCAAGTAGCATTGCTTAGAAATAATCCAATGTATGTGAGAGATTCACTTGTTATGGCAAATTATGAACAGAAAGAATACCTAAGAAGGATTATTTCTGATGCATTGCGAGGAGATGCACAGGAATCAGAGTATTCTATGAGCGAGGAAGAAGTTGGGGAGCAGTATAAAATTGCGAAAGCAGATTACGAAGCATTTAGAGAGAAGTATTCTATAAAGAAGAATTAGTACGAGTACTGCAGGTACGAATGTGCTAGGCTATTTACAAGCGATAGGCTTTGGTTTCTATTTGAGTAGGAATCAAAGCCTTTTCTTATTTGCCTATCAGCACATTCGTCGGGACCAAAGGTTTACACCACGGGTTGTAGGGTAACTACGCTAACGCAAATGACATAGGAATTTGTCAGAACAAACTGGTTTGAACGTTTGGAATTTTAAAAAATATAAATTTTTTTAAAAACATAGTCCATTTTTTGCAATTAGCTTTTTCGAACCCTAAGTACTAAATGAAAAGCAAAGAAAGGAGAGATATTTTTATGCAAGGACAACAAATGAAGACGAATGAAACAAAAGATAAAGCGCTACTAAATGTAAGGGAAATGTGCGAGTACTTAGGTATCGGTCAGACTAAGGCGCGAGGGCTCCTAGCAGACCCGAGAATCAAGTTTACAGTACGCATTGGAAATCGTCTCTATGCACACAAACAAAGGCTTGATACGTGGCTCCTGAATCGCATTTTATAATCGGTGGAACGCAACATAAATCGTTGATAATTGCAAGGTTTTATGGTAGTATAGATAGGATATTTGATGTTTCCTTTCTAAGCTACA
>JAZUQL010000096.1:0-3442 GCA_045605685.1 Lachnospiraceae bacterium
ACATGGCACCACCAAAAAAATACCGGCAGAAGTATTCGCCCTCGAAAAAGAATACCTCATACCGGTTCCAACATATAGCTTTGCAGCTACTGAGAAGGAAAGTATATCCTATCAGGTCAGAAAAGACAACATCGTTTTGTATAAAGGTAACCGGTATTGTTATGATACTGATAAGGTTGAGTATAAACAGACGATACCTTCGGATTACAAGTTGATTCTAAAATATATAGAATCAATGAGAAAGGTGTATGGAGAAGATGCGAGTTTCGTTTGTGGATATGAAGCAGGATGTTTAGGGTATTCGCTTTATCACCAGCTTAGAGAACATGCAGTAGAATGTAAAATATTAGCTCCAACAACCATGGCTATTACAAATACAAATCGTATAAAGACTGATAAACGAGATTCTGCTAACATAGCAAGATGTTTAGCGTTTCGTACTTATAGCGAGGTATATGTTCCGGATGATGAAGATAATTCTGTTAAGGAATATATTCGTATGAGGGATGATCAGAAGCTTATGTTAAAGAAGATTAAACAACAGATTCTTGCCTTTGTACTTCGTCAAGGCAAGAAATTTGAAGGTGGAAAAACATACTGGACTATGGCACATATGAAATGGCTCAAGTCTCTTGAATTAAAGAAATTAGATAATGAAACTCTTTCTGAATATCTTGTGACTTATGAATATCTTGTAGAAAAGATAGAGCGTTTGGATAATAGGATTGAAGAACTTGCGTCTGGAGAGAAATATAAAGAAAAAGTTCAAAACATGGGATGCTTCTTAGGAATAAAAACACATACAGCTTTATCAATGGTTGTTGAGATAGGTGATTTTAACAGATTTGAAAAGGCACCGAAATTTGCAGGATTTCTGGGATTAGTCCCAAGAGAAGATTCAAGTGGTGATGATAGAAATAGATATAGTATCACAAAAGCAGGAAATAGTCATTTAAGACGCTTAATGATAGAAGCAACCCAAAGTTATACAAGAGGAAATATTGGTCATAAATCAATAGCATTAAAACAAAGACAGCGAGGATGCAACACAGAAGTAATAGCATATGCGGATAAGGCTAACGAAAGGTTACGAAGACGTTTCTATAAGATGACGTTAAGCAAAGGAATTAACAGAAATATAGCTACTACAGCAATAGCTAGAGAGTTGGCATTATATTTATATATTTTGATTCGTGCTAGGAGACGGCAAGATTCACGGCGTACCATTGACCTGTTGGTAACCAATCCACGTATAACAGAGTGGCCAAGACCAGGGACTGTTAGAACTGAGGCTCTGCCTCTGTACCCAGTGTTAAAATTTAATGAAAGGAAAAGTTTGTGGTGATTTTTGCAATTTACACTTGACAAAGGTCACTTCATAACAGAAATTCGAATTGAAGGAAATTGTAACGACCAATTATTTTTGAGGACAGGATGTAGAAATGTCGCGGTTTTATCGTGTGCCAAAGGCTTTGTACACGGGAGAATATTTTCGCGGTATCTCATTTGAGGCAAAGGCAATCTATGGTATGATGATAGACCGCGTCAGCCTGTCCATAAAAAATGGGTGGCTGGATGAAGATGGTAAAACCTACATACACTATAGCGTAGCAGATATTATGGCTGATACCGGCTGTGGCAAGAATAAGATTTTGAAATGCCTCAAAGAATTAGAGGATGAGATTGATGGGATAAATGTGTGCTGAACGGGGATTTGTGTAGAAATTGGCAATAAACGAACGGGGATTTGCGTAGAAATTGGCTTTACATGAATGGGGATTTGCGTTATACTATGCTCAGAGAGGTGATTTTATATGGCTAAAACAGTGTTTAAAAGAAAAATATATGATGAGATACTTGAGTGGAAAGAAAAAAGAAGTGATAAATATGCACTTCTGATAAAGGGAGCCAGACGAGTTGGGAAGTCAACGATAGCGGAGGAATTTGCTAAGAAGGAATTTAAATCATATATTTTGATTGATTTTGCACATACAAGTAAAGCGATTATAGAATTATTTGATGATACGTATAACTTGGACTTTTTCTTTCTGCAATTACAGCAGTTAACCGGAGTCAGATTATATGAGAATGAGTCTGTAATTATATTTGATGAGGTTCAATTGTTGCCAAAGGCTAGACAGGCAATCAAGTACCTTGTTGCTGACGGAAGATATAAGTATATTGAAACGGGTTCGCTGTTGTCCATAAAAAAGAATACGAAGGATATATTGATTCCTAGTGAGGAACATAAGATATCTATGTATCCGATGGATTTCGAAGAGTTCTTATGGGCTATCGGTGATGAAATCACAGCAGATACAATTAAAATGCTGTTAAAAAATAAAAAGGCTGCAGGAAATACTATGCATAGAAATCTAATGCGTATTTTTAGATTGTATATGCTTGTTGGCGGAATGCCACAGGCGGTAGAAACATATTTGGAGCATAATAATCTACAGGTGGTTGATGAGGCAAAGCGAGAAATTATAGACTTATATGAAGAAGATTTTATCAAGATAGACGGAACTGGTCTTGCAGGAGATATATATGATGCGATTCCAGCAAGTCTTAGTGGAAATGCATCCAGATATGTGTTAGCAAATGCCAGGGATGGCATACGTGCAGAACAAGTTCGCCTGTTGGTGCTGGATATACTTAATTCTTACACGGTAAATATCGCATATCATGCAAATAATCCGGGCATAGGAATGTCATTAGAAAAAGATGCAGGTCGATATAAGTTATTTACATCTGATGTGGGATTATTTGTAACGCTTGCATTTAAGAATAAAAACTATACGGAAAATGTAATCTATAATAAGCTGCTTTCGGATAAATTAGAAGCGAATCTGGGATATGTATACGAAAGCGTTGTAGCGCAGATGTTGATAACAAAGGGAAACAATTTGTTTTATTATACAATGCCAAGTGAGACATCAAATCATTTGTATGAGATAGATTTCTTGCTTGCTACCGGAGATAAAATCAGCCCGATTGAAGTGAAGTCAGGAAACTATAGAGAACATAAATCATTGGATGTATTCTGTGGAAAGTATAGTAGTCGTATTAAAGACAAGTATGTTGTGCACACCAAGGATTATAAATGGGAGAATGGTATTCATTATCTGCCGGTATATATGGTGCCGTTCTTGTAGAAAGGTTACGGTTTTCGAATCGTCATTAGCAGGTGATAACGACACCGATTGTCAGAAACGGAAAGCAGACGGCGGTGGGGTATGCACTGGAGGTTTGGAAGATCTGGAGTTAAAATAAATATGTTTACAGGTAATGACTGTGTTAGGCTGATTGCCACCAAGGCACTATTGCAGAAAAATCTGTAGTGGTGCCTTTTCTAATGCCTTGAGAGCACGGTCGTGGGTCCTTGCTGTCAATATATATGTGTAACTATAAATTTCATATTACGGTACATAAAAATGTGTTA
>JAZUQL010000097.1:0-65736 GCA_045605685.1 Lachnospiraceae bacterium
ACAAAGGAAAGTCGTTGCCCGGGAATACTGTTTTTTACAATCACGCACTCGCCATCCTCTGTGCATACGATTCCCTTATTCGGAAATTCCACTTTTTGAACAACACCTTCTAATATCTGACCTTTTTTCATGTCTCAATCCTTTCTTTCAATAAAAGTGCATAAAGCGATCTCTTCTCGCAAAAATAAGGGCTGCACCCGCAGCCCCTATTCGTCTTTGTTATTCTGTTACATCTTCTGTCAATGTGTCATCTTCAAAGAAATCATCTTCGAATTCATCTTCAAACTCATCTTCGAAATCATCTAAATAATCCGGTCTGAAGAACTTGTAAACCCCATATGCTGCTGCAGCGATTGCAACAATTCCACCTATAATTGCCAATACGATAATTAATTTTGAATGTTTTTTTTCTTTCATCTCTTCTTTTTCCTTCTTCTTTAAAATTTCGTTAATCTTAGTAGCATTAATCACATCGTTAATCTTTGAGCTGGTAATCAATTCTTCAATTCTATTCATAATCAACACCTCTCCTTTATCTAGTCTGCAAATTTCTTTAATTATAACATATAATGCCCATATTTCGCATAAAAATATTCAATTTTTTATAATTTTTTTAATTTTGCAAAAGAAGCAAACATCTTTTTCGTTCCAACCGTATCGAAATCCACAGTCACCTCATAATCTCTGCCGCCTTCCACAATGGAAGTTACAGTTCCTTCTCCAAATTTAATGTGTCTGACGCGGTCCCCTACCGAATACTCTAAGTTCAACTTCTGTGTTGTTCCGGTCGAAAATGACTTGGCACTTTTTGCTGTCGTATAGGTTGGTGTTGTACGGAAATTCGTTCTGGCTTTTTGAAAGGATGACGTCTCTTTAAACTCATTCTTCTCTGCCGGTTCATATAATTCACCTTGCAGAAGATTTCTCGGTATCTCTTTCACAAATCTTGAAATCTTGCCATAGTTGATTTCACCGCGAATCATGCGCATACGACAGGATGTAATGGTAAGATGTTCTTTCGCTCTGGTAATTCCCACGTATGCCAGTCTTCGTTCCTCTTCCAACTCGCTATTGGAATTATCTGATGTAATGGACATATAACTGGGAAATAATCCATCTTCCATGCCGGCAAGATACACATTGGAGAATTCCAATCCTTTTGCACTATGTAACGTCATAAGCACCACATAGTCTGAGCCAAAATCAACGGAATCAATATCTGCAACCAGTGCTACTTCCTCCAGAAAACCACTTAAACTCGGATCCTCTGCACTCTCCTCGTAAGAAACCGCTTTGCTGATCAGTTCATCGATATTCTGTATTCTCTCTTTGGCCTCTTCCGTATTCTCTACCTCTAACCCCAGCAGGTATCCGGTATCTTTTAGTATCTCTTCTATCAAAGCGGAAATTGACAAAACATCCTTTTTTTTCTTCCAGTTTTCTATGTATAACGTAAAATGTAAAATCTTCGTGGCCGCTTTCCCCAAAGTAGGCACCGATTCGGCCTGTAACATAGCGTCATAGAAATCCAATCCATTCTGGTAAGCATAATCACTTACTTTCTTAATTGAAGTCTCGCCGATTCCTCGCTTAGGTACATTGATAATTCTGCGAATTGCCATGTCATCTTTTCCATTGTCAATCGTCTTTAGATAACTTAAGATATCTTTAATCTCTTTACGGGAATAGAAATTGATTCCGCCTACAATCTTATACGGAATGTTCATGTTAATAAAACGTTCCTCAAAAATTCGCGACTGTGCATTGGTTCGATACAATACTGCACAATCACTATACTTATATTCTCCTTTTCGAATACGGGACGCAATATTTCTCGCAATATAATCGGCCTCCTCGTACCCATTCTCCAATTGTTCGAATACCACCTTATCACCAACCGGATTCTCCGTCCAAAGCGTCTTATCTTTTCTTCCGGTATTATTGGCGATGACACTATTTGCAGCCTTTAGAATCGTCTCGGTAGAACGATAATTCTGTTCTAATTTTATGACACGTGCGTCTTCAAAATGCTGCTCAAAATTTAAAATATTATAAATATTGGCACCTCTAAACTTATAGATGGATTGGTCATCATCACCAACCACACATAAATTACGATATTTCATCGCCAAAAGGCGAATCAACTCAAACTGTGCGGTATTGGTATCCTGATATTCATCTACCATGATATAGCGGAATCTTTCCTGATAATAGGAAAGAACCTCTTTATCCAACTGGAACAATTCCACCGTTTTGCAAATCAAATCATCGAAATCCAGCGCATTATTCTCTTTCAGCATTCGTTGGTATTCGCGATAAACTCTTGCCTGAATCAACTTGGCATAATTACCGGCCGCTCTGGTCTCAAACTCAATCGGATTCATCAACTCATCCTTCGCTGATGAAATCACATTAAGAAGCATCTTCTCTTTGTGTATCTTGGTATCAATCTCTAATCGCTTACATACTTCTTTCATCAGATTCTTCTGGTCATCCGTGTCGTATATCGTAAAATTATTATCATATCCCAAACGGTCAATATGTCTTCGTAAGATTCTGACACACGTTGAGTGGAATGTTGATACCCATATGCTTTCCGAACCAAAACCAACCTGTCTGTCAATTCTCTCACGCATCTCCTGCGCTGCTTTGTTCGTAAAGGTAATCGCCAAAATATGATACGGATTGACACCTTTTTCTTCTATCAAATACGCCGTACGATGTGTTAACACCCTGGTCTTACCACTTCCAGCTCCTGCCAGTATAAGAAGCGGTCCCTCCGTATGCAATACGGCTTTTTTCTGTTCTTCATTCAAAAAATCGTACATAACATGCTCTCCTTCGAACTAGTGTTTTATTATTATAACATAAGCTACATCTTGAAAAAACCCAAAATGTTAAATTGCAGAAAAACCTTGTCATATAGTTTCAAAAACTATATAATATAATTTGTATCTAATTATTTCATTTAGGATGGTGACAAAATGGAAACAAACACACGTGACTTTTTAGAATCGCTTCTCACTTCACTGGAGTCCATTGGCAACATTAGAGTAGAAGATATTCCAAATATAGATTTGTATATGGATCAGGTAACTACTTTTATGGACAATCATCTTAACACCTGTAAACGACGCGAGGATGATAAAGTCTTAACCAAAACAATGATTAATAACTATGCGAAGAATAATCTTCTTCCACCTCCGCACAAGAAGAAGTATTCGAGAGAACATGTAATCGTTTTAACTTTTATTTACTATCTCAAAGGCCTCTTAAGCATTAATGATATCCAGACCATTTTAAATCCGATTACGGAGAAGTTCTTTCAAAATGAGGATTCCCTAAACATTCAGGATATCTATCAGGAAGTCTATGATTTGGAAAAAGTGGAAACCAAGAACATATTAAAAGATTTATATAAAAAATACAACATCGCGAAAGAAAGCTTCTCGGAATACAAGGAAGAAGACCAGGATTTCTTACAAACTTTTATGTTTATATGCCTGTTAAGTTACGATGTTTATTTGAAAAAAACCTTAATTGAACGATTAGTCGACCAACTAACTCCAAAAAATGAGGAAAAAGAAGGCGACAATACACAAGAAGAATCCTAATACACAAAACGCCTGTATGTATCCAGTCTGGTTAATACATACAGGCGTTTATTTATTGCATATTCATTCGTTCAAATACCATATCATACCCATCATTACCATAATTCAAGGAACGATTCACCCTGCTTATCGTTGCCGTGGATGCCCCGGTTCTCTCAGCAATCTCCAGATAGGTTGATTTCTCACGTAGCATCTTCGCAACTTCAAATCTCTGGGATAATGACAATAATTCATTCACCGTACAGACATCTTCAAAGAATGTGTAACATTCCTCTCTGTTTTCTAAACTTAAAATCGCATCAAATAAATGATCTACCGCTTCCGTTTTAATCTTCTTATTCATCCATACATTCCTCTTTCTCTTCTCTTAGGCAAAAACATTTTAGCATATTAAAGTTTTAAAGTAAACAGGTTTCTTGCATAAAATCCGAAATGTGCTATAATTATAAACATCTTGAATATGAGGAGAAGTTTTATGAAAAAAGTCGGACAATTTTTTATGATATTTCTGCCATTAATCTATGTCATCATAGTTCAAATGGTTGTTCAATTCTTTGCAATTGGAATTGCCGTAATGTACATGTATTTACAGGATGGTACAGATATCATGACCGGTATGATGCAATGTTTATCAAATACGGAATTCTTGATGATACTTATGATTTTATATACAATCGTAACTATCATAACACTGGGCATGTGGTATTACAGCAAATGTGATGGGGATTATACAATCAAACCGAAGGAGACTCTTCATCCATTAAAAATTGGCGGAATTGTCATCGGTGCTTTCAGCACACAGATTTTAGCCAACCTCGTAGTTGCTCTTGTAATAATGATTTCTCCTAAGAGTATGGAGTATTATGAGCAGCTGTCAGAATCCAGCGGTTTAGATTCTTCCGTTACCTTTTTTATGGCTTTGTACGTTGTCATACTTGGACCAATTTGTGAAGAAATCATTTTCCGAGGAGTTACATTCCGTTTATGTAGCAGAGTCCTTCCATTTTGGGCAGCGAATATTCTGCAGGCCTTCTTATTTGGAATTTTCCATATGAATCTGATTCAGGCAAGTTATGCTACACTTCTTGGTTTGTTGCTGGGTTATGTAAGCGAAAAAAAAGGAGGGCATCTCTATTACGCAATAGGGTTGCACATCCTTTTCAATGGTATCAGCACATTTATTGTACCTCTTCTTAATATGAATGAGGATAATGTACTTATATTCTATGGTGTATGTTTTATTCTTACAATCGTTGCTTTTGTTCTTTATGAAGCAGGACGAAGAATCCAATTAAAACATGTTAAAGCCCAAATAACTCAGGGTCATCATAATTACTCCTGCTAGAAGTACACCAAGCATAACGGATACAACCGTTGATTTAAAATCCATATCCAATATACTTGCTGCTAACGTGCCGGTCCATGCACCGGTTCCCGGAAGCGGTATACCAACAAACAATAACAGTGCAAGGAAAAGTCCTCTACCGGCTTTTTCTTGCAATTTTTTTCCTCCTTTTTCGCCTTTCTTTAAACAAAAAGTAAAAAACTTTCCAATAAAGCGTTTATCTGCTCCCCATTCCAACACTTTTCTGGCAAACAAATAAATAATCGGTACCGGAAGCATATTTCCAATTATACAGATAACAAAAGATGGTATTACCGGCAAACCAAATCCTTGCGATACGATTACAGCACCTCTTAATTCAATCAATGGCACCATAGATATTAAAAATATGATTAAGTAATGTATCATGTTATAAAAGTCCTTTCTTATATTTTTTTAGAAACTCTACCAACTGCTCCATCTCCTCCTGTGTTCCAATACTAATTCTTAGATAATTGGATATAATACTCGGATTTTTGAAATGTCGAACATAGATATGATTTCTTTTTAATTCCTCAAATAAGACCTCAGCCTTCACTTGCTCATGTGTAACAAACAAAAAATTACTCTGTGAATCACCAAATTGAAAACCTAGTTCCCGAAGTTGATTCTTGGTCCATTCCCTGGTCTTAATAATCTTAGCAGTTGTTTCTTCAAAATACTTCCTATCTTGAATCGCCGCAATCCCCAGACGCATTGATATTCTATCCAATGTATAGGAATTAAATGAGTATTTTACATCATTTAAATATTTAATTAATGTGGCATTACCAATCGCATAACCTATTCGCATTCCTGCCATGGATCTTGATTTGGAAAATGTCTGCACAACAAGTAAATTCTCATATTGATCAATCAATGCAAGTGCACTTTCTCCACCAAAGTCTATATAGGCTTCGTCCACTACAACAATAACATCCTGATTTTCGCGAATAATTCCTTCTATCTCATCCAGGGACATAATCTCTCCCGTTGGTGCATTCGGGTTTGGAAATATAATTCCGCCATTTTCCTTCGTATAATCCTGAGGGATTATCTGCAGTCTCTCATCAAGCGGAATCTCTTCATATGGTATCCCAAATAACTTTGCCCATACGTTATAAAAAGAATAGGTAATCTCCGGAAATAAGATTGGCTTTTTGGAATTGAAAAATGTCATAAATATCATTGCAAGAACATCGTCTGAACCCACTCCGACAAATACTTTATCGGATGATACATTATAGTATTCCGCGATTGCCCGCGTAAGGTCTCCTATTGTCGGATCCGGATATTTACGCAAATCATCCGTCCCAATTGCCTTAAGTTCTTTGGCAACCATATCCGATGGCGGATATGGATTCTCATTCGTATTTAGTTTAATAATATGATTCTCCTTCGGCTGTTCCCCCGGAACATAAGGTACTACTTTTCTTATATTGTTCTCCCACGCCTTCATTCCTTTACCTCTATCTTTATTGTGATTTCTTGTGTATATTCTCCGTTCCCGGCAATCGATATACGATTACCGGAAATCCTGTATATACATTCTCATAAATTGTTTTCGCCGCACTGTATGGAAGATTAATGCAACCATGAGATCCGTTGCCTTTGTAGATTTCTCCTCCAAATTTGCCTCTCCATGTGGCATCGTGCATTCCTACATTTCCATTAAATGGCATCCAATATGTGACCGGTGTTGCATAGTTATCACCACGTAATACCGCATTTTTATCCAAATAAGTAATCCCATAAACACCTGCTGGCGTTCCGTTCCCATCGTAGATATCTCCACTTACAATATCTGTTTCATAAATCATCTGTCCATTTTTATAAAGAAACAAATGTTGGGAGGTCAGATTAATCTCAACATAAGAATTACCATAATCATTACCGTATCTGCTATGTGCAGTTCTTGAGTATGTAAAGTCCCGATAGATTTCTTCCCCGGTCAGAATATTATACATAATTGCATACATCTCAGCTTCCCGATCAATTTCCCATCCGTATCGGCTCTTATCTATTGTAACTGCTACACCGTATGAAGTCATGAAATTCTTTGGTACATAATATGTATCGTATTTACCGCCCAAATATTCCACGTAAGCACGAACTTTATTAAAATCATAACCTAATTCATAATTCTCATTGATTGTAAACCAATCTGAAAAAGTTGTTGCATCCAATACCTCGGAGCAACTTCCCGCATTAAAATAAATAACTGTTTGGGAATATAAATTCAGATTATCCACTGCTTCCTTCACTCTGGGATCATCTGCAAATACAGTCGGCTGAATATAGCTTAGACCTTCTGCCATTTCTAATTCCATATTGAGATAATCCAAAGAAGTCTTAATCTCTTTCGAAAATTCCTCGTAATTAATTGCAGTCCCTTCAACCGCTTCCACAACGGTATATCCTTCTCCTTCAACATAAGGAGAAACGGTTGCATTCATCGGCATAATCTGCTTCTCCACCTGCATGCAATCCAAAGCGGCTACTTGTTCATATAATTTCTCTTCGTCGTAGGAAGTCAATACATCCGTTGTAAAATGGTCCGGACGGAATAGTTTCACAACCCATAGAAATCCATTATGATTCTCCATCAAATGGTCTATCTCTTCATTCTCTCTTAGTGCAAGATTAATCTTCTCACCTTCGATATAGTTCAAAGTCCCATCACGTTCTCTAATAACCAGCGTGTAGTCCTCCAGTGTCTTCTCATTGCCTTCCTTTACCTGCTTGACAGATTTACCTGTGACATTCTTTCCATTTATTGTTGTTCGGAAATGAAAATGATTCATAAAGTATAAAGAGAACAATAAATATATTATCAGCAAAGAAAAAAAAGCGGCTGCAAGTATAATCCACTTTTTATATTTTTTCTTGATTTTTTTCATGATTTCTTCCTCTTTTGTGTCTTTTACCCTGCATATAATACCATTATAACCACACTTTGTTCAACGTCAAGCACATAAAAATTTCTTATTTTTTTATTAAATCCTTTGCAAAATAAAAAGATATCGTTATAATAAAGATTGATGACTAAGAATGGGTGTAGATATTATGACAAAGTTGAAGAACTCTATGATACAATTTTATAATAAGTATAAACACTTTGGAATTCTTTCTTATTTTTTGGTTTACTTGCTTTGGTTTTCTTATGTTGAGAAGAATGTCACAACACACTTTCATGTAATCCACATGAAGATAGATGACCTCATCCCATTTTGCGAATACTTTATTATTCCTTATCTGCTATGGTTTTTATTTGTAGCATGGGGTGTTTTATATATGGGATTCCATAACAAGAAAGATTTCTATCGATTATGCACGGTATTATTCACGGGTATGACAATATTTCTGATTATCTCTACCCTTTATCCAAATGGACATTTCCTTCGTCCTTATTATTTTAGCCGTCATAACATTTTTACTATGCTTTGTGAACTTTTATACCAGACAGATACGCCTACGAATCTGTTCCCGAGTATTCACGTATACAATTCACTTGCTGTTTGGTTTGCAATTATTAACAATGATACACTTAAGAAAAAAAAGACTCTTTGCTTTTTAAGTTTTATTCTTACTTCAAGTATTATTCTCGCAACCGTATTTTTGAAACAGCATTCCGTTTTTGATGTAATCACTGCATTTCTTTTAGCAGGCATCATGTATCAGCTTGTCTATGTACGCAGTGCAGCCAGAACATCCAAACAAACAAATAAAAAGCTCGAATCCAAAAAAAGCCTTTCTCAGTTATAAACTGAGAAAGGTTTTTTATATTATCTCTTTCAACTCATCTACCATCAGGCTGATATTATCTAACTGCAACTGTATCTCTTTTTCTTTCTCTGCCTGAGTATTCGCTTCCGTTAAGATATCCTCCATCTGAAGTCTGTTTCGTTCGTCTAGTTTCAAAACTTCTTCTTCCATGTTATAAATACCGGTTATCTCTTTTTTTAATTCTTCTATTACTGACTTATCTGTAATAAAATTAGATTCTTTCGCCATTTCATCTGTTTGAGTATTTAACTTCATCAATTTGATGGTAGAGACATTATTCTCCTTCAGTAATCCAATCAAGAGTCGAATCTGTTCTTCCAATTCGCTAATCTTCTCTTCCTGAGCCTTCACCTGATTCTTCATGTCCCTGGCAATATTTTCATAATTGGATGCCAGCAAACGAATCTCCTCGGTTGCATTTACATATTGCTTTCCGCTCTCACCCATTCTTCCGGCTTCAATCGCGGTATTTAACGCTACCACACCCATCTGCTTCGCACAGGTTGACATTTCGTCCAGTGTACTTTCATACTGTTTATTAATCCCTCGCATATACCCCGGAAAATCATTCAAATACTTCGATGGTGACGTAAAATGTTTGTTCTCATCGGCTAATCGGATACATTCCTCGGTCTGCAATTCGATATGCGTCTTCAATCGATTCCATTCCTGGTTATCTGCTTTTATTTCTTCTAACCATTGTTCTATCCTTTTATTCATCTCTGAAGTATGAGAAAGATTCTCCTTCATATAATCAGATATCTTTGTATTATGTTCCTGTACCTGATGAATATCCTTAATCATCTGCTCTTTGGATGTATCAAGTTCTGATCTACATGTGTTTACATTCTCTTTATTATTAGATACCTGATATAATAACTGTTCATTCTTCTCATATACTTCTCGTACTCTTTGAAGTTGCTCTGCCTTCTCTTTGTTTTTTCCGCCAAACATATTTCTGCCTCCCACTGTATTTTATTTTACAATGATTAAACTTTTTTATCAACTAATAGATTGTACTTCAAACTGAATACTTTCAATGCCCCGGAATACATTTATCTTTGGATAATATAAGATTGCAATCTCAATCTGGTTTTTTTGGCCATGCAATGCCGCCTCTATTTCTGCTTCCCCAAATTTATTCTTAAGATATTCTATCTTCTTGTCTACACCGGAATAAGAAATTGCCTCAAAAACCATTCCATCCTGTGACTTTAATTGTAATTTCAAAACATTTTTGTTCTTACCTATTTGATTTAAACTAAGTATCGATAATCCTTTTTCTGCAAAAATCGGCTTTGGATTTCCTTTTCCAAACGGCTCCAGAATACCTAACTCTTGTATCAATGCCTTGCTGACATAAGACATTGGCATTGGTACATCAATTTTTATCTTTTCCACCAATTCATCTGCTCTAAAAGAACAGTTTTTATTTAAAGCTTGTCGAAAGGCATCTATATTCTCCTTTTTCAGAGACATTCCGGCTGCCATCGGATGTCCTCCGAATTTCTCTAAAAGTTCGCGGCATTTGCATAATTCATCATACATGGAATACTCTTCTATCGAACGACCGGACCCCTTTACACCGTCTTCCGCATCGGTAAGAATAATGATGGGTTTGTAATAAATCTCTCGTATGCGCCCCGCTACGATACCGGCAATACTTTCATGCACTTCCGGAATATAGATGACGACAACCGCATCTTTATCATAGTTCTCTTCTTGATAAATCTGTTGCGCCCTCTCAACCCCCCAAAGCGTAATATCTTTTCTTTCCTGATTTAAAACCCTTAGTTCTTGAGCTATCATAGTTGCTGCGAACGGATCCTTTTCCAATAATAATTCCAACGCTCTGTTTGCAGAATCCAGACGACCGGTTGCATTAATGCAGGGACCTAATACAAATCCAAAATGATACGCCTTGATTTCCTCTTTCTCAAGCCCGCACTGTGCAATCAATGCACGCATGCCTATATTTTGCGTATCGTGAATACGATTTAATCCCTCTTTTACCAAAATACGATTTTCGCCGGTCAGGTTCATAATATCTCCAACTGTAGCAAATGCAACATTCTCAAGATATTTCTCCGCATATTCTCTGGGCTTTCCCATTTTTTCGTATAGTAAAACTATGATTTTCCAAGCTACACCTGCACCGCATAATTCTTTATAGGGATAAGAACATTCTTTTTGATGCGGATTAACGATTGCATCTGCCTTACTTTTTAAATAAACAATATCCTCTCCCTGATATTCAAATGGAATCTCATGATGATCTGTTACAAGCACTGTGATTCCATTCTCTTTCGCATAGTTTATTTCTGATATGGCAGATATTCCATTATCACAGGTTAGAATTGTATCAATTTCATCCGCAATAGCTGCCTGTATCATAGAAACATTCAGTCCATAACCTTCCTTTACACGATCCGGAATCTGCACCGATACCTGTGCCCCAACTTCATCCAGTGCGCTTTTTAAAATATACGAGGACATCACTCCATCTATATCATAATCACCAATAATACGAATGGATTTGTTTTCTTCTATCTTTCCCTTTAAAATATCCGTTAATAAATCTGCATCTTTTAACAGTCTTGGATCATGCAACTGCTCCGTGGTTCCATACAAAAAGCTCCGTATCTCTTCCGGATTAATTAAATCGCGGTTGCGTATAATTCGAGCTGTAACCTGATCAATACCAAATTCCTGTCCTATTTTTTTAAAATCAGCTTTTTTTGCATGCAATACCCATTTTTCCATATTATTCCTCTTTTGCTGTCTTATTCTTACACTGTTATCTTAACTCTGCGATGCGGGTTACTGCAACATATATTGCAGAAATTTCATACCACGTCTTATAATCTACCACACCTGTTACCGGAAGTCCAAATACAGATTGAAAAACCTCCACTGCATTTTGTGTATCTCTTCCATAAATCCCGTCCGGGGTAATCGTTGGAATTGCCGGGTAAGCTTTCGAGATGCGGACCAGTTGCTCTTGCATCTGCCGAACCTTACTTCCGGTAGAACCGATTGACAGATTATATCCGGGCCAGGATGCCGGAATCCCGGAAATTCCCTCTGCAACGTTAATAAACATGTTACTTCCATAATAATAGCGTAATATTTCTATTGCAGAATAACCCTTATCCCCAAGATATTTACTTCCCCATTGTGTCATCCAGTTTGGGCATTTTACTTTTTCTCCGTCACAATACTGCGTTAGAATAGGTTGTGTTACGTTTGGTCTGGATAGATAATTTTCAAACATTTCATCCACCACCTGTGATATCTTACGGTAGTAATTACGTCCCGGTACAAACATATGATCATAGGCCGTAGAAGATGTGATTGTGAAGTTATACCCTTTTCCCCGATACCATTCCGTATAGACCCGATTTAACGTAAAAGACATAATCGCCAATATATTCGCACGAATTGTTGCATCCGGCCATGTTGCATAGATTTCACACGACGCAACATTTTTAATATAATCCTTATATCTTACATAATAATTCGTTGCCGTTGAATCAGATGGTGCCCCATCATGTACAACAATATATTCCGGTATTACAACGCGACTCAGAACGATTTCTCCGGTATCTGTCACGGTTTTTACCTCTTCCTCCGGAATCTTAGGTGGAAAATTTCCAAACAGACGATTTGCCGGTATCACAATATTATTCGGAAAATCTCCCGGGGCATCATTTTCTTCTAATTCTACATTTTGCAGCGATGTTTCTTGTGCAAAAACGTCAATTCCCGTAATGGAAAACCTCTGAAACCCCGGTGCTTCCACGAAGATACTGTATTCTGCGTATGGCTGAATGTCAGATGGAGACATGGAAAGTTCCAACGCCGGAGTATCCAATGTAAGTGTCTGAGTGTTTCCCGAAGCATCCGTATTCACCTCCTCAATAATTTTCTCTGGGGCCCCGGTTACGGCGATGGATATTTTTGCATCCGGAACCGGTCCTCCTGTCCTCCTATCATTGACACGAACTTTTAAAAACCCCTTATCTACCGTATCCTGTTGTAAATATTGAATTCCCATACTTCTTCCATTTTTATTCTTCCAAATAGTATATGAAATAAGAATAAAATTGTTTCTATTATTGAAATTCATATCTAAAATTTGCTATAATATTCATACACTTTACTTTTAATTCAGAAAATAGAAAGGACGAAGTTATGCATACATTTCAACCATATCCTATTGATTTAATTGAATTAAATCCATTTACAAAGTTTAGTAAAGAATGGGCTCTTGTTTCAACAGGAACCAAAAAGAAGACAAACACAATGACCGTAAGTTGGGGAGGCGTAGGTGTTCTGTGGGGAAAGAATGTTGTTACCATTTATATTCGTAAATCCCGTTATACCAAGGAACTCTTAGACAAAGGGCAGGTTTTCTCCATTGCTTTCCTTCCTGAAAAATACCGCGATATGCTTAATTACTGTGGTGCCAATAGTGGACGCGATGTTGACAAATTCGAGAATACTCTTTTGTCAGCAGATTTCAAACACGGCATTCCTTATCCAGATCAGGCGGATTTGGTTATACTGTGCAATACACTTGCAGAAGTGCCAATTACCCTGGAACATTTCGTAAGCAAAGATATTGAATCCAAATGGTACGCAGATGGTGATTTACATACCATGTACATTGGAGAGATTCTTGAAGTTATTGCACGCTAAAACAGAATATGAGAAAGGCTGATACCTTGAAGTATCAGCCTTTTTATTTACATTCCCGGCATCTCCCATGCCTTATGATCTGTATGTAATAACATATGTGATTTGTGTGATAATGGTTTCTCTAAAAATTCTTCGTATAATTTCATTACATCCTGATTCTCATGTGAAAATCTTAACTTCGCATTGTTATCTAAATCTCTTAGATTATAACTTCTTGTTGTGGCTAATTCACTACCATCTTCAATTGGCTGTCCGCCACCGCCAACACAACCACCAGGGCATGCCATAACTTCCACAAAATCATAATGAACATTCCCTGCTTCCAGTTCTTTGATCAGACGACGCGTATTGCCAAGACCATTTACAACGGCGGCCCTTACTGTTACTCCACCAATTGTTACCTCTGCTTCTTTCCAATCCTGTTCTTCGCGCGTACTTCTTACGACTTGGAATGCATCCGCATCCGGATTGGTTCCGGTAATCAGATAATATGCTGAACGCAACGCAGCTTCCATTACACCACCAGTCGTTCCAAAGATGACTCCGGCACCGGTTCCCTGCTGCATCGGGCTATCACACGCAATATCCTGCAGTTCCTTTGGATCTAAGTGAGCTGTCTTAATCATACGATTCAATTCTCTGGTCGTTAATACATAATCAATATCTTTTCCGGCATACTCCTCGTAGAATAATTCCATATTACTCTCACCTTTTTTAGCAACGCACGGCATTACGGATACGGTTACCATATCTTCCGGATCAACGCCGATTTTCTTAGCAAAATAGGTTTTCATTAAAGCCCCAAACATCTGTTGTGGAGATTTTGCACTGGATAATCTTGGAACAAGATGCGGATATTGTGATTTGATAAAGCGAATCCAGCCCGGACAACAAGAGGTAAACATTGGCATATCCTTGGTGTCCCCACTCGTAAATCGCTGTATAAATTCGTTTCCTTCTTCCATGATTGTCAGATCTGCTGTAAAGACAGTGTCAAACACATAATCAAACCCAATTTTCTTAAGCGCATCTGCAATTTTTCCCATCGTTGCTTCTTCTCTGGACAAACCTAACGCTTCTCCCCATGCTGCTCTTACAGCCGGAGCAACCTGTGCAACGGTAACTTTCTTCTTATCTTCAATTGCTCTCCAAACCCTTTCGGTATCATCTCTTTCATAAAGAGCACCTACCGGACAGTGTGTAATACATTGACCACAAAGTGCACACATGGATGCATCGATTCCTTTATTCTTATTGACCTGAATGGTTGTTCTAGAACCGGTTCCGGCAAGTTCCCATACACTAACTGACTGTACCTTTTCGCATATTTGAATACAACGCATACATTTGATACATTTCGCAGCGTCCCGGATTAACGGGTACTTCTTATTCCATGGTTGTTCCTGTAATTGTGACTGATAAGGTACATCTAAAATATTCAAATCAGTTGCAATATTCTGTAAAGAACAGTTGTGATTACGAATACAGGTCACACAGTTTCCTTTATGCTGAGAGAGAATCATCTCAACTGTTCGCTTGCGATTCTTACGTACTTTCGAACTATTGGTATAAACAACCATTCCTTCTTCTACCTGATTGTTACATGCAGTGATTAATTTATCTTTTCCCTCTACCTCGACTACACAGACACGACATGCCCCAATTTCATTAATTTCTTTTAAAAAGCACAACTTTGGAATTGGGATCCCTGCCGCACTTGCAGCTTCCATAATAGTGGTACCAACTTGTACTTCTATTTCTTTTTGATCGATGATAAGCTTTACCATAAACTCGTACGACCTCCTTTCAGGGCTCCATAACCGAAGTGGTCGCATCTAAGACATCTGGAAGCTTCCTGCTTGCATTCTGCTTCTGTCATCGGTTTCTCTACGCCTTCAAAATCATTCTTACGCTCTCCTGCTTCTCTCTCCGTAATATTGACTCTTCCACATGGAGTGCGGTCTGCAATATTTGGTTGTGGCACATCTACATCACATGAAATAACATGATGATAACCTAAATATTCATCTATGTTAGCAGCAATAACTTTAGCTGCGCCAATTGCTTTAATTACGGTCGCCGGTCCGGTTGCACAATCCCCACCTGCAAATACACCCGGCAATAATTCAAACCCACCATAACGTTCTGTCTGAATTACGTTATACTTAACCGGAACTCCGGCATCTGCAAAATGCTTCGACACAATATCCTGACCAATTGCAACAATAATTTTTGTACAAGGAATCATAAATTCCGCTTCCTCTGTTGGTTTTACACTGGCTCTTCCATCTTTTATCTTACTAATCATCTGTGGTTGAACCCAAAGCCCCTTAACATTGCCGTTCTCATCCTTCTCAATGCGTACCGGTGCTTTCAATGTCTGTACCTCAACGCCCTCTGCAATAGCACCTTCTATTTCTGCTTTCAATGCAGTCATATCTGCAATTCTGCGTCTGTAGACAATGCTGACCTTCTTAGCACCAAGTCGTACTGCGGTTCTTACTGCATCCATTGACACATTACCCCCACCGATAACGCAGACTTCCTGTCCTGTCAGGTCTTCTTTGATGTCTTTTCCAACATTACGTAAAAGTTGTACTGCAGATACTACGCCATTGGCATCTTCACCATCGATTCCCAGTTTCTTGTCTGTGCTGGCTCCGATTGTAATTAGTACAGCATCATATTGTTCTCTTAATTGCGTAATGGTAATATCCTTACCAATCTCTAATCCATGCTTGATTGTTACACCTGTGGCAAGAATATTATTAATATCATCATCCAATCGTTCTTTTGGCAAACGGTAGTTTGGAATTCCATATCGCAACATTCCTCCCAGTTTCGGAAGCATCTCGTATACTTCTACCTGATGTCCCATTAACTGTAAATAATATGCCGTACTTAATCCCCCAGGACCGCCTCCTACAATTGCAACTCTTTTGCCTGTAGATGGCATACATTCCGGTGGCGGAACCTCACCTGCAAAATCAGCAGCCATTCTCTTTAATCCGCGGATATTCACAGCATCATCTACCATATTTCTTCTACATCTGGCTTCACACGGATGTTCACAGATAAACCCACAAGTGGTTGGGAACGGATTATCCTTGCGAATCAATCGAATCGCATCCTGATAACGTCCTTCATATACCAAAGCAATATAACCCGGAATGTCCACTCCTGCCGGACATAAAGATACACAAGGAACCGGCTGTTGATAATTGCATGTGCAGGTTCCTTTCTCAATATGTGTGATATATTCCTCTGGAAATCCTTTGATTCCTTTATATACCATGTTGGCAGCTTCATATCCAATTGCACAATCTGCTGTCTCCATAATACTAAGTGATGTTTCCTCAATTAATTTCAATGTGTCCATATCAGCTCTTCCGTCCAATACGTCTTCCAACAAATTCTTTAATTGGCCTAACCCTACACGACATGGAACACATTTTCCACATGATTGCGCATGGCTCAATTCCAAGAATGCCTTAGACATATCAATTGGACATAGTCCGGATGGACTCGATTCAATTCTTCTCTCTAGGTCCCTGTATAATTGCTCAACTACAAGTTGTGCATTATTCGGTACCGGAATTTCAAGTCTGCTCATGTTTATCCTCTCTTCTTCCAATCTTTTTAAGTAAAACACTTATACATTAACTCTAGCATGAGTCTTTTTTAATGGCAAGAATTGTTAATATTAAGACATTCCTGTTATTTTTTAAACAACTCTTCTAGTTGTTCTATCAAGCTCATAATCGAACAAAGAGTCCGCAAGCGGACTCTTGCGCCGAGTGCGGTCGCGACAGCGACATCTTCCTTGTACGCGCGAGTGCGCATCCATGCGGAACGTTTTTGCTTTATATAGTGTGACAAGGTCTTTCCTATAAAGTAAAAAAAGCCAACTTTTAAAGTTGGCTTTTCGTCTTATCTGCATCCGGTACTAATCGATTCAATTGCGACAGCACCTCCGCGTACGATAGATAAACGTTTATATTTTGATTTTAATAGATTAATCAACTCATTATTCTTTTGTTCGGTCAATTTGCATTCCAGCAAAACACATTCGTCTCCAATATCTACCACATCTACGTTAAACACCTGTGCAATCTGGAAAATTTCTGTTTTTGCTTGTGTGTCAATATGTGATATTTTCGCATACAGAATTTCTTTCATATGAAGAGGTACATCTGTTAAATCAATTACTTTTATTACCTCTACCATTCGATTTAATTGTTTTTTAATCTGTTCGAATGTTACATCATCACTCTTTACGCCTATTGTCATTCTGGAAACGCTCTCGTCTTCCGTCGTTCCAACCGTAAGAGATTGAAGGTTGTAGGATTTTCCTGAAAATAATCCGGAGACCTTTGCAAGAACGCCAACCTGATTTTCCACATATAATGCAATCCATCTGTTTTTCATTTTTGACATAGCAATCTCCTCCTTATTTCAGTATCATCTCGCTCATTGGATTTCCACCTTTTACCATAGGTAATACTATCTCATCCGTTGAAATCATGAACTCTATAATAGTTGGAATATGCTTATTCCGTTTTGCCTGTTCAAATGCCGCATCGATATCTTCTTCTTTTTCTACACGGATTCCACACGCACCATAACTTTCTGCAAGTTTTACAAAGTCAGGTGTGTATTTTGGACAAGCGTCGCTTGGACCCTTACAGTTATCCGGACAAGTTACTCTTTTTCTTAAACATGTAGCAGAATAACGTTTTCCATAGAATAATTGCTGCATCTGGCGAACCATTCCCAGATAGTAATTATTCAATAAACAGATTACTACATTCGTGCCCTGCGTCATCGCCGTAGCAAGTTCCTGAATGTTCATCTGGAACCCTCCGTCTCCAACGATACATACAACATCCTTATCCGGATTTGCTATTTTCGCTCCGATTGCTGCCGGAAGACCAAATCCCATGGTTCCCAGGCCGCCTGAAGTAATCATCTGGCTACCCTTTTGTAATTCGATGTACTGCGTTGCCCACATCTGATGTTGACCAACATCCGTTACAAAAATCGCCTTTGGATAATTCTTGTTAATGTGTTCCATTATCATCTGAGGAGTCATACCACGATCTCTTCTCATCTCGAGTGGATTCTCACTCTCCCATGCTGCAATTTCCTCTTGCCATGCTTTTGTTTTCTTTGGTTCCGCCCATTCGATTAATTTCTCTAATGCTAATGCAGCATCTGAAACAACAGGTACATCTACTGCAACATTTCTGGAAATGGATGCAGTATCAATATCTATATGTACAATCTGTGCCTTTGGTGCAAATTCATTCAAATCTCCGGTAATACGATCATTAAATCTGGTACCAATAGAGAATAATACATCACATTCACTTACCGCTTTATTCGCTGCATATTTTCCATGCATACCACTATTTCCGATATAGAGCTTATGATTTGCCGGCATTGCCCCTTTGCCCATAATCGTTGTAACAACCGGAATATTCATCTTTTCTGCAAATGTGCATAATGCTTCGCTTGCATTTGCACTGATAATTCCTCCACCAACTAATAATAATGGTTTCTTGGCAGACTTTAATACTTTGTATGCTTTTTTTAATTGCCCCACATGAACCGTATTGCATGGTTTGTATCCACGAATATCTACATGTGACGGATAACTTGCAGGTCCCGCCTGCGTCTGAATATCCTTTGGAATATCAATTAAAACAGGTCCCGGTTTCCCGGTTTTAGCAATATGAAATGCCATTTTGATAATTTTGCCTAATTCGTTACGGTCATGAACCGTCACGCTGTATTTGGTAATACTTCTTGTAATACCTACAATATCAACCTCCTGAAACGCATCATTTCCGATTAGGTTGCGTGGTACTTGTCCTGTAAAACATACCAACGGAATATTATCATAATGCGCATCCGCAAGACCGGTTACAATATTGGTTGCTCCCGGACCACTGGTAACCAGACATACACCTACTTTACCGGATGATTTCGCGTATCCCTCTGCTTCATGAATCAATCCCTGTTCATGACGCGGAAGCACTACTTTGATGGAATCTGTTTTGTAGAGTTCATCAAATAAATCCGTTACCGTTCCGCCCGGATATCCAAATATAGTATCTACGCCTTCTTCCTGTAAGGCCCTTACAAATAATTTTCTTCCTGTTATATCCATAAATAATCACCTCTTAAACTAAATTAGTCCAATTGCTTTCAGCAAATAAATCCATATCGTTAGTGTTACTGCAGCCAAAAGTGTTGTGGAAACAATAATACTCGCCGAAAGCACATCATCATTTTTCATGTTTTTTGCCATTATATAACAACTAGGTGTCGACGGTGCTGCCAACATAATTAAGATTGCAATGATTTTCTCTCCCGAAAAATTCATATATGCAGCAATCGGAATAAATATAAGTGGTTGTATTACCAATTTAATTAAAGATGCTACGATTGTCGGTTTGATTTTTGCAATTGCTTTGCGTCCTTCAAATCCGGCTCCTAACACAACTAATGCAAGCGGTGTTGCAAGTCGCGCAATGTTACTGATAGTAGAATCTATAATTATAGGAAAATCAATTCCGATAAATGCACACACCAAACCCAGTAAAATCGCAATAATGATTGGATTTTTTAAAATATTGATAAATGCCTGTTTAATTTTGGAAGTGTCTCTTTGTTGTGATTGGTCATTTGCTTCGAATGTTAATACAAGTACGGAATATATATTATACAGAGGAACAGCACCAATAATCATAAGCGGTCCCATCGCTGATTCTCCATAAATGTTGCTGATAAATGCCAATCCCATAACGGCTGCGCTGCTTCGGAAACTACCCTGTACAAAGGAACCTCGTATCGTACAATCTTTTACAAAAAGTTTGGATAATCCCCAGATTCCCCAGAAACATATACTACTTGCAATTGCACAAAACAATACAAACTTCAAATCAAATACTTCCCTGATTTTGACAGAAGAAATATCTTGAAACAACAATACCGGTAATGTTACCTTAAAATTAAACTTATTTGCAATTGTGACAAAATGCGCATCCAAAATTCCTATATTCTTAAGAAAATACCCCACCAACATGACCAAAAAAATGGGTATTGTCACATTTATGCTAAATAAAAAGTCACTCATCTTATTTCACTTTCTCATACTTATAAAAGTAAAATTCCAAATCAAAATAGGTCTGTTCTTCACTGTCCGCAGTGACTTGCCAATCCGCTCTTTCATCGAGATTTGGGAAATATGCATCTGCATCATATGCATATTCTATTTTTGTCACATGCGCAACATCACATTCATCAAGCAACTGCTCGTATATCTTCTCTCCACCTATTATGAAAATATCTTCACTTTTATATTTTTTTAATTCTTCATGCAATTCGTCCATCGAGTGGACGACAATCGCATCCTTGACTGTATAATTCTGATTTGTGGTAAGAACAATATTGGTTCTGTTCTTAAGTGGCAAACCATTCGGGAAGCTCTCCAATGTTTTTCTTCCCATGACGACGACTTTCCCGGTCGTTGTCTCGCGAAAGAACTTCTGATCCATTGGAATTTTGACCAGCAAATCATTATTCTTTCCGATTGCCCAATTCTGATCTACTGCAACAATTAAGTTCATCTTCTGCCTCCTTTACACTGCAATTGGTATATTTTTAATCTGCGGACCTGCTATATAGTCCGTGATTATAATATCATCCTTTGTAAACTGATAAAAATCCCTAATCTCCGGATTTAGCATGAATTTCGGAGCAGGATATTGTTCTCTTTGAATCAATTCCTGAATGAGTGGAATATGTCTATCATAAATATGCGCATCTGCTATTACATGAACCAACTCTCCAACCTGCATATCACAAACTTGTGCCAACATATGCACCAAAACCGCATACTGGCATACATTCCAATTGTTTGCAGCCAATATATCCTGAGAACGTTGGTTCAATATTGCATTCAATGTCAACTTATCCGAATTTTTACTCTGTGTAACGTTAAATGTCATACTGTAGGCACATGGATATAGATTCATCTCACTCAAATCCTGATGTACATAAATATTCGTCAGAATACGACGACTAAATGGATTATGTTTCAAATCATAAATGACTCGATCTACCTGATCCATCATACCTTCTTTATACTGATGCTTCTGTGCCATCTGATATCCATATGCTTTTCCAATGGAACCGTTCTCATCTGCCCATTCGTCCCAGACCGTGCTCTGTAAGTCATGAATATTATTCGACTTTCTCTGCCAGATCCAAAGAAGTTCTTCCGTGGCAGTCTTCACAGCAGTCTTTCTAAGTGTAATTGCCGGAAACTCTTTCGATAAATCATAGCGATTGACGACACCAAACTGCTTAATGGTATAAGCACTTGTTCCGTCTTCCCAATGCGGACGGACTAATTCTCCCTCCGTACTGGTCCCATTCTCTAAAATATCTTTACACATATTAACAAATATCTGATCCGCTAAGCTCATAATATTCCATCCTTATTCTTTATTCTACTTCTTCGATTCTAACACATCTTTTGTAATTTTCCCATACTTTTCGTTCTGTCTTTTGGAATATAATGAAAAAGCTGCAAAAAAAATTTGCAGCTATAAGAGCGACAGACGGGGCTCGAACCCGCGGTCTCGACCTTGGCAAGGTCGCGCGTTACCAACTACGCCACTGTCGCATATCTCATTATCAAATTATATGCCACAACCATGTTGCTGACATAAGAGCGACAGACGGGGCTCGAACCCGCGGTCTCGACCTTGGCAAGGTCGCGCGTTACCAACTACGCCACTGTCGCATACATGTTTCATCTCTTCAAAACACATGTTATATAATAACTGACGTACGCGAATCTGTCAACAGTTTTTCATGCAGGAAACGAAAAAACATTGTTTTTGAAAATTTTCATGCATTATTTCTAACGTTGTTCATATGATATAAAGAGCATAAAACGGAGGGTCAATCAATGAGTGCCAGAACCAAAATAATCGTGCTACATATGAAGGAAGTAATCCTTACTACAGTACTTGCCATTGCCGGCATTGCGGCAATCATTCTGCTATTGATATTATTCCTTCCTCGAAAGAGTGAAGCTGAGACATCCGCATCTACAGCAAAATACAAACCTGGTGTTTATACTTCTTCCGTCAGTTTAAATGATACTTCACTGGATGTGCAGGTTATCGTTGACGAAAATAACATTAATTCTGTCTCTATTGTGAATCTCGATGAATCTGTACAGACTATGTATCCACTCGTCGAACCAGCCATGGAGGAAATCTCCAAACAGGTTGTAGGTTCACAAAGTATTGACAATGTTACTTATTCTGAAAACAATCAATATACCTCAATTGTGCTACTGAATGCAGTAAAGGACGCAATAGAAAAAGCATCGCTGGATCCGTAACCAGTGATGCTTTCTTTGTGTTATTCTATTGATAAGATAATCCCATCATATACATGTCGATTGGAGATGTGTTGCAATAATGAACTTCCATCGGCTTAGAATCCTGTACATGATTATATATTCCGTATCCGATTCCTCCAATTGCCGCAACTAAAATCACCCATGCCGCAATCTTGCCTGTTAATCTCTTTATTCTGGTTATCTTAACTTCTTTCTTACGATTCGCTTTCTTCTGCTTATATCGTTCTACCTTTTCCTGACTCATATCTATTCTCCTTAGAGTATGTTCTAACCAATAGTATTCTACACATTATTGCTTTAAAATGCAACCCCTATGTCCAAAACATCTACATATTTTTGGAAGTGTCCAGACAAGCCATCATTGCTTCTATTACTGCGCTTCTCATGGACTTTTCCTCTAATACACGAACTGCCTGAATCGTAGTTCCTGCCGGTGAACACACCATATCTTTTAATTCTCCCGGATGTTTCCCTGTTTCCAGAACCATCTTTGCACTGCCATATACTGCCTGTGCCGCAAATTTGTATGCCTGAGTTCTTGGCATTCCACCTGCAACAGCCGCATCTGCCATGGCTTCAATGAACATAAATACATACGCCGGAGAACTACCGCTCACGGCCGTAACCACATCCATCAAAGACTCTGCAATTACTTCTGTTTCGGAAAACCCTGCACAAACATCTCGAACAGCATCCATATCCTCCGATGTCACATGTTCATTTTTGCACATTCCCATCATACCTTCTTTTACCATTGCCGGTGTATTTGGCATTGTTCTGATAATTTTGAGAGGTCTTTGAAATTGTTCTCCCAACCACGCCAATGTTTTTCCCGGTGCGATTGTAACGATAATTGTGGCTTCCGAAATACTATCTTTAATCTCTTGGATTACACTTTCATAAAACTGAGGCTTCACGGATAAGAACAAAATGTCTGCAAACTCTGCAACCTTTTGATTCTCTGTTGTAATTTGGACTCCCAGTTCCTCCGCTACCGAATCTAAGGCTGACTGCGACTTATCAGAAGTCATAATATTATCGGATTTTGCTTTCCCTGACTCAATTATTCCTTGCATCATGGCTCTTCCCATATTTCCGCTTCCGATAAATCCTATTTTGTAATTCATTTATATTCCTCCTCTATTCTCACTCCCTGATTAGGAACGATAATCTCCGTTAATTTTTACATAATCATAGGTCAAATCACAGCCCCATGCTTTTGCACTACTTTCACCCTGATTTAAGTCGATTTGAATCTGTATTTCCGGCTCTCCCAGAACTATTTTGGCTTCTTCTTCAGAAAAAGCTACTCCGCTTCCATTGCGACACACCACAATGGTTCCTTTTGCAGAAGCTAAATCTACGGAAACTTTCGTAATATCGAATTCTGCCTCCGCATATCCGATTGCACATAGAATACGTCCCCAATTCGCATCTTCTCCAAACATGGCACATTTAAAAAGCGGAGAACGTATGACACTTTTGGCTACAATAATCGCAGTATCCAAATCCGGTGCTCCTGCACAGGTGCACTCTAATAATTTCGTTGCACCTTCTCCATCCTTGGCAAGCATCTTTGTCATATTCATAAGTACAAAATAGAGAGCATCACAGAATATTTTATAGTTCTCATCTACCTGTGTAATCTCAGTATTACCGGCCAATCCATTTGCCATAATGCTTACCATATCATTTGTGGAGGTATCTCCATCAACACTTAAACAATTATATGTAATCTTTACAATATCTGAAAGTGCTTTTTGTATCAGTGATGCACTAATTGCAACGTCTGTTGTTACAAAATTAAGCGTTGTTGCCATATTCGGATGAATCATACCACTACCTTTTGCCATTCCGCCTAATGTGCATTCCACTCCATCTATCATGAAACGAACGGCAACTTCTTTCTTAACCGTATCCGTTGTCATAATTGCATTGGCTGCCTTATCATGATTCTCAGCAGACATCCCTTTTACCAACGGAGTAATCGCATCTGCAATTGGTTCAATTGGCAAAGGCTGACCTATCACACCGGTGGATGCGACAATTACTTCCTCCGGTTTAATTCCCAATGCCTGTGCTGTCATCTCACACATTGCCTGTGCTTTTTCTTCTCCATCCGCATTACAGGTATTCGCATTCTTGCTATTTACAATCACAGCCTGTGCCTTATTGTTTGTCATCTTCAAATTACGTGCTGTAACAAGAATCGGGGCTCCTTTTACTTTATTCGTTGTATAAACGGCTGCTGCATTGCATATTTTCTCAGAGAAAATAATACCCAAATCATTCTTCTGTTTATCCGAGTTCAATCCACAATTTATGCCATTTGCAACAAATCCTTTTGCTGCGCATACCCCACCTTCTACCTGTGTAAATGCTGTCTGTTCCATTTCTTTCTCCTATTCTTTCTCTTCCATAACACTCTTATAGGCAGGACGAATAATCTTGCTCATTCCCACCAGTTCTTCCAAGCGGTGTGCACTCCATCCTACAATTCGAGCGATGGCAAATAATGGTGTATACAATTCTACCGGTATCTCCAACATCTCATATACAAATCCGCTATAAAAATCGACATTCGGGCTAACACCTTTGAATATGTGACGTTTCTTAGCAATGAGCTCCGGTGCTAATTCTTCTATCATGTTATAGAGTCCCATCTGTTTTTGCTGGTTCTTCGCTTCCGCCAGACTTTCCACATAAGATCTAAAAATTCGTTCTCTCGGATCGGATAAAGAATATACCGCATGCCCCATTCCATATATAAGGCCTTTTCCGTCAAATGCTTCTCCATCCAAAATCTTAGACAGATAATTCTTCACCTCTTCTCGGTCTTCCCAGTTAGAAACATGCGAACGAATATCCTGCATCATCTCCATTACTTTAATGTTCGCTCCACCGTGTTTTGGTCCTTTTAAAGATGACATAGCGGCTGCAATTGCAGAATACGTATCTGTACCGGCAGATGTGACAACTCTTGTTGTAAAAGTAGAATTGTTACCACCGCCATGTTCCATGTGTAACATTAATGCAACATCAAGTACCTTAGCTTCCAACTCAGTATATTTATTGTCCGGTCTTAACATACGTAGGAAATTCTCCGCTGTTGACAGTTTCGGATCCGGTCTGTGGATATACATACTTTCGTTCTTCTCGTAATGATTGTACGCATGGTAACCATATACAGCCAACATAGGGAATATTGCAATTAACTCAATGCATTGACGAATACAGTTATCTATCTCACCTACATTCAAAGTTCTTCTATCATACGAAGCAAGTGTAAGGATACTTCTTGTCATAGAATTCATAATATCCTTTGAAGGGGCTTTCATAATTACGTCTCTTGTAAAGTTTGTCGGAAGTGTTCTAGACGCACCAATAACTGCAGAGAACTCTTCTAATTCTTCCTCATTCGGAAGCACACCAAATACTAAGAGATATGCCACTTTTTCAAAACTGAATTCATGTTCTCCCAAATTCTTTATTAGTGTTTTGACATTATAACCTCTGTACCAAAGCTGCCCGTCACAAGGAATCTTCTCCCCCGTGCTCTCATCAAATGAAATAATCTTGGAGATATTGGTAAGACCTGTCAAAACGCCTTTCCCATTTTCATCTCTAAGGCCTCTGTTTACACCATACTCTTTGAACAAGGCATCTGATATCGTGTCATTTTGTATACATAAAGCTTCTTTTTTTGTTGCGTATTCTGATACTGTAAACTTTGACATTTTTCTTCCCCTTTTTCCTTAATTTTTGCTCAACAACTCTATTATAACTTATCCAAGACAAAAAAGAAATATTTTTCTCTAACGGATAATCCCGGCTTTCCGACATTCATTGACAAACTCTTCCAAATCTGCTCTGGCGGTTGTATCATCTACCTCAAATTCTTCTGTTATCTTTTCTATGATTTCATCCTCCGACAAATCATCTTCCAGTGCGCTTAATATGAGTTCTGCCGTTTCGTTCATGGATATGATTCCATTAAATTTCGCTGCCATCTCTCCGGTCGGAATTAAAATCGTCTCTCCGGCAATTTGTCTTTTTGTATAATTATTTAATAAACCCATGTCCTTCACCCCTTATCCTTTATTAATTCCTCTGCGTAACATTTTGCACTTTGGCACAAATATGCAGATTTTCTTTTCACATCTTTCGTCTCCGCATAGATTGCGGCCGGACACACATTACAAAGTGGTTTATACCAGCAACTGTAGCAATCCTCATACAATCGGATTTGACCCATCCATTCTCTACACCGTACCCATGCCAAATGAAAATCCCCATTCCATGGTATGGCGGCATCCGGCAAAAAAATACATGGTAAAATCTCCATGCTTGCATTCACCCAATAACTGCTGATTCCAGCCCTGCATTTCATCTGTTCATCAAATGATGCACATTCTTTCTTCTTCATCCTATCTTGAATTTCGCATGCGTATTGTTTGTGCTTTATAAAATCCTTCTGTAATTTCATCTCACAAAGACGATACTTGGCCTGTTCCTCAGGATTCAGGCGATTGGCAAGAATATTCTTTCCACCATCGATTCTGCTATAAGGAAAGAGATAAGAATCAACTTTCATTTGAATTCCCATATCCGTGGCGAGTTTTTTCATCTGTTCATATTCGCTCTGATTATCCAAAACCAGAGTTCCGTTTAGTCGTACCGGTATTTCTCTTTCTTTCAATCGTTTTACTGCAGCAATTGCTTTTAAAAAGCCTTCCGAATATCCACATACCAGTTCATAAGTTTGTTCCGATGTTCCATAAAGTGTAATGTTTATTTGCCGTGGTCTGTTTACAGCAAAAAACTCCGTCCATTTTTCATCCAAAAGCGTTCCGTTGGAATTGACACTTACAATCATCCCCTCTTGTAACAACGCCAAATAGATTTCTTTGAAGTATGGATGCAACAAAGGTTCCCCCCCTGTCAATAAAACAAATAGCGTCCCTTCTTGTTTTATCTGACGAATGAAAGAAAGCCATTCCGTCAGGGATGGCATGGATTTTTGTGTCATTTTTGCATAACACATCTTACAATTCATATTACATTGTGTTGTTAGTTCTATATTGGCCGAGATTGGTGTCCCCTCTGCAGATGCATTTAAAATCAGTTTCTTCTCAAGCGTCAATTACTTCATCTCCTTCTTCCATGATGGCTGCATAAAGAAATTCCACTGCTTCTTGCGACATCGTACAAGTGTAGTCAATCATCCGAATCTTTTGTACCATATCTTCAATCAAATCCAGACTCTTCATGTAAGCTTCCTGATTCCAACGATTAATCGTAACTTCCGGAATCAATCTTCGAATCATAGTTGCCGGTGTCGCAGGCAAAATCATATTGTCTGTTCCCTGCCCCAATAAAACAATCGCCGCAATTGGTACACATGCATTGAATGATATCTGTGACGAACCGCACACCGGCCAACCACATGCATAATACTGCTCCTCTTTCTTTATAATCAATACGCGGTCTCCGTTTATAATTTGAGCATTGCGATATTTCTCCCATAAGTCTGCCTGCGTTGATTTCCCGGTTTGTGACGGTGCGGAAAACAAAACCGCCTGTCCATTGCAGACAATAAAAGATGCATGGAGAATCATTCCCTGTTGTTCCAACATCCTTTTCTCCAACGCCATCATCGACAATGTAAAACGATTCCCACCCAAATGCACACGAATGGACGGAATATAGGAAATACGAAAATGTGTTTTGCTCAATTCTTCATATTTCATGTAAGTGATTCCGGTGTCATCTGTCTGACGATATCTTACTTCCTGTCGATTCTCTCCTTGTGTAATCATCCACTGTCCCCAACATTCCGGATTTAAATTCTCATCTGTAACGATATCTTCTATCTCCACAAAATCGTATTGATAATCCGGCATCACCTCAGATTCTGACATTACAAAAGGCAACACTTCCCGTTCCACCTTATACTCTGATACGAAATTCAGTTCAAATACCGTTTGCCCCAGTTTTAAATACAGTTGTGGCATAATCTACCCCTTCTCAAAAACAATAAAAAGTGCTCCTGACTGTAACTTCAAACATAATTACAATTATGAGCCAAAATTGGTACCAACGTTGTCCCACTTCACAAAAACATTAGTATGTTTCATAACACCGTCATTTCCTAACGCTGTCGTAATTGTGTAGCCTCCCATGTCCGCGCCGGCAGCACCTGCATCAATCTTATCTAGTTGCGCCTCCGTCAAACCGGCATCCAGCATTTCCTGTCTGCTCTTTTCCCAGTATTGACCTCTTCCTGAATGTGAATACTCGGAATAAGACGGATTAAAATGAAGCGGACATTGTACTAAATAACAAGCAGCTACATTCTCATTCGGTGCAAAACTTTGTGCATTTAATTCCGGTTTCAGATATTCTTTTTTCATTGACTATCCGCCCCCTTTCATAATGTTTTGTCAGAAGCACTTTTTATTATCTTTGTAAAAAATGATAGATACCAATCAGAAATTTTCGAATCGGAAACAGAATTCTCCACAATCCGCTAAAAAAACGATAAGAAAAAGCCGAACACTCTATGACGCGGTTTTTTCGGACTATTCTAATTACTTTTGCTTTGATGGTTTCCGATGAAATCCATCCGTCATACCGGCATTTTGCATCGCCTGCCGTTCGCACTTGATTGGCTTTCTTCTTCATAACACGATGCAAAACGTAACCGTATGATTTATCGTAAAACAAAACAATATCACCTTTTTTTACAGTTTGGGCACCACACGGTCCCAAAAAAACAATATCTCTGTTGTGATGTAAAAGTGGCCACATACTCATTCCGCTCACGACAAAATGAGCTTGTTTTCCCTGTGCCATTTGTTCCAATAATTGAGGGAATAATTCTTCCGATGCCATTCTTTGGATGTCCATCTTTACCACCTTTCATCTTGAAGTAACAGATTGTTCAAGGCATACTCATTTTGCTTCAAATGATAGATAACAACATTCTCATCTTCATAGTATTTCGTGAATTCATCACCATAGTAAGTTTCATATTCACTCATCCAATAGTAAGCCTTGGACATAATCAACTCTCTTTGGTATTGATATACCCGGCTTCTGTTTATATTGTTCGGATTCAGGTATTCTTTCTCTATCGGCTCTTTTGCCTTTGCCGCACTAATGCCGGCTACAACTCCGTTCCCCCAGCCATCTTCCTCATAGTCAGCCATACCGTAGTCAAGAATGCTCTTCTCAACAATAAAGTAAACATCCTCTGTTGGAATGGTATAAATATCGCCCGGTTTTCCTTCCGCCTGTGCCTGGAAGAAATCAATCCACTCTACATGATAACCATAATAACGTACCACAGACAGTTCATTCGTAGTTGAAACAACCGTATATCCGTATTGTTCTTCCTGTTCCATAATATCTAAACAAACCCGCATGGTTTCTTCCTGGTTAATACAATATGTATATCGGTTTCTCTCCCAATTATCTGTAGCAATCAGCATCACAATACTGCCACAAAAACCTCCTGTAACAAATACCGTCTTTGCACGTTGATTCTTCACCAGATTCCCCAGCACTTCAAACAAGAAAAACATTTCTATTGCAAATATATCATAGAGAAAAACTTTCACGCGGTTCCCGTCCATAATTTCAGGAAGGTTGATAAATGGTAATAACACCAGCAGATACAGAAATACCATCGATAGCGAGATTGCCATAAAAAACCGATTATAGATTGCATTCTCCCTTCGAAACATACGCCTGCCCATTCCATAAAGGAATGTAAAAGCAACGATACCAATTAAAATGTAACCTGCCAGTTTGCTATTTGCCACACTACCCAACGCTTGTTTATTTCCTTGAACGATTAAAAAGCTCCAAATATCAGAAGATTCCGTTAAGGTCATTGGGTCTTCCCCATTCATCTCAATATAAACGCCACCACCTTCTAACATCCAATACTGAACCTCTTCCGTTATGATGGCTCCGTTATACTGACTGACGGTATCTTCATTCTTCATAACCCCCATGGCCCAATTCATAGATTGTTCGAAGGGGTATCCCAACACCAAACCAACGCCATATGGTATAACTGCAAGTAACACGCCACAAATACCATACAAAAAGACGACGCGAAACAACTTCTTCTTCCAAATCAATCGCAGATATATAAAGGCAAATACAATACATATTACCCCTACTATTATTGTAACATAAAAATGCGTTGAAAGCGTATAACAAATGAGAAATAATAGCATAAAACGATCTTCTTTTTTGTTCTCTTCCAACAGGCGGAGTAACACCAAAATCAGAATCGGGACTGCAAACATTCCGAATTCCATCGGAATTACGAACTGAAAACGACTGTACGCAATTGTATTAAACAATCCATTCACGCAGAAAAATGCCATTGCGAATACACTTGATAAATGATTCTTTGCTAATTTTTTCATTAAGACAAACAAAGAAAGCATATTCAACGCTACAATCAGCGGAGAAAAACATAAGACCAATTTCACTTCAAATGTCGGTATCAGACAACATAGCAATGCCAGAATGGAATGCATGCCGTGCGGATACATCCCGGAAGGAAAAATATTTCTATTTTTTAGCGATTGCACCCAATATAAATGAACTTCTTCATCCGATGCGGCATAATTATAATGGGTAAAGCGATAATATCCAAAATAGGCAATTCCAATTAGAAGAATGACAAAAAAGAGAATCCATTCTATTTTTTCTCTCTTATCAATAGAGTCTAACTTCTCTTTCATCGCTTTTTTAACACGTTGTCTCAGATTGTGAAGAAACAATTTTAAGCCATATCTGCCCGCCAGGAAATCATCAACACCTTGAGAAAACCGATGGAATCTCTGTTTCCATTTCTTGCGGTCCACAATTAGGACAACCAAAAACGGCACGCCAAAATAAGCAAGAAAAATAGTTGCGGAATAATAGATTCGGCAAAAGCCTAAAATGTATGTCACGAACATACAGTAAAGTACTGAAATTACTTGATAGTAAAGGATTCTGTTTGAAAATGGCGTCTCCTTGAAAAAACGGCGGAGCACAAAGGACGGATATGCAATTGTAGAAAAACACCATACGACCGCAATCCATAAAAATAATGCAATATTATCCCAGCATACCATTTTCTCACCTTCTTTCCTTCTATTTTATAAAATGTTTTGCCAAAATCGTACGTTCCTGATTTTGATTTAAAACTGTTTTGGTTCCATTTCTTTTTTGCGTTTTTAAAAATTTAAAAATTGTTACAATCCACAAAAACGGCCATGTCACAAATACTTTTGATGCATTTGGATAGTGGTATTTCATCTGTTTATGGCAGATTCTGACATAAGCAATTATTCTGTTTTTTTCCAGTTGAATTGGGGATCTGCTCTCTCTCACACCCTCTTGCTCATATTCCCACAAATCCTTCAACAACTTGTCTGCCAATGTTGCATCAATAGCGACATCTGTTATCTTGTCCAAAGCCGGATTCTCATCCATCTGTAATTGTTCCCTGCAAATATGCAATATGTATTTTGCAAAATGAATACATTTTGTCCGTCTGAAGCATTCACAAAGTGCTTCCATATCAATACTGTTTCTATTTTGCTCCCAAAACAATGTAATATCGATAAGCGGATAAATACCGATTCCATACCCCAAAAAATGGTGTATCATATGTAAAAACAGATAGCACAAATTCTCTGTCGGCGGCAATACCGGTATCTTTCGGTCCATAATTTCAATGGTGTAAGTATTGTTTTTTACTACATTTGCAAAATAATCCTCAATATATCGAAGTGTTTTTTTATCCATATGTTCCGATATCAAATGCTGATGCAATTCACACTTTACCACCCCGCCTCCGGGCATTGGTGCATAATACTCCGTATGATGTCCCGTTGACTTTTCAGATGCATGATATCCGCTTTCCGAAAAATGTTTCTCTACCAATTGAAACTGTTCCCAATCCGGAATATAGATATCAACATCCTGAAACGTTCTCATTTCAGCTTGCGGATAAAGTGTTGCAAGTGAAAAACCTTTTAGCAAAACATACTGTATCCGATTCTGATGCAGCCAATCCTGTAATTCTGCATAAAATGCAAACATCAAATGATACGAAATTGCCATTTCCACGGCAGATTTTTTAAAACCTTCCCGAAAACTGCTACTTTCGAAATTGACGTCTGTCTTTCGAATCGTATCGTACACCAACGGACACATTTTTCTCTTCTGAAATTCCAAATAAACCTGTTCTAAATTGGTATATTGTTTCTTTGTAGTTGTCTTGCCAATGGATTGTGTCAACAAGTCAAAAAACTCTTTTTGTATTTCATCCATACACTCCTACTCCTTGCCCACCATGTGTTTTACCAAATTGCGAATCTGCGTAAATTCCGTTTTATGAATTGCGGATAGTCCTACAAAATATACGATTGATATCACAAAACAGACAATTGCCTTGAGAAAAAAACCCGCAAGCCCACATGGCTTGTAAAAACACATTAGATAACCGATTATCAGACACCCTATCCCGGTTCCTGCGATACTTTCTATTTTTGAAAGAATATAATAACGTTTATCGTTTATAATATTGCGGTATACAACGCCCGGTTCATACCAAAAGGTCGTACACAGATGTGATATGGTTGTTGCAGCAAAGATTCCTGCCATTCCAAATAGTTTACCAAATACTAAGGAGAGAATAATATTAATTACCGCACGCAGAATGCAGATATTTCTGATTTCCTTAAAATACCCGCCGGTCTCTCTTAACATCGTAACCGGCACCATGGTAACCGTTATAAAATGATTCAGAACCAAAAACAAAAATGTAGCGGTTCCAATTCTAATATCTTCCCCAAAGAAAATCGGTATAAAATCAGACAATAACACCCACAGACAAACCGTTGTTACACCGGTACAAACATTAGAAATCACAAGTACCTGACGAAATAATTGTGCCAATCCTTTTTGATTGTTTTCTTTTACCATAAAGTTGCCTACGCTAGCTGATATGGAGTCAAAAATCTCTTTTACCAATATTGCAACTCCCATAATAATAAACTGATAATTTGTGCAAAAACCAACATATACGGTTCCTATCAAGATCGATATGAACAAATTATCCGTATTGTTTAATATCATTGTCGTAAACTTATAGACAATCATATCTTGAAAACTATGATAAATCTTGCGTCGCTCCTGCTTATCAATCAACTGTTTCGGATTGTTCCCTTTTTGTTTTATAAAAGGATATTGTTTTTTGAGCATACAGTAAAAAAAGAAATTATAAACCACTGCCCTTAACAACAAAAACACAGAAAACAAAAAGTAATCCTGCAACAAATAGATAATCACAACTCCTCCCAGCAAATTGAAACTGTCGAAAATAGTTGTCCACTTGTTTACCATACTTTTTTTCTGGTCCGCCACAAATATATTAATCTGTGTGCAATATGCTGCATTAATTACATTGGACAACAAAAACAGAAGAAAATAAATAATCACATCTGAATTCGGCACATCTGTTTTGACAATCAACGGCAACACTGCAATGCACATCAGTCCAATTATCAATGCAATTACTGCAAAAAAGCGGAATATCCGCTCAAAAAGTGCATATAACGCACGCATTCGCTCTTTATCATTCTCTGCCAGCGGCTTATAGAAAGCAACACACATAACCGATTGTATGCCCAAATCTGCAAATATCAGAAATGAAAAAATATTCGTAAACACCGCCTGAATTCCCAGATATTCTGCGCCCATGCAACGAAGAATGACACGCTTCGATATTAAATTTAATAATAATGTGACAATCTGATACACAATTGCCATTTTAAAGTTCAAAAGCGAGTTTCTCTCTCTGGTGCTTACGCTCATTTGTTGCACACTCCTTATTACAGATTTTAGGAAAAGTATTTTACCAACAATCTGTTAAAAACCGGATTCAATAAATAGATTCCAAACAAATAAATCCATTCTAACTTATGTCGGATCAGCATCGAACAAACACAAAATCCGATTCGTAATCTTTTATCTTCTATCGACTTTAATGCCTTCTGTGAGGCCTTTGACCGCATCACCTCGCAAAATTCCCGATTCTTCATAAATCTGAGATGGTTTTCTTTTAACGTTTTGCCTCTCTTTTCTTCAAACCGAAAGTTCCGAACCAACGAGAACAGGTATAATCGCCAAAAAAGCGGTGCGACCAATTCCATTCTCTCATCCTGATTGGTTCCCTCTTTCAAGAAGCAATATGCATGCTGCATTGTATGAATTGATTTGTCGACATAACCCTTATCATACCTTCTGGTAAGAGAACCAGGCTGAATCATGTAATTCGTCACCGGAATATCAACCACATAATAATTCGGTTGTTTCATCATGATGTTAATATAAAACAAATTATCCTCTAAATTAATCGCACTAGAATCCTCAAAACGGATTTTTGCCTCACGAAAAAATGCCGTTCTATGAAGTTTATTCCACGTATAACCAAATGCATCATGCATCTTCATTCGATTTAGATTTTCCCTCGGTACCTTTTCTCCGTTTTTGCTAAGATAAGCATTCTTTACCGGCAGTTCTACTTTCGTTCTTTGCTTGTTTTGTACACGATAATACGTTCCACATAAGATATCCGCCTGATAACGCAATGCCAGAATACTCATCTTACGCAATGCATCTTTTTGTATGCAATCATCTGCATCTGCATATATGAAGTATTCTCCTGAGACTAATTCTAACCCTTTATTCTTTGCACTTGCCGCACCACCATGTACAACATTTTCCAAATGAATGTTTGGATAGCGTTCCTGCAGTTTTGTCACAATTCTACAGGTATCATCCGTTGAACCATCGTTTACCACGATAACCTCTATGTTTTTATAAGTGGATGACAAAATGCTTTGTAAACAACGTTTGATGGTTTTTTCTCCATTATAGACCGGAACGATGACGCTAATTTTTCGTTCTTGCATCTGCCACCTCCTGCCTGATTCTATTGTCATAAACCACATTATTGACTACTTTTTTATTTTTCTCTTCTAAGATTTTCACCTTACAGAATATATGTCTGTCAAAATGCTTTTGCATATACCGGATACGGAAGAAGCTTACCGTCCACCCCATCAGACCGCCAAGAATTACACCAAGTCCATACCAAACCGCACTCAGATTTGTTGCGTAAATTGCTCCTCCCAATGTTACCAGTAAGAATACCGTTGAAGTCAAAACCGCGCCTTTTACATCATCAAAATAATATAAAAATACAATATTACAATACATCAGGAAGATAACCAGATATGCAACTGCAAGTGCCGGATAAATCTCCATTGTAACACCACCAAATCCCAATTGCGGCAGGAAGATAATGATAATCAGATACAATGTAATTGTTATAATCAATTGAATGGAAAAAACATGACTGATAATTCTTCCCAACAATCGAAACATACTTTGTTTTCGCCGTTCGATTTCTTCGAATGTGGATCCAATAATCGTTTCTATGTATTTTTGGTATTTTTCATGAAAGTCGGTTTCTGCCATTACCGTAAAAATTATAATGGTAGAGATATTGGTAAATAACGCAAGAGAGCTTGCCATATCATATGGCTGCATCATAACGTAAGAATCGGCAACTTCCATTCTCATAGGTGTTGACCAAAATACAAAATTATGCACATACAATCCGAGGTAATATAGGAAGTTGGATGCAATTAATCCCTTATATTTCCCGAAATATTTCAGAGCCTCCATATACTTGTGGCTATTCATACAAAAGTAAGATTTTATATACGCAACTAAAATTACCGTTGTAAGGAAAAAACCTACTGTAATTCCGATTAATATCGAATAATCAACCGGCACATCCAACAGTTCTTTTAATGCAAATACAACGCCCACACCGGTGAGCAATCCGCCTACAAACGCCAACGTGATGGTCTTATAATCTTTCGTGGCATACAAATATGTCATCGAGAAAAATAAGACATTCATAATCATATATAGTACAAAGGAAAGTATTGCATAAACCAGTTCGACATCTCCGATATAAATCAGGCGAATCACAAAGGGCAATCCCAGTGCTAATGCAATGATTATACTAATCAGCAATCCCACATAATAAGACGGAATAATATCTTCGTATTTTTCTTCATAAAACTTGTCCGCAATATAGCGCGATAAAACAGCACCGCTTACAGATGAAATAATAACAGGAAAAATAAAACAATATAAAATGGTAGCAGCCAAAAGTTCTCTTTGCGTGTATGCAATATTCATATATCCGGTACACAAATACAAGATTCCAATCACTGCCATGGAAATCAAAGTCGGACCAATTGTAATAATTGTACTATAAGCTGCTCCAACCATGGTATGACCTATGCTGTTTTCTTTGAATACTTTTCTTAATTCAAAATTAATTCCTGCCATAATCTGCCCTTTACCTAAATAATATAAAGTTTCCGATACTCTTCAAACGTTTCCTGTACATCAAAATATTTCTTTGCTCTCTCGTATCCGTTTTGTCCCATCTGAATGCGAAGGTCCTTGTCTTTTGCCAACGTAAGCATTGCTTTGGCAATCTGATTGACACCGAGAATCGGAACAATGACACCTGCACTGCCAATTTCATCTGCATCATTCACTCCATAGAGCATTCCTTCACAATTTCCAACATTGGTACATATAAACGGTTTCTTTGCTGCAAAACCTTCTAAAATAACAAGTGGTTGCCCTTCGCTCAAACTGGTGAGAAGTAACACATCCATTTTTCCGATATACTCTTTTACCTGTATTTTTCCGGTAAAAATCACATCTTGTATATACATCTCGGCAATTTGTCGCCTGCATTCCTCTACATATTCCGGATTTTCATCCAGTGGACCCATAAGCCATAATTTCAGTCTCGGATTCTCATCTTTTGCAATCGCATATGCACTCAGCATCGTCTTTACATCTTTAATTGGAGTAACTCTAAGAATTGCGCCGAGATTAATCGCCTCATCTTTCGGATCTTTTTGCGGAATGTCTGCAAATATATTTACATTCACTCCATTCGGAATTACTAGTTGTTTTTGGGGACTGCAACCTAATTCCCGTTGAAAAAAGCTTGCTTCCTGAAATAATGCGACCACTTTATGTGCATAATGGTACGCACACAGAGACAACTTTTTAAACTGATCAATCCACAAATCTTTATAGATTCCATGCACCCATTTCGCACGGATAATCTCTTCTTCTCTTTCTCTTGTATAAATACCATGTTCCGTAACTAATAATTTCTTGCCCGTAATACATGCCTGCATACTTCCAAGCATCCCCGCATAGCCGGTTGATACGGAATGATATAAATCAGCCTCCATTGGTTTTGCTTTGAGAATGATAAACAATGGCAAATACATCGAGCGTATGGTCCAAAGAAAATCAGACCAGGCGATTCTTTTATAATGCTTTAGATAGTATTTTTTTGCCATATCAAAAAAATCACTTCCACATAGCAAATCGTTCAGAGAAATTGTACGATTTTGGAACATTTCAAACAAAATCGACCAATCTTCCAATTCTCCAAACATCAAATCTTCAATAGCCTTTCTTTCTTTCCGGCTTAATTTTAATTTTCGGCGGTGTTCTCCCACAAAATCATCATCCTGCAAAAATACTTCTTCTATCTTTGTCAGGTTGCCCGGGATTTCACATTGAAAAGGCTTTTTTTCAGTTGTTCTTTTTGGAGTGATTACCTGTACCACAAATTCATGTTGCGGCATTGATTTCATTAATTGTACCATCCAAGACGATACCCCGCCGCTTATATACGGGTATGCTCCTTCAACAATCAAACATATTTTCAAGACGCATCCTTCTCCTCTTCAAAATAAATAGTTGCTTCACGGTTGTTAATGCTTATAAGGTAAGCATCCTCTCCAAGTACCTGATACGTGCCGTTTTTTATATCTACAATTTCTTTTGGAGTACGTAACACAAAAAACGCCGCTCCGGAGAATTTGTCACATCGAATCCATATGCTCTCCGATGTTTTTTCATATCTTGGTCTTAAAACATCATGCGCCAAGACCCGCGTCCCCATATCGCTCGCACTTAGCCTGGTCAACGCCTGATATTTCTCACCATGTTCTCCCAATACGGAGTCCGTTGTTTTACTATAAGTAACCCAGTTATACTCTTCCCCCTTATTATTCAAAACTGCCTCAATATCTATTTCGGCTGTCAAAAGCCCAAGTTCAGTTACATAGGAAATCTCTTTTAATTCCTGCAGTTCCTTCTGCATATCATCTCGTACAATGGGGATATACGTATACTCGTAATCTCGGTCTACAAGCGTGCGGTTATCTGCCTCTTTTGAAACAATAACTTTGGCTGCACGTTTCACATGCCCGCTCAACAATTCATCGTCCTTTAGCATCAGACTGTCTGTACAGTTTAATTCCTCTTTGTGTGCAAAGCTTCCCTCATAATACAGACCAATTTCTCCCGATAGGGAGACAATTTCTTTTTCCATATATTCTACCTGTTTTTCTATGTAACGTTCCATTTCCCCATCATAATCTGATACACTACAGAAAAACGTAGGAATATATTGATTTTTACGAACACTTGATATTATGGAAGGAAATACGATATCCTGTTGAAATCCCATCGCATCTCTACTATACAGACGCTCTACGGTTTCATTCTCGGTTTCCTTAATGTATGGTGAACACTGAATAAATACACCATACGCATTTACAACAGGATAGATATCATCCTCATAAATCACTGAAAACAACGACGTGATAATCCCCTCCAAACAACCCAGCTCTGCAAAGTTGCCATTTAAGACAAAGACGTTTCCGCTTCGGTAACCCCGTCGCCAAATTGCCGGTGGCAACGCCTCGTTTTCAACTTGTTTTCCTTCTTCTGTATCCAAAAAAGAATATGCATATAGTTTTGTTTTCTCCCCTAATGTCACATCATACATTTTTAAGGAAACTGTCTCATTTTCGATCAATTCGTCCGTAACAAAAAAATTCGGGATAAAACGAATTCCCCTGCGGGATACCAAATCCCCCTGCCTGTATATCCCCATCAGTTCCTGTACGTCCTGTTTTTCCATCGTTTGCTTATTAGGAGTCACCACAAAAACAATCTGAACATCGGAAAAAAGAGACTTTTCTAATTGACTGATTTCTTCATCCGACAGAGTATCTTTTAAAACAAATAATACTTCCGGTTTCGTTTCTTCTATCTCATCTAAAGATTCAATCATCTGATATGTTCTCTTTTGATTTTGAAAAACTCCGGCACAAATTAATTTTTCATCCTCGAACTTCTCATCTGCCCAGATACAAATTGCTGCGTTTTCCGATGCGTAACTGTAATCCTCTTCTTCGTAGGCATAAATCGTCACAAGACTCTCGTCCACCATATAACTATCCGCCCCTCGATTGAGAAGCAGATTTAAAAAATAGTCAAAATTACAGATAATTTCAAACACAACAAAAATCAGGATGATAATTAACGTAATGACAAAATATTTATTCTTTTTTATTCTGTATTCGCCACTGGAGGATTTCCCCATTCTTCTACCCCCTGCTTAGTTGTAAAAACGTACCCACTCTAATGTTTCAGCATCCAAGACCAGTGTGGATTTTTTTAATTGATCCATTAATTCCAAAAATCTTTTGCTATCCTGCACTGCAAAAAAATAACGAAATGCATTCTTGTATGTCGTCAGATTTTCATCAAAATTGGTAAATAAAAAGTCTAACCAATTCTTCGCAAATTCATAGTTTCCACCGACCAAATGCAACTCTACCAGACTGTTACAGATTTCCAAACTGCAAAACTCGTAATATGTTGTTTTCAAATAACTCACATAATACTCAACACCCTCGAGGTATTTCTGAAATTCATATTCCGGCAGCAGACGATTCTGCAAAAATCCCTGCACATACTCAATATACTCTGTCAACACTTCCGGTCGATTCCATTCTTCACATTCTTTACGAAGCACCGACTCTTTGGATTTAAACTGTTCAACTACATCCGTAATTGTTGTTGCAGCATAATGTGCAATCTCTGAATCCTCATTATCAACTGCTTTTCGGATCGCCTCAAGCGAATCTGAATAATCGTCTTTTAACATATTTAATATCGTCGTTCTCTTACTGGTTTTGTCCGATACCGCCAATGCCTCTTCTAAAGGCACACGGTTAATATCCTGTTCTATATTTGCAGGAACTACCAGCCCAACCCTTTTCTTGCTAAAGGACAAATCAGAGATACTAATCTTTTTAAAAAACTTGGCAAATAAAACTTTCTGTATCAGGAATGTTGCAGCTAAAACGCTCACTCCTACAATTGGGCAAAACAAAATAATCAGAGACAGAATAACTCCGTACCATAATTCTTTCCTCGCCACTTGAATACACAAACAAAGGAAGGCTAATGTTAAGTTTATGAATAAAATTAACAATAAAACCATACTCTTTCCTCTCTAATCCTGAATCATTGCCGTTACTTGTTTTCCTTTTAATCGTTCAATTACATATGCCGCATCATCACGGGTTGAAGATGACAACAAAATTTTTGCATCTCCATTTTTATCTATTCCAATGACATCGGACTCACGCAAGCATCTGCGAATTGCATCAACGTAGGCAATCCATGTTGCATCATCCGAATAGGTTCTTTGTATCACAAGTGTAATGTAACGGAATACCTTTCTTCCCTTACCATCCTCAAAAATCGATACCACATCCTCCAAAATCTCCGGACGCATAACCCTCGTATTCTCATAGTAAGACTTCTCATATAATTCATCCATGAATTGATTCGCTCTTGTCATGGATTTCTCAATTAGACGAGTCAATATCTTAAGCAAATTGATTTGATAGAGATTGATATTATTCATATCCATATCCCAGATCATAATAACTCCAACCGTTTCTTCTCCATTTTTAACAGCACTTGCCATCAACGGATATCCCGGTGTCATCTTATTATTGCGGAACACACCATCTTCCTCTAACATCTCCCGCATCACCGTCTCGTGCTCATAATTAAACGATTTGCCTAAGGCAGACGGTTCCTTTGAACACGATGCCGTCAGACGGAAATAGGAACTGGAAGAGCTCTTGCTATATACAGACACCTGGTCACATTCCATAATTTCTCTTACAACATCAATCGAACGAAAGACAACTTTTCTGGGATCTGTATAATCCAATTGAGAAGTAATCTCATAGATTCTTGCCAGCGAATTCTTGTAATTAATCAATCGTCTTTCATATATATTCTTCACATATACATTGCTTTCATTAATGCGCATCATCTCGCCTAATTCAGCTGAAGTATAATCTAATTCTTCCTCTAGGTCACGGCTTCTTCTCCAGTACTTATCACGCATCAACCCAACAAATACGCCTGCTATGAGAATTTCAAGCACCCATAAATATTGTGAATAATCGACCACAATCGACTGCACACTGGATTGCACGTCTATGGTAAATTTCCCAATGGTGCTTAACACAATTGCAAGTAATGCATAGTTCATGCCATGCACCGTTGCAATCAATACAACATACAGCAAATAAATGTCCATAACAGATAAAACTAACGTATCTTTGAAGAAATACTGTATAACTGCTAATAGGATAAAAATAATAATCGTTTCGAAAAACGGCCGAAACTTTGCCGCATTCCGTGATTTGTGTTTCTTTTTCTCTTTTCTTGCTTTCTCTTCTTCCAGATGTTTTCCTCTGAATTTTATGTACTGCAAAATTCCTTTTTGCATGTTGTATTTTAAGTAAAATCCGTATACATCTTCTAGTTCAAAGCAAAAATGCCTTCCTTTGACACAATCCGGCACATCGTCTAACTCTATCTGCCTACCATATACATTGGCAATTTCACTGACAATCTCCTGCTCTGTTTTATTTTCGCCCGGAACAAATATAACGCCGCTTCCGTCTGTTTTCTTCGCAATTGTCTGATATACTGCCTCAATCGCATCCGACAAATAGGTAATCAAATGAACCTTATTCTTATTGCAAAGAATATTCCCCGAATTTAATACTTTCTTGGTAAGGGACTCAACAATGCCCGTTGGAACAATGTATTTATCAAAACCACCGTAGACTTCTCCAACACGGACAATCTCTATATCCATTTGATTATCACGATAGAAGTTGCAAATGTTTTCTCCTTCCAATATCGCTTTATATCGTTCCGAAACTGCAACCGGAGAGGTATTCTCGTCGATTCTTGCTTGTGTGTTTCCTTCATACACTCCAAGGTCAGACAAATATACAAACTTCTTAACGCCATTTGCTTTCGCACTCAAAACAACATTCGTTAGACCTGACACAAAATAAACAACATCTGCTTTGGTCCACTCCTCTGAGAAATTTATGTCCATCGCCCCCATAAAAACAATAATCTCCGGACTTATATTCTCTATAATGTTGGAAACTCCATCGTCTGTATATAAAAAATCATACTTTTGAAAAACACCCGATGTCTTTTTGTCTGTGAATTTACGATTCCCGGACAAAACAAAAATTTCGTGTTTTTCTTTATTCAGACGGGATATTAAATTGTCACGAAACGCTGCTTGTTCAGCACCACATATTAATATTTTCATCGTATCCCTCCATGGATAACTATAATTTTTTGATAATGTGACAAATTGCGTATTATTTAGTACCATTATACCATATTTTGCAACAAATAAATACCTTATTATATATTTTTTGTTTTTTCAGAAATATTTAATCACTTAATTCGATTTCAAATCCCTGATACATACAATTTTTTGGTCGGAGATACGGTATACTCGCTTACACATCTCCAATACACTCGGTCTGTGCGTTGCAATAATACAGGTTTTATTCTTCTTTCGTTCCATAATATTTTGGAGCACTTTACGTTCGGTTATCTCGTCTAATGCGCTGGTTGCCTCATCCAACAGCAAAATAGGTGCATCCGACAATAACGCTCTTGCAATTGCAATTCGTTGCGCCTGTCCCTCGGATAGTCCTCCACCGGATTCTTGCAATGTTCCGTTTAGACCATCCGGCAATTGTTCCACAAACTCCCATGCACATGCCATTTTCAGGGCTTCTACCATCTCCTCTTCTGTTGCACCCTCATGAATCATTCGCAAATTCTCTGCAATACTTCCCGAGAATATTGTATTCCCCTGCGGTACATAAGAGAAAAAACGTCGCGTATCCGCATTCAACTCCAAATTAATCCCATTACAATCCGTCAGATATGCATGTCCTTCCGTCGGAAAAATCAATCCTAAAATCATGCGAAGTACCGTTGTTTTTCCCTCCCCTGAAGTCCCAACCAATGCAACAATTTCATTGGGTTTTGCAATAAAATCGCATTGTTCTAAAACCGGTTTTCCTTCTACGTATTCGAAATAAAGAGAATCAAACGAGACCGTCAGACCATTTTGTACTTCTTTTTGCATCTTCTCGGTTTCTTCTGTCTTGTGAATCTCCCGCGGCAGTGAAACCAACTCCATCACACGTCCCGCTGCAACCGACGCATTCATCGCATTCGGAATAAACGAAAGTAAATCTGAAAATACATTGGTTAATTTTGTACATTGCGTTAAGAACAACGTCATCTCTCCGTAAGTAATTCCACCGGTCCACAACCGATATACCCCCCACATAAATGCGGCATACTGTGTGATCAAAGCGATAATCGATAATAAAATGTTTGTTTTGATACTATAAAGATTATAATCCAAACTATAATCTTTATAGTTTCTTTGCCAATCTCTTAATTTCCGCAAATATCTGGAAGTGATTCCAAATGATTTTATCGTTGTCATATTGGAAAACGATTCTTGTTCAAACGCCATAATCTGACTATTTAACACCCTAACCCGTTTGCTGTACTTTCTCATCTTCTGTAGTAAAAAGCTGGAAGAAAGCAGTAAGATTGGTGCACATGCCAACGAAATCAATGCCATGACGACGTCATAATAAAAAATCACCAGGAAAACAGCTATGAATTGGAATAAATTGACTACCAAAGACGGTAACCATGTAATTGCATTTACTGCAATCACATTTACATCGTTATCAAAACGGTTTAAAATGTCTCCGCTGTGAAAACGACTCAATTCCAGCCATTGTGCATCTTCTATTTTTTTAAAAATATCTGCCTGAATATCATTTTGTATATCAATTGAAATCTTTAGGGAAATTCTGGTAATAATCGATTGAAAGGCGAGACTAAACAAGGCCATCCCCACCATAAGGATTACCATAAAAAGAAGTTTATCGGTACGATATCCGGTAACAATATCTACGATTTGCTTGCTTGCGATTGCTGCCAGCAAGGAAAATATGCTTCCGAATATGCCAAGAAAGATATAAAAGACAATTTGTTTTTTATATTTTTTGCTATAACCTAAAATCCATTTCCATTCTGTTATAACCTCACCAAAGGCTTTGTTTTTCCATTTCTTCCAAAAAAACATGATTGATTCCATTCAAACACCGTATCCTTTGTTCTTTTTAAAATATTTCTCAATCTTATATATCGGCATATTCCCTTTATTATATTAGAACTAATTTTAAATACGAAGTTTCTCAAACGCCTGATAGACATTTAATTTCCCGTATCCCCACTCCCGATTTGGATATTCCACACCATCTTCCCTGACACATCCTCGTATTAGCATATTTTTTAGCATTACGGTATTCATGTCTGGACGATTCCCCATAACAACTGCCCACTCTAATACTTGAGCACACGCACCTGTAGTAATCGCTGCCGCCGCAGAGGTTTTCGTATATTCCTGCAACAAGCCGCGTGAGGTTGCGCCCAATACATCAACAGAGGGTGCACAAAATTCCGGCTTAATTACCTCAGAAAGTGTATATCCTCTGCCCGATTCTAAGTACAATGCTCCCGTTTCATCATTATACCCGCCTGTTGTCATCGGAAGTTGGGCCGAAGCCGGATTTGTGATTGTATAATCCGGATTTGGGCGCAGAAATACAACTCGTTTTTGCAAGAATTCCGTCATCGGTAACCAAACATGAAATTCCCCCGTCACTACATTAACCGGATAGAACAAAAGTGTCCAAATTCCTTTCGGCACATTTTCAAAACGTATGAAAATCATTATATCTCCTCTGGTTTTCCCAGGTGCCCGATAATCAATCGTAACTTTTGTATTTTCAAATACAAACAAATACTCATTACCTGAAATCCCACCTCCTAATACGGATGGAAAAACCTCTCCGGTAGGCGACTGAACCTGTACCGATACCACTTCCGGAGATATCGACCACGCTTCCAAATAGAACCCTTCTACCGCTTCGCTCACATCAATTTCGACTCGTTGGGGTGTCAAAGCGTTAAGTGCTCTCCCCATATAATGATGGGCTGCAACAGCCTCATTTCCTGCTGCTATTACAACGGCTTCCCTTCGAAAGGTTGCGATATAGTTAAGTAAATCTGCTAATGGACCGCTCCCTGCGTGACTCCCATTATTACACCCCAATCCAATACACAGAACAAAAGGCATCCTTTTCTTTTGTGCCAAATCATGCAAATAACGTACCCCTGCCATAATATCATTTTCCTGACATGCCCAAACACCATCCGGTATAAAGAAATAATCCCTTAAGTACTGCTTCGCCTGTTTTAGTTTTACGACTGCAATTTCGCTATAGACTGCTGCCCCGGTAAATGCATTCTCCGGTTGTGCATTTCCACAGGCCACACTTGCCAGAAAACTGCCATGTCCGTTTTCATCCCTGCTTGGAACCAATTCAAATGGGTTTTCTGACTCCAACGCGGCATTGATTTGTTCCCGGGAGAATTCAACTCCATAGGCTACGCCATTTTGTCCGTCCGACTCTTGCGTTTGATCCCAAATCACCTCTATTCTAGTGCTTCCATCCAAATTGCGAAACAACGCATTGGTATAATCAATACCGGTATCTACAAAACCAACTAAAACACCTTGTCCTTTTAGAGACAAGGTGGGATAGTTTTGCAATTGAAGAATACCACTTGCATCTAACGCTGCCGTATCCAAAAGTCCAAAACATTTAGGTATCGCTGTATAAGAATAATTCTTTACGGAAAGTTCCGGCATGCGGTCGGCATAATAATATTCTGTCCGGTAACCCGTTCCCAGTTCCACCGCGCAGTCAGCCTCCATTGGCAAAGAATCCTCGTCATCCGCGATAAAATCATACACATTTTGCGACTGTATTAATTGCGAACAATTCATTCTATAATCCTTCGATTGCTTTTCATATTAAGTTATTCAATGTTTCTACTTTCGTGACACGTAAAATAAATCACCTGATAATCACATGCCACATTTTGAATAAATGCTTTTGCTCCATTCATCTTCTCTGTATCAAGATTTACAAACGGATCATCCAAAATCAAAAATGGTTTTTCCTCCGTATACATAACATCTGCTAATGCAAAACGCATACAAAGCCCGATCAGATCCTGGTACCCCGCTGACAAATTACGGACATTTCTTAGTTCTCCGTGTTCCTTTACCTGTACGGCAAGATTCGCATCGACCACCCAATTTTTCTGTGCACATCCTACGATTTCACCGTAATATTTTTCGAACGCATCCGAAATCGGTTTCATAAATTGCGCTGTAAACTTCTCCTTTGCTTCTAACAGAAGTTGTCTCGTCATGGTAAGAATCTGAAATTCTGATTCTTCTTCTGATTGCAAATGTCTCAATTCCTGCAATTCCAGCATCTTTATATCCATCTCATCTAATTGTGCACTTAATTCTTCCTGTTGTAGTTGTTTTCTACGAATTTGCTCTGTTAACTCATCTACTTTTATATCTACAACATGAATCATTTGATGAAGGCTTTCCAAATCTATATTCGTTTCTGATATCTGTGCAAGTGCGTCCATATCGTGAGTCTGTTCAAATGCCTCCTGTTCGTTTTGTGCATTCTCATAATCTCGCGAGGCTATATGTAATTCCGATAATTTTGATTGAAGGCGGATGATTTCCTCCGATAAATTCTTTCCTCCTACTATGCCTTGACTTTGTAAAAATTCATTCACCGTAACCTCTGTTTGATGACATTTCTCTTGTGCCTGTTTGCACTTCTCCTGCTTTTGTAACAACGTCCGGTAATCACTTATCTGCTCCTGCAACTGATACAACACATCCATATACTCGGTCTTATCACAAAAGATATAACGGCTTTCCAAATAACCTGCGATGTCTTCTTCCAGTTCTTTTGCACGATGTGTTTCTTGTTCTAAATCCTTTTGTATTCTTTCCAAAGCCTGAATAATCTGTGAATTCTCATTTGATTCAAGAATTCGTTTTCTGGTCTTTGTGTGATGAGAAATCCCCCATAGTGTAATCGCAATCCCTGCCAGGAGAAGAACAATTCCAAGCATACGAAATATCGTATTCCCGAAAACCAAAAGAATCATCGCTATCACAATCAACACAATGCCAATGACTTCCCGGATTCTTTTTTGTTCCCGAAGCTGTCTGTCTCGTTTTTCCTGCTCCTGTTCCAGCAAGGCCTGTGTTGTCAACACACCTCTCTCCAAATCCTTGACCTGATTTTCCGCTTGAAGAAGCGAAGATACTTTCTCAATATACTGTTTTATTTTCGCTTTCTCATCCGTAGTATCGTCTGTCTGAAAAGTCTTCCACAGTGTATCCAAATATTCCGATTCCGTTATGGAAAGCGAGTATTCGTCCGTTACATTCTTTGCATTTTCATACTCATATCCTAATCGAACCATCTCATCAACGGTCTCCTGATTCGGAATCTGCTCGGTAAAGTACGAACGTTTTTCTTCCATCTGCTGTCGATACTCCGATGTCTTTTTCTTGAGTGCTTCATAAACGACTCGTTGCTCCTGTCGTTTGCTTTCTTCTCCGGCAATCTTGAGGTTCTCTACTTGCTTGGAACGCTTTGTCTGTAACGATTCTTTTTGCTTTTTCAAATCCACAATCTGATTTTTCAGTTCATCCAACGCCGATTGCGCATTCCCTAAGGAGATTATCGTCTGTTCCAAAAGCGTAATTTCGTGTTTGCGTCTCGCAATACTCCCGGTCGAGCGATTTGGTGTCAACTTATTAAGACGGTCTTTAAGCTTTTGTTCTGCACTTTCGTAATTGTTGATATCATTCGTATTTTCGATTAAATTTCCAAGTTTTGCATGAATATGATCGGTCGTATCTTTGAGACAATCATTTTGTGCAATGAATATACTTCTTTGGAAAGATGCACTGTCCAGTCCAAATAGTGTCTCTCCTATATTTTCCGGGTAATCTCCGGATTCCAAGAATGTGGATAAATCGTATAAATGGAACTCATCTGCTTTTTCTGTCCTTCCAAAACTCCGACTAATTCGGTAGGTCTTCCCACCTGCTTCAAAATCCAATTCGCCGCCATAATTCCCTTTTTGCCATGGTCTGTATATGTTTCGTTCTTTATCAACTGCACCTTGTGCCTTCTTCGCATCAAAGCCATAAAACATTACTTTCAAAAATGTTGCAAGCGTACTTTTCCCCCATGCATTCTCTTCACATATTACATTGACTCCCTCTGAGAAATCCAAAGAAAAATCAGACAGTTTTCCGAAATTATCAATATGACATGCTATCAATCTCATCTGCTAATCTCCTCTCCGGATAAGGCCATAAGTCCTTTTCTAATAATCTCCGACTTCTCTTTCTCCGATAACTCCTGTTGCAAAACCGTTCTGATAAATTCACCTTTTAATGAGACATCTGTACTATAACTTTTCGGATCTATGAAAAGGGTTGCCTGATTTACAATTTTTTCATAGTAAAAATAATCACGGAATAAATCCTGCAAATAATCGATGTTTACTTCTGAATCAATTGGCACTTGTCCCGTCAAAATAAGTTTAACCAAAGAACTCGATGCGATTTCTGCCCCTTTTATCCTTTCTTCAATTCTCTGTGCCACTTGGGTCGTACTTTCCAAATCACTAATATCAACTTCAAGTTCACATAATTGGCGCGTTGCAAATGGAACAAAGAGAGAGTTCCATGTGCGACAATCTTCCTCTATCTCCAATAGAATAAACCCCTTCTCCCCACATTCATCAAATCCACGCCCTTCTAAACAGCCGGGATACGCATAAGTTCCCCTGTGATCGATTTTTTGAATTTGATACTCGTGAACATGTCCAAGCGCCAAATAGTCAATTCCTTTGTTCTTAAGTGCGTTTAAGGAAATCTGATCCGTATCTGCATGATTCTCATACTGTGTCAGTTGTCCATGCATTGTTACAATATTGAATTTATCCAAATCCAACAATAAGGATGAATAGATACTCTTACCATTGTACGGTGTTAATTCTACCCCTGAAATTACAATTCCGCCATATTCGTAGGAAGTCCATGTATCTTGAAATAACTTCAAATTATCCGGAATGTGATCTAACTTTGCCAGGAAGTTATCTGTATCATGATTTCCTTTTAAATAAATAAAATCAATATCCGGATGCGTACAGATTGCGTCTTTTACCATGTTTCGTACCATTGCTGATACATTTCTGGTATCAAACAAATCACCGGCTATTATTATAATTCTAACATCCTGTTCCTTTGCATAATCCACCATTCTGACAAAAGTACGAAGCAATTCATTCTTCCGTTCTTTCGCCTGTTCTTTGGATAAATTGGACGTCATGCTCGAATCTAAATGTAAATCCGCACAATGTATAATTTTCATATTCCCTCCATTCTCATATCGTAGAAAAAGAGACTGTCTCTACAGTCTCTTCCTGCTATCCTCTCATCTGAATCTGCGGTGCTCCCTTTTTCTCTATGTAATCGGCTGTAATCGTTACAGTTCCAATCGTATCATCTTTCGGAATCTCATACATAATATCAAGCATAAACTCCTCTATAATTGCACGCAACGCTCGTGCTCCTACTTTCTTTTCTTTTGCCTTTCGTGCAATCATAGATAATGCATCGTCTTCAAACTCAAGTTTTACTTCATCCATAGCAAGCAACTTCTGATATTGTTTCAAAATCGCGTTCTTTGGTTCTGTCAGAATTCTTACCAACATATCTTCTGTAAGTGCTTCCAAGGTAAATACAACCGGTAATCGTCCTAAAAATTCCGGTATCATTCCAAATTTTCTAATATCATCAACTGTAACCTGGCTAAGAAGGTTCTCTTCTTCATCGTATTTATCCTTTAAGTCTGCTTTGAATCCAATTGAAGCCTCCTTATTCAAGCGTTCTTTTATAATATTTTCCAATTCCGGAAATGCACCGCCACATATAAAAAGAATATCTTTGGTATTAACAGTTGTCATCGGTACCATCGCATTCTTACTGCTTGCCCCAACCGGCACTTCAATCTCGGCACCTTCTAATAATTTTAACATTCCCTGTTGTACGGATTCCCCACTCACATCACGCTGGTTGGTATTCTTTTTCTTCGCAATCTTGTCTATTTCATCAATAAAAATAATACCATGCTCCGCCTTCTCAACATCATTATCCGCCGCCGCAAGCAATTTGCTCACTACACTTTCAATATCGTCACCAATATAACCGGCTTCCGTAAGTGTTGTTGCGTCTGTGATTGCAAGCGGTACATCTAACAATCTGGCAATTGTCTTAATCAAATACGTCTTTCCACAACCGGTCGGTCCAATCATAAGCATATTGGTCTTTTCGATTTCGATGTCATCTGTCGTATCTGCCATAACACGCTTATAATGGTTATACACTGCAACCGAAATTACTTTCTTCGCATGCTCCTGCCCCACTACATATTCATCCAGACTCGCCTTAATCTTATGAGGTGCCGGTATTGAGTGAATATCTAATACCGGTGCTTGTTTCTTCTCTTTCGGTTTCTTCTTCTTAAGACGCTGACTCTTTGGAATCCCATCTCCAAAATCACCCAGATTAATCATTCCGATATTCGGCATCTTTCCCATATTCATATTGGAAAAGTCTCCCATATCAAAGCCATAGCTTCCCATGGAATCAAAAGTTTTCTGCATACAATCGCTACAAATTGAAATTCCGCCATGTATCTGAATCATCTTGCCGGTAATACTCTCCGGTCTGCGACATACGTAACAGATTCTCTCATATTCGTCTTCCGCATGGTCCGAATCCGCTACATCTGCCTGTTCTATCTTCTCTTCTATCACATCATTCTTGTCTGACATAAAATACCTGCCTTACTATATTTTTAATTTAACGAAATTATTATACTTCACCCCAAAATGAAACTCAACTGAATTATTCCGAGTTTTATAAATCCTTAATATTTTCCAAAATGATTTCTTTTACCCTCGTCGGATTCCCCTTTTGTTCCATCTGTTTCATCGTCTGTCCGACGAGATATCCAATTGCCTTTTCTTTGCCATTCCGATAATCTTGCACCGACTTCGGATTCTCCGATATTACCTGACATACTGCCTTTCTTAGGACTTCCTCATCCTCTACCAAAAGTAATCCGTGTTGTTCCACATACTCTTGCGGATTGATATTTCTTTCAAATAGTTCTGCAAAGACCTCTTTTGCAATTGTTTGTGTAATTTTGCCTTCTTCTGTCATACGAATCAAACATGCAAAATATTCCGGCGAAAAGGAGATTTCTTCCGGTTCTTTTTGCTTCGCTTTCAACAAACTCATCAGTTCTCCCATAATCCAGTTGGATACTTTTTTGGGCAGACCGCATTTTTGGGTTGTCTCTTCAAACAACAATGATAATGCACGATTCGATGTCAGAATCCGAATGTCATAATCCGGAAGATGATAAGTGTTATGATAGAATTCCCTCACTTCCCGAGGCAAGCGTGGTTGCACACTTTTTATCGTATCAATCCATTCCTGCGAAACATGTACCATCAAAAGATCCGGCTCCGGAAAATAGCGATAGTCTTTCGTCTCTTCCTTCGTTCGCATGCTATAAGACGTCCCCGTCACATCATCCCATCGTCTTGTCTCCATTCTAATTTGCTTTCCGGCTTCTAATCGTTGAATCTGTCGACTGGTCTCATGTTGAATTGCTCTTGTAATTGCCTTAAACGAATTTAAATTTTTCATCTCCGTTCTTGTTCCAAACGTTGCTTCTCCAACTCTTCGGACGGATAGATTCACATCCACACGCATAGATCCTTCGTTTAATTTACAATCCGAAACCCCCAGATACTGAATCATAAGTCGCAATTCTTCCAGGTATGCAATCACTTCCTGTGCTGTATTCATATCCGGCCTTGAAACTATTTCAATCAACGGAACGCCGGAACGGTTATAATCAATCAATGAAAGACCCTCTTCTTCCATATGTATTAATTTCCCTGCATCATCCTCCAGATGAATTTCGGCAATCCGAATTTTCTTTTCTCCTTCTTCTGTTTCAATTATAACGTAACCCTCTTGGCAAATCGGATAATATAGTTGAGAGATCTGATAATTCTGCGGATTATCCGGATAGAAATAATTCTTTCTGTCAAAATAACTTTTTTCCCGGATAATGCAATTTGTTGCAAGCCCAACAGCAACTGCATACTCAACTGCCTTTTTATTGAGCGTAGGCAACGCTCCCGGCAAACCGGTACATACCGGACAGGTGTGTGAATTGGGCTGACCTCCAAACTCTGTGGAACAACTGCAAAAAATCTTACTACGTGTTGCAAGTTCTACATGAACTTCCAATCCAATTACAGTTTCATAAGATTGTCCCATTCTACCTCTCCTCTCATTTGTTCTAATACATATGCAACGCGAAGCATCTTCTTTTCCTGATTTTTGTCTGCCATAATCTGCACCCCAATCGGAAGCCCTTTTTCATCCATTCCGATTGGAACGGACATCGCCGGAATTCCTGCAAGATTCGCACCGACGGTATAGACATCTTTCTGATAAGAATCTACCCCCTGCTGACTTCCAAGCTCCGGTGCCGTCGTGTCCGAAACCGGAAGAATCAACACATCATACTTTCGAAACGCTTCATCATACGCTTCTTTTATCAAACGGCGAACTTTTAAAGCTTGTATATAATACTCTTCATAAAATCCCTCACTGAGTACAAAAGTTCCCAGCATAATTCTTTTTTTCACTTCGTGTCCAAAGCCCTCTGTCCTACTTCTTCGATAAAGTTCCTCCAAACCAACCTCATCCCGTGTTCGATATCCATATTTCACACCATCAAAACGTGCCAAATTAGAACTCGCTTGTGCACAGGCAATAATATAATAGGCCCACACAGCATACTCCGCTAACCCCAGCGAGAATTCTTCAATCTTGACATTCTCACTTGCGAATCTATTTATCGTATCTTCCAAAGCCTTTTTTACTTCCGGTTGCAAACTCTGATTCTGATAATCAAACGGCACCCCGATACGCATATCTTGTAAGTTTCTTTCTCCAAACTCCAGAAAAAATTCATTCTTATTCACCAAGGAAGTTGCATCCCATCTGTCTTCCCCGGACATCACCTCCAACATAAGCACACAATCCGAAACTGTTTTTGCCATGGGGCCTATTTGCTCGAAAGACGATGCATACGAAATCATACCATATCGCGACACACTCCCGTAAGTAGGCTTAATTCCAACAATTCCGCAATAAGATGCCGGAAGACGTATGGAACCGCCTGTATCCGTCCCCAGTGCGATTGGGCAACTTCCTAATGCTACTGTTGCGGCACTTCCTCCGGAAGAACCACCTGTAACATAATTTAGATTATGAGGATTATGCGGTGCACCATACGCAGATGTCTCAGAAGTATTCCCCATCGCAAATTCATCCATGTTTGTCTTCCCAATTACGATTGCTCCAGCCTCTTCCAGACGTTCAATCACGGTTGCCGAATATGGTGGTACATAGTTATTTAGCATTTTCGAACCACAGGTTGTAAGAATCCGGCGAGTACAAATATTATCTTTTACCGCAATCGGGACACCAAAAAGTGGCATGGTGCAACGCTTTTCTGACGGAATCTCATGTAGTATTTTAGCCCGCCGGAAAGCCGCTTCCTTTGCCAACGTAATATATGCATTTATTTTCTTCTCATTCTTTTCAATTTCTCGATAGGTCGCCTCAAGGGTTTCCTCTAATGAGATATCCCCATTTCGAAGCATCTGACTCAAATCGATTGCAGTCGCATTTGTTAATTGCATGTTTCACCTCTTTGAATGGTATTTGGTACGACAAACATGTCTTCCCGATGTGCAGGGGCATTTGCAAGCATCTCTTCCGAAGTATATCTGCCAACTTCATTATCCTCCCGATACAGGATTGCGGTTTCTTCCAACTGTGTCATTGGCTGTATCCCCTGCGTATTTAATTCTCCTAATTTATCCATACATTCTAACAAACTTTGAATTTCCTTCTGTAGCAAATTCTTTTCTGTCTCTGTCAGTTCTAATTTCGATAAGGATTCTAATTTTTCCATCGGACACTTCATACAACCACCTCTCTTTTTTGCATTTTAAAAAATAACACGCCGTTTAACAATCTATGTCAAATCGGCGTGTTATTCTTTCATAACTATTTTTACACATAACTAAACTCTTTTGTATACACAGATGTATACGTTTCTCAACTTCCACTTTTTTACAACATTATCATACTTTTTCCACCATCAACTCCTTATTTTTTATTCTTTTGGGGTGATACAAGTGTATTTTAACATTGCAATTAGGAGTTTACCACTTACTGACAGTTGCAATTTCGGCAACTGTAATTTACAAATTATGGTTTTGTTATGTGTTTTTTGGTTCTATTGAATCGAAATGACTTTATAATCCTGTTCTTCTATTGCATTTTTTAAGATTTCATCCGACACTTCTTTTTCTAATGTCACACCGGCCACTCCTGTTTTGTAATCAACCTCTGCCATGGCAACGCCTTCGATTGCCTCTAATGTTTTCTTTACACGAGCCTGGCAATGTTCACACATCATGCCTTCGATTCTCATCTCTTTTTTCATCATCATGCTTCCTCTCTTCTTTGTTTTCATTCTTCTGTCTCGGTTACTATTATATATTCTACAACGGTTTAATCGCAAGGCATTTGTTACCACGCATACACTGGATAAACTCATTGCTGCCGCTCCAAACATCGGATTTAATTCCCAACCGAATAATGGAATCCATACGCCTGCTGCTAACGGAATCCCTATTATATTATAAATAAATGCCCAAAACAAATTTTGTTTGATATTGCGTCTTGTACTACGGCTTAATCGAATTGCAGCCGGCACATCCAACAGACGATTCTTCATCAATACAATTTGAGCTGCATCCACCGCAATGTCCGTTCCTGCGCCAATTGCTACTCCCATATCTGCTCCGGTAAGTGCAGGGGCATCATTTATCCCATCTCCAACCATCATAACTTTATTATTTTGTTTTAATTGCAAAATAACATCCACTTTTCCTTGCGGCAGCACCTCGGCATATACCTCATCTACACCGGCTTCTTTTCCAATGGTATGTGCTGTTTTTTTGTTATCTCCCGTTATCATCACAACACGAATTCCCATATTTTGTAATTGTCTGACCGCTTCTTTCGAATCTTCTTTTAAAACGTCTGCAACAGCAATAATCCCAAGGAATTTTCCTTCTTTAGCAAAATACAATGGTGTTTTTCCTTCTTCTGCATAACGTTGTGCAATCGCGAATACATCTTCTCCAATCACAACTTCTTGCCTGACAAAATCATACTTACCGCCAACATATGCCACTGTATTTTTCTCGCCGGTCAAGCCACAACCCGGTATATTTTGAAAGTTTTCTACCGGCTCACATTGTAACTCCTGCTCTTTTGCATAATCACAAATAGCCTTCGACAGCGGATGTTCACTTTTTTGTTCCAATGCATAGGCGCATTCCAAAAGTTCTTCTGTCGTATGATTCTCCGGTACAAAAAGATCTGTTACAATTGGTTTTCCCTGTGTCAGAGTTCCTGTTTTATCCAGTGCAACCACTTGCACTTTCCCTGCCTCTTCCAAAGATACAGCCGTCTTAAACATAATTTTGTTTTTTGCACCCAATCCATTTCCAACCATAATTGCAACCGGTGTAGCCAATCCCAACGTACATGGGCAACTAATAACCAGTACCGAAATTCCTCTTGCTAATGCATATCCGAATTCCCTCCCGACAAACAACCAGACCATTACAGTTATTACAGCAATCACTAACACAGTTGGCACAAATATTCCTGCAACTCTATCTGCCATCTTAGCAATCGGTGCTTTTGTGGCTGATGCATCTGAAACCAACTGTATGACGCGTGCCAAACTTGTATCTTTTCCTACTTTTGTCGCTTTACATTTCAGATACCCGGATTGATTTATGGTTGCTGTATAGACTTCATTTCCGACGATTTTATCCACCGGAACACTTTCTCCTGTCAGCGCAGATTCATCTATTGCACTTGTCCCATCTACAATGATGCCGTCAACCGGAATCTTATCTCCCGGTCGGATTACAAACAAATCACCAACAACAACTTCCTCGACCGGCACTTGTTGTTCCTCTTCTCCCCTAATAATTGATGCTGTTTGAGGGGATAATTGTATCAAACCTTTTATTGCATCCGTAGTTCTGCCTTTTGATATGGATTCTAATAATTTTCCAATCGTAATAAGACTCAGAATCATCGCAGCCGATTCAAAATACAAATCACCTGCTGCCTGTTTCGCCGCTTCCAATTGTCGGTTTACCAGATGATTGCTAATAGCAAAAACCATATACGTACTATACGCAAATGCTGCAAATGCTCCTAATGATACCAAGGTATCCATATTGGGAGCACCTTTTATAAAACTTTTCCATCCATTGATGAAAAAATGTTGGTTAATTACCATAATAACAACCGTCAATATCATCTGCACCAATCCATATGCCAACGGGTTATTTGCAAAATAGGATGGAATCGGCCAGCCCAACATCATATGTCCCATGGAGAAATACATTAATACAATCAAAAATAGAATCGATGCAATCAGCCTTTTTCGAATAACAGATGTCGCATCTTCTAACGCATCTGATGGTGTTGCATTTGTATTCTCTTTCTTCTCAGACCTTAAAACTGCCTCATAACCGGCTTGTTTTACGGCCGCTTCTATCTCTTCCGCTGCAACGTTTCCCTCTACAGATAGGGTATTGAGCAATAAACTAACCGAGCACACCTCGACTCCATGTAATTTCTGAACCGCCTTTTCTACGCGCGTACTACATGCCGCACAACTCATTCCTTTTACATCAAACTGCATGACTTCATCCTCATCTATTTTCTATTATTCCTAAGTATGCGAATAATCTGATATTCATAATATACAACCAAAATCACCAGTATTCCTATTAATATCAAACTATAGACAGGTCTCATTTCCTTCCCCATCACATCATAAATGCTTGGAATCAACAGGCCCACTATCAATAATAACTTTAGGCTTCTTACCATACGCAACGAATACTTGCGGATACTTCCCTTACATTGATTTGCCTGCAGACGATGTATCCACTCCGGATACACCGACAATACGGTAAAAAACAAATAAATCAGTATGATTACCGCAATATGAATCATACCGCTGATTGTCATCATTGGATATTTGTATAGATACATAATTTGAAATATAATATATGCAATTACCAGAATTATACTCGCCGTTTCTGCCAACAAGGCCCCGACTGTCATATCTTCTTTTCTCATAATGGATTCCTTTGCCGTTTTCTTCTACTACACATTTTGACACAAATTATTTCTTTTTCCAATATATATTTTTCTTATTGTATTATTGAAATACAAAATGTTTATGCTATAATTGAACAATAATAAAGATACCAAAGGAGTATATATGGAACACTTAATGATACCACAAGGCTATAAATCAGAGCTTAATCTGCACGATACTCAGGTTGCAATTAAAACGGTCAAGGATTTCTTTCAGGGGATGTTGGCACAACGTTTGAACCTTCTTCGCGTTACTGCCCCTTTATTTGTAGATCCCAAAACCGGTCTTAACGATAATCTTAACGGATACGAGCGTCCTGTTTCCTTTGGAATCCGTGAACAGGATGATAAAATTGCTGAAGTTGTCCATTCTCTTGCAAAATGGAAACGCTATGCCTTAAAGAAATACGAATTCACACAGGGTGAAGGTATCTATACCGATATGAACGCGATTCGTCGTGACGAAGACACAGATAACATTCATTCTATTTTTGTAGACCAGTGGGATTGGGAACGAATCATTTCTAAAGAAGAGCGAAATATTGATTATTTGAAAGATATTGTCCGCACCGTTTATAAATGTTTACGTAAAACCGAGCAATATCTTGCTATTATGTATGATTACATTGACCTAATTCTACCTAAGGATATCTTTTTCATCACAACAAGCGAATTAGAAGAGATGTTCCCGGATGCAACTGCCAAGGAACGAGAATATTACATCACCAAAGCCAAAGGAGCCGTTTGTCTGCTTCAGATTGGCGATAAACTTGCCAGTGGAAAACCGCATGACGGACGTGCACCGGATTATGATGACTGGGCATTAAACGCAGATATCCTAATTTACTACCCGGTTCTTGATATCGCATTGGAGATTTCTTCTATGGGAATCCGCGTGGATAAAGAAGCTTTACTCTCTCAATTAGAGAAGGCAAATTGCATGGATCGTGCTAACCTTCCATTCCAGAAAGCCATCATTGACGAAGAACTGCCTTACACAATTGGCGGCGGAATCGGACAATCCAGAATCTGTATGTTTTTCTTACGAAAAGCACATATCGGCGAAGTGCAAAGTTCACTCTGGCCGGAACATATTATTGAAGAATGCAGAAAAAATGGTATTTTTCTACTATAGAACAAAGAGTCCGCAAGCGGACTCTTGCGCCGAGCGCGGTCGCGACAGCGACATCTTCCTTGTACACGCGAGTGTGCATCCACGCGGAGCGTTTTTGCTTTATAGGAAAAGCTTTCACACTTTAGTGTGACAAGGTCTTTCCTATAAAGGAATAAAAACCTTGGAAACAGTTCCAAGGTTTTCTTATTTTTATTTTGTCTGTAATTCCCGTAATTCGTCTGTTCCAAATTTATAAGCATGGTTGCAGAACTGACACTTTACTTCTATTTCCTCTCCGTCATTAATAATGTCCTGTAAATCTTTTTTGTTCAAGGTTGCCAATGCATTTGATACCTTTTCCTTTGAACAGTCGCATAAAAATTCGGCTTCGACGGTATCCATAATTTCCGGTTCTAACTCACCTAATACTTCTTTTAAAATTTCTTCCGGTGTCAAACCTCTTTCCAACATGTTTGTTACCGTATCCATGCTTTGAATCTGCTGTTCCAATTTTTCTATTACTTCTTCACTGGTAAACGGCATCAGTTGGATGATAAATCCACCTGCCTGCTTAATTGAATTATCCTTATCCACCAAAACTCCGAGGCCTACTGCAGAAGGTATCTGTTCTGAAGTGGCATAATAATATGTGATATCCTCGGCAATTTCTCCTGTCTGTAATTGACACTGACCAACATAAGGCTCTTTCAGCCCCATATCGCGGATTACACTTAAAATTCCAAGGTCTAACGCTTTCCCAACATCCAGTTTTCCATTCTCATTTAAAGGAAGTTCCACATTTGGATTTAATGCAAATCCCTTAACATGTCCTTTGGAATCAGCCGTTACCGTAAGTCCTTTTGCCGGTCCGCTGCACTGAATCTGAAGCGTAAGAATATCTTTCTCTCCCTTCATCATACTTCCCATCATAGCACCGGCAGTTAGCAAACGGCCAAGTGCAGCTGACATAACCGGTGAAGTGTTATGATTCTTTCTTGCCTGCTCAACCAATTCCTTTGACGTAATTGCAAATGCGCGGATACTATTATCTGCCGCCGTTGCTCTAACAATATAATCTGACATCGTTACTCTCCTTTTTTCTTCTGACATTCTCTTGCCAGTATGGTTATTTTCTCGCTATCCGTTCTGACCGGATTATGCGAATATGCATCATATGCTTCAATATATTCTAAACCGGCTTCTTCGAGCAGGTTCTTTACCTTCTCTAAGGTATAACTTCTCTGATAATGCACTTCCCTAAACCTTGCATAACTCTCATCTTCCTGTCGGATATAGAGCGTTAAGTCATATTCATTCATACCTGTAGTTTCATCAAAGTCATTCTCCCATATGAAACTGCCTTCCTCGCGATTCTCAGCAAAAATATTATCCTTTAGCAAATTGGAATACTTCCATGGTGTATTCATATCAAATAAGAAAAGACCTCCCGGGTCCAGATAATTGTTGACTAACTGAAACACCCTTCGCAGTCCTTCCTCGTCTAAAATATAATTCATACAATCGCACGCGCTGTAAATTGCTCGTACGGTACCGTATAATTCCATCTCTTCCATATCCTGTAACAGATACAAAATATCATCGCTCGATTGTTCCCGTGCTATTTCAAGCATCTCGGCAGAACAATCCAGTGCAATCATATCATATCCATACTCCGACAGAATCCGCGTCAATCTGCCGGTTCCACATCCCATATCTAACACCAAACCATCTTCTATGCCAAACGCAAATAATTCTTCTTTTATAAATCTGCCCCATTCTTCATATGGAACATTATCCATAAATAAGTCATAAACCTGTGCAAATCCGGTATACGCATCCATCTTTTTTCCTCCTGATACGTCTCTTATACTAGCAAGTTTTTTTTACAAAAGCAAGTTGATTATTACCTCTAAAAATATTATACTTTAAAATTGTAGAACACCACAGAAAGGGTATCGTTAATTTGAATCAATACATTTCGAAAAACATACAGATTTTTTATAAAAAGAAGCTTCCTGCGCCAATTTTATTTCTGATACTTCTTGTGATTATTTGGATTGTGTTCCCAATGAAGGAAAACATATTCCCTCAGGTTTATCATCAAGATGATACGCTCTATTCTGCATATGAGTCAGGAACTTCTTATGTGAATACCACCATATATGATTTAAAATTCACCGGATATACGAATGAATTTTTTGGACATACCAGCGGATATTATTATTATGGAATGTTAAACAATGAATGTGTCATTGTATTATTATCCCCATCTAATTGCGACGAAGGTACACCGGTTATTGATAGCATTAACGTGAACGCCAAAATATTAGAAGGCGGTAATGCTTATCACGAATTGCTGACAAACTTGTCCACGGATTTGGATTGGACTTACGATGGTATATCTCGACAACTTTCTCCATACTACCTAAGTCAGCCGGCTTCCCATCCGTTCCTGACTCCGTTGGCATATATCATATACTTTTTAAGCGGTTTAATTGCCATTGCTGAATTTATTTCATGCCTTTTATTTATCCGCTACCCTGCACTCTCACCTGCGTGTCAGTGCTTACGTGTATATGGTTCTCCTTCTGAATTTTTAAAACAGGCAGAAGAAGAGCTTGCAACTTTGCCGCAGTTAGCAACAGAAGATATCTTTATTACGGAAAACTTCTTTATCGTATCGTCATCCTGTGGTAACGCAATTGTTCCAATTAAAGAAATTGTATGGATTTATAAGTATTCTAATCTTCATAAATTCCTATGGCACCATTTTAATATTTCCTACACACTTTGCATTGTAGGAACAAAATATTTATACGTTCAATGCCCTAAGAATCTGAAATCCGACATCGATGGAATTATGAGTTATCTGGCAGAAGCAAATCAAGATATTTTTATAGGATTTAACGAAGAAAATCGCCTGAAAGTACAGGCGATTCAAGGAAAAACCTTTAATCTTAAAAAAATGCTTGCTTTCTTTAAAAGCAAGCATTAGAAGCCGAGTACTGCTTTTCCCGCAATAAATATTATGGGAACAAGCAGTGCCGGAATTAAGTTCAATGTTTTACAATCTTTTATCTTCAGTATTCCGAGTCCGGAAGCCATAATCAGTATCCCCCCTACCACAGAAAGTTCTACCATTAATTCCGCTAACATCTCTCCCTGAAAAAAAGAAGTACATACATACTTAGCTAATAGATATATGGTGCCTTGCCAACAAAAAAGAATGCCCGCTGCAAAAATCATTCCGATTCCGTAAGTCGACGCAAGTACCATAGAGGTGATTAAGTCAAGCGTCGCATTTGTAAACAGATACGTATGATCCTGATTCAGTGCACTCATAACCGGACCCAAAATCGAAAGCGTTCCGATGCAATAAAGTAATACGCCGGTTGCCAAGCCCTGACCAAGATTCCCGGATGAAAACTTATCCACTACTTTCTTAAATCTCCCATCTATATCAATCGCAGTTCCTACGATTCCTCCAATCGAAAGACTAATAATAAATAAAACAGGATAGCTACTCTTTGGCATATTAGAGGCAACTGCATTTAATCCTAACACAACAGATGCCAGCCCCATTGCGGTAAATAAAACATTCTGGTACTTTTCTTTTAACCCTTTTTTAATCAGGCTTCCAATGATACTTCCGATGCAAATTGTACACGTATTTACAATTGTTCCAATCATATCTTATCCTCTCTAACTAAACGCGAAACAAGACCAGATATACCGTAGCAATTGATATTACAATCTGAATAATCGCAAATCGGAATACAACCTGTGCATTTGACCAGCCTTTCACTTTTCGCACGTGATCATGTATTGGTGTTCGAGTATTTTTTAAAATATGGATTTTCAGAAAACGCAAGAGCGATACTTTAATCAGTCCTAATCCTCCATCTACAATTAGAACTGCCGCCACCAGCAAATATAATAACGGGCTTTGGGTTTTTAAAATTGCAATTGCAATGAAAATCCCCATCGCTCTCGAACCGGCATCTCCCATTAATAATTTACTCGGAGTTGCGTTATACCACAAATATCCTAACAGACAAACTGCAAATAACAAAATACAATAATTAAAGGAATCTTGTATTCCTAATATATTATCTAAAACAAAAATTGTCATAATTGATATGATGGTAAGTGTTCCGGATAGACCATCTACTCCATCCGCACAATTTGTTACATTAATTGATGCCCAGACTAAAATGACAGTCAGCACTCCAAACAAAATAGGCGGAATCGTAACAGAAATACCCGCTACAGCAATATATATTGTACTGGAATTATAATGCAGATACGACAAAGCTACAACAACTGCAACTGCCAAATCCAGAAATCCCTTCAACAATTCCCCCCATGGCTTTTCAGATGCATCATCAAAAAATCCCGTAAACATCTCTACCACAACTAAAATCAGATAAATTGCTATCTCTGCATTCAACTGTGCAAATAATAATGCTGCAATCACAAAGACAAAAATGAATATGATACCGGCACCTCTCGGTTTTCCTGCTGATAAGGTTCCATCGTGAGCAAATTGCCTTCCCAAATCCTTTGGCAAATATTTATTCAGTTTTGCAATCGAAAAACAAGTCAATGCAAACGCAAAAATAATACCGACAAATGCGACAATTGGCATATCCATGATGTTCAGTAAATTAATCATGTTGCGACCTCCTCATATTCATTAGATTCACTAATTCATTATATTAGCACTCAAAAAAAAAGTAAAGTTATAGTTGCAATTTTAAATAAATATGTTATTATATACTCACACGCTTTAAAGCGTTAAAGCATTGCATTACTGAAGGAGGATAACAACTATGGCACAAAAAGGCGATTTAATGACAGTTCGTTCTGATATTCGCGTATTAGATGCAACTATTCGCGATGGAGGATTATGTAATAACTTTTATTTTTCAGATGAATTTATCAACGCTCTTTATCGCACCAATGTAAAGGCCGGTGTTGATTATATGGAATTTGGCTATAAAGCCTCTACAGAACTTTTTGATGAAGCAAAATTCGGTAAATGGAAATTCTGTAAAGAAGAAGATTTACGTGACATTGTCGGCGACAACAATTCCGATTTAAAAATCGCAGTTATGGCAGATGTAGGACGTTGCGATTACAAAAAGGATATTCTGGATAAAAAAGACAGTGTCATTGATATGATTCGTGTTGCAGCCTACGTACACCAAATGCCTGCTGCAATAGAAATGATAGAATATGCCAAAGAAAAAGGATATGAAGTCACTTGCAATATTATGGCAATCTCCAATGCAAAAGAATCCGAAATCACCCAAGCTCTTGATATGGTCGGAAAGAGTCATGCAGACGGAATCTACCTTGTAGACAGTTATGGTTCTCTATATCCGGAAGAAATACGACGCATTGCAGACACCTATATGGAAATGGCGGAAAAATACAATAAATATATTGGTATGCACGCACATAACAATCAACAACTTGCCTTTGCAAATACCATTGAGGCTGCTGCAAGAGGGGTTAGTTACTTAGATGCCACTATGATGTCTATTGGACGCGGTGCCGGCAACTGCGCAATGGAATTACTAATCGGATTTTTAAAGAATCCTCGTTATAATATATTCCCGGTTCTCAAATTCCTTGAAGAACAAATGCTTCCATTAAAGGCATCCGGTGTGCAATGGGGATATGATATTCCATATCTGTTAACCGGACAACAAAACTTACATCCATCTTCTGCAATTGATTACAGTAATTCGAATCGTACAGACTATGCCACATTCTATGCAGATTTACTTGAAAAATAAGAACAAAGAGTCCGCAAGCGGACTCTTGCGCCGAGCGCGGTCGCGACAGCGACATCTTCCTTGTACGCGCGAGTGCACATCCACGCGGAGCGTTTTTGCTTTATAGGAAAAGCTTTCACACTTTAGTGTGACAAGGTCT
>JAZUQL010000098.1:0-1568 GCA_045605685.1 Lachnospiraceae bacterium
TTCCAGATATTCTAATTCCACCGCTCTGGCTTCTCCAAATGCACCGGTGATACGAATGCCTTCTCCCACCAATTCCTCCGGAATCACTTCCGGCTCTTTGGTTTCTTCTGTCTCTGTATTGTTGTCTTGCTCCTGTTTGCAGCTGTTACATCCGCCCAAGGCGAACATCCCTGTTATTAAGCCTGCAAACAGAAATAGATAGAATCGTTTTCTCATCTCCTCAAGCAAAGGGGACTCCCCTTTGCGCCTCCTTTCATTTAAGCACGTTGTTTTTCTTCTATATCTTATTATTTACTTATTTTATCCACTCCGGTTGTAGTCCCGTTCAATCCTCCGATTTCCTCGGTATGATCTCGATACCCGATTCCGTCCATCCCTTCATCCTGGAGGTATTTATCTAACTGCACCAATTCATCATTAAGAGAGGACTAAAACTCTTCTATGTAGATTTCATTAGAATCACACGTGGGAAGCTTTTCCTCCCACGTGTGATACACAATCCGCTTTGCCTCATTCTCCAAGGCCATATCCCCCTGTTACCTTATCTTTCGACTACACCACAACACTTTCTCTTGATTCGGGATTTCTATTCTTTTCATTCCAAACCAAATACTACTTCTTATCATCTATAACATTCCTCTCAAACCACTTAGGAGATTTCCTGTGCGATGATGGTGTTCCCGATTCAACAGTGACTTTTCTCCGCGTTTTTCGGATTTAACTTCCCACTTACATATAATCTTATTATCCCATTTCAAATGCTGACGACAACTAATCCCGTCAAGTCCACCCTCTCCCCATTTCTCACGGGCTCTCGCAAATGCTTTATCACATATCGCATCATTCTGTTCTTTATAAGCCTGCTCATGTTCAAAACAATAAAAATATATCATATCCTCTGTCTCAAATACCGTATACATCGTAACCGGGCAGGGTTCTACCGATGGTTCCGGCTCCGGTGTTGGGGCTGGATCTGGCGTTGGTTCCGGTGTTGGCTCCGGTTTCGGGGTCGGATTAGATGGCTGTGTCGGGCTCTTCTCCGATACCTGCGGGGTCTCTTCCTGTGGTGTTTCCACAACCGGTTGCAACTTCGTGATTACCAAAAGTTCGATATACGCGGTTTCAAACCGCACCTTTCCGTCTTCCCAGGTTGCCTGTACTTCTTGATAGCTTCCATCCTCCATGCGATAGTACAAATGGTTGCTCTCTCCTGCTTCTACGTTTGCCCTTAGTGCTTCTGCAACATCCAGCTCTACGGTAATGACACCTTCCGGTTGTACTTCCTCCTCATCTGCGTCCAACAGACGAACAGACCCAATGCCATATCCCGCAAGCCCCGGCGTAGTCTGGAGGATGGCAACAACACGCTCATGCTCTTCTCCACTTTCCAGATATTCTAGTTCCACCGCTCTGGCTTCTCCAAATGCACCGGTGATACGAATGCCTTCTCCCACCAATTCCTCCGGAATCACTTCCGGCTCTTTGGTTTCTTCTGTCTCTGTATTGTTGTCTTGCTCCTGCTTGCAGCTGTTACATCCACCCAAAGCGAACATCCCTGTTATTAAGCC
>JAZUQL010000099.1:0-3002 GCA_045605685.1 Lachnospiraceae bacterium
CTTTTCCAAACAAATCAACCATTACCTCTAAAGTGCTTTGAACAATCATCCTTTTGAATCAATTACTTGTATGTATACATTTCTCCGACCATAATTTATACACTCTTCTTTTGTGTCAAAGTAAATATCTATACAAGTACCTTCCTGTATACTGCCTATTCCGTTTCCGTCTTTGTCGTTTCCAAATCCAGTATCTCGAAATTCGTAATATCCCATAAAATCCCCAATGCTTCCATCCGATGCGACTGAATATATTGCACATGTTTTTCCTAACCATTCACGTTTACCGGCAACTGTAAGACCAGAAATAGGATAAGACCCATCAGCACATCTGTTATTGTTGGGATTGTAATATGCAGTTGATTCAACCATGAATGTAGGGTCTTTTTCCATCATTTGAGTATGGATATCCGCGGATGTGCGAATCGGACAAAACAGGCATAATCCAAACGAAAAAACAATTAGAACAATAAATTTAATCTTCATCATCTTCTTCCTCATTACTTTCAGATAATTTGTATAAAGCAACATTTCTCTTTGTTAATTCATCTTTTGTCTTTCCGCATACTTTTAATATTCCTTCTTGTTCCATCTCTGTGAGCCTTGGGGCAACTGCCTGTCTTACCGGAAAAGGAATTAAATGGTTTTCGTAAAGAATTACTGACAGTTCCCTTGCGGTATATGACTTATTCTCTTCTTCAAATATTTTCTTTATCTTTTTGCAAAGAGTTTTTGCGTCCACTAGCGTATAACTCTCTCTTCTTGTGTCTTGTGTGATTGACATATGTTTCTCCTTTCGTGTCATCTTCCTGAAATTAAAAAATCCAACTATTCATGTTCGATAGTTGGAGTAATTTCTTGTCGATATTTTTGTTTGCTGATACAATAAAGAAGTGATGGCGGACATTCATCCGAAAGGAGATTGTAAATGGACGTTATCATTGTTATTTTTACATCTATGATAGGTTCACTTTTTTGCCGATTGGATTTTTGTACTGTATTTACAATAGTTTCAATCGCAATCGAACTGTACGAAAGATTATCAAAATAAACAAATGATGAAACTGCCAAACGGTAGATTGAAAAACTTACGATGAAACCGAAATTTTCGGCAAAACACACATTTATACACTTTATAATCGTAACTTATCAACCGCCGCCATCACTTTTCTATTGTATCAACTAAACGAATCGAATTTAATCGAATTTTATCGACTTTTCTCAACTATCTTTTTGCTTTTCCGTTTTGCCTACTTAATTTCAACAATTAAACTATCAATAATTGTTTCTCGTTCATTTTCTACTCTTATAAATCTGAAAATTCCGTTACCGCAACGCCAAGATAATTTGCAATCAAAATCATTGTGTCTAGTTTTGGCTTGCTTTTGTCATTCTTCCAATCCGAAAGCAACATAGGAGAAAAATTCAAATCCGTCGCAATTCTGTAAGGAGTTATGCCTTTTTCGGTTGTGATTTCATCGAATCGAGCATATGAACGACCATATTTTTTTGTTTTTACCAATTTTCTATACTCCTTTCCTTAAAAATATATTGATTTTATTAAGGAAATCCGTTATAATAATGCTTACCACAACAATCTTATAACTAACTAGAAACCTAGTTTTTAAGGATTTCCTTAATCTAGGTCTAGTATATTATGGTTTTCTTTAATTGTCAACTACTTTTTTAAAGTTTTCCGTAATGTTTTTTAGGAGGGATTTTATGTATGAAATCTACCAAAAGTTGCTAGACGAAAAAGGTTTAAAAAATTCAGATGTTTCAAGGGCTACGGGAATTTCAAACATGACTTTGTCTGATTGGAAAAGAGGAAAAACTAAACCTAAAATGGACAAAATGAAAAAGATTGCTGATTTTTTATGCGTATCAGTCGACTATATTATGACCGGCAAGGAAAATCAATTTACTATTGAAATGGCTGAAACCGACACAGAATTGATTCTAATGGAAAAAAGACTTAAGGAGTACGCATTGAAGTTGTCAAAACTTCCACAAGAAAAACAAGAGCATATCATGTCTTTAATAGATATGTTAAATAAATAAACAAGGGGGATTCTTTTATGGAAAAACAAAAATACGGATTTGGAATTGCATCTTTGGTACTAGGGCTTGTTTCTTTAGTATCATGTTGCACAATGATATCTATAGTTCCTGCAATTATTGGTCTGATTTTAGGAATCATTGCACTAAACACAAAAAATCATAATAAAAGTCTATCAACTGCGGGAGTTGTGTTATCTTCTATAGCATGTTTGCTTTCTATAATTATGATAATGTTTACGTTTTTTACAGACGATTCTGATTCAGACTCTAATTCAGAATCAGAGTCTGCAATTGAAAGTGAAAACCATATGGAACTACAAGAAGATACGGAAAGCGTGGAAGTTTCGGAAGATGAAGAAGACGAGGATGAAACAGAATACAAACAAGTAACTGCTGATGAACTAATTGACCTTGTAGGAGAAAACCCATTAAAAGCAGAGAAAACCTATAATTATAGTTATCTTGAAATAACCGGTAGAGTTGATGTAATTGATAGCGATGGGGAATACATTTCTTTAGGAAGAGTAGATGGGGAATTTTCACTAGACAATATAACGTGTTATGTCACTGATGATTCTCAACTAGACCAAATTGTAGAAATGTCTATGGACGATATTGTTGTTATAAGAGTTCAAATAACTGATATTGGAGAAATAATAGGTTATAATGCAGATATAATCGAAATTTTAGAATAATTAAAGGAGGGATTTATTTCCCTCCTTTTAATATGCCTTTAATTAGCCTATGTAAATAAATCAACACATCTAATCTCTCTATTCCGTTTATGATGTCAATTATACCCTGTCTGTAATACTCCTTTTTTTCTAATTCGTCCATAATGGCATAAACCTCCTATAATATTTTTGCCAGAGTAATATGCCATATATTCCTTAAATCCGTCTATATCCTTTGTGACTTCTACTAATCTTCTCATGTGTATT
>JAZUQL010000100.1:0-7945 GCA_045605685.1 Lachnospiraceae bacterium
TGGCTAAGCAGAATTAAGTTGGAGAAGTATACAACAGAGAATACGTTGCAGATTGAGGAAGTAAATGATACGGATTCAACTTATAGTATGATGGAAGCATCCTGTATTACGATGGAACACTTTCTGGGAATCAAGAAGAACGTGCCTTAAAAGGGGTATCGGCAGTAATCTCATTGTTAACATTAGGAGAGAGTTGCCTGACAGTCAAAGGAGCAGGGCTAGCGTTTCAAGAAATACTCATCTATGCAGGAAAGACGTTAGCAGTTGATGCAGTAGCAGTAGGAGCCACACATGGAGTCGGATTGCTGTGTCAGGAGTTAGGGGTGCCGGTACCGTTGACCATTATCTTGTCGTTTGCGGCAGGAATGACGGTATCCCTCATTGGAACAAAGTATGTCTTAAAGGATAGTCTGGGGAATATGCAGTTTGAATTTGAGGGTGGTAAAAATTCTATTTTATCATATGAAGACGCTGAAAGTATTGCTTTTGATGCGATACATGGTTCGAATAAAGCAGATGCAGTTGTATTGGGAAAATATGGTGATGGCGGTCCAACGTCATATACAAGTGTTACAAAAGATTCTTGAAAGCTCAAATTATAAAGCTGGCATAAATGTACCATGTGATATTCAATATGTGATTTATTCTATATAACGCGAAAGGAAAGCATATAACAATGAAATATATAATTGGGGGATGTACGGATAAGGGAATAAAAAAAGCTATCAATCAAGATGCCTACTGTATTAAATGTGCCCAGACGGATGGAGGAGAGGTTGCAATGATGGTAATCTGTGATGGGATGGGAGGTCTTAAGAACGGAGAGGTTGCAAGTGCAACAGCAGTAGCAGCTTTTTCGGAATGGTTTGATAAAGAATTGCCGAAAGAACTGCCAAATTTACAATCATCTGCGATTGTAAGCATCTGGGAAAAGATGATTATGGGATTAAATCAAAAGTTATGGAAATACGGATGTGAGACTGGTGAACCACTAGGAACTACACTAACTGCGATTATAATTTTGGAAAATGGGGATTATGTAATTGGGCATGTTGGAGATTCACGAGTCTATAACATTACATCGGATGGATTGATACAACTGACAAATGATCATTCATTGGTAGGACAAGAAGTAAAAAGAGGGGTACTAACAAAAGAAGAAGCTGCGGTTCATCCGAAAAAAAACATTTTATTGCAATGTCTTGGGGTGTCTGAGTTTATAGAACCCGAAATATTAGAAGGAAAATTTCCACAAGAAGCTTCAGTTTTACTGTGTTCGGATGGCTTTCGTCATATGCTGTTGGAAGAGGAAATGTTTCATTTGTTGCAGAACAATTCCATCAATACAGAGAAAGAAATTACAGAGTTGTTATTAACTATGATAGCACTTAATAAGAAGCGTGGAGAAATAGATAATATATCTGCAATTTTAGGAAAACGTTTGTAAGGAGTCGGTGAGATGGCTACAATAGGAACAATCATTCAAGGAAAATATGAAATTCTGACTTTAATAGGCAAAGGAGGAATGTCAGAGGTTTACCTTGCTATGGATAAAAATCTAAATAAGCAGTGGGCGATTAAAGAAATAAAAAAGAAGAGCAGAGAACGAAATAACGAAATTGTGATTCAAAGTGCAATTGCAGAAGCTAATATGATGAAGAAGTTAGATCATCCGTGTTTGCCAAGAATTGTAGATATCATTGAGAAAGAAGACGTTATTTATGTTGTAATGGATTATATAGAAGGAGAACCTTTAAGTAAGATTGTGGAAAGAAATGGAGCACAATCACAAGAGGTAGTGATTGAATGGGCGCGGGATTTATGTGGAGTTCTGGATTATTTACATACGCAGGTGCCTCCTATTATATATAGAGATATGAAACCTGCAAATATTATGTTGCAGCCCAATGGTAATATTAAGTTAATTGATTTTGGAATTGCCCGGGAGTATAAAGAATCGAACCTTGAGGATACGATAAGTTTGGGAACGAAAGGGTATGCAGCACCGGAACAATTTGGTGGAAAAGGGCAAACAGATGCAAGGACAGATATATATTGTTTGGGTGTAACATTATATCATTTAGTAACCGGAAAAAATCCATGTGATCCCCCATATGAAATTTACCCGATTCGATATTGGAATACAGAGTTATCTGCGGGTTTAGAGAATATCATTTTAAAATGTACACAATTAAATCCAAATGATCGTTATGAATCATGCGCAGAACTGATGTATGCAATCTTGCATTATGAAGAGGCAGATGATGCATATAGAAAAAAACAAAAAAATAAAGTGTTTCTTTTCATTCTTTTATTATGTTTAAGCATACTTTTCGGAGTGAGTGGAGTCACAACCAGAATATTGAAACATAAAGTAAACAGCAATAATTACAGTGCCAAGATAAATGAAGCAGAACGGGCAATGGGAGAAGAAGAGAAACTAAGAGTATATGAAGAGGCGATTGCTATCAAACCGAATGATACAACAGCGTATTTGGGAATGATAGATGTAATGAAGGAAGATGCAAATTTTTCGGTAGAAGAAGAACAACGGTTTAAAAGTGTTGTGAATCCTCATCTTGCAGAGCTGATGGAAGAGGAGGATTATGGAGAACTTGCGTATGAAATTGGAAAACTTTATTGGTATTATTATGAGTATGGAAGGACAGAACAAAACAATGATAACCAGATTACCCGGATAAAAAGTGCAACAAAATGGTTTGAAGATGTTTGTAGATATGGAAATCAAGAACAAGATTATTATGTAATAGCAGAAATATATCGCGATATAGGACTATTTAATCAAAATGTGACTTTGAACATCGAAGAAGCCTCAGATAAAGGAACATATGCTCCTTATTATAATGATCTGCTGGATTTAGTAGATATTGTAGAGAAAGAGGAGAGTGAAATTGTTAGTCTGGAAGTCTACCGGTTATGTATGTACTCCATAGAGAACTATGCTAGAAAGTTTATAATAGATGGAGTGTCAGAACAAGCCTTACAAGAATTGTATGTACAGATATATGAGAAAACAGATAGTATAAACGCAACAACAGACAAAATAGAACAAATAAAAGAGAATGTATTAGGTAGAGCAGAAGCAGCACGGCAAGCGATAGAGAATGCATCTCAAGGAGAGAAGTAGGTGGTTAAGTGAACGAAATAACATTGCACTGGATTTCAGTGATTAGTTTTATTGTAATGACTGTTTTATTAGTTGTAACAATTATTCTATTTTTTGTTTATAATATACCGGCAGTAATAGGAGATCTTACTGGAAAGACGGCCCGGAAACAAGTTGCTGAGATTCGTGAACAGAATAGAAATATTGGGATTCGGAAAAATGTCATTAGAGATTATGAAAGTGTTGTGAATAATGAAAAGTTAACAGAATACCTATCGGAAGAGACAGTACTATTAGATAGCAATACAGAGTTGCTTCAGGAAACAACTTTGTTGTTGCCACAAGACTCAGAAAATAGTTTTATTGTTACAAAAGATATTGTTATAGTTCATTCTGACAAAATTATATAAAAAGTTACCTTAAATTTTTCTGCAAAATATTGCCTTTTACATAGAAGTGTACTACAATTTTTAATTGAGTGGGAGAGTGGTAAGCAAAAATGGCGAAGTATAAGGTCTCTGCGAAGGGTAGCTTAGTTACAATTAAACAGAAACAGTTTCATAAATTTATATATAATGAATGTGAGTTAGAGATTTTTGAAGAAAATATGATATCCGGGTTGTTTCGACCGAATCGGGTTAATAACAATAAGATTATTTATACAGCACCAGCAGGGATATCTCTTAAGAATTATATAAAAAAAGGGATTACAATTCATAAATTATATAGTGTATTGGCTCAGGTTGTAGAGATTACAAAACAAATAGAACGACATAATTTGTATATATATAATTTGGTTTTAGACGAGAAGATGATTTTTGTCAAAGAACTTACGGGTGAGTTATATTTTTTGTATGAACCAATTAAGAGTAAAGAGAATTATTCAAATATCTATACATTTTTAACGGAATTCGTATTTGATATCAAATTACATCAACGTGCATTGCGAGAAGAGTGTATGGAGATTCTGGAATTTTTGAAATCACCGGATAATTATAGAATAGTAGATATAGAAAATTTAATCCAACAAAGATATCCCCAAATCTATCAGCAGATTGCGTATACAGAGCCGGTGAAAGAAGAAAGACGTTCTTCGGGGGAATTGTCTCTATCGCACTGTAATAACATAAGTACCCAAATACAACCACAAATGTTACAGGATGGTACAGTGTTATTAAAAGAAGAGCAAACAAATCTATTGGAAGAAGAAACCGTTTTACTGCAACAGGATATGCCAAATGCGCGATTGATGCGAAGGTGTAACCAACAAGAACAGATAATTGATAAAACAGAATTTTGCATTGGCAAAGATTCTGCTATGGACTTATGTATATTAGATAATAATACAATTAGCCGGAAACATGCGACAATAGTATTAAGAAATAACAATTATTATATTATTGATGAGAATTCAAGAAATCATACATATCTGAATGGAGTTAGAGTGTCTTCTTTGTCGGGAGAATTGTTACAGAATGGTGATGTTATAAGATTGGCCGACGAAGAGTTTGACTTTAAAGTGATGTAAACCGGAAGGGATTACATAAATAAAAAATAGAAAGGAATAGGAACATGGCAACAAGAGTTGAAAGAAGCGGAATTGAGGATTGTATCAGCAAAATAAATACTGCAATTGAAGAATTAAGTAATGCAGCAGCTGAGATTAATGCAACTATGGATGCGTTGCCGGAGTATTGGGAGGGGGCAGCATACGACAAGGCAAGAGATGTTTATGAAAATGATTATAAAACACTTCTTGTAACAACACTTCCGGACGCTGTTACCAATTTTAAAGACTATATCAATGGATGTAAAGAAAAGATTCTTGAAATTGATGAACAGTTGGCAAATGCATAGTACTTCAATGAAAAGCCCACATATTCAATGTGGGCTTTTTCTGGGTATGAAATAAAGAGGAGAATGTATGGCAAATAAAAAAATAGACATAAAACAAATCATAGTTGCTCTAGTGATAGCAATCATAATTGGGCTTATATTGTTTCTAATCTTTGCAGGGAAAGTAACAACCAAAACCGACACGTCAGAAAATCTGGAAAAAATCCTATATAGCGGGGTTTCAGAAGATGAAACAATGTCCTATCTGGTATGGGATAGAGAGGAACCGGTTGAAGCAGTTATTGTTGATAACCAATATATATGTCTTGGAACATCAGTGAGCGTATCGGAAGAGGCCCCGATTCATATAACGGAAACGATGGTGTTTGATTTTTATTCGCTTAAAACACAAGAATTAGTGTGTTCATATGATATAAGGGATTATTTTGATGAATTTTGGGATCTTTCGGAACACCAAGCGATAGATGATTATTATATTATAACGACCGAAGAGGGAGACTCTTTTATTCGGTTAAATTTCACGCATGATAATTTAGTTTGTTATATCAACATTGCAACCGGAGAACTGACAAGAGAATATCAGGATCCTCTGACAACATTATACCAGTATAAGCAGGAAGCATATAAACTGGATTTGGCAGAAAAATATTTTGGAACATTAACAACAACGAATCTGTTAGAAATTAATGAGATTAATTGTTTGGATTCCTATGATTGTAACAACATATATAACATTTGCTCAGAAGATTTGCCAAAGGGGAATGCGATATTATATACAATTTTCCCGGAATTAAAAGAAGTGCGTGATAAGGAAGGGTTAAGTGTACACCTTGCATTTGATGAGCTAGATGACGATTTGGTATTCACTCTATTTATGGAAGAAGATGCTAAGATGAATTACGAAAATTGTATTATCTATGAGCATGGTTCTATAGACGGACTGCAGCATGTAGTAAATAGCAAAGAAGAATTTGACCTTTATTATAAAGATATCTCGTATGAGCAGGTGTTTGAAAATCATATGGCAAATGCGGAAAGCAGAGAGGATGATGCACTACCAAACGCAGGAGGGCTACCATCCTTGAACAGTAACACAAAGACCATACAGGGGTATAGATTTCTAAGCCATAACGAGGATCAGGAAGATGATTACTTGAATGATTTCTACAATAGTTATATCTCAAAATGTATCTATCTCGTAGTATTAGTATTGATATTGGTAGTTCTGATATGTGAAGTTGGAAGGATAGAAAATAAGCAGACAAAAAAGAGAGGGTAGAGGCATGAAAAGAGAAATATTAAGACGTGGTATTTTACATCTGATCGTTGTAATTCCGCTTTTGATTTTATTCGGATATATGTTTATTATGTCTTATCCGGAAGCAAATATAAGTGGAAAGATGCTATTTGGGAATGAGGAATTGAGATTATATTATCAATACTTGGGAATGAATTTTGGTAAAGAGTTTTTTAAGCTAATGTGGAAAATCCTACCGGTTATTCCGATTCTCTTCTGTATAGAAATATTCATCATTAAAGATGAAAAGAACAAATATAGGTTATGCAATCTTACCTGTATATTAAATGTAGTAATTATGCTTGTGAGTATGAGCGTGTTGACAATATTTACGCACTTGATTTATTTTGCAACTGTTCTAACCGCATGTATCGTATTTCTTACACTGGCATTGCTAATCATCAATGTAATCTCGTATCGAAAAGAAGCGAAGGCGAACGATATGAAAGCACAGCATAATTTCATGCCAAACATCATGGTTATTGTAGTGGTATGGTTATTGTGGCTTATTTTGCACATTGTCTTTTTGTTACGGAGTATGGATGTAGATTATTACCACGAATATAGCCGCAAGGCTTATACAGATTGCATAGAGAACCTTGGCGTTCATTCGAGTGAGGAATTACGGAATCATAAAGCTGCACATATTAAGATTTTATTTGTGAATGAATGTAATGTTGAAGCGAATACATATACATTGGAAGACATGATAGAAGATCTAGAGAAGGTGGAAAAAAGAGAAGGATCGGTAGAACACTTGGAACGCTTTAACACCGATTACGCAGAATTACAGCGTAAATGGGGACCTGTACCTTTTGAAGAGGTCTTTTGTAAGGAGTTGTATGAGAATCATCTTGATGATGACTTAACAATGATAAAGACAGAAGACATAGCACGAATGGTACAAGATTTATACGAGGATGGAATGAATAACCGGGAGTATGACATTTCAGATGTGATACCGGATTATGCAGTTAAGATACCATATATAGAAGTGGCAGGAAAAATCGTATTTTATGATGAGAATACGACGCTGAGTAGTAACGATGTCAATTCGTCTCTAATGGGGATGTCATATGAGAAGATGATTGATATGCTGGGAATTCAACAAAAGTTAATTTCCGAAGAGGAATTGTACCTTTATTCGGTCAAAGAGGATACGATTGCTGCAATTCGTATGAATCATTACGGATATGTTGAAGAAATTGTAGTCTATTATTTGGATGGAACTAGCGAATCAGTTGATTAACTAACAAATTAAAACTTAGATATAAAAATGAAACATTAGAAGAGGCAACTAGAATGAAGAACAAAAGTGGAATGTATAAAGAATTCAATCGCATCCGTGCACTGATATTAGCATTTCTTATCTGCTTTACCATGCTCTCTCCGGGCATGGTAGAGGCAGAAGAGCCGGTATCGCTTCAGGTGCAACTTTCCGGAGAAGAGTATGGAACTTTTACCGTAACAAAATATGAGGGAGAGAGCGAAGTTCCGGTAGAACCTGAAATAACAGATAATGGGGACGGGACCTCCCAATATTTCTATCAGTTGGATTCACAGTCAGAATACCTTGTTGAGGTAGTATTAGAAGAAGCATGTCATGTGTCCGGATTGCAGGGTGGGTTTCAAGAAAGGAAACAAGCAGATAATACGCAATCCTA
>JAZUQL010000101.1:0-2221 GCA_045605685.1 Lachnospiraceae bacterium
GCAGTAGCGACCGGAACTTCCTATGGGGTAGGATTACTGTGTCAGGAGTTAGGATTGCCGGTACCGCTGACGGTTATTATTTCGATGGCGGCCGGAATGACGGTATCCAAGATAGGAACAAAGTATGTATTCAAGGATAGTTTGGGAAATGTACAACTTGAATATGAGCAACCGGTGAAATCATATGCAGATTTAATGGACCCAGAAGATGCGGCAAAATATATGGATTTTCTGGAAAATGGAAGTAAATCCGGATTCACCCAGTTGGAATGGGATGCGCTTGTAAAACTAGATGAAAGAATGTTGCTGAACAAAATCGATTATGACGAAGTTCTAAAACTGCGGAAGATGGGGAAGGGAGGTATAAACTCTGAATTAATGCAATCTCAGGTTTCAGATATTATAAATACACCCAAAGGAAGCAGACCAAACCCTTCATCATATCTAAGTCGGGATTATATAGATGCACATTTGGCACAGTTTGATGATGGACTTTCAGTAATACAGACAGAATGGGCATATGGAAGATATTCGGAGACAAATGGTTTTGTTGGTGTGCCAGATGATAATACTTTGTTTGTTATGCCTAAAAAATACTGTGATGAAGTTATTGCAAAGGCAAATGGGGATATATCAATTATTGAAACTGAACTGGGATTTCCAAGTGGATATTTTAGTGATGGTGGTGGTTTGGTAAGAATAGATGTTGAGGATGTTACTGGTCTGAACATAAGAATGCCAAGTGGAAATGAAACAGGTGCTAATTCTTTGTGGATTCCTGGTGGAAAAACCTCGGGTGGTGTGCCAGAAGCTATTACAGATATTATCCCATTGGATAGAACAAATATTTCAAGAATTAATGTAGAGTAGGAGAATTAAAATGAATTATGATGAACTTTTTAATGAGGCAATAAGAAATGGAGAAATGGAGAAGTTATTGTGCGGTATAAAACCTTATGAGGTTGAGGTTTCAAAATTCACATCAGATGTTTTTCCGACAGACGTTAATGCGGTTTTGGTTAATTGTATATATAAGAAAAAATCGGATGTTAAAAACATTGATTGTTTGTTTATAGAATGTTTAGAAAAGATGATAGAAGATGAGGCATATAAGTTATATACTGCAATTTTGTATTTTGATGCGTGTATTTTTCAAGAAGAAAGAGGAAAAGCAACTTTTGAAATAGAAAAAGAACTGCTTGCTGAAAAAATAAAGCAAGCAGTTATTAATAAAAAAAATGAGTTGGAAAATACGATAGCGTTCAATAATGGATTAAGTAAGAGTAATGCATTATTAAATATTGCTAATTTTAGTAAATATTACCAAAAAAAATATGGTTATAGCATTATTTAATTATGTCTCCACTTAAGGACACCCACCACCTAAAAATTAACCACAGTCTTTAAAATAATCGAAAGGGCTCTCGCCAAAGGCAAATTACCCATTCCTAACTGGAAATAAGATTAGGTACAGGTATCGTAAACAATGTAGAAAACATAAAAAGCATCCCTTGTATAAGGGATTTGTTAATGGGGCAACAGAATGGCTGAGCCGTATTAAACTGGCAGATTTTAAAACAATCAATACTTTAGGGATACAGGATGAAAACGCATCCAATCCTTATGCAAAAAAATATTATCTTAGTATGAATGAATTTCTGGGAACAAATTCCATAGTGATAGAAGATACCATACCGGAAGAAATGAAGGAATTTACCCGGTTATTTGAGAATCAATATGATAGTATAAAAGAAAAGCTAATCGATGAGGATGGGAATCCGATTTCTCAAGAAGAGTATCTTGAGATGTTGCTGCATTGGCTAGGGCGGGAAAAAATTCATATGAAAATTTAATACAAAGGGGTAAAACTCCAGAACAGATTATTAAATCAGCAACAAAAGGAAATCCAGCAATGGATGCATGTACTGGATTGTACGATGAATATTTTGATACTTATTAAGGAGGATTGTACATGTTATGGGATATATTAGATAAAGAAAATTATGTTTTATATGTAAATAGAGATATTAATTTGAAAATAAAAGTTTTTGAGGTGAATGATAAAGATAAAATTTATATGAATTATAAAGGTTATAATTTAGCAACACCTATGCTAGTGTGGGAGTTTGGGGAAGATTTAAGATTAGCATCTATAGAAGATGTTTGTATTGAAGGAGAAAGTCAAATTGATATGCATTTTGTTATTAAAAAGGAGGATAAA
>JAZUQL010000102.1:0-4265 GCA_045605685.1 Lachnospiraceae bacterium
TCTTTCATGTTCTTCTCGGAGCAGGCTTCATTCGGCGGAAAACATATCTGCTCAATTCTAACCGCCTGCATTGCTTCGCTTTGCTTAATATTTCTAAATTCAAATCTATCTGACAACTTTATTCCCATGTGTTCCACTTCTGTTCCTTACTATAACCAACATTATTGTATTATCTTATCACACCGGTTCTAAAATAAAAAGAATGTTCTTCTAAAATAAAACGGTTATGGTAAACACGTCATTTTCCAGCGCGGCTTCCATGCAACCATTCATTCTATCTACCATCTCCTTGGCAATGGCAAGCCCCAGCCCTGTACTTTTCTCGTTTCTCGACCGATCTGCTTTATAAAATCGTTCAAAAATCTGCTTCATATCGATTTCTTCCGGTCTATTTACATCATTGCTACAGGTAAAAAAGATTCTCTTATGTTGCGATTCTTTCGTCGCCCCATAGGAAATAGCCACACGACTCTTTCCATGAACGTACGCATTTTTGATAATATTAGTTATTACCCTTTTGATTGCAATATCATTGCACATAACCATGTAGGATTTTTGGTCGATATCAAAATCCATTTCAACCCCTTTCTTTTTAAATATTTCGTAAAAAGAAAATATACAATCCAACACAAGTTTTGTCATATCATGTTGCTGAAGTTCCAACTTATATTCTTTATTTTGAAGTTTTGTATATGTAAACAATTCATCCAGCAACTCCGATAAATCATTCATTCTTTCGCTCATAATTGCAGCATATTCTTTTTTATTGTCAACCGAATCTTCTTCCATTAACAATTCAAAATACCCTTTTAGCGAAGTCAGTGGCGTTCTTATGTCGTGGGATACCGCTGTTAAGGTCTCTTTCAATCGTTTGTCTTTATTAAGTAATTCGATTTCTTTGTTATTATGTGATTCGTACATCTCATTAATCAGATCTGTTAATTGAACTATTTCTTTATTTACTATGTTAATTCGCACTTTCTGGTTTGTTGTATTATTTTCTATAAACTGAAGTTGGCGACAGATATCTTGCACCTGTCGCCTATACCCTACATATTTAATTATAAGAAATAGTAAAATTACACTTAAAAGTCCAATTATAATATATTCCATACCTCAACCCGCTTTGTCTATCGTTCTATGTAACATCACGCGCAGCACTCCATATACCACCGACTAAATTATACAGTATAATAAATACTATGCCAACCACTAATGCAAGCCGTATCGTTTCATCCGTCGCCGCAATATCTAAAGACGACAGATTCTTTGTAATTGTATATTTCAATAGTTCAATATCCAACATCTTTTCCAGCGCCACGAAAATGTATGATGTCACACTAAGAATTGACATCATTCCAATTACAATACCGATTGTCGAACTTTTAGTCATTTTTGTAATCACTATCACTCCGCTTATAAACGCAAAATGAAGCAGTAATATAAGTAAGAAAATATGAGCATTCTCCTTCAATATGTTCGTGCCGAATACAAGATTTCCCTTATAATGAATCAATAGCGCAATATATTCCGTTACGCTGTATAGAATCAAATTAAAAACAGTATACGCAAAAAGAACAATTACCTTGGAAAAATAGACTCCTATTTTTGTTTTCTTACTGGTTGCAATGTTTTTAATAAAGCCGGATTTTTGTTCGGCATTTACAAACAAAACAGCTGCAATTAATGTAAGCACCAATATAATTCCACTCGAAAGATCCGACAATAAATACCCCGCATAACTGTCTATTGTTCCATCTGCATATACGTTTGGGCTGGATTGGACACCAATTATTATCATATCTTCCGGTTTTTCATTCACATCAATTTCCCATGTTTCATTCATTTGTGTTTCTTTTTCGAATTCTGCAGCCTCATCTATTGTTGACACAGAGAATACTGTAAATACTGCAATGATTATCGAAAGAACATACATACATTTTGTACGTATCAGTCTATAAAAATCCATTCGAATTAAATTACCCAAGGTTATCACCTCCTACCAGATTCAGAAAATAGTCTTCCAGTTTTTCATTCATAATACTTAAGTGACTAATGGAGATTCCATGTTGTAACAATTTTGTATTGATCGTTCCGGCATGATCAATTTTTTCATAAATATGTATTGTATCATTCCCTATTACTTTGTAATTGGTTATTTGCATTTCTTCTAATATCGGGCATGCTTTTGCCGCATAATCCACTTTAATTTCCAAATAATCTCTGCATTTTGCAGACAGTTCTTCCTTTGACAATTCCTGCAACAATTTACCATCATTTATAATTCCAAATGTATCTGCCACTTTGTACAATTCCTCTAATATATGGCTTGATATCATAATTGTCATGTTTTTTTCTTCTTGCAGCTTCCGAATGGTATTACGCACTTCCGCAATTCCCTGCGGATCCAACCCATTCGTAGGCTCGTCTAACACTAACAAATCCGGTCCTCCGACTAATGCCATGGCAATCCCTAATCTTTGCTTCATGCCAAGCGAATAGTTCTTTACTTTTTTCTTTCCTACATTTCCCAGACCCACTACATCCAGCAATTCCTGAATATACTCTTTATTATGAATTCCAAGCGCGAGTGCTTTACACATCAAGTTCTGGTATCCGGTCATCTTTGCATAAATGCCGGGCTCTTCTATTAGGTTGCCGATTCTTTTTCTCTGATTTTCTATATTTGAACCGGATTCTCCAAATAGAATCAGTTCTCCACTTGTCGGATTCGATAATCCGGAAATCATTTTCATAAAAGTTGTTTTTCCGGCACCGTTTTTTCCTATGAACCCATAGATTTCTCCACGTTTCACATGCAAACTTACATTGTCTACCGCTTTATGCTTCCCAAATGATTTCGTAATTCCCTCTGTTTGAATGGCATATTCCATGCTTCTTCCTCCCTGCACAATTTCAAAAAAATATCAGCACTTGGTGTTCCAATTGCTGATACTATCTTACAATTTCTTTTTAAATATAAAACTAAAAAAGTTTAAAGAATTTTTAAAGATATATTTTTTATAATTTAAATCCCAACCCCCAAACAGTTTCTATATATTCTGTATCTGTATATTTTTTGATTTTATGCCGAATGTTGCTGATATGAACATAAATCGTTTTATCCTCTCCCATATAGAAATCATCCCATGCATATTCGTAGATTTCATTTTTCGAAAATACTTTTCCCGGATTTCTTAGAAAAAGTTCTACTATTCTATATTCTTGTGCGGTAAGCGTGATTGCGTGTCCATTCACTTCCAGCGTTTTGCCGGATACATTCAATCTCAACTCCTGATATGTCAAATCCGGGAGCGCACTCTCTAAATCACCCGTTAGATTCCTTGTATTCGTATTTCGAATCTGAACCCAAACCCTTGCAATCAATTCTTTTATTTCAAACGGCTTCGTTATGTAATCATTCGCACCCAGTTCCAATAATTCTACCTTCGTATCAATCTCATCCTTCGCCGAGATCACAATAAATGGAACATTCTTCTTATCTTTCTTTTTTAACACTTCCTGCCCTTCTATCCCAGGCAACATCAAATCAAGAATAATCAAATCATAATCTTCCTGTTCTAGTCTAAGAATTGCTTCTGTTCCGGAAAAGGCGCTAACTGTTTCAAATCCCTCCTTGGTTAATACTTGATTTATCATATTGTTTATATCATTGTCATCTTCAACAATTAGTATCTTGCTCATCCTATCTCCCCTTGTCCTTCTCCTCTTTCTCTAAACACAATCATACCATAAAAAACCGCAATGTAAATCTATAGTTTCCCGTTTCTATTGTTCCTTCGAAACTATGCCAAAAACGGCATTGTTCCAAATGGCGACGAATATTGGTATGCGGTGAACGGGAATGCAGATTTTACAGTTACGACCATCGCACCATACGAATCAAATTGATGGTATGTTAAAAATGGAAAAGTTGATTTTACATACGATGGTATCGGAAGTAACGAGTATGGAAGCTGGTATATCAAAGATGGACAGGTTGACTTTACCATTAACGGACTCACACCATGCGGAAGTGACTGGTATCTGTTCCGGGGCGGACTTGTTCAAAAAGAAACAACAGTTGTGCAAATTGCATACGGTTGGTGGTATGTCAGAGATGGACTGCTAGACTTTACCTACACCGGTGTGGCCGCGAATGAATATGGATTCTGGTACATCGAAAATGGTTGTCTAAATTGGAACTATTCCGGAACCGCCGAAGATATGGAAGGGAATCTCTATCAGGTTACAAACGGATTTGC
>JAZUQL010000103.1:0-18324 GCA_045605685.1 Lachnospiraceae bacterium
CATGTATGACCGACATATGAGTCAGTACGGAAAAGAGGTATTTGAAAAATTAATCAATTATCTGTTGGCAGAAGGAATTGAAGTGGACTTATTCTTAAGTCCGGTAACACCGGGAATCTGGGACCGATTAGAGGCAGAATCCGAACATTATACGATATTACACGAGTTAGATGCGTATGCATATGATATTGCAGAGCGTTATGAACTGGATGTGATTGGTTCTTATAATCCATACGATTTAGAATTAAGCAATGAAGATTTCTATGATGCACGCCATGTGCGAAGAGAATTGTTAGGCGAGTATTTTGATTTTACCGCCAAAAAGGAAGAATAAAATAGAAACCTCAAAGTGCGTGTGACTTTGAGGTTTTTGTATGTTATTCGTTTTTTCTGTATTCTAAGATATCTCCGGGTTGGCAATCCAATGCTTCGCAGATTTTGGCAAGTGTTGTAATTTTAAGAGCTTTTGCTTTGCCGTTTTTTAAAATGGAGACATTGGCAAGCGTGATACCAACACGTTCGGCCAGTTCGGTAACACTCATTTTCCGTTTGGCAAGCATTACGTCTATGTTAAAAATGATTTCACCTTCCATTGTATCCCTCCTATATTGTTAAGTCGCTCTGTTCCTGCAATACACTGGCTTTTTGAACCAGGTGAGAAAGGACTGCAGAAGCGATTGAAATTGAAATGCCAATAAAGACAAAGAAGAAGCAGCCCAGGAGAATACCCGGATGGTTCATGCCGAGTAATAACAGTATTATGTTACCGACAAATAGAAAAAATGCATCGCCGGCAGCACAGAATGAAATGTTTTTCAGTAGTTTTGCATTAGCATCGGAGAAAGATAGATCCAATCCGATATTTGTTGCAATCTTCCATGCAAAAACAAGTACTGCAAAACATGGAATTGCTGTAAGCCAGATAAAAATTAGCCAAGGCCAAAAGCGGTATGTAAATTCGGGATAACTATGTGTAATTGCCTGACCAAGTGACGGAATGACAAAACTGTAAAATAACAGGCCGCAAATTGCGATGCCGATGATAATAAGTTTCAACCAATTAGATAGTTTCTTCTGTTCCATTGAAATACTCCTTTCTTTTTCTATGTATAATATATCACAAGTTTTATATGTGTGTCAACAATAATTTATCGCAATACGATAAATTATTTAAAACGGATGAATCTGAAGGGAATATGTGATAGAATAAGTTCGTGAAAAAAAGAAGAAAGCAGGCAAGAGGAATGAGTAATAATCAGAAGAAAGCGGATATTACAAGAGAATCGAATTACGACTTACTTCGAATTGTAAGTGCAATTGCCGTTATTATGATTCATGTAAGTGCCACTTATAAAGATGCAATTACGAGCAGCAGTTTTTTTGGTGTCATATATGCCGAACATATTCCAAGTACGTTGTTTTATAATACAATATCGCGTTTTGCAGTAGCTAATTTTGTGCTGCTTTCAGGCGCATTTCTACTATCGGATGAAAGAAACGGTGATTATAAATACTTCTATAGAAAAAGCTTTGTTTCAATTGGGATTCCACTCATAGTGTTTTCAATTTTCTATCTGATTTTTTCAGAGATTGAGGTATTAAGAAGTGTTTTGGTTTATGATGAGAGTATCTCTCTTATGATATATCCGATTAAGAATCTCATACTGGGCCGCCCATTTTATCATATGTGGTACTTGTTCATGTTAATCGGCTTGTATCTATTGGTGCCGGTGCTTGTAAATCTGAAGAATCAGATTGGGGAGAGGGCATATGCCAAAGCAGCTATCGTGGCCATGATTGTTTGTACGCTAAGCGGATGGACAAGCAGTTTTAAACTATTCTGGAGCATTTCTTATTCGATTTGCTTCCTGGGGTATTTTATGTTGGGATATCTGTTAAGAAAAAGAAGTTGCGAACGGAAAAATAACGGAGTGGGTATTCTGTTGATATTGTTGGGTTTTGCAACAGAGATTCTTCTTACGGCAATACAGTACCGACATACGATGCGCGGGCTGTCTGAATCGGATGAGCCATATAGTCTGGTGGAAAGTTTTAATCCATTGGTTGCGATTGCGGCAATTTTGATTTTTGTCGGTTTTTCCAAATTACACTTTAAGGCCAATTTGAAACAATTATCTGCACTAACGTTTTATATTTATCTATTTCATGCAGGTGTGTGGAGGTTGATGACCTATCTTGTATATCGAATCCGGTTTCAGATACCAAGTACAATCGTAATACCGGCATCCATTGTAATTGTTTTTCTAATCTCGTGGATTCTTGCGATAGGATATTCGAAACTATGGAGTTGTATAAACAGAAAATTTCGCATTCAGGAGAGGATATGTAAAAAGGAGCCTACAAAAGAATAAATCAACGGATAAAAGCCGGTTTCCATGAGAGGGAACCGGTTTTTGCAGGTTTTTGCAGGTTTTTGCAGGATAAAACACTTCCGTTTTATTGGACACCTAATAAAATAATATTGATTTCAACAAGGAAGAGAAAGAGAGGATGGAAAAGATGTTATTTGGAATTTGTTTATTGGTGTCTATCGGATTATGCACATATTATGCGACCGGTGAGAAATAGTATTGGACGAACCTTAAGACAAAAGTAACAAAAGTATACCTTAAAAAATAACAAAAGTGCACCAAGGGTATGTTATTCTATACTCGTGATTTTTACTTGGGAGTATAGTTATGAAAATAGACAATCACACAAAAGAGGCGAACTGTTAGCAGTTCGCCTTTTTGCATGTTGCATGTTCTGTTAAATTCAAAGACAAAAGAACATATTCGTAAGTTTCTTCTTTCATGTCACTTACATAACTTTGAGTTGCTTTTCCGTCGCGGGCAAGAGCCCCAATGGAAGCGGCATGGTTTTGTTTCAATTCTTGTATGATAGAGTGTGAAAGCGCACTTCCCAGTCCGATGTGTGCCGCATCAACTCCGACATAAAGCATAATGTATTCCTTCGCTTTCTTCCGAAGTCTCAGAATCTGGACAAGCCGGAGTAGATTTCGGTGGTAGACCTTATTTCCGTAGTTTGGAACGCTGATAAAGAAACCGACCATCCGATTTTCATAATAAGCCAATCGTACCATGGACGGATTTAAAATATAGCGATAGGTTCCAAATATCTGTTTGAAATCCGCTAAAGAGACATCTTTATACGTTGGAAAATCGCGATACAGTTTGGTCAGTAGGTAATAGAATTCGTCCAAGATTGCGTCAAAATCTTCCAGATTAGGACAAACAATTTGATATCCCTTTTGTAAGAAGGCGTCATATCGAAGGGCACATTTTTTATGTTGGTAATCAGACGGAATTGTCCGATAAAGGTTGGACGTGTAATGTTCCTTAATTTGATACCCATTGTTTTGGAATAGGCGTAGGTAATACTCCCGATTGTAAGGCTCCCCGGTATAGGGAGCCTTGTGAAATTGGTTAATTTTCAATCGATACTTAATCCAAAAGGAGGCATCTAAAGGTCCTACGATATTGGTATAGTGGTCTTTGGCAAAGTTGCGTGCAACGTCAAACGTATACTTTGCAGTCGCATCATCTTCGATGCATTCGAAGAATCCAAGGTACGCTGTGGTGTCATTTGGATAGGTCGTGATGGCAAAGCGCGCCACAACCTCTTTCCCGCGAAAAATAAGGAATTTGTCTAATGTGAAATACTTGCTTAGTGGATGCGTATTTAAAAGTAGGCTTTTTACTTCATTCTGATCCTCCATGCATGTGCCGGTGGAATACAACCGTTTGGGAAGTGCCAGAAATGCTTTGATATAGTGTTTTTCATTCTGAAATTTGATGTGTGTGAATGCGTTCAATGGTGCCCCTTTCTCCATCCATACGAATGATGTCTCCGGTTTTTATAGATTCCAATAATTGATTCACACCTACAATGGACGGAATCTTAAGTTCCCGGGAGATAATTGCGGTGTGAGAGAGCAAAGATCCTTTTTCGGAGATGACGCCTTTGGCGTTGGCAAGTAAAAATACCCAACCCGGATCGGTCATCTTAGTAATTAGGATTTTGTCTGTTACATTTTGAACTTTGGTAACGTCAGTAATAACAAGTGCTTCTGCGACTGCCACTCCGGCAGAGCAAGGTGTACCGGTCAGAAAGCAAGCATCGCTTGGGCAAGAATGCTGATTAATGCTCTGGTGTACTTTATCGAATTCTTTCTCCATGAAGACGAGCCTTGAGTAAGCCGGAAGGCATTGATACATATCATATGCAGACTTGCGTTGTGTGACGATTCTTTGCATTGGCGTTTTGGAATCGGCTAATTCTTTTATTTCATCTAAAGTCAGATAGAAAATATCTCGTGCATCGGACACAATGCCATCTTTTTCAAAAAACGTTCCAATGCGAAGCATCATACTTCGAACCATGCCATAGATGCGACTGCGATTGAGTCTTGATGCTTCACGATTGCAAATTCCAATGAACGCGTGCTTTGTTAGCCATCGATTTATCAATCCGTTTGGCTTCTCCGTCATCCCGGTAGGAGCATCATACAGGTTGTGATGAAGTTCTTCTAATTTTTCCGGATCCTTGCGATATTCTGCAATGCGCATGTGGAGAAGATTTGGATTGGTGCGGAAGGTTGCACTCTCCAGTTTTAATTCCTCCAGATTTCGGTCGCCATATTGTTCGATAAAGGAGTTAAAAGCCTGTTCGTATTCCACAGTGGTAATGCGGTCTTTCATATAGGCAAGATGGACAAGCTCACGAATCGGATTTAGACTTTCCAAATTGGTTATGCCGGAGATAGAATCATTCGCATTCGTTTTCTGTCTTTTTTTCAAGAATCCGGTAAAAAGGAAAGCATAAAGATCATTTACTAATGTAATATCCCAACAAGATAGTAACTTCGTTTCGACTTCATCATAGAGTGTAAGGATTTCTTGCGTGCTGCTTGTTTTTTCCAACGTCTGATAGAAGTCACGGTAAATGTCCCGAAAATGTATCTCCAGCTGTTCCATGCTCTTAGGGACACGTACTAACTCCGAGAAAGCATGGATATATGTCAAAAAACGTGTTTTCATGCGAAGTCGGATTTTATTCTCGGAATATGTTTTGGTCTTTACTCCGAGCATTTCCTGCCAAATTGGTATGATTTTCTTGTGAAATGGCAAAAATTGTATCAGAGTGTACCAATTACTGATTTTGTAATATAATCTGCCGTTTGCAGAGCCAACCATGTTCCGAAAGATGGCTTTGTGTTTTTTCAGTTCCTCCTCGTCGCGTAGGATGCGTCGGCTTAACCCTTCGAATACACCGCCATAAACGGAATTGACAAATGAAATCGTAAGCGGAAGAGAAAGACCGGGATAACTTTCAACGATATTGCTATTGTCTAGAATCAACGGTGTTTTATCTGAAACGGTCGTGATTTTTCGTGCCTGTAGGATATAGATCTTATTTTTTGCAATTGCAAATTCGATATCCATATATTGACCCAAAATCTCCTGTATCTGTTTGGTAAGACGAAGTAATTCTTCTAATTGTGATTCTGTAAGATAATCCTGCTTTCCTTCATAGTAATACAGATGATCCGTTTGATTGTAGTAATAACTTGTGGCATCGACACGGTCGCTTACGATACCTTCTCCCAGTCCCTGTCCGACAACAATTACAGTTTCGTTCAAAAGGCCCTGCGGGTTTGCACTAAAGATTACACCGGATAATTCAGAATCAACCATCTCCTGAATCAGCACATTCATCTGAATTAAATCTTTCGGAATATTTTTCTTATCCATATAAGTGAGGACATTTTCCTGATGCATCGAGTCAAAGCATAATTTGATTTTTTCTTCTAATTCCGATTTTGGAACATTTAAGTAAGTCTCAAATTGGCCGGCAAAACTGTCAGTTGTGCCATCCTCCAGATTCGAGGAGGAGCGCACGGCATATGTTTTGCAATCGAGGTGAATCGGAAAGGTTTGATTTTGTAGCATGTCATAAGAGATTATCTCAAACGGTGGAACCGGAAGATGATGCTCTCTAAGACGAATTAAATGTTCTATTTTACTGCCGTACATTAGATTCTCCCTATGATAAGATAGATTGCAACCGTAAGAAGCATGGTTGCTTCCTGTAAATATGTATATCGTTCTACTTTATCAACAATTTTATAGCGGTTCGGATCCTTCGTATAAGAGAGGAACTGGATGGTCATCCAGCTAACCAGAAGGAGGAGTACCACGATGGAAATCTTGTTCAATCGGAAAACAAGAATAATGTTGGTAATGATATCTACAATCGTTAGAGCCAGAACAAAATAGGTTGCCTTTTTGTATCCGAATAGTTTTGAGTAGGTTGTATAATCATTTTCCTCTTTCGGGGCTCTGATTTTTCTTGCAATTTCCCAGATTAAAGCAGGGAAGTATAAGGTAAATAAAGTCATGACCGTCGTAAGTGAGAACGGCGTAACAGAATACTTAATACAGGTAAATGAGATAATATAGAGATTGATAAAGAGCTGAACCGGGTTATGTGTGATAACCGCAAGTATCAGACTCGGCTGAATCTTTTTCTTGTGAAAGAACCATTTACTCATTAAAAATCCATATCCGTATAAAATAAACAGGAACACAAGATTGTTCATAAAGATAAGATTTAAAAGGATTGCAATGGCTTCTGTTATTGCACAGAGAATAACAATATCCTTTTTGGAAACTCTTCCGCTAGGAAGAGGTCGGTGTGAAAAGAGGATTTTGTCTGTTTCGTAATCCTTTATGTCATCTGCGACACGTAACCACAGAAGAAATGCAAAAACGGTAAACCCGCCCGTGATTTCCTGCATGCCAAGATGAAAAGATGTAATTCCATTGTTTAATAAAATAATAAAATAAATTTCTAAGAAAACGATACCTCCCAAGAGCAATCGTGGTAGTATCGGATACATTTCTTTTAAATAAATGTGCCATCTTTTTAACATAACGTAACTCCTATTCCTTCTCCATATTGTACTTTTGTTTCAATTCCTTTTTTACTGTTTTCTAATAAATCCAAATCCGGAAGAATCTGATTCTGTGTTAAGAGGATAATGGTTGAGCCTCCAAGATCAAAGAACCCCTTCTCGTCACCTTTATGAAAACGGGAACGCTTATGATTGTGTATTTTCCCAACTAAAAGAGCACCGACCTCCACCACCAGAAGGTCTCCAAAATGTGCTGTGGTGATATGATTACACACGCGGGAATTACGCGAGAACACCTTATAATCAGAAGAGATAGAGCTTACCGTATGGAGTTCTCCGCGAATGGAATACTGTTTTGTCAGATATCCGTCATCGACATAACAGTAACGATGGTAATCATCCATGGATAAGCGGAATACCATACAGTAGCCGTTCTCAAAGGCTTTGTAGTCATACGGACGTCCCAAAAGTTCTTCGATGGTATAGACACTGTTTTTTATCGTCAGGCGTAACTGCGGGCTTATTTGATAAATGCTTAGTTTCGCATCCGCAGGAGAAATCAGTCTTTGAGGATTGGCATCAAATTGCAGATTCCCGCGTTTGCGGATGAAAAAGTCCCGAAAACAGGAAAAGTGTTGCCCCTGATAGTCCGCAATTGGAATAGAATACTGACGGATAAAACGCGGTATTTTTCTACGACTGAGCCGGCTGCGGTTATACAGCCCGCATAGATTAGAAAAAAATGGAGAAACTGCGATTTTAAGCAGGATTCGTCCCGGATAAGTCTGATATAGAAATTGCAGTTTTTTCTGTCCGTATTGCAGATCCGTTTCATATTGTTTGGTTTTTCGATTATATATTTTTTTCATAACACTCCGATATACACAACTAACATAATAATTGCCATAATTGAGAACACTGCATATGCAATGCCGTTTGGCTTTTTGATTTTAATGTTTAATACGTTACATAATGCAACGATTAGGATGATAAGTGCAAGCACAATTTGGAAGTAGCCCGCCGGAAGATAAAAGTATAAGAGATAGAAAATCGGGAAGACCAGTGCACTATAGGTAACCGGTAAACCTCTGTAGTGTGAAACCGGTTTATCATGGTTGGGCAGTGTAATGTTAAAAAATCCGAGTCGTGCGATGCCACAGATTGCAAAAATCCAATAGATAACAAGATGATACCAAGCAGTAAGTCCCGTGCTGATGAAGATTACGATGGGAAGTGCAATAAAACTAATTGTATCAACCAAGCCATCTAACCAGACGCCAAATTCTTTCTCTTCTTCGGTCCGTTTGCATTTGCGAGCAATAAAACCATCGAACAAATCACAGATTCCGGCAACCATAAGACAACATAACGGAAACTGCGGTCGGTTATTGTGGGCAAAGCTAAGATAGATACCAAGAATGCTGATTGCCATGCCAATATACGTTAAAATTACAGATTTGTTCCATTTACCTATTATCATTTGAATCCTCCATCGGAGTAACGACACCGGTTGCTCCATCTATTTTTATTTTTTGTCCGTCCTTTATTTTTTTCATTACGTCTGTACAGCTGACAATTGCAGGAATACCATATTCTCTGGAGACAATGGCTGCGTGACATAAAATACCGCCATATTCGGTTACAATTCCGGATAATATTGCAAATTTTGAGGTCCATCCGGTATCGGTAAAGCGTGTAACCAAAATATCATTTTCCTCAAGACGCCCGATTTCATCAAAACTTTCGATTACGCGGGCGGTTCCGCACACAATACCGTTATTTGCACCGATACCCTTGATGAGTGCCGTGGTATCGGATGGGGAGCAGACTCCCTCATCTGAAAAAACACAACCGATTTCATTTTCACTCATGTAGTTGCGATAAGCGTGATAGTATTTTTTGTTACGGCATAACAGATCCAAAAGCTGTTCTTTGGAAAGCTTATGGTCTAAATAATCCCACAGGGTGGAAACTTTAAGATACCAGATATCGTTCTCTTCCGGAAGAATGTTTTCTGCAACGAGTTCCTTCGCAAGAAGTTTGGTATACACGCGGATAATATAGTAAAAGCGTGTGGATATATCCCTGAATTCTTCCCGCCACCAGAGCATACTTCGCATCTTTTGGATGCGTGTATTTAATTTTTGGCACGTTTTCGAACCATAACGAGAGGTAACCGATTGAAGAATGTTGTCATATGCCCGGTTTCCTCGTTCTTTATCCGCATGCGGGCCAAAGGAATCTTCAAGGGTAACCATTTCCTTTAACGTTGCGATAAGTGGTGTTGCATCCTCATAGTAGCAAGGATAGGTGACATCAAGCTCTTTATCAGAGTGATATCCATAGTGTTTCACAAGTGTTCGCACCTCCGGGATATCCGCATTTGCGATGGTTTGGATATCATTTTCCAGCCAGAAATTAAGCTGGGCTTCCTCTTTTCGGATTTTTCGGCTGATATCCCACATATCATAGAATGGTAGCAGGTGGGAAATGTTGTCGATATTTCCGAGTAAGGTTAGGTATTCACTTTCAGAGACGTATTTTAACAGACTTTCTTTATATAAAGATTGGTGAATGGTATTGATGAAAATCTGCCAAAAATAAGTCGTCTCGCTGTAAAGATAGTCGTTGTGCGTCAGTTGATACCAGGTTTGTTTGATATCTGTAATCTGTTGTGAATCATAATTTTCCTTATAAGTATGGTAGGTATCCAGCAGTTCCTTTTGGTATCGTGTTGCATTTTCATTTCGCGTATTTACAATCTTTTTTTGTGCCAAAGCCATTCTTATTATGGAAAACAGGGCTTTCGGAGATGCTTTTGTAACATGCCCGTCTCCTTCATAATTGATAGATACGCCGTATTCGCTGTCAAATTCGCGTTCTTTATAGCCGACAACCTGACTCATCGCTTTTTTAACGACTGAGAGATTCCAGTAGCAGCGACCATAAAACATGTCGCCAAGCTTTTTCTCCAGGTCTTTTGCAGGAAGAATCTTCGAATCCAGAATAAATTTTCTAAGAGAATGTTCCCATATATATTCATAAAGGCTCCACATGTAAGGCTTGCAGGTGGTTGCGGATACTCCGCCATCCTTAAAGTCGGCGGTAGACCAGATGTCTGTAATCTCCTGATATTTGATTTTGGTAATTTTCCGTGCCTGTAGAATCTGGACCGAATTCTGACAGATGGCAAATTCAATATCACACGGATAACCAAAATGTAATTGGATTTCCAGGAAGAGCCGTGTCATGTCAGTTAGCAGCTTACTATCGAGAAAGCGATTCTTAGGGTCAAAGTGAAAGGATTCTTGATACCAATCAAAATAATACTGTTCCGGTGCGACTTTTCCGCTTACGATATTTTCTCCAAGGCCTTCCCCCACTTCAATTAACATCTCAGTGTCATTTCCCGTAAGTGGGTTTAGAGTAAAACAGATACCGCTATATTCGGCATCTGCCATTTCCTGTACAATAACGCTCATGGCCATATTCGAAAAAGAAATATGATTGTTTAGAAAATAACTCAGAATGACCTCGGAAAACATGGATTGGTAGCATAGAAGCATTTTGTCTATGACCGATTCGGCCGTTACATTGAGGAATGTTTCGTATTGTCCGGCAAAAGAATGTGTTTCCATATCTTCTTTTGTCCCACTGCTTCTGACCGCATAAGATTTATCTGCAGACAGCTTGCCGTAGATTTCCTCTTTGATGGAAGAAGGAATGGTAAGTCCTTCAAACAAGGAGCAAATCGCCTTTGACGTGGTTGTAAGATTCTCGATTGTCAGTTGACGAAGCAACGTGTTGATTGCATCCTCTATTTGGTTGGTGCGGATGATTTCCAGGTAGGTGTCTTTGTCAATTACAAATCCGTCCGGAACCGGGAAACCTTCTTTTCTTAATTCTATTAAGGATGCGGCTTTATTGCCTACATCAGATGCATTGTTCATTTCTAAAAAATTTTTAATCATGGAACTCCCCTTTTAAAACATATTTTTCCTCAAGTGCATAAAATACAATAATAAGTTGCAGATAATGTGTGTAAAAGCGCCCAGTAATACATATTGCAGATAGAACAAAAGGCTCATATGATAAAACAGGCAGACAACCAGGCAACATCCGAACACCGAATCAGCCTGATCCAAAAAAACAAAGAGACACTTTTGCATGCCCTGTGTTGATTTGCCGGGTTCGATGTCAAGCCGCCTTTTTAAAAAACTATTCGGCAATTCAAATAACGCATAACCCAATCCGAGCAATATACCGATTAGTAGGTTGAAAGGGATTGTGTTTTCATATGTATGGTAGAAGTAGTTATAGGATGTAAGAGCTGTTCTTCTGCAGATTTCGCCCCATACAACGGTGGTGGCTGTATTTAATATCAGATAGCCGACAAATCCTTTCCACGTTTTATGCGTTCCAAAGATTCGTTTCCCATCCCGCCAGCATTTTCCGTGGTCCATCGGAATATTTAGTTTTTTTAGAATCGGTGCTTTGCACCAAATCATAGTCAGGATTCCCGCAAGTATTGCAGGAAGCAACGTGACATACATACTAAGAATGGTTTTTATCATAGAAAACTCCTCAAGATTATTTACAGGGACAGCAATGGGAAATCCGCCAAATTATGAAATCTCAGGTAGGCATAAAGAACAAATGCAGCTGCACTGGTTATCGAGATGAGTAAGGCGGCAATTGCTTCCTTGAAATAGGATTTTTTGCAAATGCCAACAAAGGAAAATGGGACAGAAATAACAAAAGAAATACAAAGTAAGATACCAAACCCCATAAAATAAGCATGTGTATATGACATTACAAAAAAACAGATACCACTGATAATGGAAAATAATAAGGCAATCAGTCCCATAAGGCGTTTCCTCCCTTTTTGTTTAGTGTAATGTATTTCCGAAGGGTTCAAAAGTTACATATGTCATTGTTCTTATTTCAAATGGAATTACAAATATAATGCAAAATAAAAGACATCTGAAAGGATGCCCTTTCAAATGTCTTCGAGATTGGATTCTTATTTTACTCTTAGAAGATACGGATTCCGGTAAGAGGATGGAACGCGTTCCGTAAGAGAGAGTGTAACCGTACTGTGTTTATCCGGATACAAATCCGTGCAGGTTACTTCATAGGTATTCCATTGCAAATCATCAAAATAGATGTGGTACGTAACAGGCTCTCCTTCCTTTCGTGTTATATTTTCATCCGGATGAAAGGTACAGCTGTAGTCATCCGATAATAATGTTTCGGATTCCGCTTCTAAGTCAAAGATTTCGCTGGAGCCGTCTTCATATTCGATACAGCAACGGACATTCTGAATACCACTGGCAGAATGGTTTTCCAATCGGATGAGAAATGCCTGTTCTTGTTCTTCCAGTTCTTCCGAAAATAGATGTCTCGCGTAGAGATGAGACAGATTCCATTCACGGATACCATCGTCCGTATCTTTAGAGAGGGAAATGATATATTTTTCCATCCAACGTCCGTCTTCGTCTTTTAGTGCGGGTGCAGCATCGGAGGAAAGACGTGAAAGATAATCGTAATCGATATTCTCTTTCGTTTGATCTTTTGCATGCGTCAGGTTATATTTTGCAATCCAATAATCGACTCTTGCAAAAGACAAGATGAGATAACATCCGAAGAAAACAACCAGACTATAGGAAAAGAACGGAAAACGGTCGTAGCAGGTGCGGATGATAATACCGACGAGTAAAAGTGCAATCAAAACAAGCGCCCAGAAAACAAGAACCCGAAGAAAGGTAAGGTCGTAGGAACGAACATACAGATACATACGGTAAGCACTCGAAGCAATCATCACATAAGTACAGAATGAGATGATAGTAAGAAGAATATTTTGTATGATATTTTTTTTGAAAAAGGCTTGCACGAATAAGACAATGAATAAGTTTAAAATACATACAAATAATAACTGGAAAAATCCCTCGTGTGCATATTCGGCATAGGTGTAATGATCCGGCAGTTCCATATTCCCAACAAAGAGATAAAGAATCTGAATGCCGGAGAAAATTACATAGACCAGACAAATCAGGATCAGTATAGTAATGGCGATGATTGGTTCGAATTGTCGTTTGTCTTTATAGTTGTAGCGAATTGTGTTTTTGCCAAGGTAACGCATTGAGGTGTAGGCACCAAAAAAAACTGCGATAAAAGAAAATACAATTCCAAATATGGACAAAAAGTTGATTTCTTGTACGAAATCAGAAAGGACACTTCGAAAAACCACATCGGCAGAAGAGAGCAACGCCAGAATAAGGATAAGCAGAGGGATTGCAATACCCATTCCGATTATGACATAGAGCAGGTTCGATTTTTTGTCGTTGCGGTTTAACTTTCTATGGTTCATGCCATCCAAAAAAGGATCCACAATGCAAGTCAGACTACCGAATAGCGTACAAAAGATGGAACCAATATAGTGCCAGATATCCCATTTGCGAACATCATAGAAATGATAGATGAAAAAGCAAATCAGAAGCAGATAGATGAAAATCGTATTAAAAGTAATGATAATAACATTGCCCGTACAAAAAGAAGAAATTCCGAATAACAGCATAGTGCCAAGAAGGACGTATCCAAGCGGTTTGCGTTTGATTTCCAATTTTTTAAAGCAGAAAAAAGAATAGATACCGGTTGCAATTACAAAAAGAGGCATTGTAATCCCGCTATAGTTACGATATAAGAACAGTACATATAACGCAGCATAGATAAGGGTAGGTAAGAATAGCAGGCGAAAGAACGTTGCCCGTTTTTGTTTTTGCTCAGCGGATTCTTTGCTTGGAGGTGGAGGACATGGAGGATAGTACATATTCGGTTGTTGGTTTGTTGTATTGTAATTCATAGATTGTATCTCCTTATTTTGTTCTTTTTTTGGAGTATAAACCAACAAAAAATAAAAGTCAAGAAATATTTATCGTAAAACAATAAAAAGAAATTGGGATACATAAAAATAGAGCCTTGGAACAATAAATTCCAAAGGCTCTTTTGATTATAACTAATCATCAACTTCGATATCGCCTGTATTCGTTTCTATGCTTAAAAATCCACTTTTCCCTTTTTGTGTGTAAGAATCGGAGTAATCCTCATCTTGAAAAGAGATGCTTCCAAGGTCCGCATCGAGTGCGATTTTGTAATCGGAAAGAGTTGATTTGCTTGTAATCTCTACGTCGCCAACGTCGCAGGTAATCTCTAAGTTGTCAAACGTTATGTGTTCTATATCAATATCGCCGACATCCGCAGTGATAACGCCATCCGCACAAGTTATGTTTTCTAGATTGACATCACCGACATTCGCATTTACTTGCATCAGAGAAAATGAACTGTTGGTCAGTTCGATATCGCCGACATCACAATTTAATATGAGTGATTCTGACTCTACTCTCTGAAGGGAGACCTCACCTACATCAGAGGTGATATTTAGTTCATTTAGTGTAACATCAGAAGGAACTGTAATCTTTAATTCACACAGGGAGTTGTTCTTTCCAAAGAAATTTTGGTCTTTTGATGTCTGTTTAATGGTTAATGTCTGTTTGTTAATTTCGTATTCCGGCTTGCACGCTTCCATACAATAGTATTCCAGGTGATAGTCAGAGCCGGATTGAATTGTAATATCAATGGTGTCAGCATCAATTACAATAGATGAAAATGCGTCTAAATCCGTTTCAAACGAAACATGGTCTTTTTCAAACGGAGTGAAAAGGTTCCGGAAGAATCCGCCGATATGATAAGCGGAACCAATAAGGATACACACAATGGTAATTAATATTAAAATGGTTAAATAGATTCCTTTTTTCATTAAACTATCCTCCTATTTTTTCTCGAATATGTTAGAGAGTAAATGGTGAACCAAACCGGCAACCGGCCAGATAATCCACGTAATATGCCAGTTAAATGTGAGAAAACTTACAATGAGATACAGGCATGTAACAGTAGTCCAGTATAGGGACATGAATGTATTGGCAGTCGGATTTTTATATTCCGGTTCTTGATTTTTTTCAGAAACGTAGTTCCCGCTGATTGTTGTCCGATCATTTAAAGACAAAAGGGTTTTATAAGAATTTTTCATCATGTTCGAAAGAACAATGAGCATTACACCTACGCCGACCATAAGCAGGAATAAAGCGCCAGCGGCATCTACGAGTTTCTCCATTTTAAATTCATCCAGCATAATTGCGGGAAGAGGACTTAACACGCAAAAAAGAATGCCAATGGAAAGAGAAAACGCTTGCGTGCTCCGGTCGTGTTCTTTTTTCTCTTCAATATATTGTGTCGTTGCATAATCCGTAAAACAAGCTTCTTTTTTTAGAAAACTCCACTTCTGTTTCCGGAACGGAGAGGTGACAAATAAGGTAATTGCGACTCCAATACAAAGAAAAAATCCGAATAATCCGAGCGCGTCTGTGGATAAAAAGGTATCTGACAGAATCGGACAACAAGAGCAAATAATACAGAGAAAAACACCAAATGAGATTAGGAATGCATGTTTGGAAGTATCCCGTAAGTAATTTACGACCTCCTCTTTGGTTACCATCCGTCGGTTGTGTTGTGGTTGTGGTGCAACGAAGTTTTGAATGCCCAGGTCTTCGGATAGTTCATCCAGATTCCCGAATTCTGCAATAACCGTTCCGACGGCTGCGTTCTCGCTCATGCCTTCTTCTTTTAATTCATTGTATTTATCTTCCATCATTTGTAGCAATTCGTCCTTCGCACGAATTACCTCCGGAGTATTCGCAAGGTTTGCAAACATACTCTCCAAATAATTTTTAATCGTTTCCATAAAAAGCCTCCTCCTTTGAAATAAAATGTTCGACAACTTCTTTGGTAAGGTTCCATTCCCGACATTTGTCGCGGTAGTAGGTGATTCCAAAATCCGTAATCCGATAATAGGTCCGTCGCTTCCCGCTGCCCTCTTCATTCGAAGAAAAAGATACGATATATCCGTTTTTTTCTAATCGGGTAAATGCGGAATACAACGTGGTCTCTTTGATGATATATTTTTCCTCGGAAAGCTGCCGAATCTTCTTGGAAATTTCATAACCGTAAGACGGCTTCTCTAAAAGTAGAAAAAGTATCATCGTATCATTGTAACCGCGAATGACATCGCTGCTGATTATATGCATAAGCACTTCTCCCTTCTTACTTCGACTGTCGTTGCTACGACAATCGTACTACGACTGACGTAGTAAATGTAGCATAAGATAATTTTTTTGTCAACAATCTATTTTCAGATTTGTCAAAGTAAGGTATTCTAAGAGAAGAAATGATACAGAAAGAGGCGAAATTATGCAGTTGACAACGCTTTGTTATATTGAAAAAGAAGATGCATATCTGATGTTGCATCGCACGAAGAAAGAAAATGATTGTAATCAGGATAAATGGATTGGAGTCGGCGGGAAATTTGAGCCGGATGAGACACCGGAAGAATGCCTGCTTCGGGAAGTCCGCGAAGAAACAGGGCTGACGTTAAAGAATTACAGAAGACGTGGGATTATTACGTTTTTGTCTGACCGTTGGGAAACGGAATACATGTTTTTATATACGGCAGATGACTTTGAGGGAGAATTGATTACCTGTGACGAGGGAGAACTGGTCTGGGTTAAGAAATCGGATTTATGCAAGTTACACCTTTGGGAAGGCGATAAGATTTTTTTTCGACTACTGCAAGAAAATAGAGAATTTTTCTCTCTGAAATTACGCTATGAGAAAGATACATTGGTAGAACATGTTGTGATGTAGGATATCATACAGTATAATGTAAAACAGACTGTAATTAGAGAGGAGAAGAAAGCGTGCAGAATGCAGTTTCCACAGACAATCGAAAGGGCGGTTTAGATGTTCTAAAGGCGATTTGTTGTTTTTTGATTGTTTGTATACATATAGAATTCCCGCATCCGCTGAATCATATCGTAACACCGCTTGCACGAATTGCGGTTCCGATATTTTTTATGATTACCGGATATTTTCACACGCAGACCATAGAGCGGGGGAAAACTACGATACAATTGAAAAGGACCCTTCAACTGCTTTTAATTGCCAATTTGTTCTATCTTGTTTTTTGGGTGGCATATCAGCTAATCACGAAGCAATCGATTCTATCGTATTTGCGCGGATTACTCAACAAGAGAACGCTCTTTCACTTTTTCATTTTAAATGAAACACCGCTTGCACTGCATCTTTGGTATTTGGGTGCACTGTTGTATGCACTTGCAATTCTTTGGTTATTTGAAAAGAAGTGTAGTTGGAAGAGACTATATCCGCTGATTCCGATATTGCTGCTTATCAATGTTGTCTTAGGACAGTATGCAGATGTGTTATTCGGCAGAGTCATTTCTTTTGTATGGACGAGAAATTTCTTATTCCTTGGAATTCCGTGTGTTTTGCTCGGGGACCTATTCTATCATACGAAACACAAAATAAAGAATTCCCACTTAGCACTGATGTGCGCTTTGTTTACGGTTACAACAGTAGCAGAGGAATATTTGTTAGAGATGGCCGGCTCGCAATCGCCAAGAGATTTATACATAAGCAGTATTTTTCTGGCAATTAGTGCTTTTGGGCTTGCGACAAACATACAGACAACACAAGGAAACATTTCGAAGAAAGTGGCATATGTAGGGAGTCGTCTTTCATTGGGAATCTATATCATTCATCCCTTTTTCATTATTATCCTAAATTTTGCGGCATCGTTATTGGGGCAGTGGTGTAAACCGATTGAACAAATATATTCTTATGTCGGTCCAATTCTGGTATTAGTAGTGTCTGTCGTGGTGGTATTCGTGTCACAATGGCTCAAGAAAGAATTGTTGACCAAATAGTTGAAGTTGCTTAAAATAATATAGATAAGTGATTTGTCAAGACAAAGGAGAAATGGTAAGAATGGAAAAAGAAATGACATGCCCGAAATGTGGCGCCTCTTTAAAGATACAAGAAGAAAATCATGTGGCGGTTTGTGAATTTTGCGGTTACAACCAGGTTTTAGAAAAAGAAGAAACCGCAGAAGAAATTCGTCAAAAAGCAGAATCAAAGTCATATGGCTACCATATGGGAAAAATTAAAGCAGAAGATGACTTGCGCAGAAAGAATAATCGTAAGCATACAATAAGAGCGCTTATTATTTGCACTGTTATTTTTGCCGTAATCATTGGTGCAATCGGAAGTTGTACGGTTTGTTATTATGTGTCCATGGAAGAGATTAATCCGTTTGATTATCTGGAAGTTTCATTTCAAGGGGTAGAAGGAGAAGGAAAGATAACAATGGATATTGCAAGCGACACGGACGGAATCGATATGGATGAAGTGAAGTTTACAGCATCGTCTTCCGCAGGTTTGCATCCGGGAGATACGGTTGTAATCACCGCATCCAGCAG
>JAZUQL010000104.1:0-22459 GCA_045605685.1 Lachnospiraceae bacterium
CCGGTATTCACCTGAGGTGAGGATAGCTGCTTTACATCTATATAAAAGTTTTCTAATTCTGTACTTTCGGTTCCGTCACCGATATATTTTACACCAACATGTTCTTCATCCCTGGAAACAGCGACTTTTCTTCGGAAGGAATCGCTAAATTCGCCATAGTTATCAGAAAGAGATGCAACCACGTTTTGGATAGCCTTAGCGTTTTCTTGGATGTCAATGGCATACTTCGCCACATCGTCATCGGAAGAAAGCTTGTACAGAGGAGCTTCACGGTTGGTTTTTACAATTTGGTTGTAGATTTTACGCAGATCACTCTTCTTATGAGAATCGTAGCGCGTAGGACGAATTTGACCATAAGTCGACAAATAATAAGCATAGGCGTCAATTCTTGCCATTAGAACCCCTCCTTTCTTCCTTGAATCCCGCTAGATACACGGTGGGGCATACTAAGTCCATTTATACATTTATATTATAACTCTTTTATGAAATATCGACAACTACTATTTAATAAGAAGAATTGCTTGCAATTCGTCTATATTTTGTGGTTTAATAAAAAAGCACTACTAGTTTCAAAAAAGTATTGACGCACAAAAATGATTGTGCTATATTGGTTAGGCTTAGAAGTAGGTCTTTTTTTTATGCCCTTTTTTAAGGGCGGCAACAAACAATGAATTTAAACGGAGGTGGAAGTTGTGCGTACAAGAATTACATTAGCATGCACAGAATGCAAGCGTCGTAATTACAACACGACAAAGGACAAAAAAGCTCATCCGGACAGAATGGAAACCAAAAAGTATTGTAGATTCTGCAAGACTCATACAATGCATAAGGAAACAAAATAGTCTGTAGATGAGCAAAGGAGTAGAATATGGGACAAACTGAAAAAGTTGAAAAGGCTCCTAAGACGAGCTGGTTTACCGGTCTTAAGGCAGAATTTAAGAAAATTATCTGGCCGGATCAGAAATCACTTGTAAGACAGACCATTGCGGTTGTAGCTGTTTGTGTCGTTGCGGGATTGATTATTGCATTGCTCGATTGGGGCATTCAAGAAGGAATTAGTGTCCTGACAACACTGGGAAAATAATGGAGGCAAAGTGATTATGGCAGAAGCGAACTGGTATGTAGTTCATACCTATTCAGGTTATGAGAACAAAGTCAAGGCTAACATTGACAAGACAATTGAAAACAGACATCTTGAAGATCAGATATTAGAAGTACGCGTTCCGATGGAAGAAGTTACCGAGATGAAGAAAGGCGTAAAGAAGCAAGTCTCCAAGAAGATGTTTCCGGGCTATGTATTAATTCATATGATAATGAATGATGATACATGGTACGTTGTAAGAAATACCAGAGGCGTGACCGGATTTGTTGGACCGGGAAGTAAGCCGGTACCACTCACGGAAGCTGAAATGAGACCTTTGGGTATTAAGTCCGAAGTAGTAGAAGTTGACTTCGAAGAGGGCGATATGATTGTAGTAATCGGCGGAGTATGGAAAGATACCTGCGGAGTGATTGCTGCGATGAACCATAATAAACAGACAGTGACAATCAATGTAGAGCTGTTCGGTCGCGAAACACCGGTAGAAGTAAGTTTCGCAGATGTTAAGAAGATGAATTAAGGAGGCAAATCCAATGGCAAAGAAAGTAGAAGGATATATTAAATTGCAAATTCCTGCTGGAAAAGCAACACCTGCTCCACCAGTTGGACCGGCGCTTGGACAGCACGGTGTAAACATCGTAGAGTTTACAAAACAGTTTAATGCAAAAACAGCCGATCAGGGCGACTTAATTATCCCTGTAGTTATTACTGTATATGCAGACAGAAGTTTTAGTTTCGTAACAAAAACACCACCTGCACCAGTATTAATTAAGAAAGCATGCAACATTAAATCAGGTTCTGGGGAACCAAATAAGAAGAAGGTTGCAAAAATTACAAAAGCGCAGATTCAAGAAATTGCTGAATTAAAAATGCCGGACTTAAACGCTGCTTCACTTGAAGCTGCAATGAGCATGATCGAAGGAACAGCAAGATCAATGGGCGTTGAAGTAGTAGAATAATTTTTATAAAAAGAAGTAAGTAACATTTATTTAGTGGGAGGGTCCTCTCCCGATAATACCACCAGGAGGTAATATTTCATGAAAAGAGGAAAGAAATATCAAGAAGCTGTAAAAGCGTATGATAAAAAAGAACAATATGATGTTGCAGAAGCAATTGATATTGTTAAGAAGAATGCAACAGCAAAATTTGATGAAACAATCGAACTTCATATCAGAACCGGTTGTGATGGTCGTCATGCTGAACAGCAGATCCGTGGTGCCGTAGTTTTACCACACGGAACTGGAAAAGAAGTTAAAGTTTTAGTATTTGCAAAGGGAACGAAATTAGACGAAGCACAGGCTGCAGGAGCAGATTTCGTTGGAGGAGAAGAACTTATTCCGAAGATTCAAAACGACGGATGGTTAGACTTTGACGTTGTAGTTGCAACACCTGACATGATGGGTGTAGTTGGACGTTTGGGTCGTGTTCTCGGACCAAAAGGCTTAATGCCAAACCCGAAAGCAGGAACTGTTACTATGGATGTAACAAAAGCAGTAAATGACATCAAAGCTGGTAAGATTGAGTACAGATTAGATAAAACAAATATTATCCATGTGCCAATTGGAAAAGCATCTTTTACACCAGAACAATTAAGCGACAACTTCCAGTCTCTTATGGGTGCAATTATGAAAGCAAAACCTGCTAGCTTAAAAGGTCAGTACATTAAGAGTGTTGTAATAACCTCTACAATGGGACCTGGTGTTAAATTGAACGTATTAAAAGTTGCTCAGTAATTAACACAAGCAAGCAAACAGACCTATGAAAAGCAAGTAAGTTTTAGCGGAAAGTAATTGACATCCGTAATATAGTTTGATATAATCACAAAGCATATTGCCGAAGACAGTAGGTGCCGTAAGGCGTAATCGTAAGAACCTACCGAGGGGATTTTTGAACATCGTAAGATTTTTAAGAATGACTTATACCTCTCTGTCGTAAGGCAGGGAGGTTTCTTTGTTTCAATCTAAGGATAGAACATATATGCCTCATGTCTTTATGCAAAATAAAATAAGGAGGTACACATCACGTGGCAAAAGTAGAACTGAAACAGCCTATCGTTCAGGAGATTTCTGAAACAATTAAAGACGCACAATCTGTAGTAGTAGTTGACTATCGTGGACTTACTGTTGCAGAAGATTCACAGTTGCGTAAACAGTTAAGAGAAGCTGGTGTTGTTTACAAAGTATACAAGAATACTTTAGTAAGCCGTGCAGTAGAAGGAACAGCTTTTGAAAGCTTAAGAGATGTACTTGAAGGACCTAGTGCATTCGCAGTATCAGCGGATGATGCAACAGCTCCGGCAAGAATCTTATCAGAGTTTGCTAAGAAAGCTCCAAAACTTGAAATCAAAGCAGGTGTAGTAGAAGGAACATACTATGATGCAGAAGGAATGAAAGCAATCGCTACAATTCCAAGCAGAGAAGTTCTTATTTCCAAATTACTTGGAAGCTTACAGTCACCTATCACAAACCTTGCTCGCGTTCTTAACCAGATCGCAGAGAATGGTGGTGCTGCAGATACAGAAGTAGCTGCAGAAGAAACAGTAGCAGAAGAAGCTGCTACAGAAGAGGCAACAGTAGAAGAAGTTGCAACAGAAGAAGCTGCTACAGAAGAAGTAGCAACAGAAGAATAATTAATTATTAATGGAGGATAATGAAATGGCAAAAATGACAACAGCAGAATTTATTGATGCTATCAAAGAATTAAGCGTATTAGAATTAAATGAATTAGTAAAAGCATGTGAAGAAGAATTTGGTGTTTCTGCAGCAGCAGGTGTTGTAGTTGCAGCAGCAGGTGCAGCAGATGCAGGTGCAGCAGAAGAGAAAACAGAGTTCGACGTTGAGTTAACAGAAGTTGGACCAAACAAAGTTAAAGTTATCAAAGTTGTTCGTGAATTAACAGGATTAGGATTAAAAGAAGCAAAAGACGTTGTAGATAACGCTCCTAAGTTGGTTAAAGAACAGGCTGACAAAGCAATCGCTGAAGATATCAAAGCAAAACTTGAAGCTGAAGGCGCTAAAGTTACATTAAAATAATTTTTCCATCGTACATGGAATTACAGAGAATCTGCAGGTGAATTTCATCTGCAGATTTTTTGGCTTTACAGGAGAATGTAATGGAACGAAGAAAAGAAATTGAGAAAAGTATTATCAAGAAATTTCATAAAGAGATTTGGAGAAAATTTACAAAAGCAATTAATGAGTATGATTTGATTCAGGATAATGACCGAATTGCAGTGTGCATTTCAGGGGGAAAAGACTCCATGTTAATGGCGAAGCTTTTTCAAGAATTGGAAAGACATGGCAAGAAGAATTTTGAAGTGGGATTTCTGGTAATGAATCCCGGATATAACGAAGCAAATTATGAGAGAATTGTAGAGAATGCGTCGACACTTGGAGTGCCGATTACAGTTTTCGAATCGGATATATTTAACATAGTGGCAGATGAGGGGGATTCTCCATGTTATCTCTGTGCGAGAATGCGTCGGGGCTATCTGTACAGCAAGGCGAAGGAACTGGGATATAACAAGATTGCACTGGGACATCATTTTGATGATGTGATTGAAACAATTGTGATGGGAATGTTATATGGAGCGCAGATTCAAACAATGATGCCTAAGCTTCATAGTACAAACTTTGAAGGGATGGAACTAATCCGACCGATGTACCTGATACGCGAAGAGGATATCATACGTTGGGCGAATTATAATGAATTGGAATTTATCCGGTGTGCCTGTCGTTTTACAGAGATGTGCGAGGAGAAAGAAAATGCAGAAAGTATTTCCAAACGCAAGGTTGTAAAGAACCTCATTTCTCAACTAAAACAGGATAATCCATACATAGAGAAAAACATCTTTCGCAGTGTGGAGAATGTAAATCTAAATACAATAATCGCTTATAAACAAAATGGGACAAAACATCATTTTTTAGAAACTTATGAAAAACCATAAAAAATTGCTTGCTTAATAATAGGGGTTGTTGTATAATATACGTTGCACTATCATGGTGTACTAGGCTTATTATGTTCTTTTTTAGGAAAAAAGGGCAATTTAAAATAAAAACGAGAGGTGAAACGTCCATGGAGAAAAACAGAATACGTCCGGTCAAAGCAGGAAAAAGCATGCGTATGAGTTACTCAAGACAAAAAGAGGTACTGCAGATGCCTAATTTGATAGAAGTTCAAAAAGACTCCTATCAATGGTTTTTAGATGAAGGATTGAAAGAAGCCTTCGCAGATATCTCTCCGATAGCTGATTATAGCGGTCACTTGAGTTTGGAATTCGTAGATTTCACGTTATGTGAAGACGATGTGAAATACACAATTCCGGAATGCAAAGAGAGAGATGCAACTTACGCAGCTCCTTTGAAAGTCAAGGTAAGACTTCACAACAAGGAAACAGATGAGATTAACGAGCATGAAATTTTCATGGGTGATCTCCCGCTTATGACAGAAACCGGAACCTTTGTTATCAATGGTGCAGAACGTGTAATCGTAAGTCAATTGGTACGTTCTCCGGGAATTTATTATGGTATTGCACACGATAAAGTGGGTAAGACCTTGTATTCGTGTACCGTAATTCCGAATCGTGGTGCATGGCTTGAATATGAAACGGACTCCAATGACGTTTTCAGTGTTAGAGTAGATAGAACACGAAAAGTGCCGATTACAGTACTGATTCGTGCACTTGGTGTAGGAACGAATCAACAGATTATTGATATGTTTGGTGAAGAACCAAAGATTCTTGCCTCACTTGCAAAAGATCCGGCAGTTACCGAGAGAGAGCCACAAGGTAGCTTTGAAGCCGGCTTATTAGAGTTATACAAAAAAATACGTCCGGGCGAACCACTTTCCGTTGAGAGTGCTGAAAGCTTGATTACTTCTATGTTCTTTGACCCAAGAAGATATGATCTTGCGAAAGTAGGACGTTATAAGTTCAACAAGAAATTAGCGCTTAAGAATAGAATTAATGGACAAATTCTCGCAGAAGACGTAATCGATCCTTCTACCGGTGAAGTATTAGCAAGTGCCGGTCAGACCGTGACAAGAGAATTAGCAGATCAGATTCAGAATGCTGCAGTTCCTGCTGTATGGATTCAGGGAGAGAGCAGAAACATTAAGGTATTATCATCCATGATGGTAGATATTACTTCTTGGATTCCTGAGATTGCAGATCCAAAGGAATTAGGTATTACAGAATTAGTATATTATCCTGTTCTGGAACAGATTATGAAGGAATATACAACGTTAGAAGATCGTATGGAAGCAATCAAACGTGACCTTGCTGATTTGATACCAAAGCATATTACAAAAGAAGATATCTTTGCTTCTATTAATTACAATATGCATCTCGAATGGGGACTTGGACATGATGACGATATTGACCACTTGGGCAATCGTCGTATTCGTGCTGTTGGTGAGTTGTTACAGAACCAGTATCGTATTGGTTTGTCAAGACTTGAGAGAGTCGTTCGCGAGAGAATGACAACTCAGGATTTGGAAGGAATTTCACCGCAGAGTTTAATTAATATCAAACCGGTAACCGCAGCTGTAAAAGAATTCTTTGGTTCTTCACAGTTGTCACAGTTCATGGATCAGAACAACCCATTAGGAGAATTAACACATAAGAGACGTTTATCTGCATTAGGACCGGGTGGTCTTTCCAGAGACCGTGCAGGTTTTGAGGTTCGTGACGTACATTATTCTCACTATGGACGTATGTGTCCGATTGAGACGCCGGAAGGTCCGAACATCGGATTGATTAACTCATTGGCTTGTTATGCAAGAATCAATGATTATGGCTTTGTAGAAGCACCTTATCGTAAAATAGACAAAACAGATCCTGCGAATCCACGTGTAACAGATGAAGTAGTTTATATGACTGCGGATGAAGAAGACAATTATCACGTAGCACAAGCAAACGAGAAATTAGATGCAGAAGGACATTTCGTTCGTAATTCTGTATCGGGTCGTTACTTGGATGAAACACAGGAATATGATAAAACTTCTTTCGATTACATGGACGTATCTCCAAAGATGGTATTCTCGGTTGCAACTGCTTTGATTCCATTCTTACAGAATGACGACGCGAACCGTGCACTTATGGGATCGAACATGCAGCGTCAGGCAGTGCCTCTTTTGACAACAGAAGCACCGGTTGTTGGTACCGGTATGGAGACAAAAGCAGCAGTTGACTCAGGAGTATGTGTTGTTGCAAAAGCAGATGGTGTAGTAGAAAGTGCAGAGTCAAACCGTATTGTGATTCGCGAAGAAGATGGCAATAAGAGAGAATACATCCTTACCAAATTCTCTAGAAGTAACCAGTCTAACTGCTACAACCAAAGACCGATTGTATTCAAAGGTCAGAAGGTCGAAGCGGGCGAAGTAATCGCGGATGGACCATCTACAGCAAATGGAGAGCTTGCTCTTGGAAAGAACCCATTAATAGGATTTATGACATGGGAAGGCTATAACTACGAGGATGCAGTTCTTTTAAGTGAAAGATTAGTAGAATATGATGTATATACATCTGTTCATATAGAAGAATATGAGATAGAATCCCGTGACACCAAATTAGGACCGGAAGAAATCACACGCGATGTTCCGGGTGTCGGAGACGACGCATTAAAAGATTTGGATGAAAGAGGAATTATCCGTGTCGGAGCAGAAGTTCGTGCCGGAGATATCCTTGTTGGTAAAGTAACTCCTAAGGGAGAGACAGAGCTAACAGCAGAAGAAAGATTATTACGTGCAATTTTTGGAGAGAAAGCACGAGAAGTTCGTGATACCTCATTAAAAGTACCACATGGAGCATATGGTATCGTAGTAGATGCAAAAGTATTCTCCCGAGAGAATGGAGATGAATTGTCTCCGGGAATCAACCAATCCGTACGTATTTATATTGCACAGAAGAGAAAGATTTCAGTTGGAGATAAGATGGCGGGTCGTCATGGTAATAAGGGTGTCGTATCACGCGTATTGCCGGTAGAAGACATGCCGTTCCTTCCAAATGGTCGTCCGTTGGATATCGTATTAAATCCATTAGGTGTACCATCCCGTATGAACATCGGTCAGGTCCTTGAGATTCACTTGAGTCTTGCTGCAAAAGCATTGGGAATCAACATTGAAACACCGGTATTTGACGGAGCTCGAGAGATTGATATCCAGGATACGCTTGAACTTGCAAACGACTACGTAAATATGCCGTTTGACAAAGAAGAAGCCGCAGAGAATGAGGAATGCTTCTTAGATAAATACAAAGATTTATTAAGAGAAGACGTGCTCGAATATTTATCGGATAATCGTGCTCACAGAAGTGTATGGAAAGGAGTTCCAATCACAAGAGACGGTAAAGTACAGCTTCGCGATGGTAGAACCGGAGAATGTTTCGATGGAAAAGTAACAATCGGACACATGCATTATCTGAAACTACATCACTTGGTTGACGATAAGATCCATGCCCGTTCAACAGGTCCTTACTCACTTGTTACACAGCAGCCGTTAGGTGGTAAAGCACAGTTCGGTGGTCAGAGATTTGGAGAAATGGAAGTATGGGCTCTTGAAGCATATGGAGCAGCATATACATTACAAGAAATCTTAACAGTGAAATCAGATGATGTTGTTGGTCGTGTAAAAACATACGAGGCAATTATCAAAGGAGATAACATACCGGAACCTGGTATCCCGGAATCGTTCAAGGTACTCTTGAAAGAGTTACAATCATTAGGCTTGGATGTAAAAGTCTTGGATGAGGATCGTCAGGAAGTAGAACTGATGGAAACCAGCGAATACGGTAATACAGACCTTAATTCCATCATCACAAACGACAAGAATTTTGCATTTGAAGATAGTGAATCTTTTGCACAGCATGGATTTACAAAACAGGAATTTGATGTGGAGAACGAAGAATTAGTCAACATAGAAGACGCAGAGGAAGAAGATGTGGATTACTATGATGATGCAGAACTTGTATTAGATGAAGAATAATAAGGAAGGGAGAGCCATAGATGCCAGAAGTAATGAACAATGAAGCAAATCAGGCAATGCAATTCGATGCAATACAAATCGGATTAGCATCTCCGGAAAAAATAAGAGAATGGTCTCACGGTGAAGTAAAAAAGCCGGAGACAATTAACTATAGAACTTTGAAACCGGAAAAAGACGGTTTGTTCTGTGAGAAGATATTCGGACCAACCAAAGACTGGGAATGTCACTGTGGTAAATATAAAAAGATTCGATACAAAGGTGTAGTCTGTGACCGTTGTGGTGTCGAGATTACAAAGTCAAGTGTTCGTAGAGAACGTATGGGACATATTGAATTGGCAGCACCTGTATCTCATATCTGGTATTTTAAAGGAATTCCATCCAGAATGGGATTGATCCTTGATTTATCACCACGTGTCTTAGAAAGAGTACTTTATTTTGCAGCGTATATTGTATTAGATGCAGGAGAGACCTCTTTAGCATACAAACAGGTACTTTCAGAAGCAGAATATCAGGAAGCGAGAGAACAGTATGGAAATACATTCCGTGTAGGAATGGGTGCGGAAGCAATCCGTGAATTGTTAGCAGCAATTGATCTTGAGAAAGATTCTGAAGATTTAAAAGCAGAATTAGAGACTGCAACCGGACAGAAAAGAGCACGTATCATCAAACGTCTCGAAGTTGTAGAAGCATTTAACGAATCAGGTAACAAACCGGAATGGATGGTAATGACAGTTATTCCTGTTATTCCGCCTGACCTTCGTCCGATGGTTCAGTTAGACGGTGGACGTTTTGCGACATCTGATTTGAATGACTTGTACAGAAGAATTATCAACCGTAACAACCGCCTTAGAAGATTGTTAGACCTTGGGGCACCGGATATTATTGTTCGCAATGAAAAGCGTATGTTACAGGAAGCCGTTGACGCATTAATTGATAATGGTCGTCGTGGACGTCCGGTAACAGGACCGGGTAACAGAGCATTAAAATCTTTATCTGACATGTTAAAGGGAAAAGGCGGACGTTTCCGTCAGAACCTTCTCGGAAAACGTGTTGACTACTCAGGACGTTCGGTTATCTGTGTAGAACCAAAATTAAAGATTTACCAGTGTGGACTTCCAAAAGAAATGGCAATTGAATTATTCAATCCATTTGTAATGAAAGAGTTGGTAAAAAATAAAACAGCACATAATATCAAGAGTGCAAAGAAAATGGTAGAAAGACTTCAACCGGAAGTTTGGGATGTTTTGGAAGAAGTAATTAAAGAGCATCCGGTTATGTTAAACCGTGCTCCTACACTTCACAGATTAGGAATCCAGGCATTTGAACCAATCCTTGTAGAAGGAAAAGCAATCAAACTTCATCCGCTTGTATGTACGGCATTCAATGCTGACTTTGATGGAGACCAGATGGCGGTGCATTTACCATTATCGGTAGAAGCACAGGCAGAATGTAGATTTATGTTATTGTCACCAAACAACTTATTAAAACCATCGGATGGTGGTCCTGTAGCAGTACCATCTCAGGATATGGTATTAGGTGTATACTACCTGACCATGAAGAAACTTGCAGACCGTCAGGGTGATCCGGACGCGGTTGCAATATCGGATAAAGTATACACAGATATGGAGGAGTTGCGTGCATTAACAACTCCGGATCCGGATACAGAGACGGTAGAGTTGGGATTGTATGACATGATTTGGTTTGAGGATGTAAACGACCACAATCGTCGTGTTCTTTGTACTCCGATGGATTTATTCGGATATCGTTTCGGAAGCATGAATCAGGCATTGCTTGCATACGAGAACAAAGAGATTACACTTCACCAGACAATATATGTATACCGTACGGCAGAGCTTGCGGATGGAACCGTGAAAGCAGGTTTTGTTGAAACAACACTTGGATTATTGATTTTCAATGAGATTATTCCTCAGGATTTGGGATTCGTAGACAGAACCAATCCGGAGAATGCAATTAAACTGGAAGTTGATTTCCATGTAGGAAAGAAACAGATTAAACAAATCCTTGAGAAAGTTATCAATATACATGGAGCAACAAAAACAGCTGAAGTATTAGATGACGTAAAGGCAATGGGTTATAAATATTCAACTCAGGCAGCGATGACCGTTTCTATTTCTGATATGACAGTGCCACCTCAGAAACCGGAAATGATCGAAAATGCACAGGATACAGTAGACAGAATCACGAAGAAATTCAAACGTGGTTTGATTACGGAAGAAGAACGTTACAAAGAAGTTGTTGAGACTTGGAAGGAAACAGACGAGGATTTAACCAATGCACTTCTTACGGGATTGGATAAATACAACAACATCTTCATGATGGCTGACTCCGGAGCCCGTGGTTCTGACAAACAGATTAAACAGTTAGCAGGTATGCGTGGTTTGATGGCAGATACAACAGGTAGAACCATCGAGTTACCAATCAAATCTAACTTCCGTGAAGGTTTGGACGTATTGGAATACTTTATGTCTGCACACGGAGCGAGAAAAGGTCTGTCCGATACAGCGCTTAGAACAGCTGACTCCGGATACCTGACAAGACGTTTGGTAGACGTATCTCAGCATATGATTGTTCGTGAGTCTGATTGTTGTGAAGGAACCTCTCGTGCGATTCCGGGAATGGTTGTAAAAGCATTCATGGAAGGTAAAGAAGAGATTGAAAGCTTACAGGAAAGAATTACAGGCCGATTCGCTTGTGAAACTATTTGCGACAAAGATGGCAATGTAATTGTAAAAGCAAATCATATGATTACACCAAAGCGTGCAGCAGCAATTATCAACGCAGGTGTAGATGAAGACGGAAACGAAATTTCAAAAGTAAAAATTCGTACAATATTAACTTGTCGTTCTCATATGGGTGTATGTGCAAAATGCTACGGTGCAAACATGGCTACAGGTCAGGCAGTGCAGGTCGGAGAAGCAATTGGTATTATCGCCGCACAGTCCATTGGTGAACCTGGAACACAGCTTACCATGAGAACATTCCATACAGGTGGTGTTGCCGGTAATGATATTACGCAAGGTCTCCCTCGTGTAGAGGAAATCTTCGAAGCCCGTAAACCAAAAGGCTTGGCGATCATCACTGAGTTTGGCGGAATTGCAACCATTAAAGATACTAAGAAGAAACGCGAAGTAATTGTAACCAACACAGAAACAGGTGAAACTAAGACCTATTTGATTCCGTATGGTGCAAGACTTAAAATTGTTGACGGCGCTGTTCTTGAGGCCGGAGATGAGTTGACAGAAGGTTCTGTTAACCCACACGATATCCTTAAGATTAAGGGGGTACGTGCCGTTCAGGATTATATGCTTCGTGAAGTTCAAAGAGTATATCGTCTCCAAGGTGTAGACATCAATGATAAACATATTGAATTAATTGTTCGTCAGATGTTACAGAAGATTCGTGTAGAAGAAAATGGAGATTCTGATTTACTTCCGGGCAGCATGGTAGATGCGCTTGATTTCATGGAATTAAATGAGAAGTTGGAAGAAGAAGGAAAAGAGTTAGCTGTTGGTTCCCAGGTATTACTTGGTATTACAAAAGCATCTCTTGCAACAAATTCATTCCTTTCAGCTGCATCCTTCCAGGAAACAACAAAGGTATTAACTGAAGCTGCAATTAAAGGAAAAATCGATCCGTTAATTGGTATGAAGGAGAATGTAATTATCGGTAAACTGATACCGGCAGGAACAGGTATGAAGAGATATCGCAACATTCAGATTGAAGAGACTGCGGTAGAAGAACTGTTCAATGACTATAATGGGGATGAAAGTCGCATGGAATACAACCCGAATGAGTTGATTAATACGATTATGATTTCAGAATAGCAAGATTTAAAATCCCAAAATTTTATTTTTTAAAATTTTGGGATTTTTTTGAAACCTAAATGAATTGTGTTTCGTATTATATGTGAAAAGGGAATAAGTCACCATTCGGATTCAGACACATGATATGCCGGGAAGCAATATCAAGAAAGCAGAAATGGAAACGATACTATGATAATGATTTCGCATATTAGTAAAGATTACGGTAAAAAGCAAATACTCCAAGATATTTCATTTCAGGCAGAATGCGGACAGCTTATTGTAATAATCGGACAGAACGGTTGTGGTAAAACAACCCTCATGAAAATTCTTGCTGGGGTCATGAAACCGAATGGCGGCGAAATAACATATTTTAATCAGGATATGTTTCAGAAAAAGAATTTATTTCAAAAAATGTGTGGTTACTTGCCGCAGGAGAATCCGCTGATGGAAGAATTATCCGTAAAAGATAATTTGAGATTATGGGGAGTAATGACTTCGCAGTACAAGGAGATGATTTTGGATATGTTTGCGTTGCGGGATATTTTATCCGTAACGGTATCGAAATTATCCGGAGGAATGAAACGGCGCTTAAGCATTGCATGTGCACTTGCACAGTGGCCACCGGTTCTAATTATGGATGAACCGACGACAGCACTTGATATTCATTACAAAGAAGGAATTCATAAGTGCCTTGAAGATTACACCAATAAAAACGGCATTGTCATTATGACATCACATGATGAGAATGAGATTATAAATAGCGATCGCTGTTTCCACATGAAAGATGGAACATTGCAGGAAGTATCGCAGGAAAATAAGAACCTAACATATGTGAAGACTATTTTACAATAAAGGAGAAAGTAGAATGACAGATAATTTTAATTCACCAAATCAACAACCGGTTGGCAATTTTGATCCAAATACCGGAATGCCGGTAGGACAGCCACAGGGTGGCTACAATCCGTATATGGGAGCATCAACAGACCAGCCACAGGGTGGCTATAATCCGTATATGGGAGCATCAACAGACCAGCCACAGGGTGGCTACAACCCAAATATGGGAGCACCGACAGGATATCCGCAAGGAGGCTACAATCCAAACATGGGAGGAACTACACCACCATCCACTCCAAAGAAATCAAACAAAGGCTTGATTATTGGAATTATAGTTGGTGCAATTGTTTTGGTTGTAATTTTAGCAGTGGTACTTGTAAGCACCGGTGTATTTTATAGCAAAGAAAGAAAAGTATATAATGCATTTGAAAAAACATTCGAGGATAAAGGACAGTTTGGGGAAGATACCGACTTCTCATCCATTGTAGAATCAGGGGAATATACCGCTACATTAGAATTGGAAGTAGAGGATGAGTACATTGATGTACAGGTTGCAGTTGATGAAGAGTGTAACCAGATTGTTGTGGAAGGTGACGCAGAGGATATCATGAATGGCAAACTCATTCTGGAAATGACGAGTGAAGATATTGCGATACAGGCACCATCTGAATCAGATGAATATTATGTATACAACTTCCAGGAAGAAGCATCAGATGACATGGAAAACTACATGTCACAAGATGACTTGGAAATGATGAATTCACTGCTTCGCATGGCCGCACCAAACAGCAAGAAAGATAAATTCCAGGATAAGCTTTCTAAAAATATTAAAAAGGAACTCTTGGATAACGTTGAAGTAGAAAAAATCAACAAAAAAGATTTTGAAGTAGATAAAAAAACACGTAGTTGTACAGGATACAAAGTAACAGTTACAGAAGAAGATTTCATTAACCTTTCAAACTGTGTGTTTGAAACCTATCAGGATGTTTATGGAGAAGATGAACAGATTGAAGAATTAATGGATCAGATTGAAGATATTGAGACAACAGGCGGAGAGCTCGAATTCAAAGTTTATTTATACAAGAATCAGTTAGCTGCTATCTGTACTGAAATCGAAGGAATGGAAATGGAACTTCTTTTCAAAGGCGGAGACTACAGAATGCAGAATATGGAACTCCTTGTTGATGGAGAATCGATCGCATCTGTTGAAGGCTACAAAGATGGAAACATTCAGGGGGCAGAAATCTACCTTGCAGAAGTAAAAGTAATGAGTATGGAATATGACTCAAAGACCGGCGAGTTCAGTGTGAAAGGAAAAGAAGGCATACTTGAATTCGAATTAGAGGGTGTTGTAACAAGTTCTAAGAAAGAAGTTGTAATCGAGATTGACAAAATTGAAATAGAGGATCAGAAGATTGGAAGCGCAAAACTTTCAATCAAAAAAGGAGCTGAATTTACAGAAATAAGTGGAAAAGAACAGGATATCGTCGAAATAATCGAAGAGATAGATGACCTGGAGGACTCCTTTGATGATATGGATGTCGATTCGTTTTTGGATGAATTTTAATGAAATATTTTAAAGAATGTTTATTTATTGAAACCAAAAGAACAATTAAAATATTTAGCAAATCGCTGATAAATATTGTGTTGATATTGGTTATCGTCTTTGCGGCGATGTTTGGACTATCACGTTTAATGGGAGAAAAACAGGTGTTTCGTGCCATTGACGTCGGGGTAGTGATGCCGGAAGACGAAGAAGAGATGCAATTGATTATGGATTACATTTCTTCCACAGAGAGTGGAGAGGCTGTGTGCGTATTCCATTATCTGGGAGAAGAAGAGGCTATGGAACAACTGCAGCAGGGAAACCTGCAGGCAGTTGTTTTGCTACCTGAAGATACCTACCGCTCCTTGAACCGCGGAGACGATGCCAGCGTAGAGTTGTATGTGGCGAAGAAGGGTGGAGCGGACACGTCGGTCTTTGAAGAATTAATGGTAGGAGTTATGGAGTTCTATCAGATTCCTAAGACCGGAATTGATGCAACCATGTTCACTGCAAAAACTTACGAAATCAATATAGCAAGAAATAAATTAGATGATGCGATTGCAAATATGTATATGGAACAGATTATCTTAAGAGGTAATATATATAATGATATGGTAGCCTCGCCTATCGGAGAGGCCAACCTGGCACAATATTATCTTGTCTCAGCACTTATGATTCTTCTGTTAGTTTTAGGGGTAAATTTTGGCTATCTGTATCAGAAGAGAAATACAATTGTTGAGGAAAAAATGAGAGTATATGGTGTCAGTGCCGGCCAATACTATATCATTAAGATTATAATTATGAGCGGTGTGATGTGGATTCTTTCTTCTCTACTGTATATCGTGGGATGTATTGTTTCCAGATGTATGGATTCATGGTTTTTGCAGATGGAATGGTATGTATTCTTCGTATTGTTGCTGTTAAGCATCATGATAGCACTGTATTTTCACATTATATTTGAACTTGCCGGTCGGGGGATTCAATCGAGTGTTGTTTTATTCTTGACAAATATAATTATGATCATAGCCTCGGGCGCAATCATTCCGCTTGCATACATGCCACAGCCGATAAGGACCATTGGCAGGTATCTGCCGATGAACGACTGGATTCGCTGTGGAATACATGCAATGTTTCAGAGGGTAACGGTCATGGACTGGTGCAAAATGATATGCATGATTGCAATTGGAGGAGTAATAGGAGCGGGCATCACATGCAGAAATACTTTAAATGGTTCACGTTACAATTAAAATCATGGGTCAAATCAAAGGCTTTTTGGATCCAAACCGTTGTGATGTTACTGGCACTGTGGATTATTACCGGTATATCAATTCCGTCCGGCGAGGTAACAGAAGTCGGAATCGGAAATGCGAATGGTTATTATTCGCAAAAGATAGAGAAGACGTTACAGGAAAAAGATACGGCATTTGAATTTGTCTCATACCAGAATCTGGAACAGTTAAAACAGGATGTAGAATCCGGAAAAATAGAATGCGGATTTTGGTTTGAAGATGATTTTGAAGAAAACTTTGAATCCGGTAGTACAAGGCAACAGATTCAATTTATCTCAACACCATTTGTGGCAAAGGGATTTGTGGCAAAGGAGACGTTTTATACAGCGTATCTGGATGTTTCCGGCGAGGTCATTCTTCGGGATGCGTCACAAGAATACTTCGAAGACGATTCCACACAAGCATTTGAAATGATTCAGGAGAAATATGAAGAATTAAAAACAAAAGAGGACAGTTTCCGTGTCGATATGGTGGAAGTAACCGTCGGAGAAGATACTTCTGCGGAGCCAAATCCGGAAGGAAAAACCTATCCGCTACAAGGAGTATTGGGATTGTTTTTGTTTCTTATGATGCTTCTAAATGGGAAGCTGGCCATGGAAAAAGGAAGCAAAGGCTATCTGTCTGTCTTAAACAAAAGGGATGGTTTTGTTTTCCTGGCATCAAACAATCTGGCAGTTACGATTGTTCCGGCGATAATCGGCGTGCTGGTAATAAGCATGGGGCGCGACAGCCGCGGAATTGCAATTGAGAGTCTGTCCATGTTGTTATTCTTAATCGTAAGCTGTGTATGGGTCACGGTTATCACAGCACTCGCGAAAGAGATTACATCGGTTATATCCTGGAGTATGGCACTTTTAATCGCACAAATTGTGATTTGTCCAGTGTTTGTTGAATTGTCCGTTTTTTTATATGGAATGCAATACATCAGAATGTTATTTCCGCTGGGAATTTATCTGTTCTTATAAGAAGAGAAAATCCTTGACAAGTAAAGGCGATGCCTTTATAATTATTAGGCGTGCATACTAACATGCCGTTATAATATTAATTACAGGAGGTGAAAATAATGCCAACATTCAACCAGTTAGTAAGAAAAGGACGTCAGACAGCTGAAAAGAAATCTACAACGCCTGCACTTCAGAGAAGTTATAACTCTCTTCAGAAGAGACCAATTAACACATCTTCTCCACAGAAGAGAGGGGTTTGTACAGCAGTTAAGACAGCAACTCCTAAGAAACCTAACTCAGCACTTAGAAAAATTGCCAGAGTTCGTCTTTCTAACGGAATCGAAGTAACATCTTATATTCCGGGTGAAGGTCACAACTTACAGGAGCATAGTGTTGTTCTGATCCGTGGAGGTAGAGTAAAAGACTTACCTGGTACCCGTTACCATGTAATCCGTGGAACACTTGATACAGCAGGTGTAGCAAACAGAAAACAGGCTCGTTCTAAGTATGGTGCTAAGAGACCAAAAGCAGCTAAATAATTAATTTTAGCCACAATAGTATCACAAACAGAACTATAGGTTAGTGTTGGGATTATATCTGATTTGATCAGAATTTCACATTGAGGAATACAATTCCGCACGAACACATTAGAAAGACACATGTGAGTACCGTTGAATTAATCGAAACAAAAAATTACATGATTAAGGAGGGAAGTAACGTGCCACGTAAAGGACATATTCAAAAAAGAGATGTTTTAGCAGATCCATTGTACAATAACAAAGTTGTTACAAAGCTTATCAATAATATCATGTTAGATGGTAAGAAAGGTGTAGCACAGAAGATTGTATATGGTGCATTTGCAAGAGTTGAAGAGAAAACAGGAAAACCTGCACTTGAAGTGTTTGAAGAGGCTATGAACAATGTTATGCCTGCTCTTGAAGTAAAAGCAAGACGTATCGGTGGAGCAACTTATCAGGTTCCAATCGAAGTAAGACCGGATCGTCGTCAGGCGTTAGCACTTCGTTGGTTAACTAATTTCTCACGCGCGAGAGGCGAGAAGACTCAGGAAGAAAGATTAGCAAATGAAATTATGGATGCAGCAAACAATACTGGTGCTGCAGTAAAAAGAAAAGAAGATATGCACAAAATGGCAGAAGCAAACAAAGCATTTGCTCACTACCGTTTCTAATTATATTTTCGGATGCTATCATAGTATAGAAGATATAGAGACTGTATATTTCACACAAATATAGGAGGGAAAGACCTTGGCTGGAAGAGAATATCCATTAGATAGAACCAGAAATATCGGTATTATGGCGCATATTGATGCTGGTAAGACTACCACAACAGAGCGTATCTTATACTATACCGGTGTTAATTATAAGATTGGTGATACTCATGAAGGAACTGCTACCATGGACTGGATGGAACAGGAGCAGGAAAGAGGTATCACAATTACTTCAGCCGCTACTACATGTCATTGGACTTTGCAGGAGAACTGCAAAGCAAAACCAGGTGCATTAGAGCATCGTATCAATATCATTGATACCCCTGGACACGTAGACTTTACAGTAGAGGTAGAACGTTCACTTCGTGTATTAGACGGCGCTGTAGGCGTATTCTGTGCAAAAGGTGGAGTAGAACCACAGTCTGAGAACGTATGGCGTCAGGCTGACACTTATAATGTACCAAGAATGGCATTCATCAATAAGATGGACATCTTAGGTGCTGACTTCTACGGAGCTGTAGACCAGATTCGTACAAGATTAGGGAAAAATGCAATTTGTCTTCAGTTACCAATCGGGAAAGAAGATGAGTTCAAAGGAATCATCGACTTATTTGAGATGAAAGCATATATCTACAATGATGACAAAGGTGATGATATTTCTATCACTGATATCCCGGAGGATATGCAAGATGAAGCAGAACTTTATCATCAGGAATTAGTAGAGAAAATCAGCGAGTTAGATGATGACTTAATGATGATGTATTTAGAAGGTGAAGAACCTTCTGTTGAGCAGTTGAAAGCAGCTTTAAGAAAAGGAACATGTGAATGTACAGCGGTTCCTGTATGTTGTGGTACTGCATATAGAAATAAAGGTGTTCAGAAATTATTAGATGCAATTATCGAATTCATGCCATCACCAATCGACATTCCTGCTATTAAAGGAACAGATATGGATGGAAACGAAATCGAAAGACATTCATCTGATGATGAACCATTCTCAGCATTAGCATTCAAGATTATGACAGACCCATTCGTAGGTAAGCTTGCTTACTTCCGTGTGTACTCAGGTACAATGAAGTCAGGATCTTACGTATTAAATGCAACAAAGAATAAGAAAGAGCGTGTAGGACGTATTCTTCAGATGCACGCAAACAAGAGAGCTGAGCTTGATATCGTATATTCCGGAGATATCGCAGCAGCAGTAGGTTTCAAATTTACTGTAACAGGTGATACCATCTGTGATGAACAGAATCCGGTTATCTTAGAGTCAATGGAATTCCCAGAACCGGTTATCGAGCTTGCTATCGAGCCTAAGACAAAAGCCGGACAGGGTAAAATGGGTGAAGCACTTGCAAAACTTGCAGAAGAAGATCCTACCTTCCGTGCTCACACAGATCAGGAAACAGGTCAGACAATCATCGCAGGTATGGGTGAGTTGCACTTAGAGATTATCGTTGACCGTTTGCTTCGTGAATTTAAAGTTGAAGCAAATGTAGGTGCTCCACAGGTTGCATACAAAGAAACCTTTACAAAACCTGTTGATCAGGAATATAAATATGCAAAACAGTCTGGTGGACGTGGACAGTACGGACACTGTAAAGTACGTTTCGAGCCAATGGATGCCAACGGAGAAGAATTATTCAAATTCGACTCAGAAGTTGTCGGTGGTGCAATTCCGAAGGAATACATCCCAGCAGTTGGTGAAGGTATCGAAGAAGCTACTAAGGCTGGTAACTTAGGTGGATTCCCGGTAGTTGGTGTTCATGCAACCGTTTATGACGGATCTTACCATGAAGTCGACTCTTCAGAAATGGCATTCCACATTGCAGGTTCTATGTGTTTCAAAGAAGCTATGCAGAAAGCTTCACCGGTATTACTTGAGCCAATCATGAAAGTTGAAGTAACTATGCCGGAAGAATACATGGGAGACGTTATCGGTGACATTAACTCACGTCGTGGACGTATCGAAGGTATGGATGATCTTGGCGGTGGAAAGATTGTACGTGGATATGTACCTCTTTCTGAGATGTTCGGATATTCTACAGACTTACGTTCTAAGACACAGGGTCGTGGTAACTATTCTATGTTCTTTGAGAAATATGAACCAGTACCAAAGAATGTTCAGGAGAAAGTTCTCTCTAGCAGAGAAAAATAATATTTCCTTGTTATTTGTCGAGGGAATTCTACTGAAAAATGCTTGAAAAAGCAATGATTATCCCGTATAATCAAATCAATCGGGTTTTAGACCATAAAATAACCGCCCATAGGGCATAAATTAAGGAGGACGTTTTAAAATGGCAAAGGCTAAATTTGAAAGAAACAAAGCGCATTGTAACATTGGTACCATCGGACACGTTGACCATGGTAAAACAACTTTAACAGCAGCAATCACAAAAGTACTTTCTGAAAGAGTTGCTGGTAACTCAGCTACAGATTTTGAAAATATCGACAAAGCTCCAGAAGAAAGAGAACGTGGTATCACAATCTCTACAGCTCACGTTGAGTACGAAACAGAGAACAGACACTACGCTCACGTAGACTGCCCAGGACATGCTGACTACGTTAAGAACATGATCACAGGAGCTGCTCAGATGGACGGAGCTATCCTTGTAGTAGCTGCTACTGACGGTGTTATGGCTCAGACAAAAGAGCACATCTTATTGTCTCGTCAGGTAGGTGTACCTTACATCGTTGTATTCATGAACAAGTGTGATATGGTAGATGACGAAGAGTTATTAGAGTTAGTAGAGATGGAAATCACAGAGCAGTTAGAAGAGTACGAGTTCACTGATTGTCCAATCGTTAAGGGTTCAGCTCTTAAGGCTTTAGAGGATCCTTCAAGTGAGTGGGGTGACAAGATTCTTGAGTTAATGAGCACTGTTGATGAGTATATTCCAGATCCACAGCGTGCTACAGATCAGCCATTCTTAATGCCAGTAGAGGACGTATTCACAATTACAGGTCGTGGTACTGTTGCTACAGGTAGAGTAGAGCGTGGTGTTCTTCACTTAAATGATGAAGTTGAAATCATCGGTGTTAAGGAAGAGACACAGAAGACTGTTGTAACTGGTATCGAGATGTTCCGTAAGTTGTTAGACGAGGCCCAGGCTGGTGATAACATCGGTGCATTACTTCGTGGTATCCAGAGAACAGATATCGTTCGTGGTCAGGTTCTTTGTAAGCCAGGTAGTGTTCAGTGTCACAAGAAGTTCACAGCTCAGGTTTACGTTTTGACAAAGGATGAAGGTGGACGTCATACTCCATTCTTCAACAACTATCGTCCACAGTTCTACTTCAGAACAACAGACGTAACTGGTGTTTGTGAGTTACCAGCTGGTACAGAGATGTGTATGCCTGGTGATAACGTAGAGATGACCATCGAACTGATCCATCCTATCGCTATGGAGCAGGGTCTTACTTTCGCTATCCGTGAAGGTGGTAGAACCGTTGGTTCTGGTAGAGTAGCTACTATCATCGAGTAATCTAATTATTTCGGTAGATAGTTATCACAATACTAAATGAATTTTACCCCAGAGGCTAAGGCTTCTGGGGTTTTTTCATGTCAATAAAATTCGAAAAAGAATAGCGAAATGCAATGAAAAAGCCGATCGGGTTTTGAGTCCGGTCGGCTGGCTGTGATAACAATTTGATAACAAAATTTAAATTATCCTTCGATTTTGATGTTTACACCATCTACTTTCTTGTAAATTCTCTT
>JAZUQL010000105.1:0-2653 GCA_045605685.1 Lachnospiraceae bacterium
ACCGATTAACCATGATACATTTGGAAAAGAGCTTATGACAGCAATAAAGCCCATATATGAAAGTTGTGATATAAGAGATTTTGGTAATCGAATGTATAAATTATGGCAGAGACTTCCTAAAGCAATAGAATATGGAGAAGACCCTTTTTTTGTTTTCTGCTATGCAGATGATTGTCTTTCTTATGGAGACGAGAAACAATGTAGAGATTTATACGAAGGCGCATTAGCTTATTATGATTAAATGATTTTATAAAGAAAAAGAAACTTTGAGGCTTCTGGTGAGTCTGAAAGCATGCAGGAATTTGAATTTGACGGAGAAAAGATTATGAGAAACAAACGTGAAAAACAACAAATTGTATCAAACAATCCAGAGTTATTATTGTGTGAAAATGGAGACTTTAAGATAGATAAGAGCCTAGTGGAGAAATATGAGATTATAGATATGCATTGTCATCTGTATAATGGTTTATCACAACTTTTTCCAACAATTTTGCAACAAGAGAAATATAATGATAAGAAATCATTGATGGATATGAGCTGCTTTCCATTTTCAATAAGACTATTTGACTTAGATAAAATATATTTTACCGATTGTCCATCTAAGCTGTGTAGTATAGATGGAATGAAGGCAAGGATTAAGCTGTTTTCTGGAGCATTAGTTTTAAATTATGCCACAGAAGAAAGATTGTTGAAGGATATGGTTGCTAATAATATTCAAAAAGCAGTAGTACAACAAATTAATCCACCGGGTAAAAGCTGTGGCGAAGTAATGGATGCTATGGTCAAAAGAAATGATAGATTATATACATTTGCTTCCATTCATCCTTATGAAAAGGATATTCATGCGAAAATAGATAGGTGTATGAGAATGGATATAAAAGGATGGAAATTAAATCCTCATGTTTGGGGTGTACCTATTGATTGCGATGAAACAATTAATTTACTAAAAGAACTTGCAAAAACAAAATTGCCAATTATGAGTTGTAGCGGAATAGGTTTGCCAAAAGAGGTGATAAATTCGTCTGTTCCAACAATGCAGACGAAAAAAGAGACATTAATGCAGCAGTTAAGTAAATTTGAGAAAGTGTTGGATAATATTTCGGAAGCAACATTTATATTGGCACACAGTGGTTGCTTTGACTATGAATACATTTTTGATATTATGAGAAAGTATCCTAATACATATACAGATATCAGTGTTCAGCCTTCTCAAAATATAAGTAAACTGATTAAAGAAATTGGCAGTCATCGAATTTTATTCGGAACGGATTATCCATTTGTAACACAAGCGTTTTCAATTGTTTCAGTTTTGAGAGCAACAGAAAACGAACAGGAGAGAATAGACATATTTAGTGAAAATGCAAAGAGGATTTTGAATATATAGTTTGAGATAGCATAAAGAAGAATTTTCAGTAAATAGGTGTGTTTGATTGAGAGATGAATTTGAAGTTGTCTGTGAAAAAACTGTAAATAAGCGGATGTTAATATGCATTGCTTGTGGCAACGGCTCTTTGGGGTATAGAATCGAGCCATCAAAACAAGGAGGCACATATTATGCTTAGTGAAAATATCAAAAGAAATAGAAAGTCAAAAGGACTATCGCAAGAAGAACTTGCAATTAAGCTGAATGTAGTAAGACAGACTGTATCAAAATGGGAGAATGGTATGTCAGTTCCGGACTCTAGTATGCTGATTATGTTAGCGGATGAGTTGGATACTAGTGTAAGTGAATTACTTGGAGAACCTGTGGCAGAACCGACTATTGATGATTTAAAGACCATTTCTGAAAAGTTGGAAGTTATTAATTTGCAGCTTGCAAAAAGAAGTATGACAACGGTCAAAACGATTCGATGGATTTTTATTTTATTGTGTGTGATTATAGTGATTATATTTATCGCACTTGTATCTATGAATAGTCCTTATCTGGATTGGAATTACAATGATCCTGAGTTGGCAGTGGCGGGAACAATAATGCATGGGTTTGAATTTTTATTTGTAAGATTTGCTCCGATTGTTTTTTTGGCTTCTGTAGTTGGAATTGCAGCGACATATAAGAAAAGATAAATTTCCATACTACAGAGAGATGAATTTGAAGTTAACGGGGTGTTTATTATGTCCATGTGGAATCCTTGGCGAGGCTGTAAAAAATGTAGCGATGGGTGCCTGCATTGCTATATTCATAAAGGTGATGCAAAACGAGGTGTCAACACAAATGATATTGTAAAAACAAAAGATTTTTATAAGCCAATCGAAAAATTGAAAAATGGCAGTTACAAACTGAAAGCCGGAACGGTATATCTTTGCTTTTCTACTGATTTTTTGATTGAAGAAGCGGATGCGTGGCGAGGAGAGTGTTGGTCGATGATACGGGAGAGACAGGATTGTACGTTTCTGTTTCTAACGAAACGGATTGAGCGTTTTATGGACTGCATCCCGGATGATTGGGCGGATGGATATGATAATGTGGTTGTGTGTTGTACCATTGAAAATCAGAAAAATGCAGATAAAAAACTATCTGTATTTCAATCATTACCAATCAAGCATAAATGTATCACCGCACAACCGTTGCTTGAAAAGGTTGATATGGAAAAGTATTTGGACGATATCGAATTGGTTGTGGTTGGCGGTGAATCAGACTACTATGCACGCCCGC
>JAZUQL010000106.1:0-2503 GCA_045605685.1 Lachnospiraceae bacterium
ACAGAACACCGAAAAAACCTTCAAGGAATTTCTCCCCAAAGGCCTTTTCTTCTGTTATGCTTCATACTGTAAGTACTTCTCTTTTCCACTCATGGCCAATAGAACTGCCAAAACTAAAACTGCAAACATTACCGCAATGCCCCCTATGATTTTTGGCCATGGCCATATGAATTGCATATTCATCTCCAGTTCATATGTAACCGCTATCATTCCGAATCCTGACAGCCATGCTAATTCCAAGCCAAAGAGCACGCCCAAAATTGCAGCAGATAAATTCTCTGCAAGAACCATTTTAATTCGTTGTGTTTTGCTCATTCCAAGAACTGTATATGTCCACAACTCCTCTTTCCGCTGAAACATCTCTCCGGTCACTCGGTTATATAGCATAACAGCAATCATTAATACGAATAAGATTGCCAGCAATGAGACCACCTTTTTAAGTAAATTGACTGCTATATTCGACATCGTAACCTCACTTGCAGATACCCCATCGTTTAGAATACACACATCTGGAAATTCATCAAAAAACATTTGTTCAATATCAAGTAGTTCTCCCAATAATTTTTCTGCTGATTCCAGATTATAATTTCGCTCAACATAAATCCCCTGTTCATCCCAATCCATTTGCGTATAATATTCCTGATACGTCTGATCCGTCATAATAAATCCTGGCACTACGTCATCATCATACATTACCTCTAATACTGTATAATAATCAATATATCCTTGTTCAATTAAGCTTGCCGTCAATTCGTATCTGATATCCAATTCCCAATAATACAAACATTGTTCTTCCACAATATTTTCCATTTTATATCCCATCTCTCGTGCAACCAGAACACTTTCCTGACAGAAAGTTTCATCACACCGTAGGGAAAGTTTCTCTAATTTGGTATATTCTGCGTATCCTTTATCTAGTATCTTACCAGATTTTTCGTTTGCGGCATCCATAATTGCTACAATGGTTTCTCGTAAAATCTTGTGTCCTTCTTTACTTAAAAATGCTACCCGATCTCCCTCTTTAAAGAGACTATCACCTGATTGCCATCCAGTGGGCCATGATACATTATTATAAATAACACCTTTTTCTTCCTGCATGGTCTGATATAGGTCTGTTCCACCCATATCACTTGCAAACACATTTAGTAAGTTTTCATTAAGTTCATGTATTGTAATTCGTCTATCCGTCGTGCATTCATATTCATATACATTGCTGGATTCTTCTATCACTCCAATGGTTTCTTTTCCTTGTAATTCTTCTACCAACTGCCCATAATCATATCCTGGTGTAATCATATAATACTCATAATGCTTCGGTAGATTTTGAATCTTCGCATACTCCCTCATATAAGATTCGCCTATAGATATAACCGTACTAAAACAAAATACAATGACCATAATCCCTGCAAGTAATGCGAAGAACTTTCGGGGAGCATTCCGGATACTTCTTACCGCATAGGCGTATTCTGCCTTTTTATATTTTCCAATTTTCTTTCTGCTCTTTGGCATACTGGCCACATATCCATTTACTGCATCTATCGGTGTTTTTTGTAAGGAACAACGAACCGGATCCATTACCGATACAAATGCCATGACCACTCCCAGCAAGACAAGTATTACTATGTTTTTCCCCCAGACAAAAGCAAATGCTGGTGTGTAACCATATCCTTCCAGTACCGCATTAACCCATGCCTCAAGTAGCTGAAACAAAACTGCACACGCACCTATACTTAGAAGTATCGAACCAAATATCAGTATGAAGGCTTCTGTTAATAAAACACCAAAAATCTGTTTCGGCTCCATTCCGACACAACGGCATAGTCCGTAGTCCCGGATTCGTTCCAACATTGTCGTTTTCAAGGCATCACGAATCATTAACATGGCACAGAAACCAAATATCAATGCAACTAATAATAAAGCGAGCTCTGGTATTGGTAATATTGAATTTTCTCCCATTCCAGCCACTGCCTCATAAATCGGTATTATTTTAATTCCCAAATCTTCTGACAACTCTTCTGCCTTGTCTCTTAAATGTTTTTCTTCCTTTAGCTGAATAAATATTCCGTCATACATTTCATCCGGATCCATCTCTTCATAAGATATCATATCCGGTGCTTTGACCCATCCTTTTGTTAAATACACCTCTTCTACTAACGGATGAGTTCGAAGTTCATCTAATTTATCTTTTCCTATATAAAGATCAGGCCTTTCAGATGTTATTTCCGACGGTTCATAATATCCACCTACCGTATTAAGCTGTGTTCTTTCAAACTTTCGATAATGTTCTTCCAGATTATATCTTTCTACCGAATCCCAGATACTCATAATTACGAAACACAAGATAAGTGATAGCATAATTCCTATCATTGTAATGAACGTTCGCTTCTTTCTGTGTTTCATCTGGGATAGTGCAAACTTTATACAATATCCCATTCTTCTTCTCCTTCTTGATTTTTTTCTGTCTTCGTCTCTTTTACCCGGACATCCGATAGAATTTCACCAT
>JAZUQL010000107.1:0-1591 GCA_045605685.1 Lachnospiraceae bacterium
TTGATCGAGGCTTTCTTGTCCTTATGCTGATGATTCTTCAAGATATTCAATGTCATTTTAGTAATTAAGGAGTAATTCTGTGCTGAATTCTTTCTTTTTCGGTCATCATCCTCGTTGAATGTAACATCCAATTGCCAATGAAGTCCATTCTCAATCCCCCAATGTTTTCTCTTGAACTTTAGTATTCTTTTAGGGTCGTCTTCCAATGTAGTAATGAAATAGTGTCTTTCCGTCACATCTTCTCCCGTAGCCTTGTCTATTCTCCAGTTGTCGATGTATCCGAAAGTACGTATCCCTTCCCATTGTTTGAAGATTCTGCCCAAAAAATAAACGTCCGAACAAGTTCGACATGTACGGTTTACAATAAGTCCATGTCCCTCTTCCCGTTCTGAAAACTCTTTCACATATTCACATTCATGGTATTCTCTTACGGCTTCCATCGCAACTTCGATACTTTCCATCAGAGTTGGTTGGTTTCCCTTTACCTCAAGCAGATAATCCGCCTGTTTTTCAATGATTTGTGAAACAATGTCTTTCTGTGTTCCGATTGCATCAATGGTTATAATATCCCCCTCGTGAAGTTCCAAACAGTCCAACAGTCTGGGAATGGCTATGATTTCGTTCTCTTTACTGTCCACCTTTTCCTGCCCTAAAGAAAGACATTGGTCCACAAGAAATGCACTGACCAGATGTAGCTTTTCCATGGGCTTTGGGTTCTTTTCCTGGATACGGAACCCCTCACTGTCATACTTCCCCCTTTCATTCATGCCTTTGCTGATGGTCTTTCCGTCTATGGCAATCTGTCTTCCAAAGTCTTCCTTCTGCTGTTCATCAGCCTCTTGCGCATCATCCTGTTCAAGGTGTATTCCCATGTTTTCCCTCATTGACAACGCCCATTTCCTATAGGAATTCTCCAATAAAGAGGAACTGACCAGACAGAAGAATCTCCTTATCGTATCGTGTGAGGGACTTTCCTCCAATGTTGGAAAGAATGAACGGAGAAAGTCCAACCGGGCCTCGGCAAAGTCTGCAATTTCATTCCAAGTCTGGCAATTCGCAAACACCCCCATCAAAGCGGATATCATGATGACCGGGGCCGGATGTATAACTTTGGAGGCCTATCTCGGATCTATTCCATTGACGACATTAGACATGCTCTCCAGATGTCTTTCCAACTTTTCTCTTACTAAAAAATCTTTAGCCGTTTCATTCATAATGAACTGATTATCAATATGTAAAGATAATCAATTTATTGAATGTATGCAAATATTTAGCATCCTGATTTACAACTAATTCAAACATTCCATGTTTTATCAAGTCCTGCTTTTTCTCTTGCTGTTTTATAATGATTAATTGAAATTAATTCATTTAGACTGATTCTAACAAATTCTTCCAAAAACGGCCGAAATAATTTTATTCAACAAATAAGTATTACTGAAAAATAATAACTTAGTATTCATGCGTTTTCTCTGGCTTTTCTTTGTATCTTTGTGAGCAGTAGCAAACAAGTATTTATCTAACAAACTTCACATTTATGGCGAAATACATCAAACAGGAAATGACAGACCTCAGCGGAAAGGGCGAGGAAAAG
>JAZUQL010000108.1:0-2194 GCA_045605685.1 Lachnospiraceae bacterium
GGTGAAATCGTATGCAGATTTAATGGACCCAGAAGATGCGGCAAAATATTTGGATTATTTGGAAAATGGAAGTAAATCCGGATTCACCCAGTTGGAATGGGATGCGCTTGTAAAACTAGATGAAAGAATGTTGCTGAACAAAATCGATTATGACGAAGTTCTAAAACTGCGGAAGATGAGTGAGAGTGGCAAATATTCTTCTTTTGGTGAGATGTCGTTTAAAGATGGGAAACAATATTCAGCGTGGAATAAACTTAGAGAAGAAGGTTTAACATTCGAAGAAGCAGAAAAAATTAAGTATATTGAAAAGGGGCAAAAACCCGCACCAGAAACATATTTAAGTGATGAATATATACAAAATCATTTGCAGTCATTCAAAGATAGTGGAGCAGTAAAAATAATGCCTAATGAACCAAGTGGAACCATTGGTGGAAAAGGTGGTACATTTGTTATGTCAGGAGATGAATTAGATGAAATTATTCAATATGCAAATGGTGATATATCAAAAATAGAAGATGCGCTAGGTCTTGACCCAGGGTATTTAGGGAAAAATCCAGTTATAGTGATGATGGATGATTCTTCAAATGTACGGATGCCATCAGGAAATGAATTGGGGGCATGGCCAGAATATTGGGAGCCAGGAGGATATACGAGTGGTGGAATAAAGGAAGCAGTTATTGACCCAGTACCAGAAGGAGAATATACATATAAATTTTTGTTTGAATAGGAGAGATAGGTATGCAATTAATTAAAGAGGATGAAGGTATAAAACTATTAAAAATTGAAAATAAATTTTATTTAGAATACGATGCAGGTTCGCATATGGTAAAGAAAAAAAGAATTGAGATTTCTTCAGACGAAGCGGAGTTGTGTCAATATATTGATGATGAAATGTATAATACAATTTTGCATTATCAGAATGATGGTGTATATGGTGAAGATGTGTAAAGATATCTAGGATAAAATCTTGATTTGACACAGTATCAGCAGTATTCCAAGACTCTAAACAGTCAAGAAATACCGCTGATTTTTCAGACTCGATGTCAAGGGTGGCGGTAAAACCACCAAAGAGCTAATGAATGAAAGTGATTCTGCTTTGAAGTGGGGAGTACTGGATGACGGAACTAACCAAGGTGTAAAACACTTTAATGAGTATTGGGATAAGTACCCAGAAAGAATTCCATCGTTGGAGAAAAGACTGGGACTACCAGAAGGCTCGTTTGATAATACGTTAGATGGTTTTAATAATTTTACAGAACAAGCGGAACGTGTTGTTCGCGAAGCAACAGAAATTGGGAATGTTAGAAACATCAATGGAAAATCAATATATTATATTGATGGTATAGAGAATGCTAAAAAGGGTGTTGTAGTGATAATGAAAGATGGAAAAATCCAAACTATGATGCCAAGTGATTTCAAATCATTTAATAAGATGCAGTAGAGGTGCTTAATGAAATATATAATAAAAAAGATTCATTCAGATGGTTATGAAAGAGTTGCAGTAGTTAAAAGTACTGTAGGAGATATTAATTTGTCAGTTCATTTTTTTGAATATGATGAATATTTAGAGCCTGATGAGGAATCGCAAAAAAAGAAAATAGGTGATTTGCTAGAGGGTAATGTGTCCATTGGGTTAGTAACGTATACCAAAAAAGCAGATAAGGAATTATTTCATTGTCAAGAAATACCGAATTCACCTCATATTGAGGCTGTAGTAGAAGTTTCCAAAGTTGTAGATGAATATGCGGTGTATGCTTTATCATCTATAATGGAGACGGAAATCTTAGTTGAATTTGAGACTGTAGTAGATTATCAAGTAGGAGATAAGATTTCTGTTATTGGTTCTTTGGAGATAGCAGACAATGACAACTAGTGAAACTTTGATTAGTTATTTTTAATTATGTATCCACATAAGGACACACCAACATACTAAAACTTTTGTCTATAAATTAATCGAAATGGCTCTCGCCTCTGGCGATGAAATCCATGTAGATTAATTTATAGACTCTAGGGCGAAATTTGCCATCTGGGTGCACAAAAGGACGAGTCGAGCAAGTAATGATGAATAGGAAAATTTTTGGAACACATTTGGTTAAAGCATTAGACGAGGTAGGAATTGATGCAAAAAAATGTAATTACATTATATATCCAGTAGTTGAGGAGGGCAAAAAATACAATTCAAAAGATGATTTTA
>JAZUQL010000109.1:0-2527 GCA_045605685.1 Lachnospiraceae bacterium
ACAGAACACCGAAAAAACCTTCAAGGAATTTCTCCCCAAAGGCCTTTTCTTCTGTTATGCTTCATACTGTAAGTACTTCTCTTTTCCACTCATGGCCAATAGAACTGCCAAAACTAAAACTGCAAACATTACCGCAATGCCTCCTATGATTTTTGGCCAAGGCCATACGAATTGCATATGAAGCTGCATATCAAATGTAACTTTTATAATTCCGTATCCAACCAGCAACGCCAATTCTAACCCGAAGAGAACACCTAAAATAGCACCGGTCAAATTCTCTGCAAGGATCATCTTAATTTGCTGGACTTTGCTCATTCCTAGAACCATATAGGTCTGCAATTCCTTTCCCCGCAGAAAGATTTCTCCTGATACTTTGTTATAAAGCATAAATGCCAGAATGAATACGAAAAAGATGGTCAGCAACTTCACTGCCTTTTCCAGCAGATTGACAGCAATGTTTTCATTCGTAATACTAAGTGCATTTTCTTTATTTCCCGCAAACGTAACAAAAGGAAATCCATCAATCGTCATTTGTTTGATATCCGTTAGTTCTTCCGACAATTGTTCTACCGGTATCCCGCTATAATCTCGCTTGACATAAAGCCCGTATTCATCCACTTCCAATTGGCTATATATCTCTTGATGCTTTTGTTTCGTCGTAATAAATCCGTCATATAGAGATTCATCGTATACCACTCCGACTACCGTATAATATTCCACATATCCCTGTTCCATGAAGTAATTATATAATTCCCTGTAGATATAATCCTCCCAACCCCATAGTCCTTCCTCTTTCGGTACTTCCATGGCGTATTCTGCCTCTTGTTCCAGGAGATAATCTTTTATCTCATATCCCATCTTTTGTGCAACCAGAATGCTTTCATGACAGATACGTACATCACAACTTGTAAACAATTTCTCTTTCTCGGTATATTCTGCATATTCCTTATCCATGAGCATACCACAATTTTTATTCGCCTCGTCCATCATAGTAATAATGGTCTCTTCTAAAAGTTTATGTCCCTCTTGGCTTAAAAACGCTACCCTGTCTCCTTCTTTGTATGTAATGATATCTGCCTGTTCTTCTAGTGTTTCACTCCTAACATAAAGAACACTGTTTTCTTCTTGCAAGGTTTGATATACCCCGGGTTGATCCAAATCTCTTGTGATTTCATTCATTGCATTCTCATTGAATCCATATACATATTTCCCTGCCGCCTCTTCATACGCCGCCGGATATTCTTCCACCCATGCAACGCTGTCTTTTTCTCTTAATAACGCTACAACATTCTCATAATCGTGGCCCTGCATTATATTGTAATGTTCATAATGCGTCGGTAAATTCTGGATCTTAGCATACTCCTTCATATAAGAATCGCTTATGGAGAGAACGGTACTAAAACAAAATACAATCACCATAACCCCCGTAAGTAATACAAAGAATCTCCGAGGAGCATTCCGAATGCTTCTTACCGCATAGGCATATTCTGCCTTTTTATACCTTGTAAGTTTCTTTCTCTTCTTTGGCACACTGGAGACATTGCCATTCACTGCGTCTATCGGTGTTTCCTTAAGAGAACAGCGGACCGGTTCAATTACCGATATCAAAGCAATTGCCACACCCAATAACACGAACCATACGATGTTATTGCCCCAAGCAAATTGAAATATCGGGGTTAGACCATATCCGGCCAATGCCGTATTCACCCACGTTTCAATCACTTGAAATAAAATAGCACCTACACCCAGACTAAGCAGTATCGAGCCCAACATCAGAAGTATCGCTTCTGTCAATAATATTCCAAAAATCTGCTTCGGTTCCATTCCAACACACCGACAAAGTCCATAATCTCGGATTCGTTCCAGTGTTGTCATCCGCAGTGCATCACGTATCATTAACATCGCCAAAAACCCAAATATCAGTGCAACGAATAATAAAAAGATCTCCGGCAACGCTAGGGTTGCATTTTCTCCCAGTCCGGCTACTACCGCATCTGCGGGCTCTATTATCAGTCCCAAATCTTTTGATAATTCATCTGCCTTAGCTCTTAAATTCTTTTCTTCCTTCAACTGAATGTAGACATAATCATACATCTCTTTCCGATTTATCTCTTCAAAAGAAACCATATCCGGCTCTTTGGCATATGCCTTTGCCACATAAACTTCCTCTACTAACGGATGTTCCCTGATTTCTTCCAGTTTGTCAATTTCTATTTTAATTTCAGATGGTCCTATTATTGTCATCTGTGTTGGGTCATAACATACGCCAACCGCAAAAAGTTGTGTTCTTTCAAACTTTCGATAATGTTCTTCCATGTTATATCTTTCTACCGAATCCCAGATACTCATGATTACGAAACACAGGATAAGTGATAGCATAATTCCGATCATTGTAATGAACGTTCGCTTCTTTCTGTGTTTCATCTGGGATAGTGCAAACTTTATACAATATCCCATTCTTCTTCTCCTTCTTGATTTTTTTCTGTCTTCGTCTCTTTTACCCGGACATCCGATAGAATTTCACCAT
>JAZUQL010000110.1:0-6922 GCA_045605685.1 Lachnospiraceae bacterium
TAACCGAAGTGTCGTAGGTTCAAGTCCTACTTGGGGAGTTTTCGTTTGAAAGAACGAAAAGAAAATGGCTCCATGGTCAAGCGGTTAAGACATCGCCCTTTCACGGCGGTAACACGGGTTCGATTCCCGTTGGAGTCATTATTTATTTTGAACTGTTTTGATTTGATTAGGAAACGAGTCAATCGCAGCAGAGCAGCTGATTACAAATCAGCGTTTAGAAAATATATGCCGATGTGGCTCAATTCACGAAGATTGAAGAGTGAAACGAGTCAATCGCAGCAGAGCAGCTGATTACAAATCAGCGTTTAGAAAATATATGCCGATGTGGCTCAATTGGCAGAGCAGCTGATTTGTAATCAGCAGGTTATCGGTTCGAGTCCGATCATCGGCTTATTTAATTTGGACCATTAGCTCAGTTGGTTAGAGCAACCGGCTCATAACCGGTCGGTCCTGGGTTCGAGTCCCCGATGGTCCACTAAAATTTAATCTTGGCCTCATGGCTCAGTTGGTTAGAGCGCCGCCCTGTCACGGCGGAGGTCGCGGGTTCGAGTCCCGCTGGGGTCGTTCATCCGGAAACGGATAAGGGATCTTAGCTCAGCTGGGAGAGCATCTGCCTTACAAGCAGGGGGTCACAGGTTCGAGCCCTGTAGGTCCCATTTTGCCGGCGTGGCGGAACTGGCAGACGCGCAGGACTTAAAATCCTGTTGTGGCGACACAGTACCGGTTCGATTCCGGTCGCCGGCATTAACGCTTTAAGCGTAAACTGAATATGTGCGTGTAGCTCAGCTGGATAGAGCACTTGGCTACGGACCAAGGTGTCGGGAGTTCGAATCTTCTCACGCACGTTAGAAGCATCCTTGTAAAGGGATGCTTTTTGCTATATACAAAGAAGGGGGGAATAAAAAATGAATGATTTTATCTATGATATTCCGGTAAAAGTATATTTTGGGGAAAATCAACTTGTTCATTTGGGAGAAGAATTGACAAAATATGGAAAACGTGTATTACTGACATATGGTGGCGGAAGCATTAAAAAGGTGGGTTTGTACGATGAGGTGTTACAAGAATTAAAGAAATACGGGATGGAAGTCTTTGAATTGTCAGGAATCGAACCAAATCCTCGTATTGAATCTGTACGTGCCGGAGCACAGTTGTGTAAAGAGAAACAGATTGATGTTTTGCTTGCTGTTGGAGGAGGATCCGTTTTGGATGCAACAAAGTGGATGGCGGCAGGTGCCTGTGTAGATCATGATCCGTGGGAATTCTTTTCAGACTGGGCTAAGGTTGAAAATGCGTTGCCGGTTGTAACGGTACTCACTCTTTCTGCAACGGGATCAGAGATGGATTGCGGAGGCGTAATTAGTAATTTAGAGACAAAGGATAAAATTGGTCGTATGGAAAGAGTTCTATTGCCGAAAGCATCCTTTTTAAATCCGGCACTCACCTATAGTGTAGATGAATACCAGACGGCGTGTGGAGCTGCGGATATGTTAAATCATATTATGGAAGTATATTTTACCATGGAAAAGGATTTATACATGCTAGACTGTTTCATGGAAGGAATGATGAAAACGATTATAAAATATGCTCCTATTGCAATGAAAGAACCAGATAATTATGAAGCGAGAGCAAATTTGATGTGGACTTCTTCCTGGGCGATAAATGGGTTTGTCAATGGAGGAAAAGAACATGCTTGGAGTTGTCATCCAATGGAGCATGAACTTTCCGCAATATATGATATTACACATGGATTGGGGCTTGCTATTTTAACCCCTCGTTGGTTGGAGTATTGTCTGGACGAAACAACCGTATCAAAATATGTGCAGTTTGGAACAAATGTGTTTGGGATTGATTCAAACCTTTCTGATATGGATATTGCAAAGAAAAGTATAGATATGCTATCCGAATTTTTATTTGAGACACTAAAACTTCCGAATACTTTTGGGAAAGTGGGAATTCAAAAAACAGATTTTGAAGTCATGGCTCGTAAAGCTTGCGGAAACGGTGTGATTCCGGGATTTAAACCGTTGTCGCAAAAAGATATCGAGGCAATTTTTGAGATGTGTCTTTAAAATAGAAAATTTTTCAAGTATAAACAGAATAAAAAGACAGATACTATTTTTGCAATAACAAAAACAACGTTGCTAAACGTTAAGGGAGGTAATTATGTCTGGTAAAAATAGTAATCAGAACTCAAATGTTTCAAACAATGCGTCAAATTCTATGAATGCCAAGAACGCGTCTAATAAGACCAATAATAAGGCGTCTAATAAGGCTTCAAACAAAGGTTCTAATAATGCAGGAAGTAATGCTTCAAATGCACAGAATGAATCAGCTTACAACGGCTATTAATTAATTTGAAACAATTATATTGTAGTTGCATATATTGTAGAAAAAACAGATTGTAAAGAATTGCTTTGCAATCTGTTTTTATATGAGGGAAATATGCAATTTCAATTAATATATGCACATCAAATTAAAGAATTTCAAAAAGAAAAAAAGGCTATAGTTATTGATATTCGTGAGAGTAACGATTATAATAAATCACACTGGAAAGGAGCAGTCAATGTTCCGTACGCACAGTTGGAAAGCATAATGAAGAAAAAACCGCCAAAAGGATGGCTGATTCTTTACTGTTGGCATGGCGGAAGAAGTATGGAATTGGCACGTAATCTGGGAAGAAAAGGGTATTATGTAGCTACTGTGATTGGCGGATATGAAGCTATGAAAAATATTTAAGAAAACTATTTTCAATTTGAATATATCGTGTCATAATAGAGGGTACCAATCAGAAAGAGAAAAGAGCGATGAGTAGATTACAATTAGTTGTTCCATGTCATTTTGGGACGGAATCCGTTGTAAAAAGAGAGATATACGATCTGGGATATGAGATAGAAAAAGTAGAGGATGGACGAATCACTTTTGAGGGAGATGAGGAAGCCATCTGTCGTGCGAATATTTTCCTAAGAACAACAGAACGCGTATTGTTGCAAGTGGGTAGATTTCGCGCAACAACCTTTGATGAATTATTTGAAGGAATCAAGCGATTAGAGTGGGAGAAGTTTATTCCGAAGAATGGGAAGTTTTGGGTAACAAAGGCTTCTTCTGTCAATAGCAAACTTTTTAGTCCATCTGATATTCAGTCCATTGTTAAGAAAGCAATGGTTGAACGCATGAAGCAGGTTTATCATATGGATTGGTTTCCGGAAGATGGGAATTCATATCCGGTGAGGGTTTTTCTTCATAAAGATGAAGTAATGGTCACACTCGATACAACCGGAGAATCTCTGCATAAGAGAGGATATCGCACGATGACCAGTAAAGCACCGCTAACGGAGACCTTGGCGGCGGCATTAATTCTGCTGACGCCATGGAAGAAAGATAGAATATTAGTAGATCCGTTTTGCGGAAGTGGAACATTTCCGATTGAAGCGGCAATGATGGCGGCGAATATAGCGCCAGGAATGAATCGGGAATTTACTGCTTGTGAATGGACTAATTTTATTCCGCAACAGCTTTGGTATGATGCATATGAAGAAGCGCGGGATATGGTCAATAAGGATATAGAAGTGGACATACAAGGGTATGATATTGACCCTGATGTAGTCAAAGCAGCCAGAGAGAATGCGAAAAGAGCAGGCGTAGATCATTTGATTCATTTCCAGCAAAGGGAGGTCTCGAAACTGAGTCATCCTAAGAAATACGGATTTATTATAACCAATCCGCCATACGGAGAACGCTTGGAGGAGAAGGCTGATTTACCTAAGTTATATGAAGAAATAGGAAGAGTTTATAATAACTTAGATGCGTGGTCAATGTATATGATAACAAGTTATGAAGACGCACAACGTTATATTGGAAGAAAGGCAGATAAAAACCGTAAGATTTATAACGGAATGATAAAGACATATTTTTATCAATTTATGGGACCGAAACCACCAAGACAACGATAGTGCACATGAATAAGAGGTCAAAAGAAGCATGCTTAAAATTAACAAATATGTCATATTGACGGTTTTTGTACTTGTATTTGTTGGCTTCAAATTCCTAATCATGGGGAATGATAAGGCAAGGGTGGAAGCGTTTCGAGGAGCTAATTTAGATACGGAAGTATGGAACCCGATTATTGCAAATGAAGTGAATAGTAATGTTATCAAAATTCAAATAGATGGAAAAGAATACAATAGTTCAGAGACTAATTTTTATATGGACAAGAATCGTAATATTATGATCCCGGTTTCTATGCTACGTGATTCTTTTAATTGTAGTGCACATATATATGAAGAGTCGTTATTGTTGGTGGAAAAACACAATTTGTCCGTGTATTTTGCGTTGGGAGAATCTGTTGCAACGAACGGAGAAAAAGAAGTAGAAACACTCTCTCCACTAACGAAGAACAACTCGGATTATTATGTGAGTTTGGGTGATTTGGCATTTTTGCTAAACTACACGTACGATATGGATATTGCAAAGTATACCGTAACGACGGCAGATAAGTCGGAGGATGCAAATATTCTTCCGGCACGATATGATATGCGAGAAAAGAATCGGGTTTCTACAATCAGAAATCAAGGGAAATATGGAACATGTTGGGCATTTGCGGCACTAAGTGCAATTGAATCCACTTTGAAACCGGAAGAAAATCAAATTTTTTCCGTAGATAATATGTCTATGAGCAATGCATTTCATATGTCACAATATGATGGTGGAGATTATACGATGGGAATGGCATATCTTGCCGCATGGAATGGTCCGGTTTATGAGAAAGATGATCCTTATGGAGACGGGAAATCCGAAGTGATGCAACCGGTAAAACATGTGCAGGAAATGAGAATCATCGAATCAAAGAACCTAGAAGCGATTAAAAAGGCTGTATTTCAATACGGCGGTGTTCAAACGTCTTTATATACTTCGTTGAAAAGCTCGCAAGGAAGTTCGCAGTATTACAACAAAAAGACAACTTCCTACTGTTATATTGGTACGGCAAAACCGAATCATGATGTTGTGATTATTGGATGGGATGATAATTATTCGAAAGACAACTTCACGGTTCCGTTGGAAGGGGATGGAGCATTTATTTGCCAAAATAGCTGGGGAGATTCCTTTGGTGAGGACGGGATATTTTACGTGTCTTACTATGATAGTAATATAGGAACACATAATGTTGTATATACAAAAATCGAAGATACGGATAATTATGACCATATTTACCAAAGTGACTTATGCGGTTGGATTGGTAAGATTGGATATGAGAAAGAAGATATTTATGGTGCGAATGTATTTACCGCAACCGGCAATCAGACGTTGGAAGCTGCGGGATTTTATGCAACCGGTATTAATACGGAATACGACGTATATGTTGTCAATAGTTTTATCAATGCGTATTCTTTCCAAAGCATGCATCGAGTAGCGAGCGGTACATTGGAACAGGCTGGTTATTATACGGTTGATTTTCGTGTACCCGTACAGGTGGCAGAAAATGAACGATATGCAATTGTTGTGTATTTAAAGACACCGGGTGCAACTCATCCGATGGCAATTGAATATGATACCGGAGATTCTTATCTCAAAGATATTAATTTGGACGATGGCGAAGGGTATATCAGTTCGAATGGAAGCATTTTTAATAATGTTAAGGATTTACAGAATTGTAACTTATGTATTAAAGCCTACACAGACGATAAATAGAATAAGGCGGTAGATGGAAATGAAAAAAATTATTTTTGCAACCGGGAATCAGGATAAACTCAGAGAAATACGGGAAATCATGGCAGATGTAGCAGTTGAGATTATATCTGCAAAAGAAGCCGGTATGGATACAGAAGTAGAAGAAACAGGAATGACATTCGAAGAGAATGCACTTATAAAAGCGAGAGCAATTGCTTCGAAATCGGATGTGATTGTGTTGGCGGATGACTCGGGTCTGGAGATTGATTATTTGAATAAAGAACCCGGAATATATTCTTCGCGCTATTTGGGGGAGGATACACCATACTCTGTAAAAAATCGGGAAATTCTTAAGCGTCTGGAACATGTGGAAAAAGAACAGAGAACCGCACGTTTTGTATGTGCAATCGCCGCTGTTTTTCCAAATGGAGAGGAATTAGTCGTAAGAGAGACGATGGAAGGTTACATTGGGTTTGAGATTGCCGGAGAAAATGGATTTGGATACGACCCTATTTTCTATCTTGAGGAATATGGAAAATCTTCTGCAGAAATCCTGCCGGAAGAAAAAAATGCAATCAGCCATCGAGGAAAAGCGTTGAGAAACATGCGACAAAAACTACAAGATTATTTTAAATAAATTTAAAAAAATAGTTGACAAGTTAGGATTATCATAATATAATAATGCTTGCGTCACGGCAATGGCGTTAATCATATAATCCTTCGGGGTGTGGCTCAGCTTGGCTAGAGCGCCTGGTTTGGGACCAGGAGGTCGCAGGTTCGAATCCTGTCACCCCGACTTAATGCGGGTGTAGTTCAATGGTAGAACACCAGCCTTCCAAGCTGGATACGTGGGTTCGATTCCCATCACCCGCTTTGATATTATAACTGAATAATATCTACTTATGTGTCCATAGCTCAGCTGGATAGAGCAACGGCCTTCTAAGCCGTGGGTCGGGGGTTCGAATCCCTTTGGGCACGTTTCCTTTTTTAAAAGGATATGGTGGGTATAGCGCAGTTGGTTAGCGCGCCAGATTGTGGCTCTGGAGGCCATGGGTTCGAATCCCATTATCCACCCTTTTGCACGTAGTGCAAGAAGCTTGTTGGGCTATCGCCAAGCGGTAAGGCACAGGATTTTGATTCCTGCATTCGTTGGTTCGAATCCAACTAGCCCAGTTTAATATGGGATATTAGCTCAGTTGGTAGAGCACTTGACTTTTAATCAAGTTGTCCGGGGTTCGAATCCCCGATGTCTCAT
>JAZUQL010000111.1:0-2041 GCA_045605685.1 Lachnospiraceae bacterium
GAAATAAATAGGGATGGAATAGCGGAAACCAAGACAAAAAGTAGTATCACGATGGAAGATTTTCTGCAGGTACAAAGTAACATAATTCCATCATCTGTTCCGGAAGAGTTCCTTGCCTTTTCAGAACCATTTCAAAATCAATATGAAGCAATCCTTGAAAGTATGGAAGAAGAGGACCGAGAAGAGTTCAGTTATGAAGAGTACGTAGAAATGATGTTGACATCGGGAGAGTTCAATAACAAGATGGACAAACCGTTGGAACAGTTTGGAGAGGCATTACTGGAAGTACTCATTATTCCTGCAGTGATAGAGATGTGTAGTGGACGAGAACTGTTGACCGGAGAAGATTTAAGTGAGACAGAGAGAGTATTAAAGGGAGTAGGAGCAGGGGTCAGTTTGATTACACTGGGGCAGGGAACAGTGGCAATCGGAGGAGGAAAGCTACTTACAAAGCAGGGCCTGATATATGCGGGAAAGACGATATGTCTGGATATGGCAGCAACGGGAACCTCCTATGGAGTGGGGCAGTTAGGAATGGAGATGGGTCTGCCAGCCCCGGTAACAATCGTATTATCAGCAGCCGCGGGAATGGGAGTATCAACCGCGGGGGCCCATTTTATGTTTTCCAATGCAGGAAGTAGTCCGAGCATAAACACAAACAGGGCAGACAAGACTAATCCAACATCATTGGATGATGCGCTACCGGATGGGGCCTTAGGAGGAATAAAAGGTCTGGATGAAGGAAGTATTGGCTTGTCCGTAAAGGAGCAGGAAGTACTGCATAAATTGGATGAGCATGTGGAAGTGAATGGAATTCAGAACGCAGATGTAAGCACCGGGAAAGTAAATATAAAACCGGATGCCGATGAAGTGCTAAAAACACCGGAAAATACATTGCCGCCAACATCATTGGATGATGCGCTACCGGATGAGAGCTTAGGAGGCATAAAAGGTGCGGATACAGGTGGCATATATGAGAGTGGAAGTAATTCTACAGTAGTTAGTAAGCTAACAGCAGCAGATGTAAAGGCTGTAATTGAAAAGAACGGAATATCTGTTGAAGACTTTTCAAAATTGCTGGACCCTAATAGAGTGTTGACGCCAGATGAATTGCAATTTGTAGATAGAGTAAGAGCTGATATAGGATTGCCCGAGGTTGGTACAGTGATGAACAAAACAATACCTCAAAGTGATATATATAATTATTTATATAATGAGAATTATAGTGGCGTTAGAGGTTTTGTTTCGGTGGATGAACATTCTAATACCCTAAAGACATTAGCTGATGTATTTGAAGGGAATAGGTTGGATTATAACAATACTGCATTTAAAACAGGAAGTGGAGTTGATGGAATTTCAAAATCAGTAGGTAATGCTGATACAGTATATGGTAAAATAACATATGTGTTAGATGATGTAGATGGTGTTAAAGTTCCAGAGGATTTTCCAATAGAGGAAAATGCTCCTTATACAGGACGTGGATTTACAGGTAGTAAGAATATCGTCTTGCCAGAACTTGTACAAGATACGCGACCTTTTGTAGATGGAGATATTCTGGGTATATATGATGCTAAAACAGGAGTGCTAACACAACAATTTGTATACGATTCAGATTTGGGCTGGTTATTAAAATGAGTTGAGGAGATTTAAGTATGAGTGATATGTATTGTGAGTATAATGGCTTAAAATATAAAATTAAAAAGAGAAATTGTGAATATATAATTACATCAAGAGTAAGAAAGGAGGGATTTACTAATTATATTGATGTACTGGGAAATGAACATGCTGAGTTATATATGAAAATTGTTAATGCAAATGAGGTAGATGTAATATACATTGAAGATGTGTTTATAAAATATAAGGATAAATACTTTCATTTATTTGCAGATAAAATATCTAAAAATGCTGTGCTTGATGATTCATATATGATATGGACCAATTCGGAGCAATTAGCACAGGAATATATTTTTGAAAAGAAAGAGCAATTTGTATTTATTAAATATATAACAAGAAAAGAAATTGGGGATATAAAAATAGTGAA
>JAZUQL010000112.1:0-3909 GCA_045605685.1 Lachnospiraceae bacterium
TAAGTCTGAAACAATACCAGTTAATCTGTCTATGTTTTCCATTATTACAACGTCTGCAATTTTAGAAAGTATTTCAAATACCTTCTGGAAACTTTCACTCTCTGCCACAGTTCCGATATCAGCAAATGATTTTGACAAATCTTCTATAGATTCATAAAGAGATGTTACATTGTTTGCAATGCTTTCTATTTTTACAATGTTGAAATCTTCCAAGTCCTCAAGAGCATCTGCAATTCCACCGGAAACGCCCAATGTTAAAGATGTTCTTATAGAATCTATCGAACCTAGAATAGACCCAAATGTAGAGACTGCTTGTTCTCCCAATTCTTGAATGGCGGATTGTACCTCTTCATTTTCAAATACATTTCTTAAAGAATCTTTTATTCTTTGTATGTTCTCTATCATTGTATCAGAGTCCGCAACAAATGTTTCTTTTGCGGATTCCATTGCATCTTCGTATATTTCCTTTGCCTTGTTGAATGCTTCTTCTATTTGTTCTGCAACATCTTCGGATTTGTTTTGCATACTGCTATAAAACTCATCCCAAATAGTCTCGTATTCATCAAATGCGGCAATTAGTTCGTCTGTTAGGTCTATTGTTCCACCGCTAAAACCTCCACCAGCACCAGAACTAGCACTAGGCTTATTGATTAAGGTTAATTCATCAAATGCTCTTATGCTTGCAGCCGCTTTTTTTGCGGAAGACGCAACATCGTCATAAGAATCAGATATATCTCCTAAATCTTCCTCGTATTCAGATGTGCCTTGACCGAATGAACTAAAATCTAATTCAATTCCTAAAAGGTTTGCAGCACTTACTAGCAGTGTTTTCATTGCAATTGCAACACCATTTAATATAGGTAAAACTTTTTGCAACAATGGTATAAACAACTGACCGAGAACAATTCCGACTTCTTTTAAGTTTGTTTTAAACTGTCTTATCATGTTTGACGGAGAATTGATTGTTCTTGCTAAATCGCCCCATGATACTTTTGACTGGTCCAGTATTGCAATCATTCTTAACTGCATCTTCTCCGCTTGTGTCATTTCTGACACTGCCTTTGATAGTCCTAACTCATACGCATATGTCTGCAAAGTGGCATTCGTGATGTCAATGCCGAACCTGTAAAGACTTCTGCTTTGTCCGATTAAACCTGATTGTAAGTTTTTAGCAACAGTAGAATAATCTTGATTAAATAAAGAAGACATATCTCCTGCAAGTTTTGTAAACACATTTGCAGAGCCAAAAGATGTTTCCGCACTCAATCCAATAGAATTGGTAACAGATAATAATTGAGAGGCGTATTGCGTTGTTTCTTGAATGCTTAAACCAAGATTTTTATACGCACTTGTCGCTATTCTTCCAATTCCATCCTCGTTGATATCTACTGTCAACCCGGACAATTTAGACAATCCTTTATCCAGTTTATCGTTAAAACTGTTTATGTATGATTCCGCGTTTTCTTCTCCGCTTGCACTTAGTGTTTTGTTCCACTGTGCATTTATCTTTTCGGACGCAACATCAAAGTAGTTGTACGCCTCCATGTAGTCTGCGGTGCTTTTTATTGAATCATATATTCCATGAAATGCTCTTACTACCCAAAAATAACTAGCATAAAATTTTCCAATTGCACTAGACAAACTAAAAAATCCTTTTGAAAGACTTATAGACGATTTGTATGTTGAGTTGAATCCAGTTTGTATCTTCTTGCTTGCATTGTTTACACTAGATGCCTTTCCAGACAAATTTGCCAACGCATTTGTCATATCAATAATGTTCCTATTGACAGATGGTGCTTTTGACAATGTTGTCATAAGATTTTTTGTTGAAAGTGCTAATTTAGGAATGTTTTGTATTGCCTTTTCAACATTTTTTCCGCCTAGTTTGCTAAGATTATTTGCTAATTTACCAACTTGAACAGCATTATCTGACACGCTACCAATAGAATTAAACGCACTTGTAAGATTACCTAATGAACCAGACAATGCGGATACATTTATAGTGCTTAATTTCTCCAAGTTGTTGCTTAAACGCGTGATAGAACCAGTGTTTATATCTTTCATGGACTGCATAGCATTACCAAGTCTATCTATTCCACTCGAGATATTGCTTATATTAGATATATTTAGTTTGTTTAAAGCATTCGAGAGATTATCCAACTTCCTAACAAGTTTGTCAATCGAATCATTTGCATTTGTTGCTTTTGAATTTATCTCTATTTGCAATTCGTCAATTGTTGTAGCCACCTATCCACCTCTTTTCTTTAAAAAAATAAGTGGCAACGACCTACTCATATGCACCTCTTCATACTTTCGGTCATAGATTTTGCCACAATAGAAAAAGACAGTAGGATTTGACCCCATACTGTCTTTGATTTATAAAATTACCGTTTCCGGCAATCCGTTCTTCTTGTGTTGTTTCGCCCAAAGTTCTTCTGCGAACAACATTTTTTTCAATTCTCTGTTGTCTATTTCTTCCTGCGTTAATCCATCATTCTCTAAGGCATTAGATGTTATAGGATGTTCAACATAACTAGATGTTGCTTTCTTGCCCGCAAAACAATGTTCAATTGCTACTGACATGGCAGACAATCCATATGTGCCCCACCAAGCGTGCATCATCGTATCCATTTCAATCTTTTGTTCTTTGTATCCATTTAAAATACATTTTATAATATGTGGGTTTAAATCCCAAAATTGCCACCATGTTATTCCAATTACAGCACACTTCGGGAACCACTCGTTTTCATAATATTCTCTTAAATTCTTGTATTTTATTTCTTCTTGCTCTGGCTCTTTCCATTCTCCTCTTCCTCTGTCTTGTTGAGAGCGCGAAAAAAATCAGATTTCTCCATTTCTTCATTCATTGCATTTATTACCACATCAAAAGAACCACCATTTATAAGATGATTTTCCATCTCTTTTCCGGCAAACTCTTTACTCATTCCAGAACATAAAGAAAAATATGCTCTAACTACTGCCATTGGTTTACTTGTCATGTCCGAAATAGAAACTCCCATATCTTCCAGATCACACATTAAATTAAAGTTAAACTCTCTTGCTTTATACTGTTTTTCATTTATTGTAAATGTTTTCATATTATTATCCTTTCCTCCGCATATTAGCGGAAAGGAGAGGGCTTTCGCCCCCTCTCATTGCTATAATTCATTTTCTTCAAGTTCCGACATATCCGCTTCTTCATCCTCGCCACTCATAGCGGAATCGTCATTTATTGAGTGACTTGCGCTTTTTTTGTTACAGTGAATGTGCCATCTTTGTTGTCAACAATATCAAAATCATCTGTAACTTTCTTTGCAGCAGTGTTTGGAATAATTGTAACTGCCATTTCCAAAATCTCATCTGCTCCACCAACATCTGTTGGGGTTGCGGTTGCTTGTCCTACATAAGCGTATTTTGCAACCTCGCCAATACCCTGTGTTCCGTATAACTGCATAATGTCAATCTTTTCGCCTGCCAAATCGTCAATTGAATCAAGGTATTCTTTTTCAAGGTTTCCCGTTACTTCCTTTGAATCAGAAGTCTTAATACCCATCTCATATGTCTGTGCATCATCTTCTAATGTAGTTGACTCTACTGTGTTTGGTGCAGAAACAGGTGCCGGCATTGATTTAGCCTTTACTAAAAGTTTATACGTTCCCTCAAAATTTGTTGCCCCTTTTGATTCCTCATGGGCTTTAAAAATAACTCTTGCCAAATAACTTGTTGAAGCCATTTTTATATTACCTCTCTTTCTTTTTAAAATAAAAAAAGAGCATTTCTGCTCTTATATTTGCAAATCAGTTTCTATAGTTAATAACCGTCTAAATCTTGCGGTCATTCTATGTACGTCTTTTGTGTCCTCAAAACTAGGCATTGAATTAATTTCAAATCCCATGCTTTTCATAATTC
>JAZUQL010000113.1:0-4607 GCA_045605685.1 Lachnospiraceae bacterium
GAGAAAATGGACTGTGAAGAGAGGAGAAGTTTATTTTGTGGATTTAGGGGAGAATGTAGGTAGCGAGGAAAATAAACTTCGTCCGGTTGTTGTATTACAATCGGATGCATATAATTTCAAGTCACCGGTATTTACATGCGCTATTATTTCATCTAGTGTTTTGACGATTCCGGATATTCAAGTCCCGATTACTGGAACATATCCATATAAAGATGAGAACGGTGTAAATAAAATTTTAGTTGGAAGCGTGGATTTAGGACAAATAAAGACAGTCGGTAAAGAAAGAATAGTAAACAGTAAGATTTGTATGCTCAAGCAGGAGATACAAGAAATAGATAGAAAACTCTTGAATGCACTTGGTTTATCTAGTATAATTAAGTCAAAGGAAAACACCATTAAGTCATTGCAAGGTAAAATAGAATATATGAAAAAGCAATAGATATTTTTCGTTGACTTTTTATATAATATAATGTAGTATTTAATCTACAGATGTGGTCAATCTGGCGATTGATCGGTAAAATTGATTCAGATATGGTGGATTTGGCGATCCATCGGTAGCTCCCACTTCGGTGGGAGTTTGTTTTGGTTCTATGTCAATAGTAGGGGCGCGATTCTTTGGGTTCTATGTCAATAGTTGGGGTGCGATTCTTTGAATCGCGCTCCTTCTTTGCGTTTGATGGCATATAAGATTCAAATGGAGAAGTTGGCTGATAAAAGAAACAAGGATGACAAGGAGGAGGGCGTAACGAATAGATAATGTATTGGTAATTGTGCAACATGCTGTTGCACAATCTGTAGGAGTATGAGTGTACAGATGACAGTAGATAATATATGTAATCGAGTTTATGTTATTCGAGGACAACAGGTTATGCTAGATTTTGATTTGGCTGAGATTTACGGATATGAGGTGAAGCGCTTGAATGAACAGGTAAAGCGTAATATTACAAGATTTCAGGAAGATTTTATGTTTCAGCTAACAAAGGATGAGATTCCGGAAGATTTTTTAAAGTCGCAAATTGCGACTTTAAACGAAAATGGAAATAAAAGAGGGCTTCATATTAAAAAATTTCCATTTGCATTTACGGAACAAGGCATCTATATGCTTGCTACCGTTCTAAGAGGAGAACTTGCAGAACAACAAAGCATTTTTATAATGCGTGCGTTTCGCGAAATGCGTCATTACATAAAGCAAAATCAACAGTTTGTTACACAGTCGGAGATGCGACTTGTTACGGCAAAAGTATCGGAGATATCCGTGCAGGTTGCGGGTGTTTTAGATTGGAATAATAAAGCTGAAGATAGATTTGATAGAATTCAAAGAAGTATAGATACTCTTAATGAAAACTTTGTCTCAGATAAGGATTTCAAAAATTTTGTTATCTATAAAGGTCAGAAGTTCGAAGTAGATGCAGCGTACATAGATATATATCAACAGGCCCGAAAGAGTATTTATGTAGTGGATAATTATGTGAATACAAAGACCTTACAGCTTTTATCACAGAAACAAGTATGATTCATCCAGTGATAGATAAATTGCTATTAGCTCCGGATAAACGGATATAGTTATTCTTGTGTGTAGTGTCCGTAGAGAGGCAAGGGTAAAGCCGAACCATATCTCAATAGCGGGTAGGCAGTCAGAGTAATGGCTGCCTATTTTTCATTTAATGCTGCGTGAAAGAAAAAAGTCTTTCATTAAAGAACATTTGGCCGGAAAACCACCAATGGATCAGTAGTTTATAAATGATATTTTAGTATCATTAATCTTAGAATTGTCCGTTCGTATGGGCACACTCCATATCTCCGATGTCATGCATTACACAATCCCAGTGCTCTGCAAGTTTCCCGTTTTCAATTCGGTACATATCAAAGACTTTGTTTATCATGCCGTTTACGCCCATCGTGCACTGGAAGAACACGACTACAATATCATCTTCACAGATGATTTTAGAGATTTTCATATGAGGTTTCATGGATAAAAACTTATCTAAAAAAGTACGGAATCCTTCTATGCCATCTGCAACAGTTGGATTATGCTGTTTATAATGATTGGATACATAGTCCTCCAGATGAGATGTGTCCCAACCGTTAAATACTTCCTCATAAAATTTCAAAACCAATTCTTTATTATTCATATGATTCCTCCTCATTTTTATACAGATACAGTAAATATAGCATGTTTTGGGTAATGTGAAAAGATTTATGCATTTCCCAATTTGTTTTAGACATGCGATATAGACTATGTTATGATGAGAATGATTGGGAGGGGTAGGTATGAAAATAAGTTTAAAAACACCGTCGATAATTCAGAAGGCATCAAAGTCACAAAAAGGGTTACACTGGGCATTGGAAGTATTAATTTTTCTACTGGTGTATCTTGTGTGTGTAGTCGGTCAGTCGGTTCTGATTACACCCATTACAATGTTTTGTTACATTGTGGAAGGTTATGCCAAGACAGATGGCACGGAAGCGAATGAATTCCTGACAGAGTTCTCAGGTTCCAATTTCTATCTGATCGCATCTTTATTTGTCACAGTTGCGATGATTATAGTGGTTCTCCTTTTTTGCCGAATCTTGCAGAATCGAAAAGGTGATACACTAGGATTTGTAAAAAAAGGAATGCTGAAGGAATACTTGATTGGTTTACTGGCAGGTTTTATACTTTTTTCGGCAGCAGTTGTTATTTGCATCTTGACGGGCTCGATACAATTTGAGGGAATTTCCGCTTCCGTTGCGCCGGGAATTATCATCTGCTTTGCACTGGGATTCATGGTGCAAGGAATGGCAGAAGAAGTTCTATGCAGGGGATATTTTTTAGTATCTGTTGCCCGACGTTATCCACTTATAGTGGCAATCCTGTTTAATGCAGTTGCGTTTGCGATTTTGCATATAACCAATCCGGGGATAACGCCGTTAGCAATGATTAATCTGACACTATTTGGAATTTTCGCATCACTTTATTTTATAAAAAGAGGAAACATCTGGGGAGTCGGAGCGTTTCACTCCGTATGGAATTTTGTGCAGGGGAATTTCTATGGGATTCCTGTAAGTGGTATTAACAATATGGATACAATTTTTCAAACGACCATGGTGGAAGGGAAAGAACGAATGCATGGAGGAGCTTTTGGAATGGAAGGTGGTTTTGCCGTGACAATCGTTTTATTATTGGGAATTGTTTTTTTTACTTTCTATAGGAACGATGGAAGTTCAAGTGCAATAAAGGAAGAAGGGGAAGAAAAAATATGAAATTAAAAGGGATGAAGGCACTTTCTTTGAGTGCAACCATTATACAAGGGGTTACGGTTCTTATTATCATAGTGATGACATTGCTACAGCCGGTATTAAGAGAATTAAATGGGACAAACTTATACAGAACCAGGGAAAATGTGATTCCAATCGGTCTATTCATCCAGACAATATCTTTCTTAATCGTGTACATGATTGGTTTGGTTATAATGATGGTTTCCAAACAACAGAGAACAAAACAAAAAGTAATTGTGCTTTTAATAATTGCCGGTGTTCTGAGATTATTCGTGTCGTATTCCGCCTTAATGAATGGAATCATAATAAAACAGATGGGTATCACAACATACAATTCGTATGTTGTGCTTGAGAATAGCATTAAAACGGTGATTTCTCCGTTGACAACAATAGCGTTGATGTTGTTTTGCGTATCGTGTGGGGGGTATTACGGAATGGAAGATAAAGATTAAGCAGTTTGTGAAGAAGAAAAAGGTTCATTTTATGTTTGATGTAGGGCAGAAAATGAAGGAAGGAGAGTGTAAATGAAGGTATTACTTCTGAATGGAAGTCCAAGAAGCAATGGAAATACTTCGCTTGCATTACAGGAAATGGAACAAGTCTTCCGGGAACAGGCATTTGAGGTGGAAACAATTCAGATTGGGAACCGGGAAGTACGAGGATGTATTGCTTGTGGGCATTGTTTGAAAGCGGGAAAATGTGTATTTGATGATGTAGTAAACGAAATTGCACCGAAACTAAAAGAGGCAGATGGATTGGTGATTGCAAGTCCGGTATATTATGCATCGGCGAATGCTACACTAATCGCCTGTTTGGATCGATTATTCTATAGCACACATTTTGATAAAACGATGAAAGTTGGAGCCAGTGTAGTTTGTGCAAGGAGGGGAGGATGTTCTGCAACCTTTGATGAATTGAACAAATACTTCACGATATCCAATATGCCGATTGCATCCAGTCAATATTGGAATAGTGTTCATGGAGGAGCACCGGGAGAAGCGAAGTTGGATGAAGAAGGCAGGCAGACGATGCGTGTGCTTGCAAGAAACATGGCTTTTTTGATGAAGAGTATTACACTTGGTAAAGAACAATTTGGACTTCCAATGTCGGAAGATCATGTATGGACTAATTTTATCAGAGAATAGGGAGGGTATCATGATGAACGAAACTTTAAAAGTATTAGAAACAAGAAGAAGCTGTAGAAACTTCAAACCGGATATGTTAGAAGCAGAGAAACTTGACGCAATTATTAAGGCAGGAACTTATGCAGCTACAGGTATGGGAAAACAGTCTCCGATTATTCTTGCTGTAACGAATAAAGAAATGCGAGACAAAATCTCAGAGGAGAA
>JAZUQL010000114.1:0-1940 GCA_045605685.1 Lachnospiraceae bacterium
TACCATTTAAGGTCTAAAAAAGTTTCACATGAACAAAGAGTCCGCAAGCGGACTCTTACGCCGAGCGCGGTCGCGACAGCGACATCTTCCTTGTACGCGCGAGTGCGCATCCACGCGGAGCGTTTTTGCTTTATAGGAAAAACTTTCACACTTTAGTGTGACAAGGTCTTTCCTATAAAGTAAAAAATCGCTGCCGGACCAATCCGACAACGATTCTTTTAAGAAGGTTAATATAAAATAAAAAATAGTAGATTAAGTAAAAAAACCATTGTAATAATACTAAAAAATAGTAAAATGAGCTTTTTTTTCGGCATCATTTTGGCTACTTTTTTCTTTTTTAAATTCGGGCACTTTTGAATCAGATATGGAATAAATTCAGCCGATTCATCTGCCCCCTTTATGTCCTTTGACACCGTAATCGATAACTTAGCGTCCAGTATCAGTATATAATACTTCGCAGTTTCTCGAATCGAACGAACTAAGTCGTAGCCGATTTCCTTTGAATTATTATCCTTCCCCTTCAGTAGTATTTTCTCACCAAAGGAAACATTGTAGGAAATCTCCTCCCCTACCATGCAAAATCTTTGTTCCTCCAATTTTTTACGTCTGCGTGAGAAGATTAGCATCAAGCAACTTTCTACCCAAAGAAGCCCTGACAAACCCAACAAACCACTATCCTGCATCGTCACTCCTTTTACCGGTAAGCAAAGAAGAGCAAGGAAACATATAACAAGCAGAAACCTCTGTAAGTTGGAATCTATACATACATCGTTCATCTCTTTATACTCTTTCTTATCTATTACTCCGGCATCGCAAAAATCATAGTGACGTTCTATTTCCATATTTTTTGGTTCCTCTCTTGTTCCCTTCACAGATAATACGTTTGAGCCCTTCAAAAAGTTTCATTTCCTAAAAAATAGAGATTGCATAAAATGCAACCCCTATTTCGTATTTTCCGGTATATGGCAGCTTCCTTCCATTAATGCTTCTGCAACACCTCTGGAAATCTGAATCTGTCCGTTCTGATTTGGATGAATGCCATCACGGCTGAAGTTATCCTGGCATCTTCCAAGAAATTCTGTATTATAAAGGTAACTTCCACCATGATTGATTACTTTCTTATAACCCGGAATACTGTTCTCTAAGATTAAATCATTGTTTTCTTCTGTTGTTGACCAACCAACTGCTCCAACTCTTACGGTTGCATTTGGATAATTTTCTTTTGCATAATCACAAAATTCGTCAATCGCTGTTTCAATTTCTTCTACTGAATATGCCTGATCGTTATAACCTCCAAGTACAACAATATCTGTAATGTTTTCTCTATCTTCTTCGTGAATTACATTTTCCGTTACATACTCTAATTCGTATAAAAAGTCTACTCCATAATAATTTTTATTTGCAAAGCCGGCTCCCGGAGTTGCCATTGCATAATAGTCATCTTCTTCTAATCCAAGATAATTCGGAACGTATGTTGTCCAAGAGGTTAATACTCCGTCAAATTCTGTGTGACCGCTTCCATAGCTATCTCCAATGAAAATATAGTTTCTGTCATCTTCCGATTCTTTTTCAATCTTAACATCCTTTGTCCGTTCTTCTTCCATCTTATATGCAACAACTGACTCTACGGAAGTACTGCTCATACTTACCGCTGTTGTGCTCATTCCACATCCTGTTAAAGTTCCCATTGTTAAAAGTGTAATTGCTAAAATTCCTGTTGTCTTTTTCATATCTTTTTTCTCCTCAATTTCTTTTGTTTTCCCTTTGATAATGTGAATTTAACACAGAAATTTTGGAGTCTCAAAAAATATGAGTATATTTAATTGAACTTTAAATAGTCTGTAAAACACTTAATATTTTTGCAACAAAATGTCACTTTTTTGTTATATCATCTAAGTAAAATATAGCAGACAATGATAAAAGAATAATAAAACAATAAG
>JAZUQL010000115.1:0-7477 GCA_045605685.1 Lachnospiraceae bacterium
ACACGGTGGCAATCTCCGCTGATGGGTACGACGTTTTCCCCATAAAAAGTTCGTAGGATTGTTATAGAAAAAGTACCTAAAAGGGGAAAGTTCGTAGGATTGTTATATCTTTTTATATAGTATTCTGTTATACTATAACCATAGTAAGACAGTTGAACCTTGACTACTTCATAACATCGACCCCTACATAGAGACCTGTCAAGATGTATGTAGGTGTATTGTACCCTTTCAAGTGTGGTACTCTGTCCAATGAGGAATTGGGTGTAAATGCTGTCACAGGCACAGAGTACTTATACTGTGTAGCCATAAAATAATGACCTATCACAGAAAAGAGCACAATAGAGACAAAAAGGGCGGTCATCAAGTGTCGTGGTGTACCCCGACTGTGTGTAGTGCGGTACAGGTCAGGCTGTCAGACCTAAAGGCAAGGATAGAATGAACAGGGCAATCAAGTAAACCCTGAACCAAGTGTACATAATGAAACTTTAGGTGGTACACAGAGCAAGCCCTACTCTATCCAATAGGGCACAAACACAAACACAAAGAGAGGTACAAGAAATGGCAAGAGAACGCATGGTGACACGTACTATTTGTACATCTGTAGTTAGCATCAAGGTCTATGACCCTAAAGCCGATGACCTGAAGGTTAAAACTTTAACTATCACAGGTTCAGAGACAGAACAGGAAGCTATCAATCAGGCACGTAGAGAGTGCACTCGTGAAGGTTTGTCTTTCCTGAAGCTCATTCACGTTGAGACAGACAAACAGCTGTACGGTATGAAAGAAGTTGACTTCTTGAAATATGCCGCACCCATGAACTATGGCGATACGAAAGTTCCGGAAAAATAATAGGTACAATGGTGTATCGTATAGTGGTACAATAGGACGGTTCGACTCCGTCCGTACCTTTACCTATTGACAGTACACACAAAGTGTGCTATAATAGGTATAGTTAGATGAATTAACAAACGCACGTACAAACACAAACACGTAGGAGGTACAACAAATGGAAGCAACACGTGACATGGTAATTGGTATCATTCATCGTCATTATACCGAAAGGTTCGGTGACCCTGTACCGTATAGGTTGAACAGATGTTCAGCATGGTATAGTGGAAAGGATTATGACATTGAGGAGAATGTCTATTACCAAGTACTACAGAGTTATAGTACTCCAGTTGCTCTGTACGTATATGAGACTAACACTGTATATAGGTTAGGAACATGGAGTAATACTACATCACAACATCAGTATAAATTTAAAAGGATGCTGAACGCTGATACAATGGTAGACTTTGGAAGTCAGGGTTTATACTACGGATGGAGATAGGCACAGCGGTACAACAGGACGGTTCGACTCCGTCCGTGCCTTTGCCTGTAAAGGGTAAAACACAAACACAAAGAGAGGTACAAGCAATGAAAAGAGCAACAGCAATCGTAATTTACACAACAGAGTACGATAAAGACGGTAATCAGTATAACTGTCTTGTCAATCTGTCAGTAGTGACAAGGGAAAACCACTTAGTAACCCTTGCTCTGTACAGTAGGGATGATATTATTCATCATAAGATGTACAAGTACTATGCTTGGCATCACATGTACGACGATATCCTGTCCATCATAAGGACTAATGGTTACTATCTGTCATCTTACAACAACTTTGGCAGGACATGGTACGACATACAGTTCATCTGCTACAATGACCCTATAGAGATTAAGAGATATTCTCACACAGCAGGTATCAATAATAGATAGGTATAGTGGTTTAGGACGGTTCGACTCCGTCCGTACCTTTACCCTATGGGTAGACACAATCACAAAGAGAGGTACATTTAATGAACATCAAAGAAAGACAGAAAATGGTTGCTTGCATGGAGTTTATTTGTCGTCAGATTAATGATGAGGAAGTGTTCATGCCTTGGTTATCGGTAGGTGTCGCAGATGGTGACATTGAATACGGTGACCTTAACCCAGATAGTGTTGATGAATATTACACAGAAGATTCTGTATTCAGAGATTTAATGGGTTCATTCTTATGGAGAATGACAGGTGCAAAGAAATCTGGTGGGCTTTATTGCGATGGTATAGTTTCGCCTGATTGGAAGTTGTAATATGAAACAATCACTTAAAACCATCAAGAGTCTTACAGTACAACGAAAGTTAGACTGGTTGAACTACTGCATCTACTCTGATACAAATGATGTAGACATTCATGTAGAATTAGTGGCAGGTTCAGATTGCATCTGGATTTACCAGATATACCATGATGTTACATTCGATACTCTAAGATGCAACAATACACAGACCCTGTACTATCAATTAGACAGGCTATCACAGGAAGCACGTTACCATACACAAGACAGATGGTATGACCGTGCAAGGTACGCTATTGAGCAATACGATAGACGATACTGGTAATAGTTAATTAACTTAATTATGTTAATAACTCTGTGGATAAGTTGAAAACCTATGCACCAGTTATCCACACAATATTGTGCATAACTTTATCTTGACTATATGCTCAAAATGTGCTATTATAATATTGACCATTTCAGTTCGCATGTGCTTGAATCCTCTGGAATGGTAGTGACAGTTGGTACGTGGTAGGTTTACACACCTATCATACAGGTTCGAATCCTGTTGTCACTATACGTACAAGCCAAGTACGTAAACAAACACACAATAGGAGGTACAAACAAATGGCAAGAGTTCCACAAGTAACCAGAACCTTTAAAACTACAAAAGCCACAGTCAAAGCTGTAGACATTGAAGGTGACAAGATGATTAGCATGGAGTTCGTACTCCCTCGCACCTACAAGGATGACAATGCTATCCTTAAGGCTATTGCTAAGATTCACCACAATGACAACCTTAAGATTGTCAAAGTTATGAGCACTCAGATTGACGAAAATCTGTACGCTATGTCTGAGGAAACCTTCCTCGCCAATGCAACTATCGTCAAGAAAGCTGACGAATAAACCACACTATCAGATTGATAGACAAACCTAAATCACACTTACAAGGAGAAAAGTACAATGGAAATCAAGGAACAGAGCAGAGACTTTAGCAAAAAGGAAGTTTACAAACTTACCAGAGGACAGTCAATCAACATGAAAGATGCTATCGGCACAGCGTTCGAACCTGATGGTTACATTCTGTACGAGGAAGAGAACTCCAGAGGAGAGATGGTTGAGATTCTTGCAATACTTTCCAAGGAAGGTTCTGTTTACTCAACTATGAGTGCTACGTTCAAGAGAGAGTTCGATTATCTCTGGACGCTCATGGATGGTGACCCCTTCACCCTTGCGGTTATCGGAGGAGTTACTAAGAATAACAGGGATTACGTTTCCTGTACGTTGGCATAATCACAACTGCATTAGATGCAACTTGATAACATAAATAGAAGGGTACACAGAAAAGCGGGGTCTGTGTACCTTTTCTATTCAGGAAGGAGTACAATATGCCAAGGGGTCAATGGAAGCAAAAGTACTTCAAACAGTACAAAGCTTTTCAAAGAAATATTAAAATAGCTACAGAGCGTGGGTATTCTGTTCCATCAGATATAACAGATATACCTTTAGCGAGGGGTGGTTATAAGCAAGCTTACGAAAGAATTAGAAAACTTACTCTACCCACTATTCAGAGACAGTCAACCTTTAGAATAGCGGATGAATCTTCACCGACTGGTACAGCCAGAGTTAAGGGTGGAAGAGCTATGAGCATGGTTAGGGGTATGAGGAGTAGAGGGTACACTCAATCAGAAGCGTACAGTAGCATTAGAACAAGTGCTCAGGCATCCTTAACAAATATTCTATCTACCAGAAGTAAAGCAAATCGTTATGACGAAGTAGAAGAATACGACCGTGATTGGTTCTATGAATCATCAGAACCTTTAAGCAGGTCAGAACAGCTTGAAGCTGACATACAAGCGTGGGAAGGTTCAAAGCTACATGCTGAATTAGAACAACTGTACAAGGACACGTACGAAAGTGTTACAGGTGAGAAACCCGACCACATACCATACATTCCTATGACAGCAACAGCAAAAACAATCATGGATATGCTCGATAGTACTATGGGTGACGAGGTTGTTAAGAGTTCATCAAGTGAAGGTGAAGACGCAATCTATCGTGCAGTTGATTTAATCAATCAGTTCCCAAACAGAGAGCTGAAATACAGAGCACATAAAGCACTTCAAAATGTAAGAGCAGAAAACCCAACAGGTCTTGCTGATAAGTTATCTTCACAGTCTTCAGGAGCAACTTCTATATTACAGGAAGGTGCTCAAATCACATACAGTGGCGAGAGCGTAGAAAAAGACGATAGAGCATCAATGTGGTTAAGCGATTGGATAGACTTCTTAGGAGATATAGACGAGTACGAAGATGAGGACGAAGATTTGTAAGACCTACGCTTGTGACTTCGAAACCACAGTATATGACGGTCAGGAGTACACAGAAGTGTGGTCAGCAGCTATGGTCGAGTTGTACGAGGACAATGTAACAGTATTACACAGTATTGATGCCATGTTCAAGTACTTCTACAGCAAAAGCTGTAACATCATAGCATACTTTCACAATCTAAAGTTCGACGGTACATTTATAGTTAGCTATCTTCTTGAAAACGGATTCAAGCAATCGTACATCACATTACCTGTAAAAGATGAAGAAAAGACACGCATGAAATGGACGAAGCACATGTACAACAACGAGTTCCAGTACATGATTTCAACCAAGGGTCAGTGGTACACAATCAAAGTCAAGAAGTACAACAAGACCATTGAGTTCAGGGATAGCCTAAAGCTGTTTCCCTTCACACTCAAAGAGGTTGGAGAAGCCTTCAAAACCAAACATCGTAAATTGGACATGGAGTACAAAGGAGTACGGTACGCAGGTTGCGAAATAACACCTGAGGAAATGGAGTACATAAAGAATGATGTGCTCGTCCTTAAAGAAGCACTTGAGTACATGTTCGACCAAGGGCACAAACGCTTAACCATTGGTAGTAACTGTCTACAGGAATTTAAAACAATAATAGGGGGTGAATCAATATACCAGAACATGTACCCAAACCTTTATCAGTACAGTATCGACCCTGAATACGGTTACGAAACCGCAGGGCAATACATACTGAAATCATACAGGGGTGGATGGTGCTATCTGGTAGAAGAGAAAGCAAACAAGTTGTACCACAATGGCGTAACAGCAGATGTAAACTCATTATATCCTTCAATGATGCACTCAGAATCAGGCAACGTATTTCCATACGGTCATCCTACATTCTGGAAAGGTGATTACATACCCGAAGAAGCCAAGATCAACAACAGGTACTACTTCTTGAGAGTACGTACACGCTTTTACCTTAAAGCAGGTTACCTACCATTCATCCAAATAAAAGGTAACTGGAAGTATTCGCCTACAAAGTGTTTGCGTACATCAGATGTTTACTCATATTCAGATGGAAAGTATTATAGGTACATTGAAGATGAGAACGGAACACCAGTACCTACTACAGTAGTTCTTACTCTTACAATGACTGACTGGGAACTGATGAAAGAGCATTACCATCTGGTGGACACAGAGATACTTGATGGGTGTTGGTTTGAAGCAAGAGCAGGTCAGTTTGATGAGTACATTAATAAATACAAGGAAATCAAGCTGACAGCAAAGGGTGCTATGAGAACTCTTGCAAAACTATTCTTGAACAATTTGTACGGTAAGTTCGCAAGCACACCTGATTCAAGTTTCAAAGTAATCTTCTTTAAGGATGATAAAAGTATTACATTTGTAGACCAAAGAGAAGAGGAAAAGACTCCCGGCTATATTCCCATAGGTTCTGCGGTTACCAGTTACGCAAGGAACTTTACAATCAGGGCAGCTCAGAAGAACTTTCATGGTGCGGATAAATCAGGCTTCATTTATGCAGATACTGACAGTATTCACTGTGACTTAGAACCAGATGAAGTTAAAGGAATTACAGTACACCCTGTTAATTTCTGCTGTTGGAAGTTGGAGAAGTCGTGGGATGACGCAATCTTCGCACGCCAGAAAACCTACATAGAGCATATAGTTGCGGAAGATTTAGAGCCTGTAGATAAACCATACTACAACATAACCTGTGCAGGTATGCCTGACAAGTGTAAGAACCTTCTCAATGAAAGCCTTACACAGCCTGACCAGAACGCTAAGCACACAGAGGAAGAACTGAAGTTTGTGAATGTACACAGAACTCTTGAGGACTTCAAGGAAGGACTTGTAGTACCCGGTAAACTGATACCAAAGAGAATCAGAGGGGGTACTATATTGGTAGAAACTACATACGAAATGAGGTAACAAAATGATTAAAATTTATGCTGAATTAAGAGACGGAAATCTAACAATTAGTTCTGAATCAAAAGATATTTCTGTACTTGATGTTTATTTAGTACTTGCTACAATTATGAGGGATTTTGCAGGTAGGCTTAATACAGAGCCACTAAATCTGTTAGAGGAAATAAAGGTGTTAATCACTCTTATGAACCTTGAAATTGAAAAGGAGGAGGAATTATGATTAAAGAACAGGACATTAAAGACCTGTACCAGATTACAGGATTTCTTGGCGGTTTAGCTTGCATACTTGATGACATTTTTAATCAGGCAAGTGAAACATCAAAACAAATTGAGGATGTACGTGTATCTCTTGGAAATATTATCTTTAATCTCGAAAAGGAGTATGAAAGTGAACGAACTTAATATGTACGAGGAGAAAGGTATCAAGGAGTTTAATAATAAGAAGTGGGTATGGGAAACTCTACTGTTATGCAATCAGCTTTACTCCCTGATTTCCAATAACATGGGAGAGATACCGAACCTGTCAGACATTGATTTGTACATGTTTGTACAGACACTTCTTCAAATCAAGTACGCTATGTTAGAACTTATCGGGAGGGATGCTAAATGAAGTGGATACTGGAATACGTTTCCGAAAAGTTTGATATATGTCCTAAAAGTGGAACTGTTGCAGATGGGTGGAGGATGAAATTATGACACCTGCACCTATGATAGCCATTATGGTAATACTCGTAGCATGCTTAGTAGCATTAGTTATTACAGCGATCTTCTGTGTAATAGATACCTTCTACTTGAAGAATTGCCATCACTTATGTTTCTTCTGTAAATACAAGCACATATGCGACTGGTACGACAATAAAAAACACCCCCTGTAATAGGGGGTATTTTATATCTAAAACTATCGGCAACGTAAAGCGGATAGCAAGCCCGAATAGTTGTACAGCCATATATTCCAATGGTGCTACCTGTACTTACTCAATACGTTGAACGATAGAAGATACCTAAGATGCCTACAAACTACAACGCAAGCGTACCGCGTCGTTACAACCTCGGCTTTGGTTTCTAAAATGTCCAAACTTAGTCAGCACTGTTAGTAGGCTTGTTTGGCTCTGTCACTAAATAAACGATATGGCTTTCAGAATAGCTTC
>JAZUQL010000116.1:0-1993 GCA_045605685.1 Lachnospiraceae bacterium
GAAACAGTAAAAGGGACTCCTTTCTATGATAAGTATCAAGCCATGACAGAAGAAAACGATTTAGTTATTGGAAGTATTGCGAACGATAGAATGTTTTATGTGATTGATAGTTTTTTCCAAGGAAGCTTAACAGATGAAGCATTAGTAAATAGTTTGTCAGCATTAGAACTTGGAAAACAATATGTTGCAGTTACACAAAAAGGATGTGATGCTGTACGAATAGAAAAAGAAATACCTATTTCATATTTAGAAAAATTATTTATGAAAGAAGTGTCAGAGGCTAATCGAGTGAAAGGCACTTCATTGGCGAATGATATTTGTAAGAACTATCGTAGAGAAGGATTGTTTTTCGATGAAATTCTAGAGCAAGCGATAGGAGGCAAAGCATGACTACAATACAATTAAAAATGTGTGATATTCAGGGAAGACTCTTTGAACTTTCTGTAGATAGACAGATAGGAAGTGCTGGGTTTATAAAAACTTTCATGAATTCAGAAACGGCAAAAGCATTGGATTCGACATATAATCGTATGCAGTGGGCAGGAGAAGAATATTTGCTTGAAGAGGTCATTGAGGCTGCAGGCGATAAGCTAAATAATAAGGGTGAAGTTTATTCAAAAGATGTGATTTATTGGATAGGATACATTTATAGATATTGGCATTATTATACAGAGGAATCTAGTAAGGTAATTTATAAACAAGCACCAGTGGAGACGATGAAGAGAAACTATTTGATGTTTCATACGATGGCTCCTGAGGTTGCGATTGAAGATTTGAAGGAGATTTATAGACAGAAAACAGCAAAATAATTTGTTGTATTGCTCATATTTGGAGGTGGTGAATGAATGTCTTTAAATCCAATATTTTTAGGTGATTTTGAAGATGACGATTTGTTTTTTGATGTTGAGAATATAGATAGAGAGTATAGAGAACATTTTGTTGCCTTTTTGGATATATTAGGATTTAAAAGTTTAATTCAAAGTAGTCAGTGCAAAGAAATACTTAGTATTTTGAGATTGGTTCGAGAAAAGACGAGACCATACAAATGTTCATGGAATGGTATGGATATTGAAGCATATGAACATATTCATTATAGAATACTTTCGGATAGTATTATTTTATTTATTGAGGCAGATATTGATGATTCGTTTGCTGCACTTCTTGATGTGTGTGAAAAATTGCAGATAGCACTTGCTAGCTTAGATAACCCTATTTTGTTACGAGGAGGAATTAGTAAGGGAAACTTATACTATGAAATGGATATAATTTATGGTGGGGGTTTAACTGCTGCGTATCTATTAGAATCCAATTTGGCAAAATATCCGAGAATAGTGTTTTTGGGTGAAACATTAAAAGCAGGAATTGATGTAATGAAATATATGAATCATATCAAAATAAATTATGCAGGAATACAAAAAGACGTTGATGGGGTGTATTTTATAGACTATTTTGCTGGCTATAGTGCGTTTGGTAGGAAAAAGAAAGAATACTTTGATAAACTGATAAAAGAATGTGTGTCCGTACTTGATAAATCAATAGATGTATCAGTAAGGGACAAGTATAGTTGGATGATGAATAAAATTAATAACGCTATTATTAGAGATGAAAGTCTTAGGGAAAGATATGATAAAGAAAAAGAAGAGAGAGAATTTAACAGCAGTATGGAGTTTATAAGAGAACTAAAGGAAATAAATAAGAAAAGTAGAGAATTACATAAAATATCTAAAGAGGAATAAATGGAAATAGATAGAAATGAATAGTTGGATGTATAGAGAAAGGGACAGCCGATATGCTAGAAGATAAAATAACAGAACTTCAAAGCGGGTTTAATACAGCGTTTATAGATAGTTCGTATAACTCTAATTTAGCATATAGACCGCAGTTTATTTATAATGATAACAAGAATGGTCAGAAAGTATTCTCTTCAATTGAAGACGAACTGCTCAGATGTGACAGTTTTGCAATTAGTGTTGCTTTTATTACAAGAGGAGGA
>JAZUQL010000117.1:0-5969 GCA_045605685.1 Lachnospiraceae bacterium
GGCAGTCGAGATTGAATGGTTATTGGATGTTCCTGTACGTGAAGATTTATATGAATATATCGTAAATGAATAGAGGTACGACATGAAAACAATACGAGTAGTAGCTGCAATTATTAAAGCAGTAAATGAAAATGGAGAACCAATTATTTTTGCAACTCAAAGAGGTTATGGTGATTTTAAAGGTGGATGGGAATTTCCCGGTGGAAAAATTGAGGAAGGTGAAACCCCACAAGAAGCACTTAAACGCGAAATAATGGAAGAGCTGCATACGGAAATTGCCGTTGGTGAATTAATTGAAACAATAGAATATAGTTACCCTACATTTCATTTATCAATGGATTGTTTTTGGGTAGAGATCGTTTCCGGTGATTTAGTTCTTACAGAACATGCCGCAGCAAAATGGCTTACAAAAACGGAGTTGGATTTCGTGGAGTGGTTACCAGCAGATGTTGCGTTAATTGAGAAGTTGCAAGAAAAAATGTAATGTTGTGTACCTATGCTACGCAAGGGAAAGGCTCCGACTTTGGTCGGGGCCTTGTCTGTAGAAAAGAAAAAAATATTAATGATTACAATTTAGAAGAGGGGATATTATGGACACAGTAGAGCTAGTAGTTAAAGCTGCAACTAAATTTTATGATGAAGTAAAAAGTGATGAGAATGGAAGATACCGCTCTTGGGAGCATTGCTATTATAGTTTTTACAAGGCACGCAAGGAAGAAAAACCAGATATAGATTATTTGAGTTTACAGTTAGCATTCTATTTGGCAAGTTGGGGGATGTATAGAGGATCCTCGTTCTTACTGCATAAAGACTATAAAATACATATCCCGGTTGTAAACGAGGTTCTAAAAAGCCAATACAATGTGTTGTTTGGCGCAGCGTGCGAACGCATCTTAGAACAAGAATATCAGAGAATGATACAGGAACTTAGCAATTTTCTTGTAAAATATTATAATAGTGTTAGGGAAGAGGTTAAAGGTTATGCTATAAAGGAGAATGTGTCGGCAACACTTATCACCAAGGTGCTTATGGGAACACTGGGATGCGTACCGGCATATGACAGGTATTTTATTGCAGGAATCAAGTCTAAGAAGGTGGCAACGGGAATCTATAATCCTAAATCATTATCTATGTTGGCAGAGTTTTACAGAGAGAATATGGATAAATTTGAGGAAGTACGAAAAGGCTTTGTTATTGAGGATATTTTATATCCGCAAATGAAATTGTTAGATATGGGTTTCTGGCAGTTGGGAGAAGAACAACCAACCTAAAAACAATAAGTCGATGGTGTACGAGAATATTGGGAAAACATGGCCCATATTATATCCGCTTGAGGAATTGAATAGAAGGAAAAATAAAACTTGCCGATATACTATTAAGATAGCACATGAAAGGTGAAGAACATTATGAACAAAGATAGTATTACCTCGATTAGGATTCTTCCTAGTGATAAATCAACTTTTAGTAAAGAATCAGAGTTTAAATTTTTTCTTGAAAATACAATGATTACACGTGGTGGAGAATATTATTTTCCAAATTCAATGATGAATTGTCCTAAAAATACATTGGTTCTATTTCAATATGATGGAATGATACGAGCAATCGGTGTGCTGATTGATTTGGGAAAAACTCCTGTAGTTGATGAACATGGGGTAGAATATGCCGGATATTATAAATTTGATACAGATACATTAGAATATCTTGATACACCAATCGATAGGCATATGTTAAAAACTGCATATCCGGATTTTAATAGTTTTAATCAATCAAAACAGACTATCTCATTGGAATATTTGGATAATATTCTAGAGTTATTACAAAATACAAATTTTGTTTCTTTACAAGATGATTCAAGTATCATCTCAGAAATTGAAAATAGCAGATTAGAGGGTGTAGAGAAGGAAACGTTAGTAAAGGTTCGAATTAATCAGGGATTATTTCGAGATACGTTGTTAAAGAAATATTCAAAGTGTTGTCTATGTGGAGTTTGTGATTCGGCCTTTTTGATTGCAAGCCATATTAAGCCGTGGGCTGCGAGTAATTCCAAAGAAAAATTAGATATTGAAAATGGTCTATTATTGTGTCCTAATCATGATAAATTATTTGATGGTGGATGGATATCGTTTAGTGATGATGGAAATATAATTATTTCTGCGGCATTAGAACAAAATGACAAGGTATTTATGAATGTTCGAGAAGATATGAGAATAGTGCTCTCAGAAAAAAATAAAGAATATTTAAAATATCATAGAGAGAATATTTATAAGCGTTAACAAATAAGCCTTTTGGTCAGAAGAAAATCAGAACTGTGAAAACATCGGATGCGAAGTTGTTTTTTAATAAAGTTGCAATAGGAAGATGGTAAATGACAGTGTTACCAGAGAGGCAATCAGCCGGGAGCAAATGAGGAAGTTCCTAAAGTTTGTGCATGACGATGTTTGTTACAGCAAGTATTATGAAGTAGTGTACATTCTCTTTCACACGGGAATGCGTATTTCAGAATTTTGCGGATTGACCTTAAAAACAGAACAGTAAACATCGACCATCAGTTACAAAGAACTTGCGATATGCGTTACATCATTGAAGAAACCAAGACAGAGGCAGGAAAAAGGAAGATTCCGATAACAGAGGATGTGGCAATGATGTTCCAAGCCATTATCGAGGACAGGGAGCCGCCGAAGATGGAGAAGGTGATTGACGGTCACACTGGATTTCTTTTCTACGATGATGACGGTAATCCCTTAGTAGCAATGCACTGGCAGCATAGATTCAATCGTATGGTTGGGAGATATAACGATATTTATAGAGTGCAGATGCCGAATATTACCCCACATGTATGCCACCATACTTATTGCTCCAATATGGCAAAATCGGGAATGAATCCAAAGACATTACAGTACCTCATGGGACATTCGGACATCAGTGTTACAATGAATGTGTATACACATATCAGTTTTGATGATGCCGAGGAAGAAGTGAAACGAATGGAAGAGTTTAGAAAAGCACAAGCAGAGATTGAAAAGAAAAATGATGCCAAAGCGGTATCGCAGAAAATGTTTAAAGTAGTGTAGTATTGCTGCGTGGCAGAAACGCTCCGGTTATACTGGGGCGTTTTTTTATGGAAAAATGATATGGGTGACGATATAATATTTATATTAAATTTAAAACGAGGAAGTGGTTTTAATGAAACAAGAATATACAGATAAAATGAAATTCTACCAAGGGAAAGAATATGAAAATTTTTTGAGAAAAAAATGTGTTTTAGATGCACGTCAGTTTTTATATTCATCACAATTATACTTAAATTATGCACTTATTACGGCAAAACTTTATGAAGATATAGGAAAAAAGAATATTAGTGAGAGTGAACGAAATCCATTTTATAATAGAGTAGAGGTTTTGGGTTGGAATTACAATGCTCACACAATTTTAAACAAGTTGACATTGGAGTGGGTATCGCATATTTCAAATTCGCTTGATTGCTTATTACAATATATTAATGCATCACTTAATTTAGGACTAAAACATAAAGCCGTTACAGAAAGAAATATAGCCCCAAAATTAGAAAAATTCCCCCAAATAAATAACTGTGTGAAATCGTTATGGGAAAACGAGATTGTTTGTTACATCCGTTCTGTATATAATTACGGGAAACATACACTTGATTTGTATGGAGGTTCATCTTTTATGGATGTAATTTCAGGTCAAAGGGACATATGTATTCCGGATTTCAAGTATCGCAATAATATTTATAAGTCAAAAAGTACAAGTGAATTGATTGGATATTATGAAAATTTTGTTGGTTTATATATTGATGTGATGGAGAGCATTGATTCTGTATTGCAAAAATCTGAGCCAATTTGCAATAGGTACCATGTAGAAAAAATGATAATTGATGGCCATATTATGGGAGAGTGTGAGAATAAACAAGATGTTGTCCTTTATGCGGAGTTCGACAGTGATGGTATACATATTAAGAAATATTGGGTAGAAGATTTACAATTTGAAGCGGATAGTGATGTTGAAATAATGTTACCGCATTCGAAAACAATTGGTCAACATTTTGGTGGAATTACGATAATCGAAGTTGTAATAAATAAAAATAAGGTTGGAGAGCTTCATATGAATAGTGATTGTTTAGAAAATTCTGTTTTACGTTATCATAAATATAAATATGTTACGGTGTAACTCAATTTTGAAACAATAATCATAGTACTTGGAACAACACTGGAAGGTGGAGGAAGATAGATGGATAAGTATGAAGATATAACAGAGTTGATGCGTAAAAGTATAGAAGATAACGATAAAATCCGAGAGAGTGTTGCTCCCATTCTGGAACAACAGGAAAGAATACAGCAAGTTGTGAATGTAGTAAATGTACCGGAAATTGTTGTTCCATCCACTGCAATAGAGACTATTAATAATATTAGTGAAAATAGTGCAGTAATGGCTTTGCAAGAAAATGCATCGGTAATAAATGCAATTTCTGAAAATAGTAGAGCTGTGGAAATACTTGGTGGTATGGGAACTGCTATCGAAGCCCTACAAAATAGTAGTGCAGTTCATGCATTAGGAGAAATTGCTATGAAATCTGCATTTTCAGATTATCAATTTGAAAGTCCTACTCTTAGAATCTTTGATGAATGGAGTAAAAGCGTAGCAACAAATTTAGCGACAGGATTAACTGCACTCATTACAAACCCTGTGATTCAAGGAATACAGTCAATCACATCCGGTTTTGGTAAGTGGTTGCAAACGGTAGATTTTTCACCTTTGGTAAGTATTTTAGAAAATATTCAGAATATAGGATTTGATTTTGATTATGAAGAAGTCAATGAGATATTTCTGAAAGCAATGTTCGATGCAAAGTGGTTTCCATATGCTGGATGGATTGCTGATTTTAGAATTGTTGATGCAATGCTTGAAATCCTAAATACCAGTAGGGTTAGCAAAAACCGGGTAAACAGAATTGATAGGCTGATTTTTTCTTATTATGACAAGGAAGAAATAAATAACTTTAAACGTAGATGGAGACAAATGAATCTTCCTTCATATATGACAAGAATTTTAGTTCAATCTGTTCAAGCCTATCATCGTAGAGAATATGCACTTACTGTTAGTGCACTATCAACTTTATGGGAAGGTATTATTCAAGAGAAGATGAATGACAATAGTTATCGTATTAGTCGAAGGACACGTGAAAATCTTGGAAAGTTGATTGAAGAAAATGAATTTGACAAAATGTTTTCATCCTTTTGCGATGAATTCATTTTTTATGATTGCACTAAGCCGGAAGAAGTGAAATCAGATGTTCCTGGTCGGCATTGTATAGCACATTGTTGGTATGATACTTATCCAAATAGAAAGATGGCATTAAATGCAATTCTATTTACTGATTTTCTATTGGGATTAAAGCCTATAGAAAATCAGTTGGAGTAAAGGAAGAGGATTTCAAAAAAACTTAGTAGTAGGAATCCCCCTTTTACTACGATTTCTACTACTAACAGGTAGTCACAACTTGCTAAATTATGCTATAATTTGCCTATGCAACAATCAAACAACAATTTAACCATAACCCCGGAATACCCCGCAAAACTGGGCATTTCCGGGCAAAAAGGAGCAAACAATTACTATGATAAAAATCTTATTCATCTGCCACGGCAATATCTGCCGTTCCCCTATGGCAGAATTCATCTTCAAAGATATATTACGCCAAGAGAACCTAACCGACCGTATCTTCGTTGCCTCCGCGGCGACCAGTACGGAAGAGATTTACCGGGGAGTCGGCAATCCGGTATACCCACCGGCGCGAGAAGAATTAAAACGCTATAATATTTCTTGTGAAGGGAAGAGAGCCGTTCGGGTAGAAAAGAAGGATGCAGAAGAATACGATTATCTGATTTGCATGGACCATTTTAATGTCCGCAATCTAAAGAGAATTATTGGAGAATCGTATGATAAGAAGATAT
>JAZUQL010000118.1:0-30331 GCA_045605685.1 Lachnospiraceae bacterium
CTGCATTTTAATCATTGTGTCAAGACAAATCGCATCACAACCTTTGCGGGGTGGGTCTACGACAATCACATCCGGACGAAGCATGTTGCTTTCTTCTGCCTTCTGGTAGAATTCCGGCAATACCTCTTCTGCTTTTCCTACAAAAAATTGCGCATTGGTAATTGCATTTATCTTCGCATTGTTTCGTGCATCCTCAATTGCCTGTGGAACGATTTCAACACCATACACCTGTTTTGCATGCTTTGCCAGAAATAAGGATATCGTTCCGATTCCACAATACAAATCCCATACACTCTCTTTTCCCGTAAGTTCTGCGTATTCCAATGCAGTGCTATACAACTTCTCTGTCTGAATCGGATTCACCTGATAGAAAGATTGTGGTGATATCTGATACGCAATTGCTGTCTTAGTCGGAACGAATTCGTTCTCTCCCTGCATCGTACACAAATGAATATAATCCGTAATATACGGTTGCCCCCAGATACAGATGGTTTTTTCTCCTAGTATCACATTTGTGTTGTTGCAATTAATATTATAGGAAATAGAAGTCATACCTTTTATCTGTTTTAATGCATCCATCAATTCCTTTGCAAACGGCAATTTGCGCTCATTAATCACAAGACATACCATGATTTCCTTCGTAGTAAAACCATAACGGATTAAGATGTGACGTACAATTCCGGTCCCTGTTTTTTCATCGTAAGGCGTGACTGCACATTGCTCCATCCAATTCCTTACAAGTTCCAATATTGGTGCATTCTCTTCTACTCCCAAAAGACAATCGCTTACCGGAATAATACTGTGAGTTCTAGACGCATAGAATCCAGTAATAATATTTCCTTCTTTATCTCTTCCTACCGGAAATTGAGCCTTATTTCTATAACGATATGGCGTATCCATTCCTATAATCGGGAGCATGACTTCCCGAATTTTTTCTTCTTCAAAGCCGCCAATTCGGATAAGGTTATGAAATACCTTATTTTGTTTAAACTCTAGTTGTTTTTCATAAGAGAGCGCCTGTATCTGACAACCTCCACATTGTCGATGCAATTCGCATTTTGGCTCCACGCGAAAAGTGGAAGCAGTTATCACTTCTTCCACTCTTGCATATCCATAATTCTTTTTTAATTTGAGAACGCGTGCACAAATAACATCACCAATAAAAGCATCTTTTACAAAAAAAGTCATACCATCATAATGTCCAATGCCCTCTCCTGCAGTTCCCATATCCGTAATTGTTAATTCGAATAAATCATTTTTCTTCATATCTATACACTGGTCTTTCGAATATTACTATCTAAAATCCGGTTAAAGCCTTGCCATTCTAAATTATGATCTGCTACTCCTGCAAGTAATTCCTGCACCGTCTGTAGCTTTGCATCAAGATTGTCTGCAAAACTTAGTGCAATTGCTTCCGCCAAAGCCGGTTTCTTAGGTGAACCGAATTCCAACTCTCCATGATGTGCCAAAATACAGTGTTTCAATTCATTGGATAAAACCTTCGGAAACCCTTCAATACTGCGTATATGCTCTCCAATCCATTCGGTACCAATCATAATATGACCAAGCAACTGACCTTCGTCGGTATAATCATTCTCAGGAAATGCCGAAAGTTCTTCCAACTTTCCAATATCATGAAAAATTGCTGCCGTCAAAAGCAAATCACGATTTAGAACCGGATATCTCCTTGCAAAAAAATCACAATTCTTCGCAACACTTAAAGTATGTTCTAATAATCCGCCGACAAAGCCATGATGTACGCTTTTTGCGGCAGAATGAAATTGAAAACGTTTTACAAATTCCTCGTCACCAAAGAAACGATTCAGTAACTCTTTTAAATATGTATTCTTCACGGTTGCCATTAAATCCGTCAATTCCTTATACATTTCGTCGATATTATAGTTACTGGTTGGCAAATAATCTTTCGGATCGTATTCCGATTCGTGCACTTTCCGCACGCGTGCGATTGACAATTGCAGATTCCCATTAAAGGAAGTAATGTCTCCTGTAACCGCAACATAATCCATTGCATCGAATTCATCAATTCCGACAGAACCCGGATTCCAAATCTTAGCATCCAAAGTTCCTGTTTTATCCTGTAATACTACATTATCATAAGGCTTTCCTGCTTTCGTCAATGCTGACTGTTTATATTTACATAAGTAGATTTCACTAATCTTTTCTCCCTCACGAAGAGTCTCTATATACTTCATTCTTCCTCCATTATCCAATTAATAAGTTCCAATTGTAAGTTGGTATGTCATTTCTTCATAACCATCTTCACCCAATCTCATAACATGAACAGATACTGTTTCTCCCGGAGATAAACTCAAAAGGATATTTGTAACCTGTCCTACGCTCGTTACGGCCTCACTTCCAATCACCTGTATAACGTCTCCACTTGCGAGCCCAGCATCCATAGCCGGAGAATCCAATTCTACCTCTTTAATGTAAATCCCTACCGGAATATCATAATTATCCGATATCTGTTGTGTTACGGTTGCTAACTTTAATCCTGCATACGGAACACCTTTCCCTGATAAAATCGCGTCAATCCTTTTCTTTAAGCTGTCTGCCGAAAGTGCCGTCAAGACATTATTATGATGTAAATTATTAAATTCCGTAAATACGATTCCTACCACTTCACCCCTTGTATTAACCAAAATCCCGTTACTCGCCTCGTTACTTGCAATATCTGTCAGAATCACACTATAATTCGCATCTGTATGTGACACTTCTCCACTCACCGCTGTCACAACACCGGTCATGATAGAATAATTTATACCCAACTGACTTCCCAATGCAATAACCACATCTCCCGCTTTTGTGGTGTTATCTGCAGCAAAGGTGGCAAGTGCGATTGCCGATAAAGTGCTGTCCGAAACCTTATCCTTGGATATTCTAAGAACCGCAAAATGTGTGATCTCGTCGATTTGGTAAACCTCTGCATTCACTATATTGCCATCCACAAATGTAATCTGCAAAGTCTGTGCATCATCAATTAGTTCCTTATGCGTTAATACAAACAGGGAACTTCCGTCATCTGACACCAACATTCCCGAACCCACAAGATTCTCATCGAAGACTTCCTCGCTCTCTTTTTGTACATTCGTAATCTGTACAATAGAACGATTCACACGATTCCCAACTGCATATAACTCATCCATTATTAACTGATAATGTGTTAATTCTGCCTGGTCAATGCTTACATCCTCGCTCTCTGTATCCAACTCTGCCGTAGTCTGTACTCTCGGTGTTGAATTTGACGCAATCGTATTCTGCAACATATCGGCATAATATGGCATCAATGCCATTGCAAAAATTCCGACGATTAAACAAAATACAATCGCATATATAGCCGAAAGCCCTACTCTTTGCAGTACTTTCTTCTTATTCAATGGTCTTTCTTTAATAATCCGGCGAACGAAGTCATTCTTAGGCGTATTATTTTCCATAATCAAACCTCCTTCACAAAACTAATATATAATTAAATATTATAGGCATTCTCCTCTTGTGTTGCAACTATTTTTATCCTTTAATAAACCGCATAAATGATATATAATAAAAACACTATAGGAACATTTTGAGGACAAACAATGAACAATAAAGTTTATCATACTTTAGAATTTAATAAAGTAAGAAATCTCCTGTCCGACTGTGCTTTTAGTCAGACCGCCAAAGAACGATGTGCCAAACTGACGCCACAGACGGACCGCGATTGCATTACCAGACTGCAAACACAAACTGCAGATGCCTTATCTCGTATTTTTGCGGATGGCGAACTGCATTTTGGAGGATTTACTCCAATTGAAGACATCTTACAAAGACTCCGTATTGGTGGAATTCTCAATCAGACAGAATTACTTACCATTGCATCTTTACTGGAAGTTGCCAAGCGTGCTGTTACGTATGACCGCCAAAAGAAAAATCCGGATGCCAGTGACTCTCTGTCAGACCTGTTTGACGGTCTCAATCCTATCTCCTCTCTCAAGAATGAAATTACAAGATGCATTCTTTCCGAAGAAGAGATTGCAGATGATGCAAGTCCGACACTGCGTACGATTCGCACAAAACTTCGCTCCATGAGTAACAAAATCCACGCTCAGCTAAATGGCATTTTAAACAATCCAACGACGCGAAGCTATCTGCAGGAAGCCGTTATTACCATGCGTAATGACCGCTACTGCATTCCTGTTAAAGCAGAACATAAATCAAACATTCAAGGATTGGTTCACGACCAATCTGCAAGTGGATCCACCTATTTCATTGAACCGCTTGCAATTGTAAAACTCAACAATGAACAATCCGAATTGCTATCTCAGGAAAGAGACGAAATACAGGTAATCCTATCCACATTAAGTCAATCCGTTCTGCAGAATGAAGACGAACTTGCATTCAATGCGGACACTCTTTGTGAATTGGATTTCATTTTTGCGAAGGCAACACTTGCCAAAAAACAAAATGCAACCTGCCCGCTCTTTAATACGGATGGAATCATCCGCATCCGGAAAGCACGGCATCCCCTTCTGGAGCCTGCAAAAGTAGTCCCAATCGATATTGAAATAGGAGAGACCTATCAACAATTAATCGTTACAGGACCGAACACCGGTGGAAAGACGGTTTCTTTGAAAACGACCGGACTCTTAACCTTAATGGGGCAATCCGGATTACACATTCCGGCCGCAGACCGGTCCATGCTGTCAATCTATGACGAAATATACGCAGACATTGGAGATGAACAAAGTATCGAGCATAGCCTGAGTACTTTTTCTTCACATATGGTTAACATAGTTGCCATCCTGCAAAAAGCGAATAAAAAAAGTCTTGTCTTATTTGACGAGCTCTGTGCCGGTACAGACCCGACGGAGGGTGCTGCCCTTGCAATCGCCATTTTAAAGGAATTATTGCAGCGTGGTGCGACCACAATGGCAACCACTCACTACAGCGAACTTAAATTATACGCACTTTCTACAGAAGGTGTCGAAAATGGATGTTGTGAATTCAACGTCGAAACTTTAAGTCCCACCTATCGACTATTGATTGGGATTCCGGGTAAAAGTAATGCGTTTGCGATTTCTTCCAAATTAGGGCTTCCGGAGACTATCATACAAAATGCCTCCGAGACCATTACACAGGACGAGCAGGATTTTGAGCAAACAATCGCTGACTTAGAGGCAAGCCGTAAGTTAATCGAAGAGGAACAACTTCAAATAAAACAATACAAAAAAGAAATAGAACAACTGAAGCAGAAACTGGAAGAGAAACAAAGTCGTTTAGAACAAAGTCGCGAAAAAATACTTCAGGACGCCAACGAAGAAGCACGTAAAATTCTACAAGATGCCAAGGACCTCGCAGATCAAACCATCCGCAACTTTAACAAGTACGGACAGGGTTCCGCCCCAATGGCACAAATGGAAAAAGAACGTAGCGCTCTTGGAAAAAAACTAAAAGACAACAATCAAAAACTGACTTTGTCTAAGAATAAAACCACTCCGACACATACGCCTCCAAAAAAACTTCGCATTGGTGATTCCGTTAAGGTCGTATCGCTTAATTTAAAAGGAACCGTTCATACACTTCCCAATGCAAAAGGTGAGTTATATGTGCAAATGGGTATTTTGCGTTCTTTAGTATCTCAAAATGACCTGATTCTTTTAGAAGATGATAATGGTTATACAACAGGCAAATCCAGAACTAACATGGGAAAAATCAAACAGACCAAATCTTCCTATGTTTCTACGGAAATCAAACTAATTGGAATGACGACCGACGAGGCCATCTCTAAATTAGACAAATACTTAGATGATGCTTACATCGCCCATCTTCCAAGCGTACGAATTGTCCATGGGAAAGGCACCGGTGCACTTCGCAAAGCCGTTCACATGCATTTAAAACAACTAAAATATGTTAAGGCATTTCATTTAGGGGAATTTGGAGAAGGGGATGCCGGTGTAACAATTGCAGAATTTGAATAGGAGACAAACAAATATGGGAACAAGACAAAAAATACTAATCGTAGATGACGATAACAACATTGCAGAATTGATTTCACTCTATCTTTCTAAGGAATGCTATGACACCTGTATCGTGAATGATGGAAATGAGGCAATTCGTAAATTTAACGAATACCAGCCAAATCTTATTTTATTGGACCTTATGCTTCCCGGTATGGATGGATATCAGGTTTGTCGAGAAATCAGAACCAAATCAAACGTACCTATTATCATTCTTTCTGCAAAAGGTGAAACATTTGATAAAGTATTGGGATTGGAACTTGGTGCAGATGACTATATTATGAAACCATTTGATTCCAAAGAACTGGTTGCCCGAACCAAAGCTGTCCTACGACGGTTCCAATCTTCAAAAGAAGAGGAACCGGCTATCGACACGAAAAAGGTAGAGTATCAGGATTTAACCATCAGCCTAAGCAATTATTCGGTTCTATATCAGAATAAAACAATCGAAATGCCTCCAAAGGAGATTGAACTGTTATATTTTCTGGCTTCTTCCCCAAATCAGGTCTTTACACGTGAACAGTTACTAGACCACATCTGGGGATATGAATATATTGGTGACACACGAACCGTTGACGTTCATGTAAAACGAATACGCGAGAAAATCCATGACCATGACACATGGGCAATTAGCACGGTATGGGGCATTGGTTATAAATTCGAGGTGAAAGAATGAAACAAACACTACTTCTGAAAATACTGCTTATCTATTTGTTATTTGGCGGTCTTTCCCTTATTATTCTTTTTACTTATACACAAAACAATACCATCAACCAGCTACGTGAAACCGAATCTTACACCTTATATCGGGAAGCTTCCGTTATCGCAACGGATTATGCCTCGCGTTATACAAGTGGCGAACAGTCCCTTACGGATCTACAGAATAGTCTGACCTCCATTGCGAACTGCTCTTCCTCCGATATCTGGTTAATCGATACCAAAGGAGAAGTCCTGTTAAAAACATCCGATTCCTCGATTGCTGAAAATGCCCTTCAGGGAAAAACAAAACAGATTAAAGAATTCAATATTAAAGATTTTGGTGAAGAATATTATGTTATCGGCGATTTCTACAATGAATTCGACCAAACAACACTTACGGTATACTATCCATACACGGATGGTTTTCATGTGTCCGGATATGTTCTGGTACATAAATCATTCTCCTACACAGCACTCAGTATCAACAGCCATATGAATATCGCCTTTAAAACATTTGGACTGATTTTTTTGTGCTCCTCGCTATTCTTATTTGGAATCATTATATTTATGTACATTCCGATTCACAAAATTACCAAAGCAACTTTGAAATATGTAAAAGGCGATTATTCAGAAAAAATTAATATTCGTCCCCGTGACGAACTAGGACATCTCGCCAACACGCTCAATTATATGGCGGAGGAAATGAATACCTTTGATGAAAATCAGAGAAAATTCATCTCGAATGTATCACATGATTTTCGTTCTCCGCTCACTTCCATTATTGGTTATGCTCAGGCAATGCTAGATGGCACCATACCTTATGAGATGCAGGAAAAGTATTTAAACATTATCCTCTTTGAATCCGAGCGATTAACCAAATTAACAAAGAGCCTTTTGGATTTAAATCAATTTAGCCCGAATGGAATGCTCCTAGATATCTCAGACTTTGATATTCATTCCATGATACAAAAAACAATCATTACTTTTGAAGGGCGTTGCCTGGAAAAAGATTTGAATATTGATTTAATCTTAACCGGAGATAGTCTGTTTGTTGCTGCAGATGTCAATAAAATTCAACAAGTGTTGTACAATCTGATTGATAATGCGATAAAGTTTTCTCACAAAAACAGCAGTATTCAAATCAAAACCCAGATCCGCTCAGAGAAAGTACATATCTCTATCAAGGATTCCGGGATTGGAATTGCTCACGACAGTATCAAAAAAATATGGGATCGTTTCTATAAAACAGATAGTTCACGAGGAAAGGACAAAACCGGTACCGGTCTAGGACTTGCCATCGTAAAAGAAATTGTTCAGGCTCACAATGAAAATATAGACGTAGTCAGTACGGAGGGCGCCGGAACTACATTTACCTTTACGCTTCCGCTATCAAATGAAGAAAAGAAATCTTTATAACAAAGAAGAATGCCGCGGCTCGTGCCACGGCATTCTTCTATATTTACATTATGGAATTCGATACCAATTCTTATCTGCATCGAAAATTGTACATTGACCCTTTCCATTCTTATAAGACTCCATGAAACCGTCTTCTTCCTCTGTTTTCCCTGTAAACAGCGTATATTCAAACGAATATCCTTCTTTGGTAATACCTAATAGATAAATTCTTACAACACTCTCTTCCGATATTTTATGGTTTAGCGAGATTTCTTTCTGTCCATTTTGATTCTCTATCTCATAAGAAGCAAAGACTTCTTCCTCTTCTGATTTCGAAAAATCAAACAGACTCTTCTCTTCTTCTTCTGATAGCATATCCTGTGCGTAAAGAATGTCTCCATCCACTTCAACCATATAGTTTACATTCACAAAATGAAATAAATCATTTGATTTTACTTCATACGTACAGGTTTCCTCATAAAGCAATTTGCCGTCTTTGTAGGCTGGTTCCTCTAAAAGTTCTCCTTTTAACAAGGATTCACACTCCGTCTGAAACCCTTTATAACTTTTACACACCTCTGTTGATTTCTTATCTCCATCCTCCAACAAAAACGTGACATTCCCATCATATAAAGTATTTAAGGATAACGTCACAGAAGTCGTATAATGATATCCGGACTTTTCCAGTTCATACGAAGTCGTTCCAAAATAAACATACATCTTCGTATCATCCGTATAATCCTTTGGAATTGCATGTACTTCTACAGAATATGACGACTTTGCAAAGTCTATCTCTGTCACCGTAATCGAATATTGTTCCAGCAGACTGTTTTCCTCTTCGAGTTTTAACTCCAGATTGCTATACATATTGGCAACATTTGTTTGAATCACATTGCTACTGTCTTGCAACAACGTAATCTGATAGCTCATTTCCATTATCTTGCGATACAGAAAAATACTATTTCCCAATAAGAATACAATGAAAATAATCGCCATAAAAATATAAAATTTCTTCTTTGAGAACTCTTTCTTTTTCATCCACGCACTCCATTTAATCTTCATCCGTAACCATGATTGAGATTCCCAATTCTTCTAACTGTTTCGAATCAACCGTACCCGGAGCCTGTGTCATTAAATCAGATGCGTCTTTTACCTTAGGGAACGCAATTACATCGCGAATGGATTCTGCATGTACCATATGCATAACCATGCGGTCAACACCATATGCAAGACCTGCATGCGGTGGAACACCATAAGAAAATGCATCCAAAAGGAACCCAAATTGTTCGTGTGCCAATTCCTTGGAGAAACCAAGCACCTCAAACATTTTCTCTTGAATATCATGCTGGTGAATACGAACAGACCCACCACCTAATTCCGTACCGTTTAATACAATATCGTATGCCTTTGCACGAACAGCACCCGGATCTGAATCAATCTTATCCCAATCTTCTTCCATCGGCATTGTAAATGGGTGATGCATCGCCATAAAACGGTTTTCTTCTTCTGACCACTCCAAAAGAGGGAATTCTGTTACCCATAAGAAATTATACTGGTTTTCATCCATTAACCCTAACTCTTCGCCAATTTCCAAACGAAGTGCACCTAACACATTCCACACGATTGCATTTTTATCCGCTGCAAAAAGAAGTAAATCTCCCGGTTCTCCGTTCATCTTGTTTACCAGAGCGGTAAGTTCCTCTTCTGTCATAAATTTGGCAAATGATGACTTATATGTCCCATCTTCATTCACTGCAAGATAAGCAAGACCTTTCGCTCCATATCCTTTTGCAAATTCTACCAATTTGTCTATTTTCTTACGAGGCATGTCAGCCTGTCCTTTTGCATTAATACCTCTTACGGAACCACTATTTTCCAATGCTCCTGTAAATACTCCAAATCCGCAGCCTTCCACAACGGAAGATACATCAACAAGTTCCATTCCAAATCGGGTATCCGGTTTGTCCGAACCAAAACGATCCATTGCTTCCTGCCATGGCATTCTAGGAAGTGGCAATTGTATCTCTACTCCAATGGCTTCTTTGAAGACATATTGTAAGAGACGCTCATTTACATTAATTACGTCATCAATATCAACAAACGAAAGTTCCATATCCGCCTGAGTAAATTCCGGCTGACGATCTGCACGCAAATCTTCATCTCTAAAACATCTTGCAATCTGAAAATATCTGTCATAACCGGAAGCCATAAGAAGCTGTTTAAATAACTGCGGAGACTGTGGCAATGCATAAAAACTGCCTGTATGCACACGACTTGGGACAAGGTAATCCCTTGCTCCTTCCGGTGTTGATTTGCACAAAATTGGAGTCTCTATTTCCAAAAATCCTTCATCCGCCATAAAATCACGCATCAAACGTAACACATTACTACGAAGCATAAGATTCTTTTGGATGTCAGGTCTTCTCAAATCCAAATAGCGATATTTCAAACGAATTTCTTCTTTTGTCTGGCTATTTTCCTCAACCGGAAATGGTGGTGTTTGCGACTCAGACAAAATACGAAGTGAGGTTGCTATAATCTCAATATCTCCTGTTTTTAGATTCTCATTAACTGCTGCAGAACGTTTCTGTACTGTTCCTTCTACTGCAATAACAAATTCACTTCGAAGTTCTCCTGCTTTGCCAAATCCTTCCGTTCCTATACTGTTCTCATCAAACATAATCTGTAGGATTCCGCTGCGATCTCTTAAATCAATAAAAATCAAACTTCCTAAATTTCTTCTTTTTTGTACCCAACCCATAACGGTAACGGTTTCTCCGATATTCGCATTCGATACCTCGGTACATCTGTGGCTTCTGTGTAAGCCTTGCATTGACTCTGCCATATGTGCTTCCTTCCTTTACTATCCTAAAAACTAAGGGTTATTTTATCATAGTTAGATATATTCGTCAAAGTGGTTGAACTGTTAATGAAACAACTTCTAGTTTCCTGACGGAAATTAGCAAAAATCCATACACGAAATTTTGTCTAATTCTTCTGTTTCTAACAATTCCGGATTATATACTCATTGAAACACACACACGAAAGAAAGTTGCAAGAATTGCCAAAATCACTAAGACTAAAAACTGCTTTCCGGAATTCTTTGATTTCGTTTTTCCCATTCTGCTTTGGTATGTGATTTCCTGATTTTTATTTCCATTTTTTAATTTGTCACAATAAAAACAAATGCGATTTATCATACCTATTATTTGAGATGACATATCCAAGTTCATATGCCGTATGCTCTCAAAATATTGTGGCAAATTCTGATAGACACTTTTATGATATTTATAATACCCTAATGCCAGCATTATTTCTTTCCATAAATCCGGGTGTCTATATAAACGTGCAACTCTTTCAGAAAAGATAAAATCTTTCCATGCTTGAAGTTGCCTCTTAGAACTCATCTTTTGAATTTCTTTTAGAGTTTCCATGTTTGATACATATTCTATCCTGTTTCTAAGATATTCTTCCTGCTGGTTAATGCGTTCGAATTCCCAGTCATATTCATTCTCCTGTTCTAAATATATTTCATTCTCTCTGATGTACTCTGTTTTTATCCGTATTGGTTTTCCAGGAGATATATCCTTCTGCTCCGCACCTTTCTTTGTCTCTATTTGTTCTTTTTTTATCCCTTTTTGATTTCTATTCCTTATTTGGAATTTCTCCACTCTAATCTGTGGAGGAATATCCCTTTTTGCAAAGGCAAGAGCCTGTTCATACGCATCATGCAAAAGTTGCCATTCCTCCGGATAGTCCTCTTGGTGACATTCCTTTGCTTTCTTTGCATATGCTTTTTTTATTATTCTGACATTATCTGTAGGTTCTATCCCTAATCTATCCCAAATAATCATACTATTCCCCTAACTTGTATATTGATTCCACATTTGAAATTGTCGTTCCTCCTTTTCGAATTCCTCCTGTTCTTTCTCCCCTTCCGCATGTTCTTTGTACCACTCGTAAAAATCTTCCGTATCCATAACAGATCCAGACATCACATCAATACTCTCTTCAATATAATTTAAAAAATCCTCATAATACTTTCGTACTTTCTGCAATTGATATTCATCTTGTCTGCATAAACATTCTTGAAAATATTTAATTTTCTGACTCATTGCATCTCTCAAATATGTTGGTGCCTCGGCAAATAACCGATTTCCTCTTTCCAATAAAATTTTGTTTACATCTTTGTCCCTTGGGTGAATCATGAGTGCTTTTAACTTTTCAAGATGTTCCTTCACCTCTTTATCCGATAATTTTTCACTTCCGTTTTGAATTACCAGTTGCTCTTCTTCTCCTGTCGAGTCACATCTTACAACCACATATAAAATACCATTGATATCATATGTATAACGTACTGTTACCGATTCACGTTTCTTCCAGTTGACCGGTATACGGATTTCCACTTCTCCCATCTTCCAGTTCTCAGACACATCATGCGACTCTCCCTGATATACTGTTACAGTAATCCTCTTTTGCCCCAATTCATGTGCACACAAACGTTCTTCCCTACTAATCGGAAGCGGAGAATTACGCTCAATTATAAAGAACATATTTCCGTGTGTATTATCTAATGGGGAATAAACTGATGTTCCTAATGAGAACGGACAGATATCTGTCAGCATCATATCTTTTACATCTTCCCGCCGTTCTTTTATCCCGGCATATACCCCAATCCCCAGGGCAATGATATAATCGGGTTCCACAACAGATATCTCTGTCATTCCCAGTGTATATTCCAAAAAATCTTTTATAATCGGCATCTTACATGAGCCGCCTACCAAGACTACTCCCGATAAATTCTCTACCGCCATTTCTCCATCCATAAGCACCTTCTTGATTGGTTGTAATGCACGTGCAAGAAGACTTTCAGACAAACGGATAAAATTCTTTCTATCCATTTGTGTCGTATAATCGCATTTTCCAATTGTCATGGACATAGAAGCTGTATCATCCTTCGATAACGCTATTTTGCATTTCGTTGCCCGAGACAACAAAATTGCTTTTGTTTCTTCTGATAACTTGTTTTCATCCAAATCATGTTCTGATAAAAAATGGTCATACAACAAATGGTCGAAATCGCTACCGCCCAAGTGATTATCTCCGCTTACCGCTAAAATTTCCACAATATTATCAAAACAATCTACGAGGGATACATCTAACGTCCCTCCGCCGAAGTCAAACACCAAAAGAGTTCCGTCCTCCAGATTATTGACATGTTGGTACGCAAGTGCCGCAGCGGATGGCTCGTTAATGATTCGCTCTACTTTTAATCCGGCCAGTTCGCCTGCTCTTTTTGTTGCACTTCGACTTGCATTATTAAAATACGCCGGCACACTAATAACCGCCTCTTCTACCGGTTCCTGTAAATAATACTCTGCATCTTGTTTTAATTTACGCAAGATAAAAGAAGACAGTTCAATCGGAGTATAGTTCTTACCCCTGATTCGATACGTTTTATCGACGCCCATAAACCGCTTAAAAACAGATACTGTATTGGTTGGGTCTGTCACACTTCGCTCTTTGGCTACTTCTCCGACATACACCGTTCCATCCTTATCAATGTTGACAACACTTGGTGTTAAATATTTTTGTGATGAGTTTGGTATCAATACGCTCTTTCCATTCTCCCAAACAGACACCAAACTGTTTGTAGTTCCTAAATCAATTCCAATTATTCTCCCCATATTTTCCCCTCTTTTATTGTTTAATAAAAAGAACCCGCACATTCATACGAGTTCTTTCTAATACCATTTTCTTAAACTATTTTGCAAAAAACTCTACAAATTCCTGATAGCCTTCTTTTGCCAACTGTTCTTTCTGGAATTTTTTATTTTTATTCATGCGAACCACCAGAACCTGTTGTCCATTTTCTCTGGCTTCCTTTGCCTGTTGCATTACTTCTACGAGTTTCGTGGCATCGCATTTCTTCTCTACCAGATATGCCACTTTTTTCGGGCTGGACGGAATCTGGAAACCACTCTCCATCAACAGAAGAATAATTCTTTCAAATCCGATTGAAAAACCACATGCCGGAACATCATTTCCGGTAAATTTTCCGACCATTTTGTCGTAACGTCCGCCGCCGCCACATGCTGCACCTAATTCCGGCATTGCAATCTCAAATATGGTTCCGGTATAATAACTCATTCCTCTCACAAGCGTTGGATCAAATACCAGTGAAAATTCCGCAGATTTTGTTTGATTAACGGCGTCTGCTATCTCTGTCATATTGGTCAAAATCTCTTCGTCCATGTAATCACCCAAAGTTTCTGCCAAAAGTTTTACTCCTTCGGTAACATCTTTTTTATCCTCAAGCAAGCGGAACAAATCCAAATACTTGTCAATAGAAGCCTTTGGATAACCATTCTCTTCCAGTTCTACTGCAACGCCTTCTACACCTATCTTATCCATCTTGTCTAATGTGATAAAGACACTGTCAAATTCTGATTCTTCAAATCCACTATAAGCCGCCATCGCTTTTAAAATGCGACGTTCGTTAATACGTATTTCAAAATTACGAAAACCCAAACGACCAATTGTCGTTGTTGTTGCAGTGATTAATTCTATCTCTGCAAGATTGCTCGGTTCTCCTAAAATATCAATGTCACATTGTGTAAACTGACGATAGCGTCCTCTCTGAGGACGATCTGCTCTCCAAACACTTCCAATCTGCAGTGCTTTAAACGGCGACGGCAAATCATTGGCGTTATTCGAATAGAAACGAGTAAGAGGCACCGTCAGGTCATAGCGCATTCCAAAATCCACTACATCCGACTCCTCTTTTGCTGTCTCTAAATTCAACTTCTCTCCACGCTTTAACACTTTAAAGATTAGTTTTTCATTCTCTCCTCCCTGCTTATTACTTAGGTTGGAAATATTCTCCATACAAGGAGTCTCTATCGGAGTAAAGCCGAAGCTTCTGTACGTTTCTTTAATTACGGATGTTACATAATCACGTATTTCCATTTCCGCCGGCAGAATATCTTTCATTCCATTAACCGGTTTCTTACTTAGTGCCATTTGATTTCCTCCATTTTTTTCATCTTACGATCTATCATTTCATCAATACGTTCCAAATAATTCTTAACGTCCTTGACATTTTCCACTCTTTCTATGCGGTTACTGCCATCCGGATTCTTCTCGGATAACACAAATTTGGTTGTTGCACCTGCACCCAGTGCAATTATAGTCTGTTTTTCTTCCATAATCAAGATATTGTATACACCCGCCTTAAGTTTTTTGGCATATCCGACGTTTTCCATATTGCCAGCCATTCCTTTTTGACGGTACAGATAATAAGGCTCCAATCCCATTTGTGCACAGTAATCGGCACATAAATCCATATGTTGCTGTGTATTCACCATTTTCATATCTTTATAATAATCTTTAAAAATGGTTAGTTTCGCTGCACGTTTGACCGCGAGTGAATGAATTGTAATATTGTCCGGATTTAGTGCTTTTAATTTTTCCATTGTATTTTTTACATCGGAAAGGGTCTCTTGCGGCAACCCGAGAATCAAGTCCATATTAATATTATCAAACCCTAATTCTCTTGCCAGGGCAAAACTCTCCTCTGTCTGTTCCACCGTATGACGACGCCCAATCAAATCCAGTGTTTCCTGTTTCATGGTCTGTGGGTTGACAGAAATTCGACTGATTCCATTTTTTCGAAGAACCATTAGTTTTTCCCTCGTAATAGAATCCGGCCTTCCTGCCTCAACTGTAAATTCAACACAATGACTTAAATCAAAACTACATTTTATCTTACGTATCAGACGGTCCATCTGCTCCGGCGAAAGCGTTGTTGGAGTTCCACCACCTATGTAAATCGAATTGAGTGTTTTGTGATAGAACTTCTGTGCAGTAAAATCAATTTCCTTCTCCAATGCATCCAAATATGCATCCACCTGATTGCTCCATACTGCAAGTGGATACGAAGTAAATGAACAATAGAAACATGTGCTCGGGCAGAATGGAATCCCGATATAAAGACTGTATCCATTTTCATAATCAATGGATTCTAATAGTTTTCGCTCCCGCTTGGCAATATCCATTGCTAACGTAATCTTCTCATCTTCCGCCATGTATGTTTGCTTCACATATTGTTTAATGGCGGATTCCGACTGCCCTTCTTCCAACATTTTCATAAAAATCTTAGTTGGCCGGATTCCGGTTAAGGTTCCCCATGGCAACGTCTTACCGGTCCCCTTTGCCAACAGCTGGTAAAGATTTTTCTTCAATTGATTCTTCGTCGCTTTTCTGTTTTCATAATCAACCGTAAAATTAATTGTTTCCTCTCGATTCGTCCATTTAATCTCGACACAATCCGATTGATAAAAAACTTCAAAAACTTCACTCGCATTTGGAATCTCTTCTGCTACAAAACGATTGGAACAGGCTAACTGCTTATCTTTTACATCACAATCCTTTGTATAGAACATCTCGATTTCTTCTTTTGGAAAAAATGCTTTTATTAACGAATGCACATCATATTCAAAATTCGGTTTATCAAAAACGATTACTATCATAGGTATGGGTTATACATCCTCTCTGTTTCTACACTTGTAATCTCACTATGACCCGGATATACTACGGTTTTATCCGGAAGTACCATTAGTTTTTCCTTAATGGAACGAACGATATCGCTCATGCTGCCGCCTTGCAAATCTGTTCTACCCACGGACATACAAAATAGTGTGTCTCCGGAAAATACCACATCTTCATAAGGAAGGTAGTAACAACATCCTCCACTCGTATGTCCCGGTGTAAAAAGCACACGGACATGAAATCCTGCCAAATCCAACTCCTGTTCATCCCTCAAAAAGATATCCGCATGATATTGGTTTGGTTTTCCAATCATCCACGCTGCATTTCCCTCTTCGCTTTCCAACGTTTCTTTCTCTTTTTCATGAATATAGATTGATACACCGAAAGCCTCTGCTAACGCAGATGCTGCCTCCACATGATCAAAATGTCCATGTGTCAACAAAATCGCCGCCGGTTTGTATTCCTTTTCTTTTATTTTTTCTTCTAATTCTTTGGCACAATCACCCGGATCAATGATAAGAATTTCCTTCGTTTCTTCATGAACCGCAAAATAACAATTGGTGCTAACCGGACCAACCACATAAGTTTCTACTCTTAATTTTGACATTTTATTCTCCCTCTTATCACTCAAAGAACCACCTTATCCGGTGGTTCTTTGAATATCTATAATACTTTCTATCTGTCTTAATCTCTCTACAATATTGCTAATCTGTGTTCTTCCTTTTGTCTTAAACACAAGTTCTATTGTAACAATACCTTGTTTTCCGACTTTCGAATTCAACGTAGTGATGTTGATTTCTTTCTCCGTAAATACTTTTGTAATATCAACCAACAAGCCGGAACGGTCATTCGAAAATATCTTAATTTCCGCCAGATAATCCCCCAGAATCCCTTCTTCTCCATGTTGCCATTCTACTTCTATGAGTCGCTCTCTTTCAAACTCAGTAAGATTCATGACGTTAACGCAATCCGTTCTATGAACGGATACGCCTCTTCCTCTTGTCACAAAACCAATTACCTCATCTCCCGGAACCGGGCTGCAGCATTTTGAAAAATGAACAGACACATCATAAAGACCTTTTACAACAATTCCGCTCTTAGACTTTACAATCGGTTGTTCGTTCTTCGTCTCTGCAATATTATCTAAGACATCTTCATCTGTCAGAGGCATGATATGATCTTTGCGATACTCCTCATACATTCGGTTTACAATCTGGCCTTCTTTTAGGCCTCCATGACCGATTGTTGCCAGACAGGAATTCCAATCTCTGAAACCATACTTATGCATGATTTTCTCCTGGTACTCCGGTTTGTTAATATCGGATAGATTAATCCCTTTTGTTTTGGCATAAGTATGAAGCAATTCTTTGCCTCGTAGAATATTTTCTTCCTTTAATTCGCTACGGAACCATTGGTTAATCTTATTCTTAGCCTGCGTACTCTTGACAATTTTCAGCCAATCCCGACTTGGTCCCTTCGAATTCTGTGAAGTGATAATCTCGATTCGATCGCCATTTTGTATTTTGTAATCGATTGGAACTAACTTACCATTGACTTTCGCTCCAATCATTTTATTCCCTACTGCCGAATGTATGCTGTACGCAAAATCAATTGTTGTCGAACCATTTGGCAGATTCTTTACTTCACCGGTTGGTGTAAAACTAAATACGGTATCTGAGAACAAATCCAGGTCGCTTTTCAAGAGACTCATAAATTCCCGGTTATCCGACATGTCCTGTTGCCATTCCAGAATCTGTCTTAACCAACTTAATTTCTCTTCTTCCGTAACCGTTGTTGCTGTTGCATTGCCATTATTGCTCTCTTTATACTTCCAATGAGCTGCGATACCATATTCTGCTGTACGATGCATCTCAAAGGTACGAATCTGAATCTCAAACGGCTGACCGCTTGGCCCTATCAGTGTAGTATGCAAAGACTGGTACATATTCGGCTTCGGCATTGCAATATAATCCTTAAATCTACCCGGAATCGGCTTATATTTCTCGTGCATGATTCCAAGTGCCGCATAACAATCGCGGATCGAATCTACAACTATACGGATAGCAAATAAGTCATAAATCTGATCAATGGTCTTGTTCTGATTCACCATCTTCTTGTATATACTAAAAAAGTGTTTTGCTCTTCCATAAATATGTGCCTTAATATCCGCCTCTTTGATGTGGACACTAACCTCATCTACCAGACTCTGCACATAATCATCCCGGACAGATTTTCTTACGGCAACCTTATTCACCAGATCATAATACGCTTCCGGATCAATATATTTTAAAGATAAATCCTCTAATTCAATTTTAATCTTACTAATACCAAGTCGTTGCGCAATCGGGCAATAAATCTCCTGCGTCTCGCGCGCAATTCTTAATTGCGCCTCCTTAGACTGATACTTCAATGTACGCATATTATGCAATCGATCGGCAAGCTTGATGATTATAACTCGAATATCCTTCGCCATCGCCAAAAACATCTTACGAAGGTTCTCTGCCTGCATCTCCAGACGGTCCGGTTTCTTCTCCTTCCCCTCTCCTGAATTCTCAGACAGGTGCAAATGACGCAATTTCGTCACACCATCTACCAATAACAGAACTTCTTCTCCGAACTCATCTCGCATCTCCTGTTCTGTCATCACCGTATCTTCTAAGACATCATGTAACAGACCTGCTGCAATCGTCTCTTTATCCAGTTCCAGTTCTGCCAGAATAATTGCAACATATAAAGGATGAATAATATATGCCTCTTTGGACTTGCGCACCTGCCCTCTGTGAGCAGCCTCCGCAACAGTATATGCTTTTTCAACCAAGGATATATCTGCTGACGGATGATACTTACGAATTGCTTCCTTTAGTTCCTCGTACAACACCTCCGGAGGCACAAACTCTTCCAGCGGACGAATACTCCCTACTTTTGAATGGAATTCTTTTTCAATTTGTTCAATTTGTTCTGTCATAAACTCTGTCAACAAAATCACCCTCTTCCCATTCACAACCGATTTCTTAAAGATTTATAATAGATTTATTATATTAAATTTTCCCTAAAAAATCAACAAAAAACGATACATCTTTTGGCTATTTACCGAACTTTCAGACACTTTTTGAAACCCTAGTTTATAAGCCAAATGAATCGATGCCTGATTCCCCTCTTGGATGAAACAATTTATACTTGCTAACTCCAGTTGTTCCCGGGCATATTTCAAAATCGCTTCGCATACTTCCGTTGCATATCCTTGCCTCTGGTATCCCGGTTCTATCAGATATCCCAACTCTATTAAAGTATCTTGCTCGTATTCCCGGTGCTCTAATCCTGCTCTCCCAATCAATCTCCCGGTTTCTTTCTGAAATACCAGCCACATTCCATACCCAAAATATCGATACATATGTTCAATATATGCCTTTTGGTAAGCGTATTCTTTTTCGTGTTCAAACAAAGGTTCTACATACTCCGTCACACCATCACTCTGATATAACTCCTCTAACTGTGGCAAATCCTCAAGCATTAGTTCTCTTACAATACATCGATTTGTCTCCACAATCTGCCATGGCTGTCGGTGATATCTTAAATAGATTCGATTCAAAAATTCTGTATCCACTTCTTCAAATCCTTCTATGAGTATTTCCACACCGGCATACGTTTGATTCGGATAATCCTTATTTATAAAAGCAACTGGCGCAATTTTCAAACTTTGCGCCAGTTGTAATGTCTCATCTGTTGCAGATAAAAATAACGCTTCTTGCGTTACAAATCCGGCCCTTTTCAATCTCCCTATAACATCTTCCTGCATTGCATCACTTTCAAGTGAACATATATGCACATCTGATTGTGTAGCTATCCATTTGCATAGAAAAGGATCGGATGCTGCCTCTGCTTCTTTGTATAAAAATACTTTCCATTGATTCATAAAAATCACATTTTCTCCGGTTCCGGATATTCTACACCAAAAGTCTCAACCGTTACTTTTTTCATTCTTTTCGGCTCGAGTGGTGCATCCATATAATCCGTTGCTGTTTCTGCAATCTTGTCTACATTCTCCTGACCTTCGATTACTTTCCCAAATGCAGCATAAGCTCCGTCCAAATGTGGTGCATCTTCATGCATAATAAAGAATTGGCTGCCTGCCGAATTTGGCATCATAGAACGAGCCATAGACAACACGCCTTTTGTATGCTTTAAATCATTCGGAAATCCGTTTTGAGCAAACTCTCCTCTGATGCTGTAACCCGGACCACCCATTCCTGTGCCTTCCGGATCGCCACCTTGAATCATAAATCCGCGGATAACACGATGGAAAATAAGTCCGTCATAATACCCCTTCTGCGTTAAGCTGATAAAGTTCGCAACCGACATCGGTGCCACCTCCGGATACAATTCAGCTTTGATGATATCTCCGTTTTCCATTTCGATTGTAATAATTGGATTCTGTTGCATTCTTTTTACCTCTCTTTTATTCCTTTAACGCTTCTACAAGTTCTGAAAACCCCATAAAATGTGAAGCTTTTATTAGTATCGTATCATTCGGCTGCACAATATCTTTTATGGATTCCTTTAAAGAATCCATATTCTCATAATAGTACACCTTACAGCCTCCCGCTTGTTCTACCGCCTTCTTATATTCTAACGCCAGTTCCCCGGTACACATAAGAATTGTAATTTCTTTTGAAGCGAGATATTCTCCCACCTGATAATGCAATTGCTTCTCGTCTGCTCCAAGTTCGCCCATATCTCCCAACACAGCAATTTTTCTGCCGTTTGATTTCTCCAAAACATCAATTGCAGAACGCATGGACACTGGGTTCGCATTATAACAATCATCTATAATAGTATAGTCATTTACCCGAATAAAATTAGTTCTTCCACTGATTGTTTTTGCATTTTCTATGCCTTCCCGGATTTGTTCTTTACTTAATCCCATTAAGCTTGCAACAGACGTTGCTGCCAGTGCATTATATACATTGTGTTCTCCAGGAATATGAATGGTTACCGGAAATGCCTCCCGTCCCACATGAATGGTGGCCGTAATCCCTTCCACACCCTGATTGCATATATTACTTGCATATACCTCCAGATTTAAATCCTGCTCTTCTTCCCGTTGTATTCCATAAAAACACAAACCTGCTTTATTTTCAAATGAAACCGTCGCTAATTTATCATCATCTCCATTCAAAATTGCAACACCGTCTGCTTTCATATATTCAAAGCACTCTGTCTTGGCACGTAGGATTCCATCTCGATCTTTTAACTGCTCTAAATGACATAACCCAATATTGGTAATAATGCAATAATCCGGTTGTGCCATAGCGGCCAACCTGCTCATCTCTCCAAAATCAGAGATTCCCATCTCCAGAACAGCCACCTGATGCTCCTGACGAATCTGAAAAATCGTCAGTGGCAATCCAATTTCGTTATTGAAATTTCCTTCTGTCTTGTGAACCTGATATTTGGTTGAAAGAACCGATGCAACCATCTCTTTTGTGCTTGTTTTCCCTACACTGCCTGTAATTCCAACCACCTTAATATCTAATGATTCCCGATAAAATGCAGCCAGTTTCTTCATGGCCTGTAGTGTTGATTCTACCAAGATATAAGGACCTTTTGGATTTTGCAACGTATGTTCAGACAAAACAAGTGCAGCCCCTTTTTCAAATACAGTCTCGATAAAATCATGTCCGTCTACACGTTCTCCCTTTATCGGGATAAACAGATAATCTGCATCTACCTTACGGCTATCTATAACAACACCCTTTATGACCTTCTGCAAGAGTTCCTGATTGCCAAAATAAGAACCGTCACAGGCTGCTGCAATATTTTCAATTGTCATATTCTTCATTCCATTCTCTGACATTATTACACCTCATATTTGTTCAAAGATATTTGGATGATTTTCTCACATAATTCATGATAACGAATTCCCACCGCGGCCGCCTCCTGCGGAATTAGGGAGGTATCTGTCATACCCGGAAGCGTATTGGCTTCTAAGCAGAATATTTCATTCTGTTCATTTAACAGAAAATCCATCCTGCAATACGTAGTAAGTCCAATCACTCCTGCCACCTGCTCTGCGTAGCGGCTCATCTCTGCGGCAATCTCTGTAGGCAAATCTGCCGGACATGTCTCAACCGCACTGCCCGCCTTGTATTTGTTCTTATAGTCATAGAATCCCTGCAATGGTGCAATCTCAATAACCGGAAGCGCCTTCCCTTCGATTACTGCTACGGAAAATTCACGCCCTTTTATGAATTCTTCAATTACGACCTCGTCTTCCCAATGAAAAGCATCATCTAATGCTTTTACAAATTCATCCTCTGAGTTTACGACGGTTACTCCTATACTAGACCCTCCACAACATGGTTTGACAATACATGGTAATTGAAGCTGTAACTCTTTCACATTATTGTTCCGATTCTTTTTACTCATGGCAATCCCTTTTGGCATCGGAATCCCCTCATGTACCAGAATCTTCTTGGTAAGGTTTTTATCCATTGCAATCGCACTGCTCAAATAATCACTCCCCGTATAACGGATTCCAAATAAATCAAACGCAGCCTGAACCTTACCATTCTCACCATGTTCTCCATGTAGTCCAATAAACACGATATCTGCCATCTGACACAATCGGATTACATTCGGTCCAAAGAAACAATCTGACTTGTCAGTTCTTTGTGCTCTTACTTTATCTAAATCCGGTTCGGTCTCCGGAATCTCTCCTACGGTTATACTGACTTCTTCCGCTCTTGAAAAAATATCTGTCAAATCTTCCTCTTTATCGCTGTATCCCATGAATACATCAATCAAAATAACTCTATGTCCGTTTTCTCTTAATGCTCTTGCCACATTCCCGCCTGTTTTAAAAGAGACATCTCTTTCCGTACTAAGTCCTCCGGCTATTACAACAATATCCATTATTTCTTCCTCTTTTCCAAAAACACTTATGTTCCTATTATACTATGAGTTACTAAAATAAGGAATAAAAAGTTTCAATAATCTACCGCAAAGAAAGCAAAAAGAAGACCTCCTCTACCTGCTAAGCAAATAGAAAAGGCCCCCCTATCATTGACTAAGATTCTTGTAAACAGATTCTATGATAAACTAACAGTCTCATTCATTAGCCGAATCTTGTAATTTCATATTCCGAATCAACAGAACCATGGAGATAAACAATTTCCTCTCCAGGCTGTCACTCTTGTGAATGGTACTTCCAAATTCATATACCCGTTCTTCCAGTACCTTCAATTCTGTCTTGTCCCACTCTAAAACCCCTGCGCCAAATTGTCTCATGTGCTGTGGGTAGCACATCTTCTCCCATCTGTGAAACAATTGCGTTGCCAGCGGTGTCCAAATATCGCATTCTGCATACCTCCCATTCGTATTGTTCATGTGGCTATTACCTTTCTCCTTTGAAAATAAGAACCCCCGTCAATACCAGATATTTCCCCAAAAAATATCTGTCACATTAAACGTACCGAATTCTCTTATTTCCGTCAAGTTGCAATACGCGTTTAAGGTAGCATACTTCTTAACACTCCGGTTCAATCAGACCAAACGTATTTCCTTTTCTCTTATATACAACGTTCACTTCATCAGTTTCTGCATTGCGGAATACAAAGAAATCATGTCCCAACAAGTCCATCTGAACACAGGCATCTTCCGGATACATTGGCTTCATTCCGAAGCGCTTTGTACGTTTGATTTGAATCTCTTCACTTTCTTCATCCTGAACATCTAAGAACTCCGGAGAAAAACCGGTTTCTGCATGTTTCTTATTCGCAATCTTGGTTCTATGCTTTCTTAACTGTCTATCTATAATCTCTTCCACCAAATCAATTGATACATACATATCATTGCTTACCTGTTCGGAACGAATAATATGTCCTTTTACCGGAATGGTAACTTCTATCTTTTGTCTCTCCTTCTCTACACTAAGAGTTACAAACACATCTGTATCTGATGTGAAATACTTATCTAATTTTCCAAGTTTTTCCTCCACTGCGCTTCTTAAGCCATCTGTTAGGTCAATATTTCTTCCTGTAATTGTAATTCTCATGGTAAACAACCCCTTTGCCATTTATTTGATACCTAAATATCATGTAATTATTATACCACAAATGCAAATAAAAGCAATTAGAATTTGTTCAATTTTTCAAAATATTCTATAATTGTCACACAATTCAACTCTTTTTACCACTTCTATTTATACAGATTCCAACTGTGTTGCAAGTTGATCCCACTCTTCCATATCAAGCAATAATTCCGCCTCCAGTTCCTCTATTTCATTCTGTATTTCAGTTAATTTCGAATAACTGGATTGGTAAGCAGGATTTAATAATTCCGTTTTTAACTGTTCGAGTTGTTCTTCTTTTTGTGCTAATTTTTCCTCTGCCTGTTTTAGCTTCCGTTCCATTTTAGAACGCTCTTTTCCAGGATTATAATAGGTCTTCTCTTCCTTTTTCTGTTTATTTCCATTTTGACTGATTGCTCCGCCCAAAACAGAATCCTTCCGATAAAGGCCTTCTTCTGCCTGTGCATCACGGTCCAATTTCTCCTGGTACTGCTCATATCCAAACGGATATTGATTCGTTGTCCCGTCTTCGAACACCAGCAATCCGGTTGCGATCTTCTTTACGAAATAACGGTCATGCGACACGAATATCAGAGTCCCTTTATACTCTTTCAACATATTTTCCAATGTCTCTTTTCCCACAATGTCCATGTGGTTCGTTGGTTCATCCAGAATCAACACGTTCGGTCTTCTCTTGACAATTTTACAAAGAGCAAGACGCACCTTCTCTCCACCGGAAAGTGTGGAAACATTTTTATACACCTCTTCTCCTGTAAACAAAAATGCCCCCAACGCATTACGAACTTCTGTTTCTGTCAGCGTCGGATACGCATCCCAAAAATCTGCTAATATTGTCTTATCGCTCTGGTACATTGCCATCTGCTGATCGAAATAACCAATTTCAACATTGGCACCAAACTTAAATTCCCCGGATTTCGCCGGTAGTTTCCCAACCAATGTTTTTAAAAGAGTTGACTTGCCAAGTCCATTTCCACCAAGAACTCCCAATTTTTCCCCTTTTTTTAAGTCCAATGACACAACCGATAACGTATGATCGTATCCGATTGCCAATTCGTTCATAAGCAATACATCTTTACCGGTTTCTTTTCCGATTGCAAATTCTGCGTGAAACGTTTTTAGGTTTGCCTCTTCCGGCGCCTGAATCAATTTCATATGTGCAATCGCCTTTTCCTTGGAGCGGGCCATAGACACCTTAGTTGGTTTCCCTTTAAAGCGATCTATAATTTTCTGCAAACGTTCGATTTCTTTTTGTTGTGCCTGATAATCCTTCCGTTGTTTCTCGTAATTCTCCTGCTTTTTTTTAACAAAATTAGTATAATTACCCGGATATCGTTTCAATACTCCATATTCGATTTCATATACGACATCTACAATATTATCTAAAAACATTCTGTCATGAGAGACAATTACCACCGCTTTCGGATAGTTCTTCAAATACCCTTCCAACCATTGTATCGTTGTAATATCCAGATGGTTGGTCGGCTCATCTAACAGAAGGATATCCGGTTTGCTTAACAATAGTTTAATAAATGCAATTTTCGTCTGTTGCCCTCCGGAAAATTCACTGAGTGGCTTTTTCCTCTCTTCTTCCGAGAAGCCAAACTTACGGATTAATACATCATATTCTTTTTCAAAATAATACCCTCCGGCATCCTTAAACTGTTCTTCCATTGTTGTATATGCTTTTACTTTTTCATCCGAATAATCCGTTTCAAGATTTTTTGCTGCCAGCTCCAGTTCTTTTTTCCACTGCTCCATATGTGCAAAAACTTTTCGGATTTCTTCTTCCAACGAGATAGAAGGGTCTTCGAAGGCAATCTGCTTCAAATATCCAATTTGCAGATTCCCGGTCTTAGATATGCATGCCTGACTTTGATTGGTCAGTTCCATTTCCTCTGAAATAACTTTCAAAAGCGTTGTCTTTCCGCTACCATTTCGGCCAACTACAGCAATTTTTTCCGTATTACGAATCTCAAAATTTAATTGTTGCAAAATAATATCATCTGCAAATTCAACTTCTCCATTACTAATCTGATATAACATCTAATCCTCTTTCTGACTTTCCAAATAAGTTACAAACTGTTGTGCGGTTCGTCCTGAGATTCCGCCATGTGCCAATTCCCATTTGTTCGCTTCGGCAGCCAATTCTTCTTCTGTCATTCCTATATCTGCACGCTTTGCCAATTCCGCCACCATATGGAAGAATTCTTTTTGACTCGGTTTTGAATAATTAATGGTAACACCAAAACGGTTTACTAATGATAATTTTTCTTCCATGGTGTCAGAATGATGTTTATCATTGGTTGTATCCATATCATTTCGGTCATTCCAATTCTCCTTAATCAAATGCCTGCGATTTGAGGTTGCATATATTAGAATATTATCCGGTTTCGTTTCGACTCCACCTTCGATTACTGCCTTTAAAAACTTATACTCAATTTCAAATTCTTCAAAGGACAAATCATCCATATAGATAATAAATCTGTAATTACGATTCTTGATTTCTGAAATAATTTTAGACAGATAGCGGAATTGATGTTTGTAAATCTCTATCATTCTTAAACCCTGATCGTAATATTCATTCACAATGGCTTTTATGCTTGTCGACTTACCGGTTCCGCTGTCTCCGTAAAGCAATACATTGTTGGCACGCTTTCCTTCTACAAAACTACGAGTGTTATCGATTAATTTTTTCTTTTGAATTTCATAGCCAATCAAATCATCCAACATGACCGAATCCATATTATTGATTGGGCAGAAAGAGATGCCGTTTGCTTCATCCGTCTCAATACGAAACGCTTTGTTTAACCCAAACATTCCAACTCCGTAGTCTTTGTAGAAATTCGTAATAACTTCAAAAAATTCCTTTTCATTTGTCGTTTTTCCCAATGAGTCACTTAACGAACGAACCATTTTGCTTACATTTTTGTTATACATGAGGTCTTTTTTCACAATTGCTTTATAGTCGGAAATCCTCGTAAAACAATTTATGTCTAACGCTTTTTCTATCTCTGAAAAATCATATCGGAATAATTTTAAGAAGATATAAAAATCATTTTGCACCAGTTCGTTAACGCTTCCTTCGCTTGCCCCAACTTTCTCGCAAGTTAAACTAAACGGGTTTTCATTTGTCATAAGCAGAAATGTCAGATAATTATGCCACAGATTCTCATCAAACCCGTAATCTGTTGCCAGCTTTAGAAGACGTTTCATCTGTTTGTTTATCTCTCTTGTTAATTCCGTTTTGTTATAATTCCCATCCTCGAAACGTACAAAAATATCACCCAGGCAATAGAGGATTTCGTCTTGCTCCATATCTCCATACATCAATAACTGTGAAATTAAACGATACATTTTATTCTCCTTTTTTGAGGTATTCGCACAAAAAGTTTGTGCATCCGAAAATGCACAAACTTTGTAAGGTTTCCTTAATGCTATTTTTTCTCTTTCTCTGATTCTGTCTTTCCCGGTAACTTGTATTTCTCTTTCAACTCGTCATATTTCTCGTTGAACCATACATTACCTTCCGCTTTCAAATCATCCAGATATTCGTGTGTATCAAAACCATCTTCGCTTACCTGAATCATACAAACCGCAACATTCGAACAGTGATCGGATACTCGTTCAAAATTCGTAATAATATCCTGAAGAATTAGTCCAAGTTCTATCGTACACTTTCCTTTACGGAGTCTCTTGATGTGACGTTGTTTTACTTCTACCGTCATAACATCAATCACTTGTTCCAATGGCTCAATCACTTTCGCCTTATCCAAATCATTTCTTGCAAAAACATCGATTGTTTCATCTAAAATATCTCGAACGGCCTGTGCAAATACGGTTAATTCTTCCTTGGCTTTCGGCGAAAATTCCAATGATTTCTTATGCATCTCTTCTGCTGATTCCATAATATTAACGGCATGATCCGAGATACGTTCAAAATCTCCAATGCAATGTAACAGGATGGATAAATTACGACTCTCTGCCTGTGGAAGGTCTTTGTTGTTGAGTTTTACCAAATAAGAACCAATCTCATCTTCGTATCTGTCAACACTCTGCTCCAGTTCAATCACTTGCTTCGCATTCTCGGCATTATAATTATGAATCAAATCCAATGCCATATAGAGTGCCCGCTTACATTCTTCTCCCATCTTAACGGCAACGTCTTTACACATTCCCATAGCAAATCCCGGCTTGTCCAAGAAACGTTCATCCAATACAGAGAATACATCCTTTGTCTCTTCTTCTTCATCTTTCTTATCCGGAATAATAAATGTAGCAAGTTTTACAAGTTGATTTGCAAACGGGAATAAAATAACAGCACAACCTATATTAAATAAACTGTGAATTACTGCGATACCCGCCTTTGTAGCCGGCTGGCTTAAAAAAGCAAATGGTGCAATCGCATTTACACAATAAAAGGCAATCATAAAAATCATTGTCCCTATTACATTAAACGACAAGTGAATCATGGATGCTCTCTTCGCATTCTTACTTGCTCCTATAGATGACATCAGCGCCGTAATACAAGTTCCAATGTTCTGACCCATAATAATCGGAATTGCTGCTTCATAGCCTAACACGCCAGTTGCACATAATCCCTGTAGAATACCAACCGATGCGGAAGAACTCTGAATCACAGCAGTCAAAACCGCACCTGCAATCAAACCTAGGATTGGATTCTCAAACAAGGTAAGAATACTGGTAAATCCTTCGTTTGATGCCAATGGTTTCATCGCACCACTCATCGTATCCATACCAAACATTAATACAGTAAATCCTAATAATATATTACCGATATTTCTTTTTTTATCATTATCCTTCGCAGTCATAATCATAATTACACCAATTATTGCAAGAATCGGCGTAAAGGATGATGGCTTAAACAAATTTAAAACGATATTACCGGAAGAAATATCTGTCATAGATACCAACCATGAGGTAATGGTTGTACCAATATTTGCTCCCATAATAACACCAACAGCCTGTGTTAATTTCATGATACCTGAATTAACAAAACCAACAACCATAACTGTGGTAGCTGACGAAGATTGTATTACCGCTGTAACACCGGCACCTAATAACAATGCCGCCCAACGTTTTGAAGTAAATTTCTCAAGAATCTTTTCTAACTTACCGCCGGATGCTTTTTCCAATCCGTCTCCCATAATATTCATTCCAAACAAGAACAACGCAAGTCCGCCTATCATGGTTAAAATTCCAAAAATATCCATAATTTCTCCTTTTACTACATTTAACTTCGACCTTTTCCATTATTACATAGGATTTTTGTTTTGTAAATGGAAAAGTCATCATGTATCGTTGCATTATCAATTCCCATTTCCCTTATTATCAACGATTTTCCGTCAATTATGAAATATTTTCCAAAATCTTGCAGTGCCATAAAAGATTTGTTCGAATTTTTCAATATAGTATCTCGGTGAAAGAACAAAGAGTCCGCAAGCGGACTCTTGCGCCGAGCGCGGTCGCGACAGCGACATCTTCCTTGTACGCGCGAGTGCGCATCCACGCGGAGCGTTTTTGCTTTATAGGAAAAGCTTTCACACTTTAGTGTGACAAGGTCTTT
>JAZUQL010000119.1:0-58321 GCA_045605685.1 Lachnospiraceae bacterium
CATCCAGCAATCGAATCCGATTCTTGGAATCTATTATTCGCATCGTTACATGATTCTCCAGACCGATTCCTAATAAAGTGATGTTTCCTAACACATGATCCAACCGACTTCCGGTTGCTCCCAGAATTGTTATATCTGTGGCACCGCGTCGTATCGCCTCGCGAATTGCATGTTCGGTATCCGTATCTGATTTCTCCGGTTTTAATTCTATCCATTCTATAGAATCCTGCTTCCGGAACCATTCTAATGTTGTCTCCTGTACGGAATCAAAATCGCCTACAATCACATCCGGTATCCAATCTGTTGCCTTTACAAATTCAAGACCGGAATCTGCAACTATCATCTTATCAAACGAATGTATCTTTAGATAATTTCTTGCAAACGCCTCTTCAATGAGACCACCTGTAATCAAAACATACTTCATCTTATTATTCCTTCATCAGATTTAAAAATGCCTGTGTATTCTCTGTAATGTCTCCATTAAATACAGCACTGCCAGCTACTAAGATGTTTGCTCCGGCATCTATCAGAGTCTGGGCATTTCCCAAATTCACACCACCATCAACTTCAATATCTATTTTTCTAGGGTTAGATTTCAGCATCTTACTTAAATCCTTTACTTTTTCGATGGTATACGAGATTAATTGTTGTCCGCCAAACCCCGGATTAACCGTCATAATTAAAACCATATCTATTTTATCCAGAACATAACGAAGACTCTCCAGCGGAGTTGCAGGATTCAAAGCAACGCCTGCCAATACACCTTTTTCCTTAATTGCGTCTATTGTACGATCCAAATGCTTACATGCTTCTGCATGAACTGTAATAATGTCCGCTCCGGCATCTACAAAATCGTTAATATAACGAATTGGTTCCTCTATCATAAGATGTACATCAAACATCTTGTCCGTAATTGGGCGAATAGAACGAATGACAGGCATTCCAAATGATATGCTCGGTACAAAGCTTCCATCCATAACATCAATATGCACATACTGCGCACCTGCCTGATCCATCTGTTTGATTTGTTCTCCCAAAATAGAGAAATCTGCTGACAAAATTGATGGTGATAAACAGTTCATACGTCCTCCTAATATTTTCGAATGTTTTTTAGTTCTTCATAGATTCTCTTATAATTCTCATAGCGAATCGGATGTATCTGATTTAACGCAAGCGCCTCTTTCACTCCGCAGTCCGGTTCGTTAATGTGACTGCATCCATAAAAACGACAGTTTTTCTCATATTCCACAAACTCAGGATAACATAATGTAAGTTCTTCTTTCTCTAGTCCCGGTACATCCATTGAACTAAACCCGGGTGTATCCATAATATAGGAATCCTCTATAATCGGGATAATCTCCGAATGCCTTGTTGTATGTTTTCCACGTTCGATTTTTTGGCTTATCTGTCCGGTTTCCATATATACATTGCTTTGCAGCAAATTGATAATGGAGGATTTGCCGACACCGGACGGTCCCGCTACCGCAGTTGTCTTACCCTTTAACAGAGTCTTTAATTCCTCTATGTTATAATTTTCGCGCGCGCTTGTGAATATAACATCATATCCTGCCGGAGTGTAAATCCCCTTCAAATAGGTTCTTTCTTCATCCGGAATTAAATCATTCTTGTTAAAACAAATGGTGACAGGCACCTTCTGATATTCCATCATACAAAGAAACCTGTCTAATAAATTAAGGTTTGGCTCCGGTTGTGCTGTCGCAAATATAACCAACGCCATATCAATATTGGCTACTGCCGGACGAATGAGCGCATTCTTTCGAGGGAGAATCTCAATAATATTCCCCTTACGATTCGTCTCATCCAAAACAGTAATCTCTACATTATCGCCAACCAAAGGTTTCATCTTCCTATTCCGAAAGACCCCTTTTGCTTTACATTCATAAATTCCGGCTTCTACTACAAATACGTAGTAGAAGCCGGCGATTCCTTTTATAATCTTTCCTTGCATAGAGACTCCTCTATTCTACAGGGAATGTTGTTTCATCACTACCCCAATAATACAAGTCCAACCACAATGCCTGATTTGTAGGCGGATTTTCGGACGGTTGTTCCGATGGCTGTTCGGATGGCTGTTCCGACGGTTGTTCCGATGGGTCTTCCGATGGGTCTTCTGACTCCGATGGGTCTTCTGACTCCGATGGTTCCGGTTCTACATATTTACCAATATAAAGTATAATTGTCGTATTCAGTCCAACGGATTCTCCTGAACCAGGGCTTTGTTTTACAACTCTTCCTGCCATATTCGGGTCTGTTGTCTCTACTTCTTCACACTTATAATTAAAACCGGCATTTCTAATCGTATCAACCGCATCTTTTTCTTCCATGCCTACAACAGGTGGAACTTTCTTAGTCTCAACACTATCGGCATTACCCGGATCCTGTCCTGCAACCGTTACATGAATCACAGAACCAACAGATACCTCGTCTCCAGCTTCTTCCTTCTGTGCCAGAATCGTTCCATCCGGTTCATCGGAAATCTCGTACTTAATTACTTCAATCTCAAGTCCTAATGCTTTTAAAGCCTTCTCAGCTTCTTCCAAGGTCATACCGGTCAAATCAATCATGACAACTTTCTCGCCATCATCTTCTGTCTCAGTAACCTCGCTGACCTGAGTAGACGGTTCCTTCTGCGTATCTTTATCTTTGCTGCCAAATTTAAACAATCCACCGATGACACCAAAGATATAAATAATTCCGATTACAATAATTACCGTTAATACAATCAACATGATATTAATGGCCTTGTTCATCTTCGGATTCAGGGCTCCTGCGTCTTCGTCCACATCACTAAACGCTTCTTCTAACTCTTCATCTTCATATTCGTTCTCTATTTCCTCTTCATCTTCCAGAAGGGAACGTGATTTAATCTCTTGTAATTCTTCCTGGCTGATTGCTTTTGTCTTGCTATTATCAACCGGTGCTAACAATACTACAAAATCTTCATCCGGTGATACCAAAGATCTTCTCAAATCCGATAATAACTCTTCTACAGTTTGATATCTTCTATCCGGATTCTTCTGTGTACATTTTAAAATAATCTTCTCTAAGCTAATCGGTAAATCTTCCGCATATCTGCTTGGCGGAACCATCTCTTCCTGCAAATGTTGAATCGCAATTGCAACTGTCGTATCTCCGTCAAATGGTACACGACCGGTAATCATCTCATACATCACAATACCAAGTGAGTATAAATCGCTCTTTCCATCCACATAGCCATTACGTGCCTGTTCCGGTGATGCATAATGAACGGATCCCATTACATCTGCACTTACCGTGTTCGAAGATGCAGCTCTTGCAATACCAAAATCAGTTACTTTCACTTTACCTTCCGTCGAAATAATTATATTCTGCGGTTTGATATCTCTGTGAATAATATTCTTATTATGAGCCGCTTCGATTCCGCGTGCCACCTGAATACCGATACTAACGGTTTCCTTAAAGGTAAGCTGACCTTTCTTCTCAACATATGTCTTAAGCGTAATTCCCTCGATATACTCCATTACAATGAAGTATTGGCCATTCTCGCTTCCAACATCATAAATATTTACAATATTTGGATGTTCCAAGCTTGCAGCAGACTGTGCTTCGGTACGAAACTTAGACACGAAGTTTCTATCCTCTGCAAATTCTGCTTTTAATACTTTGATGGCAACATTACGTCCCAATACATGATCCATTGCCTTATATACGTCGGACATTCCGCCTGTTCCGACCTTACCTAATATCTCATATCTGTCTGCTATATACATTCCTTCTGTTAACATGTTCTCACCTCTCCGGAAAATGGTTCTATTATCATAACCGTTATATTGTCGCTACCACCGTTTTGGTTGGCTAATTTAACCAGATTCGTCGCTTTCTCCTCCAGTGTAGTATTATCTAATACAATGTCTTTAATTGTCTCGTCCTTCACCATATTGGTCAGGCCATCCGAACATAGTAAAACGTAATCTGTTTGCTCTAGTGTGATTTCAAAAAAGTCTGCTTCTAACTCATCTGTCGCACCAACCGCTCTTGTGATAATATTCTTATCCGGATGCTTTCTTGCCAGTTCTTCGTCCAATTTCCCCATACGGACCATCTCTTCTACAAGCGAATGGTCTTTGGTAACCTGAGTAATCTCAGACCCAATGATATACAAGCGACTGTCTCCAATATTCGCAACACACATCTTATCATCTATAATCGTTGCAATTACCAGCGTCGTTCCCATGCCCGTTTTCTCTGCATCTTCTTTGGCATCTGACAATAACAATTCATTCGCTTTTTGAATTGCTTCGCGAAAGACCAGAATCGGTTCTTTCTTCTTACATCTTGAAACCGAAGCCACTATGCGCTCAATGGTATAGCGCGATGCATAGTCACCTGCTTTGTGTCCACCCATTCCGTCTGCTACAATAAACAGATTCGGTAATGGCCCAACTTTCGTCTCAGACGAAAAGAAGTAGTCCTGATTCATTTCCCTTCTTGTTCCAACATCTGTTATGGAAAATGTCTTCATCTGTTAAACCCTTTCTATATATTCCCTTCATCACAAAGGCTTCTTACTTTACAAGTATATGCAAAAATATCATTCTACATCTTGATAATGTTAGCATAACCACGCCTAAATTGCAACTCTGCCATTTAACCCGAGGTCTTATGTTCCTGGTTATATCGTCTTCTTAATTGTCCGCATGCTCCATCTATGTCTCTGCCCATTTCTCTTCGAATTGTAACATTTAATCCATTCTTTTCCAATCTGTCCTTAAATGTACGGATTGCATCCTGATTCGATGATACGAAATCTCTCTCTTTAATTGGATTGACCGGAATTAAGTTGACATGACAATTCAGACCCTTTAACAGACGTACCAATTCTTCTGCTTCCTGCAAGGAATCATTCACACCCCCTACAAGACTATATTCAAACGTAATACGCCTTTTCGTTTTGTCGAAATAATATGCACATGCTTCGATTACTTCCGATATATCATATTTGTTTGCAATTGGCATAAGCTGTAATCGTTTTTCCTGATTTGACGCATGTAAAGATAAAGCCAATGTAATTGCCAATTGACAATCTGCTAATTCTTTTATCTTGGGAACAATACCACATGTTGATACGGTTATATTCCGCTGACTGATATTCAACCCATTTTCATCTGTTAACAATTCAATAAATTTTACAACGTTATCAAAATTATCCAACGGTTCACCTGTTCCCATGCACACAACATTGGATACACGTTCTCCAATATCTTCTTCAATTCGATAAATCTGTTCTAACATCTCTGCCGGAGTCAGGCAACGGACCAAGCCATCCAATGTGGAAGCACAGAATCGACATCCCATCCGACAACCAACCTGTGTCGAAATACAGACAGAATTTCCATGCTTATATCTCATTAAAACACTCTCGATTACATGATTGTCCTCTAATAGAAAAAGATATTTTCTGGTTCCGTCTGCTTTCGATATCTGTACCTGTTCCTTTTTCAACAGTGTCCAAGTTATATCCTGTTCCAATCTTGCAATCAGATTTTTTGAAATATTGGTCATATCTGACAGATTCTCTACATGTTTTTTGTGTATCCATTCATAAATCTGTTTTGCACGAAATTTCTTTTCTCCAATTTGTTCCATATAATTAGTCAATTCTGACAAGTTCATGGATTTTATGTCCGGTCTTTCCTGCATACTATGCCATTCTCCTCTTCATCTTTGCAATAAAAAATCCATCATGTGTTTCTTCCCCCGGATAATACTGTTGCATCGATAGCAGTTCAAACTCTTTATGTGTTTCTAAAAACCATTCCACATTCTGTTCATTTTCTGCTTTGTTTATGGTACATGTACTGTAAACTAATGTGCCATTCGGTTTTAAATACATATAAACCGTATCTAAAATCTTCCTTTGCAGTTCGACTAAATCCTGTATTTTCTCCGAAGTCATTTTGTATCGGATATCCGTCTTTTTCCCTATGACCCCCAGTCCCGAACACGGCAAGTCACAAATCAAAACATCTGCCTTATTCACAGATGCTTCATCCATAATCGTGGCGTCCATCTGTACCGCACACATATTATTCAGACCATGCCTTAACAGGTTCTCTTCAATGAGTGAAACTTTACCTTCTGTTAAATCTCTTGCTTCAACCATTCCTGTATTGTCCAGCATCTCTGCGATGTGTGTGCTTTTTCCTCCGGGTGCCGCACAAACATCTATAACATAATCATCCTTCTTTGGTGATGCTGCTTCTGCCACCATCATGGAACTAATATCCTGAACATAGAATTCCCCTTGCCGAAAACACTCCAGAGAATTCAAATAATCAATATCGGAAATATCAAAAGCGTACGGTAATAAAGGAATATCTTCAACCTTAATTCCCTCACGTTCTAATTTTAATTTCAACTCTTCCGGTGATATTTTATTTCGATTGGTGCGAATACTGATTGCCTGGTCCTTATAAAATCCGTTACAGATTTCTTTTGTTTTCTCATAACCATAATCATCCTTCCACTGCCGGACCATCCACTCCGGAATCGAGTATTGCACTTCCAGATAGCGTATCGGATCTGTGCTTTCCTGCGGATAAGAGACCTCTGAAATCTTACGGGAGATGTTTCTTAATACCCCATTCACAAATCCGCTCAATTTCGAAAACCCGCGTTTTTTGGCAATTTTAACTGCTTCATTACAAACGGCAGAGTCCGGAACCGAATCCATATACTTTATTTGGTAGACACTCATACGAAGGAGATTACGTATGAGCGGTTTCATTTTCTGTGTTTTCGTAGTGGAAAATTCGTTGATAATAAAGTCTAATTCAAGCGCGTGTTCAATCACTCCCTCTGTTAATCTCGTGATGAACGCTCGCTCCGGTTTCGTCAAAAACTGATATTTATCTAACACCATTCGCAATACAAGATGGCTGTACTTTTGTTTCTCCATCACTTCAATTAGTATCTCCAATACCAATTCCCGAATATTGACATTACTATTTGACACCGAATGCTCCTCCTATCATTTTCTAGAGTTTCTTTAAGATGATACCCGCCTCAACCGTATAACCTCTCAGAAAATCCTCAATGTTCATGCGTTTCTTTCCTTCAATTTGTACCTCTAACAAAGATAGTATTCCATCCTTCGTCTGAACGTGCATAGATTGCTTGTCCACATAGACTACCGTGCCCACAGGTTGCGTACTGTTATCTTCGATTACCTTCGCCTTCCAGATTTTAAAGGTTTTACCGTTTAACTTTGTATATGCACTTGGCCATGGATTCAGACCACGTACAAGACGTTCGATTTCAACTGCAGTTTTTCCCCATTCTATATTGCCTAAATCTTTGTTTATCATAGAGGTATGCGTTGCAATCTCGTTATCCTGCGGGGTAAATTCTGCCGTATTATTTTCGAGCATTTCCATTGTTTCTACACAAAGTTCCGCTCCTGCCTTTGCCAACTTATCAAACAAACTGCCTCCGGTTTCATCTTCTTCTAACCGTACCTGACGCTTGGCTATCATATCACCGGTATCCAAACCGATGTCCATACGCATGGTTGTTACCCCTGTATATTCTTCTCCATTTATAACAGCCCATTGAATTGGAGCCGCACCACGATATTTCGGCAATAAGGACGCATGAATATTAACGCATCCGTATTGTGGCATGGATAGAATCTCTTGCGGCAAAATCTGCCCAAATGCAGCCACAATAATAATATCCGGCTGATAGGACTGCAATGTTTCAATACTCTTCCAATCTCGAATCTTCTCCGGCTGATACACTTCCAGTCCATATTTTATCGCACACTCTTTTACCGGTGGATATTGCAATGCCTTCCCTCGCCCCTTTGGTTTATCCGGTTGTGTTACTACCAGAACCACCTCATGTTTGGCTTTGATAATCTCTTCCAGTGCTCCGACCGCAAAATCAGGAGTACCCATAAATATTACTCTCATTTTATTATTCCTCTTCCTCGTAATTCACATCATGCAATGGACCTTCTACCTTTTCCGTATACATGTGTCCATCCAGATGATCCAATTCATGACAAATACAACGTGCCAGTAATTCTGTTCCTTCGATTTCACATTCCTGCATCTCTTCATTCAGGTAACGGGCTTTTACATAGTTTGGTCTGGTTACTGTTCCGGCTTTACCCGGTAAACTTAAGCACCCTTCATCCCCGGTTTGTTCCCCAGAAGTTTCTATAATGGTCGGATTTATCATTACAAATAATTCTTCTCCGACATCAATTACAACCAGCCTTTTTAAAACCCCAACCTGTGGTGCAGCCAGCCCTACTCCATTGCTTTCATACATGGTTTCTATCATATCATCAATTAATTCTGTAATTCTTGGAGTTACCTCCGTTATCTCTCTACATCTTTTTTCCAGTATCGGGTCTCCTTGAATTCTTATTTGTCTTATTGCCATATTTCCTCCTAAATTAAAAATTGATTTCCGGATTAAAATCAAAATATACCATTATATTTTGATATTGCTTGTTGTCTTTTATATACACTTCAATTGCATCTTTTATCTGTACCAAAGTATTGTATTCCTCTGTCTTTAAATAGATTACTTTCCGATACCGGTCGTTTATCTTACTTAGCGTGGCATCTGCCGGTCCAACCATCTGAACCTTTTGCAGAAGATTTCCCAGAATATCAGAAATCTTATCCGATAATAATTCCATACCCTGTTGTAGTTCTTGCTGTTTTTCTGAAATACACATAATTAACAGCATATTCCAAATTGGCGGGTATAGCAACATCTCCCGATACGCAATCTCTTGTTCATAAAACGTATCATAATCCTGTTCTTTCGCCGCATGAATGGCAAAGTGTTCCGGATCATACGTCTGTATAATAACCTCTCCCGGTAAATTACCTCTTCCAGCACGTCCTGCTGCCTGTGTCAGCAGTTGAAATGTTCTCTCTGCAGCATGAAAATTCCCCACATGTAATGACATATCTGCCGCCAAAATCCCAACCAATGTGACATTTGAAAAATCGTGTCCTTTCACAATCATCTGTGTTCCGATTAAAATATCTGCTTCCTGATTAGCAAAACGTTCTAGGATTGTTTCGTAACTGTTTTTTTCCCGGGTTGTGTCATAATCCATACGCAAAATGCGCGCCTTAGGAAATTGTTCTTTTACAATCTGTTCTATCTTCTGTGTTCCAGCTTTAAAACCGGCAATATACTTTGAACCACAGGAAGGGCAGGTTGTATGAACCGCCTCCTCATATCCGCAATAGTGGCAAATCATCTTTCCGTTGACATGTTGACTTAGCGAAACATCACAATGCGGGCATTTGATTACCTTTCCACAGGCTCGACAGGAACAAAAACCTGCCACTCCTCTCCGATTCAAAAACAACATAATCTGCTGTTTTTTCTGCAGGCGGTCTTCCATCAATTCCTGCAGACGCAGACTAAGGATAGAGCGGTTTCCCTCTCTTAATTCCTGACGCAAATCAACCACTTCACATACCGGTAGTGGTCTGCTATCTACCCTCTGTGTTAATTCCAGTTGTGTATAAATGCCCTTGCGTGCCCGATACGTGCTGTCTAAAGATGGTGTGGCTGAGCCTAATATCACTGTTGCATTGGCATTCTTAGCCCTCTCAATCGCAACCTCTCTTGCATGATATCTTGGAACAACTTCGCTTTTATACGAAGTCTCATGCTCCTCATCTATTATAATAATTCCCAAATTCTGAAAAGGTGTAAATAAAGCGGAACGCGGTCCTATCATAATTCGGATATCTCCCGCTTGCGCCCGCATAAACTGGTCATATTTCTCACCATGGGAAAGTCGCGAATTCATAATGGAAACAAGATTTCCAAAACGGCTATAAAAACGCATTACCGTCTGATAAGTCAATGCAATCTCAGGAATCAATACAATTGCTTCTTTTCCCTGTTTGAGCACGCGTGAAATCAGTTCCATGTAGACTTCCGTTTTTCCGCTTCCCGTAACGCCTTTTAAAAGGTAGACCTTGTGCAGATGATTATCCCAATCTCTTTGTACATGTTCTACTACATTCATCTGTTCTTCATTTAATCTGGTGTGCACCTTCTGTTGCTTAATGTTAGCAATCGGATTACGGTAGACGGATTCACTCTCTATTGAGATGATTTTATCCTTCTCCAACCCTTTGATTACGGATGATGAAATGTGTAATTTTTGTATTGCCAAACGATAATCATCCAGACCATCCTCCAACAAAGCCTTAAGAAGCCTTTCTTTTGCCGTGTAATGCTTTTTCCTATACGACAAAAGCAATTCCCTTGCCTTCGGTTCTGAAATAACTAAACGGATTGTCTTTTTTTCTATGCTCTTTATCTGTTTCTTAATCGGAATCACAGTTTTTAAAGCCTGATTCATGGTTGAACCGTAGTTCCGCTTCATCCAGGCTGCCAAAGAAATCAATCTGGATTCAATTCGAACACTCCCCTTTTTGATTCCTATTATGGGTTTTATCCTGCTTTCTTCAAACTCGCAAACATCCGTAACTTCTACCACATATCCGGTCATTCGGCGATTCCCAAATAAAATATCTACTTCTACCCCGGGTTGTACCATGTCATTTAGCTGTTCCGGAATCAGATATTGAAATGTTTTATCTAATTTTTCATGAGAAATATCAACTATTACATTGGCATAACTTGCCATATCCTCACCTTGAACTTTCGAATTTTTCTAAAAATACTCAATCTATCCTATTATATTCTATAATAGGCATTTTTACAAGTTTTCGGATTGTATGTATATTTCTGTACTTATCGTAAATACTTTTATTAGAATGCGAATAAGAGGGGAAGCTATGAATCGGAGAAATTTTTTTATATGCGGACTTGCCGGTTGGTGCATGGAAATTTTATTTACGTCTATTAAAGATGCAAATCTTACCGACATGCGTCTTGTAGGGCAAACTTCTATCTGGATGTTTCCTATCTATGGTATGGCTGCATGCATTCATTCTATCTACCCTAAAATACAAAAACTGCCAACTCTCATTCGTTCCGCCATCTATTCCGTTGGAATTTTAATTGGCGAGTTTATAAGTGGCAGTCTCTTAACCATCTTTCGTCTTTGTCCCTGGGACTATTCGGATGCAAAATACAATATCCATGGGATTATCCGTTTGGATTATTTCCCTCTTTGGATGCTTGCAGGCCTTGTCTTCGAACGGCTTCTTTGTGGGCAAGGCAAAAAATATCGAGGTAGCAAATAAATGCTACCTCGTCTCTCTATCTAAGCAACTTCATCTTCTAACACAGATGTACAATGTGGACATCTGGTTGCATCAATTGCAATGTCTGTCTTACAATATGGACATTTCTTCTGTGTTGGAGCCTCTTCCTTCTCTTCTTTCTTTGAAAAACGATCGCTTAAGGAATTAATTCCTTTTACCAAACAAAAAATAACAAATGCAGTAATTAAAAAGTTAATTACGGCTGTAAGAAAATTACCATAAGTTAGAATCGGTGCAGTATCTGACTTCCCCAATTTCACTGTTAAATGAGAAAAATCAGTCCCTCCAAATATCGCCAACAACGGAGTTAATAAATCTTTGTTCAATGAATTTACAATTGAAGTAAATGCACCACCTACAATTACACCGACTGCCATGTCCATGACATTTCCTCTGGTAATAAATTTCTTAAATTCTTCTATAAACTTGCTTGGTTTTTTCATGTGTATACAACATCCTTTCTCTTTTCATTATACCTTAGAATATTGTAATATGTTTTGTTTGCATTCTCAAGTTAATTTTACAATTGTATGCAATCAATTTTGGAAAATCCTTTTTCCATATGATACGAAGTGACTTCCTTCTCAGTGATTACATAAAACCGTTCCCCTGAATAAAGGCCACGGGTCTGTTCCTGTTTATGAATGTCACCCACATCCTGTGTCAGAATTTCCTGAAAATGCGTCTGATTCCAACTGTAGAGTTTATAATAAGTTCTCACCATATAATAGGACTCCACCGGATATCCGATCAGATTTTTTTGTTCCGATACCAATGCAGCTTTATACTCATCTACAACATCACAGGATTCAATATCTTCCAAAAAGACAGAATCCAATACCTTTAGATTCGTTGGATCCGTGATGTCAAACATCGTCATTTTTACGCCTAAAATAATACCGGTTTCAGGGTCTGTCTCATATCCAATCCCTAATAACAAATTCTCTCCATACGGATGCAAATATTCTGAGAATCCGGTTATCTTAAGATATCCCAACACTCTTGGCTGAGTCACATCCGACAAATCAACCGCAAACAACGGATCGATATTCCGATAGGTTACAAAATACACAGTATCTCCAATATAACGAGCCGAATATATATTCTCGCCCGGTGCAATACCATCCAGTACACTTACCTCCTGCAAAGAACTATCCAGAATATATAAGGCATTCGCTCTTTCCCCGGAGAAGGATTCGCTTGTCAAAATTCTCAAATACCCATTTTGCGAGGATATGGCAAATGCATCCCTAATTTGTCCGCGAATCGTTGCCTCATCCGCTTTTTCCAGTTTTCCATCCTGATACTCATATTCAACAATTTGTGTACACGACGCCCCATCCTTGTAAATATCTTGATAGAGGTATATGCTATCTAGTCCCATGTAGACATCATCGGTATGATTAAAAATCATTTGCACATCATAGACTTCATCCGGTTCTCCCACATCAATGGAGGAAATAATTGTCTCATTGCTGCATTCTCTCATAATATAGATACAATCTGACGGAACCTTCTCTCCATTTACCATCGGAATGATCCTATCCTTATCCTCTTCTGTTACAAAGGAAACATCTCTTTTTGTAAATAAATAGATCATCTCATCTTTCATACGGGAGGAAAGATACGCTCCGTCCTGAGATACCATACCAATCTTTTTTATATTATCTTTATCACTAATGTCATACGTAATAAGTTCCGTAGAACATACCGTATACACGCGCCTTTCATCTGTTCCAAGGAAAAGCTCTACTAAAGTTTTTGATCTCTGTTCCACTTCCCTTTGTTGTCTTTGGACAATGACATAGAGTCTGTCTTCTCCCACATATAATTCCTTTACACAATCTTCATTGTCAAGTTCAATAAATGCACTTCCCTCTAACTGCATCTCATCGGATTGTATATTAATAATGTTTATTTTATCTTCTGACAACAGATAAATATAATCCTCATCTATTTTTACAAAGTCACTTTCATCGATTCCTTCTACTTGAACATTGGTCCCGGAATATTCTGCATATTCATCCGCAATGATTCCCCCATTCGAAACAGCCTCTTCATTTTCTACAACAAAATCTTTCTCGCCACCGTCCTCCATTGACGTACTATTATAGTTTAAGACCATATCATACACGAATTGATATTCCTCTTGTGTGCTTTCTTCTGTCTCCTGATAAGAAGATCTTTCTACGCCTCCGATTCCAATCAAAACCCCGAATCCGGCGCCCCCCACAGCCAGAACCACCGCAAACCCAGCGGCGAGTTGTGTCATTTTTCGCATTTTCTTTGTTTTCTTACGTTTGTCCAATTTCTCTTTTACCTGCTGTGGCATCAGATTTGCCGGAACCTCTATATCTTCAGCAGATTTATCTATTATTTCCAATATTTCGTCTGTATAGTCCTTCATATCAAACACCTAACCTTTCAAACTAATCCTCATTTTTTGTATCGCCCGACTCTCCTTAGATCGTACCGTATTCTCATTCATCTGAAGCATCTGAGCAATTTCTCTTGTCTTATAACCGAAAAAAACATGCATTCCAAGAATCATCCTCTCTTCATCGTCTAATTTCATAAACGCTCTTTGTACTTCGAGATTTTCAAGAATACGTTCTCCCTGTACTTGCGTTTCTTCCGTTAAATCCAACTGTTCCTCAGAATATGTAACCTTTTTTTGATAATACTCGCGCATTTTTCGTTTGCATTTGTTGGATAAGATACGTAAAATCCATGATTCGAACGACTCCTCTTTTTTCAACTTTCCAATCGCCTCAAACGCTTCCATTACCGTTTCGCTGACGACATCCTCTGCATCCTGCTCGTTCTTTAAAGTGTATCTTGCAAAACGATATAGCTTTACATACACCTTTTCATATAACTGTGCAAAAGCTTGTGTGTCTCCCTTTTTCGCTTTTTTTACTAAAAATATTTCTTCCATAAGTAACTCCATTTGTTTGTTTTTCATTTTGCATATATGCTTTATTTAACCAGTTCACTTATATAGTGTCAATTTCTTCCTGTTTTGTTGCAAAAAAATTCCCGAATAAATATTTATCCGGGAATTATTATTATTTATATAATTTTTGAATATTCTTCTTCGCAATATTTACAACGATATTGTTCCTTTTTCTCATCCTTCAAAAGGAAAATGTGATCCAGTTCCTGTTCAATCGATGTAATACATCGTGGATTCTTGCATCTAATCACATTGGTTACCTGTTTCGGAAGTGACAAAATCCGTTTCTCCACAATTCTCTCCCCTTTCACAACATTAACCGTGATATTATGATCTATGAATCCAAGTATGTCAAAATCTAATGCCTCTGTTGAACATTCTACCTTAATCATATCTTTCTTGCCCATCTTACTGCTCTTAGCATTCTGAATAATTGCTACCGTGCAGTCCATTTTCCCAAGTCCTAAATCTTTGTATATACGAAGGCTCATTCCTGCCTGAATATGATCTAGGACAAAACCTTCATGAATTCCACTTATATTCAACATACTAACGACCTCCTTAAACCGTAATCTCAAGCAATGTCAGAATTAATGCCATCCTTACATAAACCCCATAATTCGCCTGTTTAAAATATGCAGCTCTCGGATCGTCATCTACCTCTACCGCAATCTCATTCACGCGTGGCAACGGATGTAATACTAACATATCAGACTTCGCGAATTCCATCTTCTGTTTTGTTAATACATAGTAGTCTTTTAAACGAATATAATCTTCCTCATTGAAGAAACGTTCTCTTTGTACTCTTGTCATATACAAAACATCCAACTGCGGAATCGCATCTTCTAATCGTTCCAGTTCTTCAAATTCTATATGATTGTTCTTCAATACATCATCTTTGATATAGCTCGGAAGTTTTAATTCTTCCGGTGATATCAATACAAACTTCACATTCTCATAGCGAACCAATGCATGAATTAAAGAATGTACCGTTCTGCCAAACTTTAAATCCCCACACAAGCCTATTGTCAGTTGTTTGAGACGTCCTTTCATCGAGCGAATCGTCAGCAAGTCTGTCAGTGTCTGCGTCGGATGCTGATGTCCTCCATCTCCGGCATTAATTACCGGTATCGAAGACTTCTCTGAGGCCACAAGTGCTGCTCCCTCCTTTGGATGGCGGATGGCACAAATATCTGCATAGGAAGATATAACACGAATCGTATCTGATACACTCTCTCCCTTAGCCGCAGATGAAGAATCTGCACTGGAAAAACCAAGAATACTACCACCGAGGTTTAACATAGCTGCTTCAAAACTAAGCCGTGTTCTTGTACTTGGTTCATAAAAGCAGGTTGCAAGCTTCTTTCTATCACAAGCATGCGCATACTTATCCGGGTTCTTCTCAATGTCATTCGCAAGATCCAATAGCTTGTCTAACTCTTCTACCGAAAAATCTAATGGGCTCATTAAATGTCTCATATTTATCTCCTCATTTTATGCATTTTTTCTATCATATAATAATCAAACTTATAATTCAAGGAAAATAAAGTTGCTTTTTTATCTTTTTTATGTAGAATAGAATTAGCAATTAAAATAATTATTAAAGGGGATTTTACTATGGCTGAAGAACAAGTTTTTAATGATACGCTATACGACGAAGATGCGATTATGTTTAAAGAAAGAAAACGTTGGTTATTCCTAGGCGTTCCTTTTACATTCACTAAGTACACCATCACACCTTCCATTGTTACAACTGACAGTGGTGTATTCCGCACGGCAGAAGACGATTGTTATATGTACAAAATTCAGGATATCAAGTTAACACGTTCTGTTTTAGAGAGAATCTTTGGCACTGCTACCATTATCTGCTATACCGGAGATGTAACGCATCCTGAATTACGACTAATACATATCAAACATTTTAAAGAAATCAAGAATTATCTAATTAAGGCATCGGAAGCAGCTCGTTTAAGAAGACGCACTCTTAATACAGTTGATATTGGCGCCAAAGATTTGTCAGATATCGATGATATAAATGACATTACCTAAAAAGGGTGGAAACAATCTGTTTCCACCCTTTGCTTTTATCTTAGTACCGTATATAAATTCAATAACAGGTACTCTATATCTTCTTGTAAAAAAATAAACAAAAAAATAACAAATGCGATTGCAACTAATCCGACTACAGACCATATGCTCTGGCTATGTGCCGCAAAATCTGCCTCTTTCCTTACAACCGGATCTTCCCAATAACGATAATGCTGATATCTATCATTTACCCCCTGCATTCTATACCTCCGCCAAAACATAAACACTTCTTTTCTGTTACTTTAGAACTAAAAATGAGACTGTCTATATAATATAACTTTTTAGCAAGGTCTGCAACATAAATTACAAAATAAATTTAAAAAAAACATTTTTAAACACCAATTACCAGTCGGATGATACGTTCTGGAATATTGATTACCCTGGCTGGTATACCAATTCCCTCCATATTCTAACTGTTGTTGGAACGTGCGGTATTCCACATTGCCGGGTTCTATTTCAACTGCCGTTCGAATATGGGCAATCGCAGTCGCCTTATTCCCTTCGCCCGCATTCGCCACAGCACTGTAATAATACCAAACTCCGTTTCTGTAGGAAGTCTCTATCCCCTCCAGAACCGTAAGTGCCTGTCTAAAATAGCGGTTACGTATATAGTTCGCCGCTGCTCTTAATTTCCTGTCTAAATCCGTTTCCTCAGTTCGTGAATAAAAACCTCCAAATCCGGAACCAAATCCATAGTCAGAAAATCCTGACGAGCCCTGTTGACGTTCTTTCATTATTTGGTCGTACGCCAATTGAATTTGTTTGAATTTCTCTTCCGCTAATTCTTTATTCGGATTATTAACATTTGCATCCGGATGATATTTTCTACTTAGGGTTCGATATGCCTTTTTTATCTCGTCTTCTGTTGCCCCCCTTGATACTCCTAGTATTTGATATGGATTCATTATTTATTCTTCCTTTTACGATTCTGTATTGCGTCATATTTTAACCATGCACCCGAATAAATAATATTCCGTAAAATGTCCGCATGAAGCAAAATCGGAAGACGTTCAAATGACTTTGCCACCTCTGTAATCATGCTTGTCAAAAGTACTCGGATTAAGGTTTCATAATCTTTCGGATGTTCTTGTTTCATATATAACAACGGATTATAATGGTTCTTCTTTTCATCTTTTTCTAAGTCTTCATATGCATCCATCAGATAAATAAATTTGCCCAGATATAACCCCAATGTCTTTAATTCACGATACCATTCATCCTGTTTCCATGCAAAGATTTCTCCAAGCATTTCTCCGGTAAGTCCCGAAACAACATCAAGATTCTTTTCTTTCCGTCGCTCGTATTCATTCAGTTTCTGCATACACCTTTCGATAGTTTCTGCCTGTCTGGGATATTTCTGTCGAACTTTTCTATAATCTCTTTGGAGCCTTTGCACACATATTTTGGCAGATATCTTTTTATCATCTCTCCAATGGTCCAACAGGCTATGGTACCCTAACATAAAATTCATATCTGCAGCATACGCAGTTATCTCATTTATATATGATGTGTGTGGTTTGATTGGGTGCATAAGACATCTGCTTCTTGCAACCTGATTCTCATTCTCATACAATCCCGTCAGCAATATAACAAGGAAAGTCATATCATAGTTCAATAGCATTCTGCCCTTCTGGTTATAATATTCCCTTAATTTCCTGCAAAGGCCGCAATAATATGCTTTGTATATTATCTTATTCTCTTCCGATAGTTCATTTCCATTCACATTAATATAACCAAACATAAGTCCTCCATCTTGCAGCTCAATTAAGATTTACGGATAAACTGTTCCCGACATTTCGGACATGTAATCTGAATTCTTCCATGTCCTTTCGGTACCCGCACTTTTTGTTTGCAACAGGGACATTTGAAAAAACGATGTGTTTTCTGTTGTTTGCATCTGGAAACAACTTTTCGGAAGAAACCCTGCACCTTGTTTCTTACTCTAAGATATAACTGGTTTTCTCTATATCTCTTTTGTATCTTTCTCGAAAAAACCCGATAATATTCGATCACAATGATAAGTACCACGAACAGTGAGAACCAAATATTGCGCACTAGCCAGCTTGCAATTAACAGAATCATAGATAATATCATTAAAGCACGCGTCAGTTCATCTACCCCGTATCTGCCACACATAAATGCAGCATATCGCTCTCTCCATCTGATTAATTTATCAAATAAACCATTGCCTCTTTGATTCATATTTCCCACCTGCTTCCTTTCAAAAGAATCTTAACTATATTTTTTACCATCGTCAATAAATCTATTATCTTTTTAGAAAGATTTAAGATTCGCTTCCTTATACGGCAACAAAAAAACAACCATTCATACAAATGGTTGTTTTTATAGATTCAAAACTTAGCAGAACGGTAAGCCGGGTTATGTCATTGGATGATCATCTATCTAGGATGACTGTCGCCAGTCACCTCAAGCGACCTACCTAAAGCTGGCGGGCCACGTCACTGCTTTTATTCGGTCTTGCTTCAAATGGGGTTTACATGTGCCCTCCCTGTTACCAGAAAGGCGGTAGTCTCTTACACTGCCATTCCACCCTTACCGGATTGCTCCGGCGGTATATTTCTGTTGCACTTTCCTTAGAGTTTCCTCCACCGGCCGTTAACCGGCATCCTGCCCTACGAAGCCCGGACTTTCCTCACCTACGGTCTTTCGACACTTGTAGCCGCGATCATCTGTCCTGCATATTTTGAATCAATTCAATATAACAATTTCTTCCTAAAAAATCAAGTTTAAACATGAAAACAACTTCCGCCAATAAATTCTCGAATCAAAGAATTTTGTGAAATTCCTTCTGTTGGAAGAGGCAACAAATAATCCAAGAATTTTAATAATCTTTTGGCTTCCAAATACTCCTCACTTCCAGCCGGAATCTGGAACAACAGTGGCTCAGCATACACTTTTAATACTGCCAGTTCGTACACTAAGGCCGAATTAAACATGACATCTGCCGTTTCCTGATTTGGGAAGATGTATCTCTCTTCACCACGACGAACAGATGGCCACATTGCAATCGTTTCCTGCGCCGTCGTTCCTCTTGTTCTTGCATCTCTTACAATTCTTCGCAACAATCTGCCATCCGTTGTAGAAAGCGGATTGTGTTCGTCAATATTTAACTGTGTAAGTGCTGATATGTACACCTTGAACTTATTTTCATCCGGGATACTATGAGACAATTTGTTATTTAATCCATGGATTCCTTCAATGACAAGAATATCATCTTTACCAAGTTGTAACTTTCTTCCTCTGTATTCTCTACTTCCCGTCTTGAAATTAAAACTTGGAATTTCTACTTCTTCGCCTCTCAGAAGCCGATTCATATCTTCGTTAAACAACTCTACGTCAATTGACTCCAAACATTCAAAATCCAACTTTCCATTCTCATCTCTCGGACATTTTGCACGATCAATATAATAATCGTCCAAACCAATCGGATGCGGTTGAATGCCTTTTCCTGCCAACTGTATCGCCAAACGATTTGAAAAGGTCGTTTTTCCTGAAGAGGATGGTCCGGCAATCATAACAAATTTTACATTTTTATTCTGTGCTATTTTTTCTGCCAAATGTGCAATGCGTTCTTCCATCAGAGCTTCCTGCAGTAAAATCAGGTTTTCTCCTCTGCCTTGCGTAATCGCATCGTTTAAAGCACCAATAGATGAAATCGAAAGCTTCTTACTCCATTGCTTTGACTCTTTTAATGTCTGGAATAATTTCGGGGTATCCTGTAATTGACTCACCACAGCCTCTTCTTTTCCAGGGAACATAAGAACAAAGCCTTCATCATATGGCTGCACATCAAAATGGCGAATGTATCCGCTGCTTGGAAGCATAAAACCATAATAATAATCATACATACCATCAAAACTATAAAGATTTACTCTTGAGCTTCTACGATAGTGAAATAATCTTTCCTTTTCATGCATTCCCATTTTGGCGAATAATTGTTCCGCCGCATCTGTTTTTGCACTCATTTTATCGATTGGCATGTCTGCTTCTACCAATCTTCTCATTTCTTCTTTAATACGGGCTACATCTTCTCCTGTTATCTTTTTATCTAGAATTTCACAATAATAACCATCTCCTAATGAACAATAGACTTTGACGTTCGCCTGTTTTCCCCACAGATTGTAGACCGCTTTCTGCATAATGATAGTTGCAGTTCTGCGGTAAGTTCTCTTTGCATCTTTGTGCGTCGCAGTAAGAAAAGACAAGGTTCCCGATTTTTTTATTTTTTTATTCAATTCTCTTAACTTGGAGTTGTGCATGACCAACATTATTTGTTCGTCATATTTATGTTTGACCTTTTTGGCAATCTCCCAATATGTAGTTCCTTCCAAAGCGGTTATCTCTTCCGTTTCATTATTCGGAAGTATTAATTTCATCTTATATTCCTGCATGTTTTATTTCCCCCATAATTGTATATGCCGATTCATTGTAATATAGTTTTTGTTTTATTTCGTTTTTTCTGGTTTCGATTTTCTTCGAATGTGTATGATTCTCCAGTTCTGCAAGTATCTCTGTCAACTGACGATGTTGACAAACCAAAAAACGTCGTAATGTAGGATTTCCATTTTTTAACAACAACGGACCATAAATATCGCAAACACGTTTTTGTTCTTCCCGAATCGTATCCCAGAAGAAATCTTTTTCTACCGGAATCACACGCATGATAGGATAATATTTTCCATCTTCGTAAACCATATCTTCATCCACTATTTTATAATTATTTTCCCGAAGAAATTCGCGAACTTCACTAATTTTAGATTGCGGTTGCAAGATTAACTCTTTTGTTAGCCTGCAAACAGATTCTCCTTGTTTTAAAATGCGGATTGTTAAATCTCCACCCATCCCGGCTATGACAATCGTATCCGCTTCGTTGGGTTCCAACCTGTCTACCCCATCGGACAGGCGGGTTTCTATGTATTGTGCCAAACAATACTGTTTAATATGTTCTTGTGCTTTTGACAATGGTCCTCTGTTAATGTCCATTGCAATTGCTTTTGAAATCTGTTTCTGTTGTGCCATATAAATAGGGATATAGCCATGATCCGTCCCTACATCCGCTAGTACTCCATTGGGCGTAATCATGGCTGCTATCGCTTTCATTCTTTTGGACAGTTTCATCATTTTACTCTAAATAATCCTTTAACTTACGACTTCTGCTTGGGTGACGAAGTTTTCGAAGGGCTTTTGCTTCGATTTGTCGGATTCGTTCTCTTGTTACGTTAAATTCTTTTCCGACTTCTTCCAATGTTCTTGCTCGTCCATCTTCCAGACCAAAACGCAGAATAAGAACTTTTTGTTCTCTCTCCGTCAATGTGCCAAGCACTTCTTCCAGTTGTTCTTTTAATAACGTAAATGCTGCCGCATCCGCCGGCACCGGCACGTTCTCATCTCGAATAAAATCACCCAAATGAGAATCTTCTTCTTCTCCAATTGGAGTCTCTAAGGATACCGGTTCCTGAGAAATCTTTAAGATTTCACGAACACGTTCTACCGACATTGACATTTCTTCTGCAATTTCTTCCGGTGATGGCTCTCTTCCTAATTCCTGTAATAATTGTCTGGATACACGAATCAATTTGTTGATGGTTTCCACCATGTGTACCGGAATACGAATGGTTCTTGCCTGATCTGCAATTGCTCTTGTAATTGCCTGACGAATCCACCATGTTGCATAGGTTGAAAACTTATATCCTTTTCTATAATCAAATTTTTCTACTGCTTTAATTAATCCAAGATTTCCTTCCTGAATCAGATCGAGAAATAACATTCCTCGTCCTACATAACGTTTTGCAATACTTACAACTAATCTTAAGTTTGCTTCTGCAAGACGTTTTTTGGCTTCTGCCCCTATATCCGCCACTTTCTGCTGTATTTTAATCTCTTCTTCGAGTTCTTCTTTTTCTGTTTCAGCTGCGTCCGCTATGCGGTTTTTTAGAATTGCAATCTTCTCTGTTGCAACCACACCTTCTTCCATCTGTTGTGCCAAATCTCGCTCTTCATCAGCACTTAGCAATGGAACTTTTCCTATTTCCTTTAGATACATTCGAACCGGATCTTCTACGCTTACGCCATCCGGTACGGATAAATCAATTTTTTCTACTTCAACATCTTCATCATCATCTAAGATAATCTCATCATCATCGTCATCTTCCTCAATTTTAAGAATGTCGATATTATTATGCTCCAGATAATCAAATACAACCTCAAACTTTTCTGCATCCAGTTGCATATCTTTAAAGAAATCGTTAATTTCATGATACTCTAAAATATTTCTTTTCTTTTTTGCAACCTCGAGCAACTCTTGTAATTTCTCCTGGAATTTTGCTTTTTCATCTCCCTTTTCAACTGCTTCTACATTTTCTTCTTTTTTCTTTGCCATTTTGCTTCATCCTCTCAAGTTATTTACTATTTTGCCCTTATTCAACAGAAATATGTAATTTTTCCAATTGTTGCAAGGCTTTTTTGTCTTCTACTATCTTCATCAATGCATTCATATCGGTTGGATCCATATGCTGTGTCCGATACTTTATGCTATTCTCCTTTATTCGGATAATTGTTTCTTTAATTGCTTTTTCTTTGTCAGTTTTTGTCTCAATTTCTTGTATGGTTGCATTGAAAAGACTTGCTACTTCTCTTTGCTCTTCTTCCTGACTAAAGTTGCTGATAATCTGTGCCGGATTACAGCTTTGACTCTGTTCATATTGTACAAACAGACATTCTGCCACATTACGGTATAACGCTTCCGTAAAATCTTCCGGTCCGATTAAATCCTGTATGGTACGAAAAAGATTGGTATCTTCAATCAGCCATGTGAGTAAAAGTTTTTGGGACTGTTTGATTCCGTCTTCTTTCTTTTTCTTCTCTTGAATCCCACTTTTCAATGGCTGTGGCGTATTGACAATTCCGCCCTTCATAGCCTTTTGATTCACTAATTTTCTAAGGTTTTCATAACCGATGTGGTATTTTTCCGCCACTGCTTCCATGTAATTATTGCGCTCAAGTTCTTCCGAAAAATCCAACAGTTTTTCCGCAATTTCATTATAGAATAACGTTTTTGATTCCGGATCGTTCATATTGTATTGCCCCTGAATAATTCGAATCTGAAACAAAAAACTATTTTCTGCTTCGACAATTCTCTCTTCAAACGCCTCTTTGCCCAGCGCTTTCATGAATTCATCCGGGTCTTTATACGGTTGTATATTGATCACCTTAGTGATAATCCCGACTTCTTTTAATATCGGAATCGCTCGAAGTGCCGCCTTTACCCCAGCTGCATCACTGTCAAATGTTAAATATACCTCTTTGGTATATCGTTTCAACAGACTGGCATGTCCACTGGTAAATGCGGTTCCCAGCGAAGCAACTGCATTATCAAAACCAGCTTGATGTAATGCAATCACATCCATGTAACCTTCACAAAGGAGAATCATGTCCCTTTTTGTGGTTCTTGCCAAATTCAACCCGTATAGATTTCGACCTTTATCAAAAATCTCCGTTTCGGGTGAATTTAAATATTTTGGTTCTCCCTCTCCCATAACGCGTCCGCCAAATCCAATCACACGGTTACGAACATCCATAATCGGAAAGATGGCACGATTCCAAAACTTGTCATATCCGCCTCTCTTTTCATCAATGGAAACCAAACCGGAATCTTTGAGTAAGGTATCTTCATAACCTTTTGATTTCAAATAACGATATAGGTCATCCCGATACTGATCTGCATATCCCAGACCAAATTTTTGCATCGTCTCATCTGTTAAATCACGTTTTTTAAAATATTGATAAGCCAATTGTCCTCGCGGACTTCTTAGTTTGCTATAAAAATATTTTGCTGCTTCTTTGTTTATTTCAAGTAATCTGCTTTTCTTATCCGCTGCGTTTTTCTGTTGCTGGGATAATTCTTCTTCCGGAAGCTGCATTCCTGCACGTTCCGCCAGCATCTGCATCGACTCCTTAAAAGAAAAGTTCTCATATTGCATGATAAATGTAAATACATTGCCACCGGCTCCACATCCGAAACAGTAATACATCTGCTTATTGGGTGACACGGAAAAAGAACCTGTTTTCTCATTATGGAACGGACACAGACCAAAATAAGTGCTGCCTTTTTTCTGCAAACGCACATACCCGCGAATGACATCTACAATATCATTACGAGAACGTACTTCTTCTATTAGTTCATCCGAGTAATGCGGCATGTGCCACTCCTTTCTTTAATATCCATCTACCTGCCATGCCTCAGGAAGGAAAAACTCGCCAAATTTTGTGATTGCATATTGGTCTGTCATACCTGCAATGTAATCACATACAATGCGCCCTTTGTCTTCGCCTTCTCTCATCATTCGTAAATGTTTCTCCGGCATGATTTCTTCATGCTCCATATAGTAATAATACATCTGTTCCAGCATTGCCTTGGCTTTTACTTCTTCGCCTTTTGCAATTGGATTCTTATATACATTCTCAAACATAAAAGCACGTAGTTCTTTTAATGCCTGGTTCGTTTCCTCTGACATAACAATATCATCTTTATCCATACTGTTAATAATGATATCGTGTATCAAATGGTTTAAACGGCTTCTTGTGTTAAAACCTAAGGTTTTTCTTAATTCCAACGGAATATCCTCTTCGCAAAGAAGTTGTGCTCGGATAGCATCATCAAAATCCGAATTCACATATGCAATCTTATCAGACAGACGGACTATTTTGCCCTCCAGTGTATGTGGCATCGTATTCATCTGATGATTCATAATCCCATCGCGCACTTCCCATGTCAGATTCAAGCCTTCTCCGTCTTTTTCCAATTTCTCTACAATCCGGACACTTTGTTCGTTGTGTTTAAAACCACCTTCATATACCTGGTTTAAGATCAGTTCTCCCGCATGTCCAAACGGGGTATGACCCAAATCGTGTCCCAATGCAATCGCTTCAACCAAGTCTTCATTCAACCGAAGTGCTTTTGCAATGGTTCTGGCATTTTGAGACACTTCTAATGTGTGCGATAAACGGGTTCTATAATGATCTCCTCTCGGCGTCAAGAAAACCTGTGTTTTATTCTTCAGACGACGAAATGCTTTGCTATGTAAAATTCTGTCACGATCTCTTTGGAATACCGGTCTGATATCACAAGGTGCTTCTTCGACATCTCGTCCCTTCGAATGCACACTCAGACATGCATACTGGCTTAAATTCTCTCGTTCCATTATTTCTATCTGTTCACGTATTGTCATGTTTTTGCTCCTTTGCAAACACCCTACGTTATAAATATTCGACGTCAATCCTAAATTTCCTTTTTTTATTCGTCAATTTCTGTCGATATATTTTCGCTTGCTCCTTCATAGCCTCCCAAGATGGATAATAACTCTTGTAAATACACGCCGGTAATCGGATTCTCTTTATTCCCGTAATAGAATTTGTTATCTTTTACCAAAATGCAACCAACCCAATTTCCTATCGTTGTTTCATCTTCGTAGATATCACTCATTTCCCTATAACTTCGAATGGTAAAATAAGCATCATAATCTTCAAAATCCTTCTCATCATACGCAACCTGACCGTATTGATTCTCCAAACTCACTATGAACTGCTTATCGCAAATTGTATAACCGCTTGTTTCTGCATGATACGCACTTTCTCTGGTCCATTCTTCATCCCAAAGCAAAAAAACGTAATCTGCTTTCCATGCTTCCATTTCTTCGACCTCTTCGGCTAAGCGATAGGAATTGATATCCGCTCCGTAAAGTTGCAGATAAGTGCCTCCCGGTTCTTCTGTTTCATACAGTACATTTGCAATAACCAGTGCATAAAACCGACTCGAGCAATTCTGCTCTTTATATGCGAGATATCCCAATCCGGTTGTGTTTTCATCAAATTGCAATTCCCGTTCTACCGGAATATAAAAATCTCCGTCCATTACCATTGGCCCCAACACTTCATCTTCTGTTACGCATTCTGCCACAACCTTATACGCGGTTGGTGAATTATCCGTTCCCAGCAAGAAACAAATCACAAAAATTGCACATAATACCATTACAGAAGTCCCTATTACCAGAATCCTATGTTGCTTTTTTTCCCTCTCAGGCAATAAAACTTTTAATTCCTCCGGATTCGGGTGCAGCTTTGCAGGCTTAGGGGAATAATAAAACACCGCCAATTTATAAGAAACAATCATGGTAACCAATAAAAATAACAGTACAATAACAATGTACATAACGGACTGCCACTGGTGTGGAATCTTACATAGCAATAAATAATCCAATAGACATTTTGCACGATTCTTTTTGGTCGGGTCTATAAATAGTTGACAAATTCCGGACACAATAAAAGAAAGTGCAATAAAAATAATAAAATCAAAAAAAAGATATAGAAACCATGTTTTTTTCTTTTTGATTACAATCAAAGGAAATAAAGAAAAAATAAAAGCAAACATGACGATTGCCACAAAGAAATAAGCCCATCTCTCCAGTAATGTACTGCCATACATATAATTCATGAATTGGGATACCGTTATTCCATCTATAGTCCCCCAGCCACTGACATCGGCTGCTATACTTAGCATTTTCATTATAACCCACACCACAATATAGCCAAGTATATAATCCCAATATAGACTTCGAACCTCTTGTTTGCTACTGATTGCTAATTGATGTGTAATTCGATTCCCGGATGACGTAATGGAACGCAACAAATAAAACATAATTGCAACACCGGCAAAGGTCGGAATTCCACCCATGCCTCCAATTACAATGTTTACAAACATCATGACATATACTGCAAGGACCAGTGACCCGCACAAATGGAGTGGCGAGGTGTCTACATTCCATGCTATTTGAAAAAATCTTTTCATACGAATCTCCCATCCTCCATCTTTTGTATTCGGGTTGCAATATCCCTATCTTTTGGATTGTGCGTAGAGAATAAAACGGTCAATGTGTGTGTATTCTGATACAGTTTTATCTGTTCCAACATTTTCACTCTGGATTCTTCATCCACCCCGCTTGTCAATTCATCCATCACTAATAACTCCGGCTTTCGACTTAATGCAATGGATAACATAAACTTCTTTTGCATTCCGGTACTGTAATGTTTTACCTTTTTGGTTTCCTCTAACGAGAAAATCTGCATGTAATTATGAAATGCCTCCATATCAAAATGTTCTTCAAATTTCTTAATCTCTTTTGCAAGCCGTTTGGCCTTTAATTCTTTATTAAAATTCGGAACATCATACAGAATGGAGGTCTTTTTTCTAATCTCTTGTTCTGCCTCATAACGTTCCTTCCCAAAATAAGTAATTCTTCCAAAATCCGGCTGAATCGAATTCCCAATCAAATGAATCAAAGTACTTTTCCCGGCACCACTATTTCCCTCTAAAAGCACAATCTCATTTTCCCGTAATACAAAATTAATGTCCTGCAGGAAAAAATTTCCTCTATATAAATATATCTGTTCCAAACTTAACACATCCATACTTTGCCCTCACAAAATGATACAATCCGTTATATTATATCACAACATTGAAAAGACCGCATTATTATTTCAAAGTTCTATAAATTGACTTTGAAAAAAATTGGTTTATACTAATATTAATGATTACTCCCACTTCTATTTAACAATCAGAAGCGGGTTACATAGGAGAATAAAAATGAAAACCGAGAAAATTCACTACCTGTCATTCGCAAGCATTATCTCTACAATAGCCGTGATTATGCTTCATACCAACGGATGCTTTTGGGTTTTTAGCACCGAGAAATACTGGTTTACTGCTAACATTATCGAAAGTGTTATGTATTTTGCCGTCCCTATCTTTTTTATGATTTCGGGCGCTACTTTGATTGATTATAGAAATCGTTATTCTACCTCTGAATACTTCAAAAAAAGAATCGTAAAAACACTGATTCCTTTTCTAATCTGGAGTGTAATCGGGGTGATATACATGTGCCTATTCAACAATATGGCCTTCCCACTCAGCCTTACCGATTTTAAAAACACAGTTTTAGCCATTTTCAATATCAATGTGATTCCAATCTATTGGTTTTTTATTCCATTATTTGGAATATATCTATGCATTCCTCTTTTTTCCGCTGTAAAAGAGGAACTGCGCGAATCGGTTTTTCTTTTTTTGATTCTTGTATCTTTTGTATTGAATTACCTGGTTCCATTTTTAAACAGTGTATTTCAAATCGGACTTACCAATAACATTCCATTTGAAATTGCTTCTCATTATTTATTTTATGTATTGGTCGGCTATCTTCTGTCCAAACGGGAAATTCCCGCAAAATGGAGAATCACAAGCTATGTATTCGCCTTATTCGGATTGCTTATGCATATCTGTGGCACTTACGTTACCTCTATGAACGCAGGATTTATTGTTCAGACCTATAAAGGCTACACAAATGTTCCATGTGCTTTATATTCCATTGGTTTATTCATTTTAATCAAACAACTGGGACAAAAAATAACCAATGAAAAAGTCATTCGTTTTTTTGAATTTTTGAGTAATTATACCTTCCCTGTATATCTCATTCATTGGTTTCTTATTGATCTCTTTATCAAACTGTGTAACGTTGATGTAACCTCTCTGGTCTACCGGATTGGAGCACCTATCTTTATCTTTGCCATCTGCATCGGTATCACGTGGGTCGTTCGCAAAATACCTGTTTTAAAGAGAATTTTACCATAGTAGATTTCGAAAGGGGATGCCGTCCGGTTCCCCACATTTCATATAGCAATAAACATACACAATAGTTATATACTCTAGGAGGAGTCATGCAATCATTTTAGCTGCCGGAATGGGCAAACGATTAAAAGAATTAACCAAAAATAACACCAAATGTATGGTTCGTGTGAATGGCACTACCTTAATTGAACGAATGTTAAAACAAATAGAACCTTTACAACTGTCTCAAATCGTTATTGTAATCGGCTATGAGGGACAACGCCTTGTTGACTACATTTCTACCCTTGATATAAAAACACCTATTATATACGTCAATAATCCAATTTACTATAAAACAAATAACATCTACTCTCTTTCCCTTGCGAAAGAGTATTTATGCAAGGAGGATACTTTATTATTTGAATCCGATTTAATCTTTGAAGATTCTGTGATTGATGCTCTTGTGAATGATCCTCGCGAAACACTTGTCCTTGTAGACAAATATGAAAATTGGATGGACGGCACATGTGTCAAACTCAATGAGGATGACAGTATCCATTCATTTATACCGGGAAAAAACTTTAATTTCAACGAACGTAACGACTATTACAAAACGGTCAATATATATAAATTTGGCAGAAATTTCTCTCAGACACACTACATTCCATTCTTAGAAGCTTATACAAAAGCACTCGGAAACAATGAATATTATGAACAGGTACTTCGTGTCATCACAATGCTTGACGAACCGGAAATACAGGCCAAACGATTAAACGGGCAACTCTGGTACGAAATTGATGATATTCAGGATTTAGATATTGCAACTTCAATGTTTGTGCCGGATGATGATATGAAAGTGTCTCTGCTGCAAGGCAGATATGGCGGTTATTGGCGTTATCCTCAACTGATTGATTTTTGCTACTTAGTCAATCCATACTTCCCGCCAAAAAAACTTACAGATGAACTCAAAGCCAACTTTGAGACCCTAATTACACAGTACCCATCCGGAATGGGTGTTAATTCGTTACTTGCTGCTAGGAACTTCAATGTCCAACAAGAGAATATCATTGTTGGAAACGGAGCTGCCGAATTAATAAAAGCATTGATGGAACACCTAAATGGGAAAACCGGTTTTATCCGACCTACTTTTGAGGAATATCCAAATCGCTATGATATTACTGAATCTGTTTACTTTACTCCGCAGAACGAAGATTACTCCTATACTGTTACTGATTTGATTGAATACTTTAACAATAAGAGTATTGCATCTTTGGTTGTTATTAATCCGGACAACCCATCCGGCAACTATATTCCCAAAACAGACCTTATGCAACTAATCGCATGGAGCAAAGAAAAAAACATTCATTTGATTATTGATGAATCATTTGTTGATTTCGCGGATGAAACTAACAGTACCATCATTGAACAGTCCATACTTGATGACAATGAGCATCTATTTATTGTCAAAAGCATTTCCAAATCCTACGGCGTGCCGGGATTGCGATTGGGAATACTTGCTTCCGGAAATACAAAAATGATTGAAAAATTAAAAAAGGACGTATCTATCTGGAACATCAATTCATTTGGCGAATTCTATATGCAAATAGCAGAAAAATACAAAAAAGAGTATGCGATCGCCTTAGATAAATTCCGTGCCGAACGTACACGTTTTCAAAAAGAATTAGAAAACATAGCCGGAATACGTATCATTCCATCTCAAGCCAATTATGTGATGGTTGAACTAATTGCCTCAATGACAACGAAAGAACTAACCAGAAACTTATTAATTCGTTATAATATTCTGATTAAAGATCTTTCTTCAAAAACGGACGGTAAACAATACGTACGACTAGCCATCCGAAACACCAAAGATAATAATATCCTACTCAATGCACTGAAAACAGAATTATCCTAAACGAAAAAGAAGGACACGTTATTTTTCAAATAACGCATCCTTCTTTTTATTTAGGTTCTATTTAATACTCTCAGTTTATATGCTCTAATTTGTGAAGCATATTTGCTTGTCATGATTACACCTACAATCATCATTCCCATTGTAACACCAAGACAAAAACCGCCCACAATGGATCTATATTATAAAAGTGGACACGATAAGTAACTATGCATTACAATAAATTAGACACCAAAAAGGAGCTGATCTATCCAAAGCTGATAAAATCTTACTTTCTTAGTTGCTTCTGCTTGGAGCCTACCACTTTTACAGTTCTGAAACGCCCATCCTATGGGGTTAGGAACTTTGAACGTTTCAGAACTCGTATACTTTTAGCAACTAATTAATTTATAGACTGCCACTTGAAGGTTTGATTGCCATGCAATAAAACTGGCACTTTTCTACCAAACATCAAAATGCCTTTAAACGTAAAGACGGAGCACGATTCAAAGAATCGCACCCCAACACTTGACTTAGAACCATAATTACTGCTGTTTTTATGTATTTATTATTCAATTGATAGCATTCTTTTCTTAAACACAATGTGTTATAAAACACTTTATATATTATCATATATTATAATATATTTTATTGGATTTCCAGCCTCTCTTTTACTCCTAAAATGTAAAATTCCACGCACATGTCACTGTTACAAATAAAACAATTCATATATCCGCTCACTCAACTTTTAACATACGATATCCAACACCTATATGCGTTTGGATATACTGCGGAGAGTCTGCACCAATTTCTATTTTTTTCCTGAGTGTTGACATAAACACTCTCAAAGATGCCACATCATCATCCCAGCTCCTACCCCAGATTTTTTGCGTGATAAAGGTATGGGTCAAAACTTTTCCTATATTTTGTGATAATAAGCAAAGTAATTTATACTCGATAGGGGTCAGATGCAGTTCCTCTTCCTTCAGATAGGCACTTCCTGCCGCATAATCCACCTTTAATTCCCCGTTATGAAACACGGATTCATTCATATTGTTTGCCTGCATCATGGCAAGCCTTCTGGCTGTTACACGAAGTCTTGCAAGAAGTTCCTCCACAGAAAAAGGCTTTGTCAGATAATCATCTGCTCCATTGTCAAGTGCCTCTATCTTGTCCGCATCCTCACTTCTTGCACTTATAACAATTATCGGCATATTAGACCATGACCTAATTTTTTTAATCACCTCAACCCCATCCATATCCGGAAGTCCCAAATCAAGCAATGCAATATCCGGATTATAAGTGGATGCCTGACGAATGGCTTCTTCTCCGTTTTCTGCTACTATATATATATAGTCATGTGCCTTTAAGGTGGTAGACATTAAATTTCTGACGGATTTATCATCTTCTACCACCAATATTTGAAGTTTATTCATCGATTTTCACCTCTTCCAATGGTAAAGTAAATGTAAAATTACAGCCCTGTGGCTGATTGTCGTTCAATGTTATCTCTCCGCCGTGCGCATTGATTATGGATTTGCAAAGGGCAAGACCAAGTCCCAGGCTTCGACGGCTGTCTACGACCTTGTTCTCTCCTGTATAAAACATGTCAAAAACACGTGGTTTTATTTCTTTTGAAATCCCCGGACCATTATCAATCACACTAACTGCTACAGCCTTTGCTTCCTTTTTTGCCACTATACGGATGGATGTACCATAAGGCGTATATTTTATTGCATTTTCTACCAAATTGATTATTACCTGCACAATCAGTTTTGCATCCATCTTTGCAAGCAATAATTCATCCTCACAATAAATCTCAATATCATGCCTGTCACGTTTCTGCCAGATATGTGCCAGTGCTTCACTGATAACCTCGTCCATAAGCTGTATGGACATATTAAAATTCATTCTTCCTTCTTCTATTCTGGTAACGGAAAGCAGATTTTCCACAATACCAATGAGCCACTGGGAATCATCAAAAATTTCTTTAAATATCTGCTCTCTCATATCTGCTTCCAGCTTTTCATAATTCATAAGTACATTCTCTGCATTCCCGGAAATTGCCGTAAGCGGTATACGCAGGTCATGGGAAATGGCACGAAGCAGATTCGCCCGTAGCTGTTCGTTCTTAGCAAGCACAGCCGCCATTTCTTTCTCCTTCGCATTGCGGTTATTGTCCATTGCCAGAGCACACTCGCCTATGATGGATAACAGCATACTGCTTTCAAAGGAATCCAGTGCCCTTTCCATCCGTACACCTATAACACCATAAGCCCTGCCACTTATGAGTATGGCATGATATAAGCACTTTGCTTGTTTGTATACATCCGTTGTTGCACCGCCTCTATGATGATTTTTATATACCCAACCTACTGCATTATACTCTAAATCGTTAAACAGCTCCTCATTATTCTCTTCCGATTCCACCGGGAATAACTTTCCTTTCGACAACACATCTTCCTTCTCTGTATATACCACAATAGAACGGTTCAATAATTTCATCAACTGTGTGGCAGTGATGTTAATAACCTCTTCATCACTTTGTGCCTTTTGCAAAAGCAGGTTGGTATCCAGAAGCACCTTGGTTCGAAATGCGTTCTGTGCCGACATCTTTGCATGAAGCTTTAATTTTGATGCCAAAGTTCCCGTCATAATGGAAACTGCCAGCATAATTCCAAAGGTAACCGCATATCTGGAATCATACGCATGCAGAGTCAGACGTGGTTCCGTAAAATAGAAATTAAACAGTATAACGCTCATTAGTGAACCGACAATACCACATACATAGCCTCTGGTAAACAAGGAAATTAGTAATACTCCTAAAATGTAGATGGCAATCACATTTGCCTCCGTAAAACCCAACTGATAAAACACCAGTCCAAGCAAAGTAATCGCTACAAGAAGCAACAACATGATGAAAACATCCTTGAAATTTGGTACTACCAACTTACCTAACACGGACTCTCCAGAAGCCTTATAGGTTGTCACTATCGTTCCGTCCTGAATAATATGTATATCCAAATTAGGAACAATTTCCGACAGTTTCTCTGGCAAAGTAGGCTTACTCCAGAAATGGCGACGTCTTATGCTGCTTCTCCCGATAACAATCTGGGTGACGCCTGATATTCTCGCATATTCCGCAATCTGAAATGAAACATCCTCTCCATGCGTAATCGTTACCTTTGCGCCGAGTTGTTCTGCCAGTTGAATATTTCGTTGCAACCGTTTTTTATCAAACTCATCCATTTTGTCTGCGTTTACTGATTTAACATAAAGTGCCGTAAAACTGCCGCCGTAGATAGAGGACATTTTAGCTGCAGTCTTAATAATTTTTTCATTTGATGGTGATGCAGACAGACAGACCATTATGTGTTCCGCGCCCTCTACACTTCTATGTTTTTCATCTTTTTTCATCTGCATCTTTACCTGTTCTTTCTGATACATTTTCAAGCTCACATGCACGCACATCGTGCTTATTGTCTGCTTTGCAGACTGCTTATTCGCTAGCACAGCAGAAAACAAATGTCGCTTATTTTTCTGCCCGCGTAAATTATATCACTTTTCAATAGATTTTTGATTACTTTTTCAAAATTCGGCATTTCATTTCTTCCGACAATTTCATATTCGAACCGTCGTAGAGCAATATATGGGCATCCTCATGTCTGCTCCTGAATCTACGAATTTCTTCCATAATCTCCTCCTCTGTCAGGGAGTCGGTAAGCATAACACAAGATGGCTCACGACTTTCATTTTCTTTTTCGATTGCCTTTCTGTTCTCATCTAAAGATTTATCCAACTTTGTCATCAGATAGAATCCAAATGAAAATACACCTGACATTGCCAGAATTAAAATAATACTGCCCCATACATTCATTATGCTCACCACCTTTTCTATTTAATTTTGTTAGATATGGAAACATTTGTGCAGTGCCTTATCCTCGCCAAGAACCAGCATTGTCTTTTCAGCAGTCAGAACGGTATCCGGTGTTACGGATACGTTCGTCTGTCCTTTATCCTTTACCGCTATAATGTTAATATTATATTTTTTACGAATATCAATCTGCCCAACACTCATTCCTATCCATTCTTTTGGGATTGTAACCTCAAATATGGAATGTGACTCATCCAGTTCAATATAATCCAGAATATGATTGGAGGTATAACGGATGGCAGCCCATTTTGCAACCTGCTTTTCCGGATATACCACCTCGTCTGCACCATTTCGTAAAAGGAATTTTGCCTGTCCGTCCCTCTCTGCACGGGAAACAACAAATTTAGCTCCCAGTTCTTTTAACAAACATGTGGTTTCTAAGGAAGACTGAAAATCATTTCCGATGGTTACGATACACACATCGTAATTATCTATTCCAAGCGACTGCAAAAAATCTTCATTAGTGCTATCTCCAATCTGTGCATTAGTCATAATGTCTATGGCATCATTTATTCTGTCCTCATTGTGATCCACACCCATAACATGATGTCCCAGTTGGTGCAACTGTAATGCAATATGTTTTCCAAACTTTCCAAGTCCTATCAGTAATATTGATTTCATAATTTACCTTCTCCTATCCTACCGTTATTTTTTCCTGTGGTAATTTTGATAATTTTTTCCCACTTTCTGAAAGAGCCGCATAAATAAGCGTCAAACCTCCCACTCGACCAAGAAACATCAGTATCATAAGTATTATCCGTGAAAGAACACCTAACTCCGGTGTAATTCCCATTGTTAACCCGACTGTTCCTATGGCTGAAGCAGTTTCAAATAAACAGGTGAAAAATGGCAGACCTTCTACGACACTAATCACTATCGCACCTCCGAAGAAAAAGACAAGATACATCATCAAAATAGTGGCTGCATTTTTTACCGCACTGTCTTCTATTCTTCTCCCAAACATCTGTGCATCTTCTTTCCGCCTGAAACATGCCAATGTATTTGCAATAAGTACCGCTAGAGTTGTTGTTTTCATGCCACCAGCAGTTGACCCCGGTGAACCTCCTATTAACATCAGTGCAATGATGATACCCAGCCCTGCCTGTGTCATCATTGTAAGATCAGCCGTATTAAATCCCGCTGTTCTTGGTGTTACCGCTTGAAACAGCGAACTAAGCACTCTTTCCATCATTGGCATATCTGCAAAATCCCGGAAGAAAAAGAATACTGCCGGAAATAAGATTAACATCAAGGAAGTTGCAAGTATAACCTTTGTCTGCATACGGTAGTTTTTTATTCTGTACTTATTTTTTATAATGTCTTCCCATGTAAGAAATCCGATGCCTCCAATAAAAATCAGCAGCATAATTGTTATATTAACAACCGGATGTGATGCGTATGCAGTAAGCGAAGCATACTTTAAATTCTCCGTTCCCATCAAATCAAATCCGGCATTACAAAAGGCAGAAATCGAATGAAATATCGCCATCCAGATTCCCTTTGCTCCAAAATCTTTTATAAAGACCGGCATCATTATAAGCGATGCGATAAATTCAATTAGAAATGTACCCTTTAGTACAAATCCCGTTAATCTCACGATTCCTCCAACCTTCGGTGCTGCAATTGCTTCCTGCATGACACTCCGTTGCATTAAAGATATTTTTTTTCCTGACAAAAGTGCAAACGATACCGCAATCGTAATAACACCAAGTCCTCCTATTTGAATGAGGATTAGTATAATTCCCTGTCCAAACCACGACCAATAAGTTGCCGTATCCTGCACCACAAGTCCTGTCACACATACAGCTGAAGTTGAAGTGAACAATGCCTCGTCAAACGGAGTTATTATCCCTTCTTTCGACGATATCGGTAGCATTAAAAGCAATGCCCCTATTAAGATTACTGCTGCAAATCCAATAATAATAATCTGAAATGAAGTAAATCTCTTCTTTTTATGTATAAAATCCGCCATAGAGTTTCTCCTTATATCCTTCGTTTGGATTTATTGTACTATTTCAGAACAAAAGACGGTGTTAGAACCTCTATTCTGATATAAAGATTGTATAAAGAAAAAGCACCTACCATTTCTGATAGATGCTCCTTAGAAACTTTCTACTCTGTGAAAAACTAAATTTTTACTAATGGGTGAAGTAATGAAGATTATATCTTTGTTAGTAAGTCTAGCGAACAAAACCATTACGGAGTGTATTCCTGCCATTGAATTTATCAAAAAACTTATTGTCCACACCCCTGAAAAGCATTTCAGAATGCTTCGTTACTATGGCATCTATGCAAAACATCATAAGCAGGAACATAAACTTCGCAAATGTATCTCTCCTGAGAAACAAAGATTTCTTCGTTCCATTCAGGACTGGCGTAATTCTATTCTTTTATCCTTTGGATACAATCCTCTTCGTTGTTCCGAATGTGGTACTTCTATGTTGGTTTTAGAAGTTTACTACAAAAAAACTGCATAATCAACGTCATGGCGAAGCCCCCTTCGCTCCTTTGTTATGCTCATTTTTATTTCGTTGTCATTATTCACCATTTCTAACTTTTTGAGAAATTTCCTATAAAGGGACAAAAGAAAAAAGCCTTGAATATTCAAGGCTTTTCTTAAAAAGTTAATGCGGAAGATGGGACTTGAACCCACACGATCGCAATGATCACAAGATCCTTAGTCTTGCTCGTCTGCCAGTTCCGACACTTCCGCATATGTATTGTCACTTTCGCGACTTGATAATAATACCAAAAGCGATTGTAATTGTCAATGCCATTTATGGAATTTCTTGTTTTTTCTATTGACATCTTATTTTAAATTCGTTAGAATATTTTTTGTCCGCAGGAGTGGCGGAATGGCAGACGCGCAGGCTTCAGGTGCCTGTGGTAGCAATATCGTGTGGGTTCAAGTCCCATCTCCTGCATCAAGATAGAAAAGAAAAGAGGTAGCTCAGCAGAGCTACCTTTTTTCTTTTCTAAAGCAGAGCGTGCCCTAACCCCATTGTTCAAGGTCTCCGTTCCGCTTCGGTCGGCGCAAAGCCGAGGTTCACCAGACTTCGGCTTTGCACCCATCTCCCGTATATAAGAAACGGTTACCAGATATTTATCCGGTAACCGCTTTTTTATTCTTTTTCTTTATATATGTTTCCCTCAGTAACATGAAAATCCCAAAAACTACCATGTCCACCAAGACTCTGCATAAGGCATTCAGATACAAGTTCGCTGACAACTCCCAGAACGGCTTGAACAGATAACTATCTAAGATGTGAATACATAACATATACATCGAATTTTTCCCCAGATAAATAAAAAATCGCGATAGTTTTGGAAGCTTACATACAATCTCGCCAAATTCCGACACCATTAACGTTCCCAACAAAGCAGTCGCATAGCATAACGGAAAATAAAGATACCTTCTGCACGCTAATTCCATGTAATTATGTGCAAAAAAATGAAATGGCAGCAAGGTAGCCAGCCACAAAACTACATAAATCACAAACTTCTTTACCGGTCGACTCTCCACCTGAAACAATTCGAATCTGGAACCAATAAAAAACATTGGTAAAATAGCCAGCACAATATCAAATGACAGTGGAAGCCATTGAAGCCTTCCAAATGCGATTCCTACCAGACAAAGAATACAACTCCATACAACTAGCTTTGTATTCGTTAGTTTTAAATGCATATAATCAAACAAAGTCCTGCCTAAGAATAAAACTACAAAGAACCAAGGGATTCCAATTGCCGGTATCCAGGTATCCAGAATCGGCACATTATTTCCACTTGCAAATACTGCGGTCAAAATACACTCTTTTATAAATTTCAAGGCATCATCCAATGAAGTAAACTCAGAAAGATTTTGGATGACAGATATTATTGTCACAATAAGAAACATAAAGACTGCCGGAAAAATCAAGTGTTTAAAAGCCTTCTCTGATTTCGAAACAAATTCCTCTTTCTCTCTCGACCATCTGTAGGTTGCACAACTCAAAATAAAAAAAAGAGGCATGTGGAAAGAAAAAATCGCACCTCTTAAATCTCCCTTTACCGTATGACCGATAATGACCAAGAGGATTGCAAATCCTTTTGCACAATCTATCCATTCAATTCGTCCGTTCGGTCTGGTAGTGATTTGTTTTCTATCATCCATAGTATTCATCCTTATCCTATACTGTTATCGAATGCCGTATTACATGGCTATATTAACCAATATGCACATAAAATGTCAATAGATTCCAAAAGAGCCCTGAATCGTCCAACGATTCAAAGGCTCTTATTCTGTCATTTGATTATAAAAATTGAGATTCAAATTCATTAATCTGCATTGGTCTTCCAAATAGGAAGCCTTGCACATATTTGATTTTCATATCCTTAACCGTATTATACTGGCTCCAATTCTCAACACCTTCAATACACACACTCATTCCAATTGTATTCGCAAGTTCTGAAACCATCTTTACAAACGCATCTGAGAAATCATCTTCTGCAATATGTTCAATAAAACATCGGTCAATCTTAATGATATCAATCGGCATTTCACGAATGTGGTTTAAGGAAGAATATCCGGTACCAAAATCGTCTAACGCTACATTAACTCCCAACTCTTTTATCTGGCTGATAATTCGCTTCATTCTTTCCATATCATTAATCGCCAGACTCTCCGTTACTTCCAAAGTAAGATTATTCGGATTAATTCCAGTCTCACGTATTACATTGTATACCTTCTTTACAACATCGCTTTGTAGCAATTGTACGACAGAAAGATTGACATTTATCTTATAATCCGGATGTCCCATATCATTCCAATATTTACATCGTTTCGCAGCTTCCTTTAAGACATGATGCCCAATCGGATTAATTAATCCCAAATATTCAGCCAGCGGAATAAAACTTTGCGGTGAAACAAATCCCAGAACAGAAGAATTCCATCGCACCAGCGCCTCTGCTCCACAACATTCCTGTCCGTCTTTTGTGATTTTCATCAACGGCTGATAATAAACCTCAAACTCTTTGCAGGAATTTAATGTCGCATTACGCATATTCTTCTCCATATCGAGACGGATATAAGAAGAATCGGCGTTTGTATCATTATAGAACTCATAACGGTTCTTACCTTTTCTCTTGGCATCAAATAACGCCATATCAGCTTTTCGAATTAATTCTTCAACCGTTGTACCATCTTCCGGGAAGGATGCGATACCCATACTTACCGTACAGTAATAATCGGCCCCTTTTAAAAACCACGGTTTTGTAAAAATCTCTGTAATATCCTGACAGATTCGTTCTAGTTGGTGATAGTAACTATCAGAAACAATCACTATAAATTCATCGCCACCCATACGGTAGCAGGCACTTTCAATTCCTTCCACTTTTCGTAGACTTCTTGAGATTGCTTTCAATAGGACATCCCCATAATGATGCCCCAGACCGTCATTAATATGTTTAAAATCATCCAAGTCAAAATAAATTACCGCACCTGCTCCACCTAATTTCTCTGTTGTGTCAATATATTGAGCCAAATCCTGTTCGCATCTCATACGATTGTACAAACCTGTGAGGAAATCATTATTCGCCTGGCTTTCTATCTTCTTTTGATATTTTTTCTTTTCCGTAATATCATATGTGGTACACAAATGCACTTCCCGTCCGTCTACCCATTTAATCTGTGTTTTGTGTACATCCATCCATTTATTCTCATCAATGTAAAACACTTCTTCAAAATAATGCGTTTTACACAATTCGTTCTCTGATAAGATTAATTGTTTTAGCTTGCCTGAAGATATTGTATTGATAAATAAATCTTTAAACTTCTGGTTCGCATATAACAGACTCTTACTCTCCGGGTCAATTACATAGATACCACACCCCGTATTTTCCAAAATCGCCTCAAGCGATGCATAGGAACTGGCAAGCGAATTTTTAGCAATTCGTTTCGATAAAATGCTTTGAATGATTCTTTTTACATCATTCATAAACTTAATATCGTTCAACTCCCAGATTCGACAATTCTCTATTTCGTAGAAACACAAATACATTATTGTGTTTGAATTCACTGTAATTGGTTGAAAAATAGCCGCTTTAATTCCCACATCATGGAAAAACTGCATAAATTCTTCCGGCATCATAGAATCCGCAGATATAATATATGGCTTACCATTGAAGAAAGGAACATCTGATTTGCGAATTTCCTTTGGATTCCTTTCTAATAGCCACGTCTCTCCCTGTGCATAGGTACAAATAACTTCCAGATATTCACTGTTTACATTTTCTCTTAAAATACATCCACCGGAGATATCCAGATTCACACAGGTCTCTCGAATACTGTCATCTGCAATTTTAGAAAAACCGCTATCCGACTCTAACATTTTAACAATATTTGTTAACGCCTCGGTCCGTTTGAGCTGTTTGTGCATCTTCTCTTCCGATGCGATACTTTTTGCCATCGCATCCTGTGCGATCATCTCATCCATTTTGATAATAAATAATTGTCTGGATAAGATTTCCAAAAAATGTAAGGAACCAAAAAAAGAGTGTTCTGTCGTTCTTTTAATAAAATCCGGAACGTGATCTTCTTCTGTAATCTTTTCTTCTATAAATCCGATTGCAGCCCAGATAATCTGCGTCTTATTCTCCAATCGAATGGAAACGGCACAGAGTTTGACATAATCCTGATCTAAGGTATCTTCAACCATATTCTCAATGGTTGTCTCTTCAAGCCTGCGTATCAAACCAAAATATCTGGTTTTGTCTACAATAGAGTAAATGTATTCCAATTCTTCTTTGGTTCCGTATGCCTTAGTTATAACCCCTTCTTCTTTGCCAAGACAAACAAGATACATATTATTGGCTTCACAAAACTGATTCTGCAAATTTTCAATCAGTTGCGAATCAATAAAATCCACATCCAAATTCTTAATTCTTTGTCTTTTTTCTTCCCGATATATATTGGACACAGCCATGCTTAAACTACCCCTTATAACCAATTATTAGTAAATAAAATTCATTCTTCGTCTGCATACAGTTTTCCTGTAATAGACGAAATTCATTTCTCAGACGCAGTTGTTTCTTTACAAAACCAATCTCATTGGTGTACATGATAATAATCCCGTCCGAAACAAGAATATCTTTTGCTTTTTCAAAAAAGCGTCCATACAAAACATCCATTTCTTCTTTTGTTCTTTTTCCTTTCAATGGCATGTTTGTAATAATCTCATCAAATTTGTACTGATGTTTAAAATCAAAGAAATCCCGATTTATAAAATTAATCTTCTCCCCTGCAAATCTGGCATTCTCACGCCCTTTTTCAATCGCTTCTCCAAATATATCCGTTGCATATTTTTCCTTTGACGGCACCTTGATGTCACGCTCAATTAACATCGTTCCAACACCACAAAACGGGTCGATGATTTGTGCATTTTTCTTCAGATATGGTAATGCCAATTCCATAATTAATGCAGCTGTCGACGGATGTATTGACGATGCAATCACGTTCTTTCGATAGGCAAAACGATTATCTTTTATTGTAAATACTTTCAAGCATGGGAAGAATTTGCCCTCACGATTTGCAATTAGCCGAATCTCTATCTCATAATCACTCGGCGAATTTATTAATTTTCCTTCACTGATCCGCTCAAGCTTTGCAGATAATTTCTTAGAAAAATCGCTTCTTTCATCCAACGACATCGAACTTTTACATTCGATTCGGAAATAATAAGCCCCTTCTCCTTCATGAAGACTTTCAAGTAATTCCATCAAATTGCTTTGATACAACTGCTCTGCCGCAATGAGTGGATTGTTACTTATAAAGTCCTTTCCTCCAATAGGAAAGACGAGTTCGCGATACATTCTAAGTTGCATTACCGAAATCAAATCCTCTGATTCGATTTCTACACCAATCGGATGTACTTTGGAATTCGGAATACTGATTGTGCGATGAATAAACTCCCGTTGTGTCTTATTGGTAATTAAAAGCAAGCGATAGTTCTTCTTCGTTGGTTTGAATTCATGGTGTACAATCCCTTTGTAACGAATCATTACTTTTCTTAGGGCACGGATTTCTTCTTGTATATGCTTACTATTCTCTGATGTCTGTTCCATCTTAGACAGTTCGTATAACTGCACCTCCAGTTGTGGCAACTTATCTGAAACATCCAAATTAGCCAATGCCGTCACATAAGCCGCCCGAACAAATCGTGTCGTTTCTTTGGCATAATGTGCATATAATTCATCTGCTGCCTGCTGTATTCCCAAATCACCAATCAAGAGGGCTGCATTCTTTCTCGTCTTTGCATCTTCAGAATCCAAAAAAGACAATAACCAAGTCACATCATTGTCATAGATTTGTTCCCATATCGCACGGTTCTCTTCTTGCTTGAGATTCTTCCTCAATTCGCTTAGGTTCACACGTATGTTTTTGTTCTCTTTTAATTCATTATAAATTGTTCTCAAAGGGTTGCTCCTTTATTATATCATCTGTTTCTTTGGGTTTATCTATACCATTCTCATCAATAAATTTTAGCAAATCCTGCTTAAATTCATCCCACTTTGTTTCGTTTTCAACAAAGTATTTCGGACAATTCTTTCCGGTAATATCATAATGCCGAATCACATCTTCCGAACTTAAGGAATATCTTCCCATAAGCCATGCCGTTAGCCACACTAAGGAAGAATATGTCTGTGAATTAAATTCCCCGGTTTCATCCTTGATACAACATTCTATTGCAATCGTATCATAATTCCGGTCATTTGATGCATAAGCAATCTCATTACATGGAATACACTGAATAATCTCTCCTTCTAATCCAATAATAAAATGGCTGCTCGCATATGTTGTCTTTGACGTAGAGAGATTCTGAAAATAATTACGATTCTGTTGTGCGGTTGTTCCCGGATTAGCGGTATAGTGAATGACAATCGCATTCACTTCTTCCATAGCAATTCCCGGTCTGGAATATTTATTCACATCCAAAAGTTGTACATCTAATTCCGGTCTTACATCAATATACTTATATTCCGTAACTTCTGTCTTTTTCTTCGAACCGGTCTTTTTGTCATCTTCTTTTAAAAAAACTATAATTATAATAATTACGATAATTAATAATCCTGCAATTAACAGAGCAAGTTGGAATCTTTGCTTTTTCTTTCTCTGTTTGCGTGCATATTCCATCTTCTTTCTATGCAAAAGCAAGTCTTGCTCTTGTGTATGTTCATTTGTATCATTTTCCTGCATATCTTCTGTAACCCTCGCTATTGTTTACACAATAACATAATAACATAGACAACTTCTTTTATCTATAACCTAACCGAAAAAAAAGGTTCTTTATATGTACAAAATACATACAAAGAACCTATCTTTTATAAGATTGTTTTTACCCAGCCTTCCGGTGCTTCAATCTCACCCATCTGGATTCCGGTTAACGTGTCATATAATCTCTGGATGATTGGTCCCATACTCTCCATTCCGCTAGGGAAGCAGATCTCCTTGCCATGATCATTTACTTTTCCTACCGGAGAAATAACTGCAGCGGTTCCACACAATCCACATTCTGCAAAATCTTCCAATTCTGAAAGTTTTACTTCTCGATTCTCTACCGTCATATTCAAATACTTCTCTGCCACCTCCATTAGGGAACGGCGCGTAATAGAAGGAAGAATGCTGTTAGACTTAGGCGTAACAAACTTACCATCTTTGGTAATAAAGATAAAGTTCGCACCGCCGGTCTCTTCAACCTTAGTTCTTGTGGAAGGATCCAGATACATATTCTCGTCGAATCCTTTCTTATGTGCATCTACAATCGCATGTAGACTCATTGCATAATTCAACCCGGCTTTGATGTGTCCTGTCCCATTCGGTGCTGCACGATCAAAATCCGATACGCGAATGGTAAGTGGTTTCACACCACCCTTGAAATACGGACCTACCGGTGTTACAAAAATTCTAAACTGATATTCTGTTGCCGGTTTCACACCAATAACAGGATTCGTAGCAATCATATACGGACGAATATATAAAGTTGCGCCGGAACCATATGGCGGAACCCATGCTTCATTCGCCTTAACAACTTCTTCAACAGCTTTAACAAAACGGTCTTCCGGAAATACCGGCATCTCTAAACGTTCACAGGAATCTTTCATACGTTGTGCGTTCAAATCCGGTCGAAAACATACAATTCGACCATCTTTCGTTGTATATGCCTTTAATCCTTCAAAACAGGATTGCGAATACTGAAATACTCCGGCACATTCGTTCAACGTAATATTCGCATCCGTTGTAATCTCTCCATCGTCCCATTTGCCATCTTTATAATTGGACACATATCTGTAGTCTGCCACCATATAACCAAACCCTAGGTTTGCCCAATCCAGCTCTTTCTTATCCATTTGGTCTATTCCTCCGTTCTCATATATGAATCAGTTGAAAATACTTATTTCAACGAATTACCAATTGAGATAATTCTAGTACAAACCAGCCTATTTGTCTATATTTTTTGCTATTGAAATAAATTATAAAGACTATAACTTTAATTTTGTTCTAACAATTCACCCACAAAATACAATGAACCAAATGCGATTGTCTTGGTATCCTTCGGCAAACGGAATAATGCGTCTTTCAAAGACTTTAATTTTTCAACCGGAATTCCTTTTTGCTTGATACAATTTGCAAGTTTCTCTGCTTGCAATGCACGATTGCTTTCCGGCGTAAATGTCTTAAAATCAATCGCAATCGGAGCCAATTCGTCTATCATCTCTTCATAATTCTTATCCGCCATCACTGCCATAAGAAAATGGAACTTTTCCCCCGGATAGAGTGCCTTTAGGCTTTCCTTAAGGGCAGTTACTCCATTCTTATTATGCGCACCATCCACCATCAAAAACGGTTCTTTTGACAGAATCTCCATCCTGCCCGGCCAGAAGACTCTCTGTACTCCGATTTCAATTGCGTAATTGGCATCATTTCCTTCAATTCCCCATTGTTTCAGGATATATTTCGCAGCAAGCATTGCAGCAGCCCCGTTTTCATACTGATATGTCCCCAATAGTGCAGGTTTCATAGCTTGAATCATGTGCATATGTTTTGGGAGAACAACCGTCAACGGTGCATGATTTTCTTCTGCCACGCGTGACAGCACCTTCATTACCTCTTCTTCCTGCGACTCAATAACAATCGGAACATTCGGTTTCATAATACCCGCTTTTTCCGTTGCAATTGCTGTTAAAGATTCGCCCAGGATAGACATATGCTCTAATCCGATCTTGGTAATTACTTCGATTATCGGTGTCCCTAATGCATTTGTCGCATCCAAACGTCCACCCAGTCCGGTTTCCATAATGACCAAATCACATTCTTGTTCCACGAAATACAATACTGCCATAACAAGACAATAGTCAAACATGGTAGGAGACACTCCAAAATCCATATCCAAAAGTTTATTTCCAAGTCGTGTCACATCTTCTTTTGTTATTTTGACATTCCCAATTGAAATACGTTCTTCAAAATGTATCAGATGTGGAGAAGTAAATACCCCAATCTTCTTCCCGGTACGACCCAGCATACTATTTAAAAAAGCACATACAGAACCTTTTCCATTGGTACCTGCAACATGCACATAGGACAAATCTTTCTGTGGATTTCCCAACATTTCCAGCATTTTCTTTGCCACTTCTACCCCCGGAAGATTCCCAAATCTTCTCGCGGATTCGATTTTTTCTATTACTTCCTGATATGAATGCATAGATTCCCTCTCTCTTTACTAAATCGTTAATATAATTCCACCTTCATTTGCATACATGGTCGAAACGCCTGCTGTATTGACCATTACAATTTTCTTAAAGGCGGTCAGTTTCTTTAGTTCATTAATAACCATTTGTGCTCTTTCTTCACAATTACAAAACGCGACTCCTAAAATACGCTCCTCACAATTTTTCGTGGTTTCGACTAAATATTCAACCATCTTGTGCAACGCCTTTTTCATTCCCCTGGCTTGTCCAAGCTGGCAGATTGTTCCTTCCTCGGTAGCCCCCATAACCGGCTTAATATTTAAACTATCGGCAATTAGAAACTTAATACCTGTCAGACGACCGGCTTTTCTTAATGTATCAAGTGTCTCCAACACAAAAAACGTGTTCATGGATTTGATATATTGTTCTGTCTTTTCGACGATTTCACGAAACTCTAGTCCTTTCTTCTCGTATTCGAATATTTTATATCCAATCAAAGTCTCTCCTACGGATGCGGATCTTGAGTTGAACACATAGATTTGTTTCTCACCCGGATGCGCTTCTTCATACATATTCTGTGCTAATACCGCACTATTGTAAGAACCACTCAAACGTCCGGACAAAGTAACAATATAGATTCGCTTTGCATCGCATTCAAATTCTTTCATGTATAATTCCGGTGACGGACAAGATGACTTTGGTGCATGCTCAGATGCTTTAATCTTGCGAATAAACTCCGCCTGATTAAATGTCTCATCGTCTACAATACACTCTCCATCCACTTCAAGTACCAAAGGCACATTTATAAAATGTCCATCCTCTTTTAATTCTTCTGTCAATTCACCACAGCTGTCTATAATTACCTTATACATTTCAACCTCTTTCTATGTTTGGTTCTGCTAACTTTCACATGTAGTTTTAATTACTACTTAATATTACCACTTATGCTACATTTTGCAATAGGTTTTGAAAAATTTTTCCATAAATTTGATGAAAGTTTCGAAATCTTCGCATCCCATCAATTCGCGACACGAATGCATTGCCAAGATAGGAATTCCAATATCAATGGTTAAAACCGGCAATAAAGAGGATACATGTGTCCCTAAAGTTCCGCCTCCTCGAATATCTGAACGGTTTACAAATTTCTGATACGATACCTCATGTTCCCTGCACAATCCTACCACCATTGCGATTCCTTTCGCATCCGTTGCATAGGTTTGTGCACATGCTTCTTTGATACACAGGCCACCTCCTAATACCGGTTGATTTGTAATATCCATCTTGTTCATTTTATTCGGATGACTTGCATGGGCAACATCAGCCGACAATAAAACAGAATGATACATACTCTGTTCTATTTGTTCTGATTCATTTCCCAGTGCATTTAAAATACGATGTACAAGTTGATTTAAGATAAGCGAACCTGCCCCCTGCTTACTACGATTACCAATCTCTTCATGGTCAAACAGTGCTATCAGATTGATTCCTTCCTCCGTTTCCCCATGGATACATCCTTGCAGCAATGCAAATACAGACGAGATATTATCTATTCCCTGTGATGAAATAAAACTCCGTTTTGCGCCAATACACATCGGCTCTTCAAAGGCATACAAACACAACTCAAAATCATAAATATCTTCTTTGGATACATTTAACTCTCGTGATAACAAATCCATAAAATAAGTATTCGTATCCGTCTCATCTTCATCCAGTAATTCCATAATCGGCATCAGGTCTGTTTGCTTATTTAATTCTACCCCTTTATTGACATCCGGATTCAAATGAATTGCCAGATTCGGTATGGTTAAAAGTGGCATTTGGGATTGATAAAGAATACTTTTGGGTTCCATCACCTGCTCCCCCTTTACCATGACGCGGCCGGCAATCCCTAACGGACGGTCTAACCATGTATTTAAAATTGGACCTCCATATACTTCTACATTTAATTGTGCATACTTTTTCGTTTTGAAATCCGGATTTGGTTTCACACGCAGACATGGAAAGTCCGTATGGGCAGCGGCCATTCTCATCGGTTGGCCTTGTTTATAATTCTGCCCAATTGTAAATGCAAATAATGTAGAATCATGAAATGGAAGTACATATTTTTGACCGGGAACCAATTCCCAGGGACTACCATAATCCAGATACTCAAATCCATTCTCCAACAACAGTTGCTTGGCGTATTCTACTGTCTGAAATGGGGATTTACATGCTTTCAGTGCTTCAAAAAATTGATTTAACATATGAACAACTCCTTTATTTTCTATATTTTAGTCTATCAAACTTGACCGAAAAAAAAACTACTATTAAAATAATACTATATTTTGTTAAAAAGGAGAACCTATGGTTGTATTTGAAATTACAGACACAAAACTTTTTATGAACCAACTGCTACGAACAGAACTCTTTGACAGCTTTCTTCTTCAGGAGGCTGTAATTACGGTATCTGGGACCTATACCATAAACGGCCGCATGGAAAAAACCTATTATCAGGCAGAGGAACTGGAAGAATTGCAACTTCAGAATTATCCTGCTCTTCCTTTTTCCTTCTTTCGCGACCATTGTTTTGGGTTAATCAAAGGAAAAAAGACTCCTTCATATTTCAAATTCATTTTCCTGCTTTCTCCGGCAAATACGGCTCGTACACTCGCTGTTTCATCCAGTAGCTATAAGCCGAATGACATTAGCGGAATTTATATGAATTTAAAATATACGGATGGAAAACTTTCTTTAACTACCGGAATTTCATATAATATTTTTTCGACGGACAAGACCTTAGAACACGAATGGGATGGCTTCGTTGAAAAATTCCTTCTTAAAAACAATATCCCGTATCTGAAGCCGTAATGTATTTCTTTACAATTATATATGCTTATGCTATGCTTAGCCTAGTTGTGCAAGCAACATTATAATATTTGGAGGTACTTTCAATGAATAAAGGTACAGTAAAATGGTTTAACAACCAAAAAGGATACGGATTTATCACTTCCGAAGACGGCAAGGATGTTTTCGTACACTATTCAGGGCTTGAGATGGAGGGCTTTAAGTCTCTCGAAGAAGGCGCTTCTGTTGAATTCGAAATCACAGAAGGAGCTAAGGGTCCACAGGCAACAAGTGTGAAAGTAGTATAAGATACTACAGGCTAATCAGTCGTTTCTATGTACCTTTTTCTTTTTAATGATAACAACTTTATTTAGAATTAAGTATTGGATTCAATGATTATAAAAAGCAGCGTAATATACGCTGCTTTTTTATTATTCGCGATGCATTGAAAATTTATCCATTTCATAATTTTTCAAATTCTCAAGGATCTTTCTTTCATCCGCCTTTGCAATCAGTTCATCACGTTGTTTCTTGGTAGAAACCATATCATCATAGGAACTTGGACCTCCAACACAGCCTCCCGTACATGCCATGCCCTCAATAAAGTCTTCATCGAGCCTGTTCACTTTCATTAGTAACAGTGCCTTTTTACACTCATCTGCACCATTTGCAACATGAACCTTAATATCAATATTTTCATCCGACTCTTTCAGACTCTGTACAACTGCAGCCGTTACACCTCCGGAATTGCCAAATCTCTTTCCGTATACGGATGCTTCCTGATATGCTGTCTCGTCTGGTTTTAAAACAACCTCTTTGGCTTTCATAATGGCACGAATCTCACTATATGTTAAGACAAAATCGGCATTTCCCTCTATTTGCTGATCCACAACTTCAGATTTTTTAGCCAGACACGGACCAATGAATACCGTAATGGCATCCGGTTCTTTTTGTTTAATCATTCTGGAAACTGCACACATCGGAGAGACCGTTGTAGATACATGATCCTTTAATTCCGGATAATGCTTTCGGACCATATTCACAAATCCCGGGCAACAAGAAGTAACTTTCTTCTTTCCTTCCTTGTATGCTTCTGCCCACTCCATAGCTTCGTAAGCGGCTGTCATATCGCCTCCTAGACCTACTTCTACAAAATCATCAAATCCGACTTCCTTCATTGCTTCTTTCCAGCTTCTCATGGTAATATTCTCACCAAACTGACCTTCTGTTGCCGGTGCAGCCATAGCATATACTTTTTTATTCGACTTTAATGCTTGAATTACATCTACGATAAATGTTTTGGAACCAATTGCCCCAAACGGACAACTATGAATACACTTTCCGCATCGAATACATTTTTCCTCATCGATTACCGATATTCCATTCTCGTCATATGTAATTGCATTCACCGGACAACTGAATTTACATGGTCTCTTCAAATGCGCAATTGCATTATAAGGACATGCCTGTGCACATTTCCCGCACTCTTTGCATTTCTGGGCATCTATATGCGAACGATATCTGCCCGGCTCAATCGCTCCGAATTTACATGCATTAATACATGCCTTCCCAAGGCAATTCTGGCAATTGTCCGTAACCGTATAGGTCGATATCGGACAATCTTCACATGCCGAACTAATGACTTGAATTATATTTCCATCGTCAGACACACCCGGTGTCTTCCCTTCTGCCAGTCTAATTCTCTGACGAATAATCTCTCTTTCTTTGTAGATACAACAGCGAAACTTTGGAGTCGGTCCCGGTATCAATTGGAACGGTATCTGATCCCTCATCTCCTCCAAATCTCCGGCAAATGCATGCTTTGCAACTTCATACAAAACCTCATGTTTTATTTTAATTACATTTTCATCTGCAAACATATAATTCCTCCTTATTTCTTTCTGATTTGATTGTATCGAATGAGTTTGAAAATTTCTACCCTTGTACGAATCTAAACACAAGAAATTTATGTATTTCTGTGCATACAATAAAAGAAAAAACATATGGCAACTTCAAACAACCAAAAAATTGAAAATTTATTACAAGTCGCTTTGGATGCTACAAAAGAAGAACGTTTGCAGTCTGCAGACCTCTCAACCGGATACGACATTGCCAGCAATCGCTGGGAGGTTATCGTAAAATATACCAATTCACTCCAAACCCTTACAGATACTTATCCGCAAATACAAGTCACGTCACTCCTAAACGGCTATGGTATCCTGCTTCTCCCCGAAGAGCTTATCGAAGTCGTTGCCGCAAACCCCATCATTACTTACATGGAAAAACCAAAGCAATTGTTTTATGAGGTGAACAATGGTCGTCGCAGTTCCTGTATTACCTCCTTGCAAAGCGAGAATCCAACCGGTTTTACCGGAAAAGGAACCTTAATCGCAATCATCGATTCCGGAATTGATTATCTTCATCCGGATTTTCAAAATCCGGATGGCACGAGTCGGATTCTCTATCTGTGGGATCAAACCATTGCACCCAATCCGGAATTAAACTATAACCCTCCGGATGGTTATTTTCTTGGAACTTTATTTTCAAACGAAACACTTACACAGGCAATTCAAGCATCAGACAACACACGACGACTCCAATTATGTCCAAGTGTTGACTATTCGGGCCATGGGACACATGTTGCAGGAATTGCTGCCGGAAATGGTGCGGCATCAAACGGAGTCTACCGCGGAGTTGCTTACGAAGCAACTCTTATTGTCGTAAAACTTGGCAGTTCTCTAACCCCCGGTATTCCCAATACCGCACAATTCATGCAGGCAATTGACTTCGTCACCCGCACCGGAAACCGTCTAAACATTCCATACGTCATCAATCTTAGTTTTGGTAATTCCTATGGTTCACACAGTGGCACCTCCTTACTTGAGACGTATTTAAACTCCATCTCTGAGATAGGACGGAATAATATTGTAATCGGCTCCGGGAACGAAGGGACCAGTGGTGGACATACCGGCGGAACCTTAAACCCTAACTCCAACTTTGTGCAGGAATTTACTATTAGTAACTACGAAACCAATCTAAGCATTCAAATATGGAAGAACTATTGGGATGAAATCCGATTTCGCATAACAGATCCGAGCGGACGAAATAGTATTAATATCATGCCTTCTTCCGGTGCAAATCGCTATGTGTTAAATAATACGCTCGTCTATGTTTATTATGGAGAACCCTCCCCTTTTAGCATTTATCAGGAAATATACCTCGACTTTTTTCCAAACAACACTTACCTGGACGAGGGCGTTTGGTCCATTTCCCTAATTGCCAATCAGATTGCCGATGGCACCTGGGATATGTGGATGCCGTCCGGCGGAACGAGAAATAGCGCAACACGTTTTTTAAATCCGACGCCGGATATCACACTGACAATACCTTCTACTGCATTTCGTCCCATCACAGTCGGTGCTTATGATTCCAATCTTAATAGCATCGCTTCTTTTTCCGGCAGAGGATACACTTGGAACACCAGACAGGTGAAACCGGATCTGGTTGCTCCGGGTGTTGACATTACTTCCTGTGCTCCGGGTGGAGGATATACCATAAGAAGCGGAACCTCCATGGCAACACCGTTTGTCTCCGGGAGTTGTGCCATTCTGATGCAGTGGGGAATTGTCGATGGAAATGACCCCTATCTCTATGGCGAAAAGGTAAAAGCATATTTGATTTCCGGTGCCACGTCTCTTCCTGCGTTTTCCGAATACCCAAATCCACAAACCGGGTGGGGGGTTTTATGTCTTGAGGATTCTCTCCCATAATATTTTTCCATTCAAAAAAAAGCAGATATGCACAGCGCATATCTGCTTTTTCTTAATTGTCAAAAATCATTCCATTATTCTGCCAATACAGCAAGTCCATTTGTTATATTGTATTTTTTCCCTTCGTATTCAAATGTTCCGTTATAAGAAAAATCTACACAACCATCTTTGCAATACCATAATCCATAATCATTTCCTGCAATTCCATGGAATGTAAAATCTACAACCCCATCGTTGACATACCACCAACCATATGCATTCGATGCTACCGTATCTACATATTGAACGGCTCCACCTTGGAAATAATACCAATATTCCCCTCTTGGCAACACTCCATTCTGTGAGAAATCTACCTGTCCATTCTCGATATACCAGGTTCCAAATACGTTATCACCAATGCCATCATAGGTAAAATCTACTTTTCCATCTCGCACATACCACCAACCATACGCATTCGATGCTACCGTATTCGCTGTAAAATCAACTTCCCCATTCTCTACGTACCACCATTCGGAACCGTTCTGATAAACACCGGTTACTCTCTGAAGAGCACCACCTTGGAAATATAACCATACGCCATCCATTTTAACAAATCCGTTTAAATTAAAATCAACCTGTCCATTCTCGATATACCAGATACCATACGGATTCTCTGCCAGTCCATGATAGGTAAAATCTACTTTTCCATCCCGAACATACCACCAGCCATAATCATTCGATGCGACTGTATTCGCTGTAAAGTCAGCTTGTCCATTCTCTACATACCACCATTCATTACCATTCTGGTAGACTCCGGTTACCTTCTGGAGAGCACCACCTTTGAAATAATACCAGTTACCCTCTACTTCGGCAAAACCATTTATTGAGAAATTAACTGTTCCATCATCTACATACCATGTTCCATATTCGTTAGATGCCAAGCCCTCATAGAATAAATCTAAAACACCATTAAACACACAGTACCAATCCGACCACATATAAACGATTGTATTAACCGTAAAATCTACCTTTCCATTTTTAACGTAAAAATGATCATTTAAGTAATACGTTACGAGTGTTGCTGTAAAATCAGCTTTTCCATTCTTCGCATACCAATATTCTTCACCATTTGGAATAATACCACTACGTGTTGTATCTACAACTCCATTCAGAAAATAATACCAATTTCCATCCCATGCCTGATTCCAACCCATGAGTCCGTCTCCCATATCGGATGGTTCATCTGCTACAATATAAGTGAATCCTTTATTCGCTGCAAGCGTTTGTGCACACGTACCACTTGGTCCATATATTTTGAGTGGACGACGTTGCATTTCAAACATCCAACAAAACGCATTTTCATTTATATCATATGCAGAAGCCGGAATAAAAATCTGCTCCAACTGATAACATTCTCCAAAAGCACTACCATCAATCCGTTCAATGGAATCCGGCAAGATTACCTTCATCAGATATCTCGATTGTGCAAATGCATATCCGTCGATCACCTGCACGGAGTCCGGAACCGTATATGTATAACCTTTGCGTGCCGGCGGATAACAAATCAAACTTTCAAAACGATTCCCAGACATATCATAATATACTTCGCATAAAGCACCGTTAGAAACATAAAGATGATCATGATTTTGATCTACGGTAATTTCCTCCAAACAGGAATTCATACATAACCCGTTCGGTATAATTAATTCCATCGATGACGGAATATGTATTGTTTTCAGTTTCGTATAAGTGATTGCCCAACTACCAATTACCGTGCAGTTGGTAGAGATATTCATTTTTTCAAGATTTCGTGCTCCACAAAATGCCCATGCCAAAATACGCTCTACTGTATTCGGCATGATAACCTCTTTCAAATTTTCACACGAATGACATGCATCTCCCCCAATATCTTTCACACCCTCCGGAATCCTTAATACCGTCCGTTTATCATCTTGCGGCAGAAGCAATAATACCTTCATATCTTCTGTATACATAACATTGTCTACTACTTCATAATACGGATTCTCTTCTGCAATCGAAATCTTAGAAAACTCAGGACAATACATAAGCCAATTATTGGCATCCGACTCATCATCTAATTTCCCAGCATAAGTAGATGGCAGAGAAATCTCTTCTAATTCAAAACAATGCCAAATAGCCCCACCTTGGATATATTTAATTCCCTCAGATAATGTAATTGATTCAATCGAATAATCTTCATAAAACGCCTGTGATTCTATTCCCAGTACCGAATAACCGTCAATTGTTGCCGGGATTACCACAGCCCCACCATCTCCAACATAATCTGTTATCCATGCATAACCATCTCTGATTTCATATTCAAACTCTTCCTCATCTGCATAGGCCTTCTCTGCCATTAAAAATTGGGCACAAAACAAAACTGCTGCCACCATCAGAACAACCTTAAGTTTTTTCATGAAATACCCTCCTTTCTCTTCCTTATCTACGCTTCTGCAACATCATATTACTATCTTAAATTATAGTACTTTTGCCCTATTTTTTCAAGGTGAGAAAGAATATCATTTCATAAAAATGAAATCAAAAAGTTCCCTGTCATTACCATGACAAGGAACTTTTGGTATCCTCTATTTCATTGTAAATACATCTTTTAGGAAACTACCATTCCACCTTCAATGGTATAAGTCGTTCCTCCATAAACTACCGTTCCAAAATAACTAAAATCAATCTGACCTGAAATTACATACCATGAGCCATATTCATTGGTTGCAATACCTGTAAAAGTCTTATCGATGGTTCCGTTCTTTAAATACCACCAACCATGTTGATTGCAGGCCAGCCCGGTGTAATCCAAAATCACTTCACCTTCCATAATATAGCGCCATACACCATCTAATTCCATCATGCCGGTATAACCCGTCTGAATGGTGCCATTACAGAAGTACCATGCACCTTCTGAATCGTATGCGATTCCGGTATATCCGAAATCAATTGAACCTTTGTTAAAATACCATTTGCCATATTCATTCTCTGCAATTCCGGTATAATTTGTAAGAACTTCCCCTTCTACAATATAATACCAAATTCCATCGATGCACAAAAGGCCTGTGAATCCGGTGTTAATAACACCATTTGAGAAGAACCATGTTCCGTCCTCATCCGTTCCAAGTCCCCAGTATACAAAGTCGATTTTACCATTGACATAATACCACTTACCATACTCATTCTCAGCCATTCCGGTATATGTAAAGTCTACCTTACCATCTTTAAAATATACCCAACCATCCTGATTGCAGGCCATGCCGGTATAATCACTGTCTACTTTACCATTTACAACATAATACCAAGTATTATCATATACAATAATTCCTGTAACATAAGTATTGACTACGCCATTTTCATAGTAATAGTATTCTCCGTCTTCTCCCATGAAGATTCCCGTCTGATTATCCTCAGACTCTGTCACATTATTGGTATATGCTTTAATACGAATATTAGAATCGTAATTCTTTCCATAATCTAACCAAGAACCATTATAGTATAGGAAGCTCTGTTTCTCTTTTGCAGTGGATACTGTTCTAAACCATCCGCTTGCGGAATAATCATAGTCTGCAGCAAACATAGCTTTACTACTGCTACCTACCGTAATGGTAATCACAACAGAATAGGTCTCACCTTGCTGAATTCTTACCGGAGTATCCAAATCTACGGTATACATTCCCTCCAGACCAATTGTTCCACTCTTTGTTGCACTTAATGTTCCGCTTTCCGGATTACTTGTATTCGCCAAATTTGTGTATACATTAACCGTATACGTACCATTAACGCTTCCGGTTTCAAATGAAACAGCTGCAATTTCTTCTTCTCCGTCTTCATTCGCCTTTGCAGTAAATACATTCGCCGCTTTTGAAGTTGATCCGATATTGGTATAACTTGCAACTGCTGCCCCATCATACTGATAGTTATTATCGTATCTTCCTGCCGGTTCCATATCAAATACAGTTAATAGCGAATCAATTGTCTTATCGTAATATGACAAATAGAAATATCCGCCATCGCCCCAATCAGAACCCCAACTGTTACGAACAACCCAGGCTCCATTGCCGCTTGGTCTTGTTTTAAAATTAGATGCAGCAAAATTATCATCCCATCCGACAATTGTTACCGCATGGTTTGCCGTCTTAGCAGAATTACAATACTGTGCAGCAGTTTTGCTATTATAATATGGATCCGTTCCGTATCCATCATATGCATAATAATTCACTGCAACGGAACCATAATCCATAATGGCTTGCTTAATCTGTTCCGTATCTGCACTATTGATATAGTAGAAGTTCTGCAAATGATAAGAATCTTCATATGCAAGAGAAGATGACAACCCCTTACTTTCAACCGAAGATGCCATACTATATTCTGCGACGCTTTCGTCTGCAGCCCCCATCCAGTCCGACCATGCATTGGTAGAGAACATCGTGTTACCACCCATATTCAACAGGCTTGAGCCCGTACAACGAATGGAATCATCTAAGCCTCCCAATGGATCGGTCACTGTATTATATGCAAAATATGCCAAATGTAATTCGGACAAATCTACGTTCGTATACCCTTTTTTCATAAGGTTGATCTCCGCACATGCCACACTTGAAAATGCCCAACAGGTTCCATAAGGACTCTGATCCTTAATTGCCGGAAGATTTGGAGTTGTGTAACTGGAAGGCAAGGATGCTGCAGTATTTTTCCCCATCACATTATCCGTATTCCGGACGCTCTGTGGTGTATGGGTTCCTAATGATACGTACCCTTTCGCACACTCAGTTGAAGGATTGTCTTTCTCTTTCGGTAGCGATTCAAAATCAGATTCCTCTAAGCGATAAAACGAATCGTACCATGTGATGTCATCTGTATTCTTCGAATCATCCGTACAAACCGTAGCTAATGTGCTTATGGTCGGAACTAGTGCTACTGCTGCAGTCAGAACTGCTACTGTTGTTTTCTTGAACAAATTTTTGTTTATAATAAATACCCCTCCTCATATTTTTTTGCAAAATAATTATAGTCTTTCTGCCAAATTTTGTATATAGTCCAATAGACCCAAAATTATTACATTTCCATGTTTTTTGTCAGACAATTCAGGGGATTACTGACCGCTCTGCCATTCCCTCAAAACGTTCAAAATAAGCCCCGACTTTATAAAAGCCGGGGCCGGTTCAAATCAATCTATTTATTTA
>JAZUQL010000120.1:0-17530 GCA_045605685.1 Lachnospiraceae bacterium
GCTTCGTCGCGTGCCATTTCATGAACAGTATCATGAATTGCATCAAGGTTTGCTTCTTTTGCACGTTTTGCAAGGTCGAATTTGCCGGCTGTTGCACCGTTTTCTGCATCTACGCGCATCTCAAGGTTTTTCTTCGTAGAAGGAGTTACTACTTCTCCAAGCAATTCGGCAAATTTTGCTGCATGCTCTGCTTCTTCCCAAGCAGCTTTTTCCCAGTATAATCCGATTTCCGGATATCCTTCTCTGTGAGCAACTCTCGCCATTGCAAGATACATACCTACTTCTGAACATTCTCCTTCAAAGTTTGCTCTAAGGTCTGCAATAATATCCTCGCTAACACCCTGTGCAACACCAACTACGTGCTCAGCAGCCCATGTTCTCTCGCCAACCTGTTCGCTGAATTTCTCTGCAGGTGCTTTACAGATTGGACAGACATCCGGTGCAGAATCTCCTTCATGAACATAACCACAAACATTACAAACATACTTAGACATAATTTTTTCCTCCTAAAAATAAAGTTTTAATTGTTTTCTTTTTTTGTGCATTCCGGACATACTCCGAAAAATTGAATGTGACAACCATCTATCTTTCCGAGAAAAGAAGCGGTGGCCTGTTGTACAAATTCATCCATAGCCATTGTATCCAAATCAGATACACAGGCACATTTCTTACAATAGAAATGCAAGTGTGGTTGGACCATGGCGTCGAAGTGGTCAGGACCATCTCCTGTGGATATTTTTTGTATTTCACCTAACTCCGTAAGAAGAGATAGGTTTCGGTAAACGGTTCCTAGACTAATGTTGGGGAATTCCTGTTTAATAGCGATATAGACGTTTTCCGCAGTCGGATGATCCGTTCTGCCAACCAAATAATTTAAAATGGATTCACGTTGTTTGCTATATTTGAGCATTTAATTCTCCTTTCTAGTGATAATAGGAATTGTTACTGATATCAATTTAGCACACTATTTTGTTCCAGTCAATACTTTTTAGAAATTTTTTTATTTATTTTGCATATGATGTTATTGATACAGCAGGAGCAGAATAATATGAGGAGATTTATAACATATCTATATGAATATACAGACGGAGAAAAAAGGAAAAATACCGGTTTTATCCGGACTGATATAAGAGGAAATGTATCGAGCATGGGAATACATGTGAAGAATTCTAATCGGATGAACACGACGGGAACGGTTTACTTTATAGTGAGAACGGATGATAATGCATTCCGGATTCCTATGGGAGATATTATTTTAGAACAGGGAACCGGGGATGCGTTAGTTCGTTTTGAGAATGATGATATTCATAGTTGGGGCGTTTCTTTCCATCAAATTGAAGGAGTCGGAATAGAATACGAAAATGGTAATTGGGATGGTAGTAATTGGAGAGACGATTCGAAAGGTAATTTTAAGCCTCAGATGATTCCGCTTCTGGAAGAGATGCCAAAAGAATATGCGGACGATGCCGAGTCAGGGGAGCAGGAGTCAACAAACCTTCCATTAGAAATAGAAACCGTCTTGGATGAGAGAGAAGAAGAGCCGGCGGTATGGCAGATGGAGAGTGTGACAGAGCAGGCCGACTATGAGAGGATTACAGTAAATGACATCAAAAAGCTGCCGAAGGAATACTGGTATCTGTGCAACAATAGTTTTTTATTACATGGATATTTCAATTACCATTATCTGATTCTAAAGCGTATACGGGGAAAGAATGAAAGGCTCTATATTGGGGTTCCCGGAATCTATGAGAGGCCGGAGAAGGTAATGGCAAATGTGTTTGGTTTTCGAGAATTTGAACAGGCAGATCAGGAGGAAAAGAAAAAAACAGGCAACGCAGCCTTTGGCTATTGGCTTTGCCTGTTACATACACAAGAATTAAATCATGATTGAATTAATGCATATTGTAAGTGGTCTGTCCACTTTCCATGCAGATAAGTGTGTTCCCGACACAGCGCCTCTTTTTCAAAAGAAAGTCGCTCTAATAGTCGAATGGATGCAGTGTTATCCGGAGATACCCATGCCATGACGCGATGCAGTTTCAGTTCATTAAAAATGACAGAGATTCCTTTCTGTATGGCTTCCGTTGCATAACCTTGATGTTGAACAAAGGAAGAGAATTTGTATCCTAATTCACAACTGGAATAGAGAGGAAAGCAAATATTACGGAAACTGACAGTTCCTATAATGGTGTTCGGATCTTCTTTTAGAAACACATAGAAGCGGACGAGAGAAGAACGGCAAATGAGATTGAATTCACTTGCAAGAATATTCTCCTGATGTTCAATTGTATAAAAACCAGGCTGTCGGTCTGCTTCATATAGTTCAAACTGCTCGCGGTCGCGGAGAAGAAAATCCAATAGTTGGGGCGCCCATTCCTTATGCAGTACACGCAAAATCAATCGTGGAGTTTCATATTCTAATAACATAATTGCGTTCCTTCCTAAAATTGTTTATGATACAGTTATAACATATTATAACATGAGAGAGATAAAAATCTATGACGCAAGATGAGAAATTTATGAAAGCTGCCCTTAAGCAGGCGATGAAAGCATATGCGATGGAGGAAGTTCCGATTGGTTGTGTGATTGTTTGTAATAATAAAATAATCGCAAGAGGGTATAATAGAAGAAACACAGATAAAAACACACTGGCACACGCAGAATTAATCGCGATTCGCAAGGCGTCTAAGAAGGTAGGGGATTGGCGATTGGAAGATTGTACCATGTATATTACATTGGAACCTTGTCAGATGTGCGCAGGAGCGATTGTGCAATCGCGATTGCAAAGAGTGGTAATTGGCGCAATGAATCCGAAGGCAGGGTGCGCCGGTTCGATTCTTAATCTGTTGCAAATGAAACAGTTCAATCATATGGTAGAAATAGAAGCAGGAATACGAGAACAGGAATGTTCACAGATGCTTTCCGCATTTTTTAAAGAACTTAGAGAGAGAAAGAAGTCGATTTCTTGACAAGTTGAAGGATGTAGATTATACTTATAACTCGAAACATCCTGCTTTAGGTTATACTTAACAGAGCAGCCCAACATAAGTGGCGATGACATTTGGGTCTCGTGCAATGGGAATCCACGAACCGGGTCAGGGTAGGAATACAGCAGCCCTAAGAGGAACCTCTCATGTGACGCGAGGGTGCCTGGATGGAGCCGGCTGTGATGGTAACGTCTGTTAAGTATAACGTGAAGCAGGGTGTTTTTCATTTTTGAAATGGACAAAACATTGTAACGGAATTGTAGAAGTTCTTAAACTGTCAACCGTTATTAATTTTATTATAACAGGATTTAATAATAGATGAGAGGGTGCGCATGAGAGAAAAAATTGTAATTGGAATGTCCGGAGGAGTCGATTCCTCGGTGGCGGCGTATCTGCTGAAGGAGCAAGGCTACGAAGTGGTTGGTGTTACGATGGAGACCTGGCAGGAAAAAGAAGGGATACAAAGTAGTGCCATCGAAGATGCGAAGAGTGTAGCAGATACACTTTCCATAGAACATCATGTGATAGATTTTAAGAAGGAATTTCGCAGGGATGTTGTGGATTACTTTATATCTGAATATCAGAATGGCAGAACACCAAATCCGTGTATCGTATGCAATCGCCGGGTGAAGTGGCAAGCCCTATTAACCTGGGCGAATGAACATGGCTCTGATTATATTGCGACCGGTCATTATGCCCGAATTGTACAATTGCCAAATCAAAGGTATTGTGTTGTGCCTGCATTGGCAGGAGGAAAAGATCAAAGTTACGTCTTATATAATTTGACACAAGAGCAGCTTGCCCATACTAAGATGCCGGTGGGGAACTATGACAAAGAACAGATTCGAAGTATGGCTCGCAGTATTGGAATCTCTGTAGCAGAGAAAGGCGATAGTCAGGATATCTGTTTTATACCGGACCATGATTATGCACAATTTATTGAGAGACAGACCGGGAGAAAAAGCATACCGGGTAACTTTGTGGATACAAATGGACAGGTGTTAGGGCAACATAAAGGACTTGAGTATTATACAATAGGGCAACGCAAAGGCCTTGGAATATCAGCACCCACACCGTTGTTTGTACAAAAATTACGCTCCGAGACCAATGAAGTGGTACTTTGTAAATCGGACGAGCTCTTTACAAAAACATGTGTCATTCGGGATGTTAATTATATGGCTGAGGCAGAAATTTCGGACAGGACTCAGGCAAAAGGAAAGATTCGATACTCGCATCAGGGGGATGATTGTATTTTGAGTCCGATTGAGGACAACAGAATCTTATGTGAATTCATACAACCGCAACGGGCGATTACTCCGGGGCAGGCAGCTGTTTTTTATCAAGGGGAGTATATTCTGTGCGGAGGGATAATTGAATAGAATAATGGAGGGTTTTATGAGGAAATTATATCAAGATTTTACTGAATTAATTGGCAAAACGCCTATGGTTTACCTGAAAAATATAAAAGAGAAGTATCAATTACAGGCGAATTTGTATGCAAAACTGGAATATTTTAATCCGGCGGGTTCTGTTAAGGACCGCGTGGCAAAAGAAATGATAGAAGAAGCCGAACGCACCGGACAATTGAAACCGGGAGCTGTCATTATAGAACCGACTTCCGGAAATACGGGAATCGGATTGGCGGCAGTTGCGGCAGCCAAAGGCTATAAGGCGATGATTGTTTTGCCGGATACGATGAGCATAGAAAGAAGAAACTTAATCCGTGCTTATGGTGCTGACATTGTGTTATCGGATGGAGCAAAAGGGATGGCCGGGGCAATCGAAAAGGCAGAAGAGTTGCATCGTAATATTCCAAACAGTATGATCGCAGGTCAGTTTGTAAATCCATCTAACCCGATGGCGCATGAGAAGACAACTGGACCGGAGATTTGGGAAGATTTGGATGGAGAAGTAGATGTTTTTGTTGCAGGAGTCGGAACCGGAGGAACGGTAACCGGAGTAGGACGATATCTTAAGAAACAAAATCCGAATGTGCATATTGTTGGAGTAGAGCCTGCGGCTTCGGCTGTGTTATCCGGAAAAGAAGCCGGTAGTCATAAACTCCAGGGGATAGGAGCAGGATTTATCCCGGAGACATTGGACGTGACAATTTTAGATGAAATAATTCCGGTAGAAAACGACGTTGCATTTGATACGGCAAAGGAATTGGGTTATACAGAAGGATACCTGACCGGGATTACGTCGGGAGCTGCTTTGTGGGCAGCGTGTGAAGTGGCAAAGCGCCCGGAATTAAAGGGAAAGAATATTGTTGTATTGCTTCCGGATAGTGGAGACCGTTATTATTCCACGCCTTTATATCAATAAAGAAAAAAGGATTGCCTCTTAAATATAGTAAGAGGGAATCCTTTTTATTATTTCATCAGTTTGCCCAGATGTTTTTCAAAGCAGACCCCCTCGTAAGCGGGTGTCTTTTCTTCAATCGTATCCTGGATACTTGCACTCAGAAAATCCGTCGCAAGTTGAATTGCGTCTTCGATTCTCTTTTCTTTGATTTTGCAACCGCATAGAACGGAGGCAAACAAATCGCCGGTTCCGGAAAAACTCTGAGGAAAGAAATAACCTTTGTGCAGGAAAGAATCATCTGCAGTTAGAGCCAGATTGTAGATATACTTGGTATCATCTTCAATGGTCTTAATGCCGGTAATAACAACTTCCTGTTCCGGTTTCTGTAGTTTGTATGCGAGTTCCTCGACCTTTTTAAGGAAATCAGCGGTGGAATGATAACCGGTTACTTTTTTATAGTCCTCTCCTGTTAGGAGACATGCTTCCGTCAGATTTGGCGTAAGAATGGTGGCCCGGTGGCATAACTCACGCATGGATGAAAGAAGTCCGGACGAGAAAATCGGGTAAGGGGCACCGTCGTCACCCATAACAGGGTCTACCAAAAGAACGCTATCTTTCTGATAGAATGTATCCAAAAAAGAAAAGATATGAGAAATCTGTTGTTCGCCGGTTGTGTATCCGGTGTAAATTGCATCAAAAGACATCTGATTCGACATCCAGCTTTGTGTGTATTCCGGCATCATGTCTGTCAAGTCATTACAATTATATTGTGGAAATCCGGTTTGCGCTGTCAGTACGGCAGTAGGCAATGGATGACAGGTGATTCCCATGGCTGACAATACAGGGATTGCAGCGGTAAGGGAACATTTGCCAAGGCCGGATAAATCGTTAATAACGGCAACTTTCTTCATTACAAAAAGTACTCCTATAAAAATATATGATTTTCTATTATACAACAAACTGTCATGATTCAGAAAGAGAAAATTTAATTTACAATAATTTTTGATAAAAAAGGCAAATTATGATATGATAGAACGTGTAGTGATTGACAATGGAGGTTTATAAGATGTTTCAGAAGAAACAATGGATATACAGTGCGACCCAAGGCGCTTGCAGGGTCGACAATATCGTAACGTTATCCGTCAAAAAAGGGGAACCGCTTTTGTATTACGTATTAAAGCCGTTAAGCAGCGAATTAGCAGTTTCCTATATTCCGGTGAAAGGGCATGAAGTAAAATTAAGGGAACTATTCACAGTGGAAGAGGCTACGGAATTAAAGAAGACGGAGGAATATGAGAAGAATATAAGAATAAAGGAAGCAGTAGATTTTGTTTTGCAGGAGGGAGAGTAGAATATGGCACAGCAGGCAATACATAAATTTGTTCTAGGCAACAAGGAATTGGAAGATAAGGTGGCACAGTTTCAGTATGACAGAGGCTGGTACAGTATTTCAGATATAATAGGAGAAGAGAAGACACTTGTGTATAAATCGCAAAATGCACAGGAAGCTTATACAAAGTGGAATATTTATATCGGGCGAAAGAAAGAACGTCCAAAACGTGAAGAGAAAGCAAAAGGGAGACAATAAAAAGGAGAATGGTTATGAAGAATCGTATTGTAAAAGCATTGATTGTTTTGACAGGCGTGTTGTTTTTAACGGCATGTGCCAACAGGAAAGATGAGAATGAAGACAGGGGAACGTCCGGAACAAGGAGACCGGACAGTGAGACGACAGAAGAGACGGAGAACGAAACGGAATCCGCACTTGATACAGAGTGTGATGACACTTGTCAGGACGAAATAATTATGACGAGACCGGAAGATGAGATTATTGCAAAGAAACCGGTTATCTATCTGTATCCGGCGGAGCCGATGGATATTTCGGTTACACTTGATATAGAAGGGGAATTCATCTGTACGTACCCTTCGTATATGACAGGGTGGAAGGTACGTGCGATGGAGGATGGCACACTGTATAATTACGCAGATGGGAAAGAATATGCATATCTGTTCTGGGAAGGACGTCTGAATCTGGATTATGATATGAGTGAAGGGTTTGTTGTAAGCGGAAAAGACACGGCACAATTTCTGGAGGAGAAATTAGAACTGCTCGGTCTGAATGCCAAAGAAAGAAATGACTTTATAGTATACTGGCTGCCGATTATGGAGAATTCACCATACAATTTAATTACATTCCAAACAGATGTGTACACGGATCATGTTCAATTAAATGTAACACCTGCACCCGATACTATGATTCGCGTGTTTATGGTGTTTGAACCATTGGAGAAACCAATTAATATAGAAGAGCAAAACCTAACCGGCGCTACGAGATTCGGTTATACAGTTGTTGAATGGGGCGGATGCCAATTGGGGGAAACCGACTAGGGTTTTGGTTGTTCTTGTTATAGAAATATATTATAATATCAATGTTTTATGGGGGGTGACGCATATGTTGAGAATTGGTATGTTAACAAGCGGTGGAGATTGCCAGGCTCTGAATGCTGCGATGAGAGGTGTTGTGAAAGGACTTGCTACCAATGTGAAAGAGTTGGAAGTATATGGTTTTGAGAACGGATACAAAGGTCTGATTTATGGTCGGTATCGGCTTCTTTCATCCAGAGAATTCTCCGGTATTTTAACCAGGGGTGGAACGATACTGGGCTCATCCCGTCAACCATTTAAACTGATGCGGGTACCGGATGAAAACGGTCTTGATAAAGTAAAAGCCATGAAACAGACTTATTATAAATTGAATTTGGACTGTTTGGTTGTTTTGGGGGGCAATGGGTCTCAGAAAACGGCAAATCTGCTTCGGGAAGAAGGGTTGAATGTAATTCATCTGCCGAAGACAATTGATAATGATATTTATGGAACAGATGTTACTTTTGGGTTCCAAAGTGCAGTTAATATAGCAACCGATGCGATTGACTGTATTCATACAACAGCCGCGTCCCATAATCGAGTATTTATTGTAGAAGTAATGGGACATAAAGTGGGTTGGTTGACCTTATATGCCGGAATAGCGGCGGGGGCTGATATTATACTGCTTCCTGAGATTCCGTATGATATTGAAAAGATTACGGAAGCAATTCAACACAGGAATGATGCAGGAAAAGGATTTACCATACTTGCGGTTGCAGAAGGTGCAATATCCAAAGAAGATGCAAAGTTATCTAAGAAAGAATATAAAGAGAAACTCGCAAAGAGAAAATATCCGTCTGTTTCTTACGAAATCGCGGCAAAGATTTCTAAGAAAATTGGGGTAGAGGTTCGTGTAACCGTACCGGGACATACACAACGAGGCGGTAGCCCGTGCGCGTATGATAGAGTATTGTGTACGCGGTTAGGCTCGGCAGCGGCAGAAGCAATTATGGATCAAGATTACGGAAATATGATTGCCATGATTAACGGGCAGACAAAGAGGGTTCCGCTCAAAGATGTGGCAGGGAAACTTAAAACGGTTGATCCAAAAAGCCAAATAATCAAACAGGCAAAGGCGATTGGTTTGAGTTTTGGAGACTAGAATCAAGAATTAGAAAGTTGGTGAAAGCGTGTCGTATACGGCATTATATAGAAAATTCCGCCCGCAGGAATTTGAAGATGTAAAGGGGCAGGAACACATTGTTACAACCTTTAAGAATCAAATAAAAGCCGAAAGAATAGGACATGCATATTTGTTTTGCGGCACACGTGGAACCGGTAAGACCACAGTGGCCAAAATATTTGCAAAAGCAGTGAATTGTGAGAATCCACAAGATGGAAGTCCCTGTAATGAGTGCCCCACATGTCGGGGTATTAATGAAGGGACTTCTATGAATGTAATTGAGATAGATGCAGCGTCGAATAACAGTGTGGATAATATCCGGCAGATTCGGGAAGAAGTGGAATATCGCCCAACGGAAGGAAAATTCAAAGTATATATAATTGACGAAGTGCATATGTTGTCGACCGGTGCATTCAATGCATTGTTAAAAACCTTGGAAGAACCGCCGGCTTATGTTATATTTATCCTCGCGACGACAGAATCCCACAAGATTCCGATTACGATACTATCCAGATGTCAAAGATATGATTTTCGCAGAATCTCGATTGATACGATAGCAGGACGTTTGGCGGATCTGATGGAGAAGGAGAATATTAAGGCTGAAGAAAAGGCACTCCGATATGTGGCGAAGTCTGCAGATGGTTCGATGCGAGACGCGTTGAGTCTTTTGGATCAATGCATAGCATTTCATCTGGGTGAAACACTGACGTATGAGAATGTCTTAGATGTTTTGGGAGCAGCAGATACAGAAGTGTTCTCAGAATTGTTACGTGCTGTCCTGACTGCAGATATCCAAAAGTCGGTTCGTGTGATTAATCGCATGGTCGAAGAAGGAAGAGAACTGGGACAGTTTGTGGAGGATTTTATATGGTATCTTCGCAATCTGCTTTTATTACAGACTTCTGATGATATGGAAGAGGTCTTAGAGATTTCCAAGGACAATCTTGTGAATCTGAAAGAAGAAGCGAATATGGTTGAGACAGATGTGCTCATTCGATACATTCGTATTTTTTCAGAATTAAAAAATCAGATTCGTTATGTGAATCAGAAACGAATTTATATAGAGATTGCAATTATTAAACTTGCAAAACCGCAGATGGAAAAAGATTACGCTGCATTACTTCAACGAATAGAGATATTGGAGAAGCAGATGGAATCAGGAGTGGTCACACGGGTGGAAAGCAATCATACCGAAGTGTCACAGGCGAAACCGATCGAAAAACCACCGATTCCAAAAGCAATCGGGGAAGACATACAGACGATTATACGAAACTGGAAAGCAATTATTTCCGAAACCAGCGGAGTGACAAGAAATTATCTTAATAAAGCAATTCCATCATTAGGGAATAATCAGGAATTATTACTCGTATTTGATGATGCGAATGCATATGCTTATTTAAATGAAGATAAATCAAACAGCATCACTTTGTTAAAAGAAAGAATTGCAGAACGTATTAATAAAGAAGTTGAGATTACATTGAAAAAGAATGAATCAGGACATGACGCAAAAGATATCGTAGTAGATTTGCGTGATTTGATTCAATTTGATATAACAGAAGAGGCTTTTGAATAAATTCTAGGAGGAAAAAACAATGGCAAAAAGAGGTGGATTTCCGGGTGGAATGCCGGGAAACATGAATAATCTGATGAAACAGGCGCAGAGAATGCAAAAGCAAATGGAAGAAGCTCAGAAACAACTGGAGGAGCAGGAGGTAACAACGACTTCCGGTGGTGGTGCAGTTGAAGTAACAATGACAGGAAAACATGAGATTACCAAAATAAAATTGTCAGAAGAGGTTGTGGATCCGGATGACATTGAGATGTTGGAAGATTTAATTATGGCGGCAGTGAACGAAGCCTACCGTAAGATTGACGAGACTTCATCAGAGTCAATGTCTAAAATTACAGGAGGACTCGGAGGCGGATTTCCATTTTAAGCCGAGGTAGATATGGATTACTATAGTCAGGAAATATCAAAATTAATTCAGGAACTCTCATCCCTTCCGGGAATTGGTGCGAAATCTGCACAGCGTCTGGCGTTTCATATTCTAAATATGCCGACGGAGGATGTGGAAACGTTATCGACGGCAATTATAAACGCAAAGAAAAATGTGCGTTATTGTCATAGTTGTTTTACGCTGACGGACCAAGAGGAATGTCCCATCTGCAAAGATCGTATGCGAGACCATAAGGTAATCATGGTGGTGGAGAATACCAGAGATCTGGTGGCGTACGAAAAAACCGGAAAATATGAGGGTGTTTACCATGTGTTGCATGGGGCGATTTCACCGATGCTTGGAATTGGACCCAATGATATTAAGTTAAAGGAACTCATGCAGCGCTTGCAACAGGATGTGGAAGAGGTTATAATTGCAACGAATTCCAGTTTGGAAGGAGAAACAACTGCAATGTATATCAGTAAATTAATCAAACCGACGGGAATTAAGGTGACTCGAATCGCGAGTGGAGTACCGGTAGGCGGAGATTTGGAATATATTGATGAGGTTACATTGCTGCGAGCCTTGGAAGGAAGAACGGAATTATAAAGGAGATTATATGAATAATTTAGAATTGCAAAAAACAGCAAATGAAATTCGAAAAAGTATAGTATCTGCGGTATACAGTGCGAAATCAGGTCATCCGGGCGGGTCTTTGTCTGCGGCAGATATTTTTACATTTCTATATTTTGAAGAGATGAATATTGATCCGGCGAATCCGAAATGGCAGGACAGAGATCGTCTGGTTCTTTCAAAGGGACATGTTGCACCGGGACTATATGCAACGTTGGCAGAAAGAGGTTATTTTGCAAAAGAAGATCTGACAACATTGCGTCACACCGGTTCCTATTTGCAGGGGCATCCGGATATGAAACATATTCCGGGAGTTGATATGTCCAGCGGTTCTTTGGGACAGGGTCTTTCTGTTGCAGTTGGAATGGCAGCAGCCGGAAAATATGACAACAAGGAGTACCGTGTTTATGCGGTGACTGGTGATGGAGAGATTCAGGAAGGACAGATATGGGAGGCTGCGATGTGGGCAGGATTCCGTAAACTGGATAATCTGGTAGTTGTCGTTGATAACAATAATTTGCAGATAGACGGAACGATAGAAGAGGTATGCTCTCCATATCCGATCGATAAGAAATTTGAGGCGTTTAACTTTCACACAATTACAATAGACGGAAATGATTTTGATGAAATTCGCAAAGCGTTTGAAGAGGCAAAAAGCGTAAAAGGAAAGCCGACTGCAATTATAGCAAAAACCGTTAAAGGGAAAGGTGTTTCATTTATGGAGAATCAGGCGGGATGGCATGGAAAAGCTCCAAATGAAGAAGAATACAAAATCGCAATGGAACAATTGCAGAAAGCAGGTGAAGCGTTATGTCAGAAATAAAGAAAGTTGCTACACGAGACAGTTATGGTGAAGCATTAGTCGAATTAGGTAAAACAAATGACAATCTTATCGTATTAGACGCAGACCTTGCAGGAGCAACGAAAACAAGCGTTTTCCAGAAAGCATTTCCTGAGAGACATTGGGATTGTGGAATTGCGGAAGCGAACATGGCAGGAATTGCAGCAGGTCTTGCAACCTGTGGGAAAGTACCGTTTATGAGTTCTTTTGCGATGTTTGCAGCAGGTCGTGCTTATGAGCAGGTGCGTAATTCGATTGGATATCCGAGGCTTAATGTCAAAATAGGGGCAACGCATGCGGGAATCTCCGTGGGAGAGGACGGCGCTACCCATCAGTGTATCGAAGACCTTGCACTTATGAGAGAGATTCCGGGGATGGTAGTGATTAATCCTTCGGACGATATAGAAGCAAAAGCGGCCGTAAAAGCAGCTTATGATTATGTTGGACCAGTGTATTTGAGATTTGGTCGTTTGGCAGTGCCGGTCATTAACGATCAACCGGACTATAAATTTGAAATAGGAAAAGGTATTGTCTTAAAAGAAGGCAGTGACGTAACTATTTTTGCAACCGGACTAGAAGTAAATGAAGCACTATTAGCAGCAGAAATGCTACAAAAGGATCAAATATCGGCAGAGGTAATTAATATTCATACCATCAAACCATTGGACAAAGAACTAGTAGTGGCATCTGCGCAAAAAACCAAGAAGGTTGTTACGGTAGAAGAACATTCTATTGTTGGCGGATTGGGTAGTGCGGTTTGTGAAGTGTTGAGCGAAGAGGCTCCAACAAAAGTTCTTCGCATAGGAGTAAACGATGTGTATGGAGAATCCGGCCCGGCATTGGAATTAATAAAAAAATACGAGTTGGATGCAGAAAGCATTTATAAGAAAGTGAAGAATTTTGTAAAATAAAGATTTTGACAATCGGTTCCAAAGGTATTGATTTGGAACCGATTTTTTTGTCGAAATCTTTTTGGTTTTTCCTCCATGTTTTTCCAAAATACTCACTCTGAGTATGATAGCATGTACCAAAAAAGAGGAGTGGAAACAATGATTGAAATAATTTCAGAACAACAGAGAAATCTAAAGAATATACGTCAGATTGGAACACCGGGCCCTCAGGAGAAGATTTATATAGAAGATAATGCATATTCACGTCTTCATCAGGAAGAATATGCAGCAAAGAGGGTTTTTGTGTTAATGGGGCATACGCAATGCCAAGAAGGAAATTATGCAACATTTATTGATGCTGTCATACCGGTTCCAAAAATTGAATTTCAACAGCTGACTCCGTTATGGACAAATCAATGCTGGTCAGACATTTTCAAAGAAATAAAAAGAGCATATGAGGAATACATAATTGTAGGATGGGCAATGGATTTAAGGGGTTTTTCCCCAAGAGTTACGCCGGATTTAGAACGTGTGCATAGAGAGCAGTTCGGTGGAGTTCATCAGTTGCTGTTACTGATGGATACTGCAGAGCAGGAAGAGTGCTTTTATGTAAGTAGAGGAAATTGTTTGCAGAAAAAGGAAGGATTCTATATTTATTACAATGCAAGTTCTGCACAACAGGAGGATTTGAGCCGTGTCAGAGTGGATATTAGTCACGAAGCACCAAGAACATCTGTACAGAATCTTAAGACAAACGACTATCGCAGAGAGCAGGAAGAATTAGAGGCAGTTCCAAAGAAAAAAGAAGATAAGATTAGTTCTTACGTAATGGTAGCAGCAGTATTGCTTCTGGTATTTGTAGTGGGAGCAGGTGTTTACCAGGATAAAATTCAACTGGAAGGACTTGAAAAAACAATAGAGACCATGAATCAAAAAAGTGATTCCACCGAAGGTGGCGTGGTAGAAATCATACAGCCGGGAAGTGAGTTGACAGAGTTGTCGGAGACGGAAACAGAAACGGAAACCGTTTGGATAGAACAAGAGGAAGAGATTCCAATCGAAGAAATACCAGAGGAATCTGAGCAAGGAGAGGGAGATGAGGCCCCGGTGACTTCGATTATGGCAAAAACATATCTGGTTCAAAAGGGGGATACTTTAATTGGTATTTGCCAAAAGTTATATGGAAGTGCAGATAAATTAACGGAAATTGCAAGACTAAACAATATTAATGAAACAAATTGTATCTACGAAGGACAAATATTAGTTCTCCCGGAATAAAAAAAGAATGAATGCTCAGCCGTAACATGTTATAATAAAAATGCAAAAGAAAAGAGGGCTTATCAGATGGCTGGGAAAAGCAAATTAAAGGAAGTAGAACTGAATATAGAGGACATCGAAGAAAAAGAGCAGGAACACCGCCGAAAGATTTTTGTCAGAGTCGTCCGAATTGGAATTGCAATTGCAGTGGTGTGCGGTGTGTGGGTGCTGTGGTCTGCAATTCGCCACTATGACTTTTATGAAACACGCAACAGCTTTGAAAGAAGTGGGAATGAATCAACGAAATTTTGTTCCTATAAGGGAAATATCATAGAATATGGTTGCGACGGAATCAGTTATATGGATGAAACCGGAGAACAAATATGGAACCAATCGTTTGAGATGAGCAGTCCATGTGTGGATATCTGTCAGGACTACATGGCGATTTATGACAAGGGTGGAATGCAGATTTATATCATGACGAAAGAGGGAAAAGCAGCACAGATAGAAACCATGATGCCAATACAGGCGGCGAGTGTTGCATCGCAGGGGACCATTGGAGTTTTGATGAAAGAAGAAAGCGTTTCTACGATTGCATTGTATGATTTGAAAGGCAAACTTCTTGCTGAGGGGAAGTATTATGCAGAAGAAGGTGTGTTCCCGATTGCAATTGCACTTTCGGACGATGCTGAAAAACTCGCTATTAATCTGGCCGGAATTAAAGAAGGGGAATTGGGGTCCTGTATTACGATTTGCGACTTTGGAGAGAACGGACAGAACAAAATTGACAATGTAACTGCATCCTTCGATTATGCAGGAGTTTTGATTCCGGAGATAGATTTTGTGTCTGCAGACACGCTTGTTGCCTTGGGGGATGACCGAATATTGATCTTTCAAGGCAAGAACAAACTTGAAGTAAAAGAAGAGATTATTTTTGACCATCCCATCACAAGTGTGTTTCGCAATTTAGAATATATCGGAGTGGTATATGGGAATGAAGATGAAGACAACACATCTCATATACAGGTATACTCTTTGAACGGGCGCGTTGTAATGGAGAATGATACGAAGTTGGTCTATGATAGAGTAGAGTTTTTGGATAATAACGAGATTTGTTTTATGAACAATAATGAGTGTGAGATATTTACAATACACAGTATTCAAAAATTCTCCTATACCTTTGACAAAGAAATAAAGCAGATAATCAAGGGAAGTGGAAGCGCGAACTATATTTTCATATTTAATGAAACAATAGAGGAGGTGCGACTGAAGTGATGTGGATGGTCGGAGCTGTATTATTCATCCTCTTGTTCTTTACAATATGGGGAGCCGTAAAAGGATTTGTCCGTGTGATATATTCTATGGTAGCATGGGTGGTGATTGCAGTGGCGGTATCCTTGTTAACTCCGCATATGGCTAGCTTCTTAACGGAAAAAACCTCTATTGATGAAGGAATTGCAGCAATATGTGAAGAAAAAATCCGGCAAAAGAGTCGGGAGCATATAGAAGAAGCAAATCTGAGTGATATAGAAATCAATGCCGGTGCGGAGACGACTATTTCGCCAAAGACATTGGAAGAACTTGGGATTCAACTTCCGAAAGAATTAGAAAAAGAGATTTTAAACAAAAAAGATTTGGCGACGGATAAAATAGCCGACTGGGGGATATATGAAGCGATCGCAGTACAACTGACGGATGTTATTATGAGAACAATCTCTTTTGTTGCAGTGTTCGTTCTGTGTATTATTGTGTTTCATATTATAGGAAGTGCATTACATATAGTGGAAAAGCTTCCCGTTTTAGGACCTGTTAACAGAGGGTTTGGAGTCCTTGCCGGGTTTGCAGAGGGGATGTGTTTTGTATGGTTTCTTCTTGCTTTGATGGCGCTTACAGCAACGACGCCGAGCGGCGGATTCTTCGTTGATGCTATTTATAAGTCGGAATTTATGATTCTGTTATTTGAAAACAACCCAATACTTTCAATTATATTATTGATATTTTAAGAATAATGTATCGTTTCTCTGTGCCCTAAAAAATATGAGATTCGATACATTTTCTGGTTTACAGAAAGGAAAAGAACAAATGAAAAAAAGAATATTATCATATCGGAAGAAGATGGATCTGTTATTAATGGAGGATGCGAAACGTACAGATTGGAAAGATGTGTTGGAAGAACATTTGATTCAAATTGGTTTCTTTCAACATGAAAGGCTGGTGCATCTTCTTGTTACCAGCCTTGTCGCAATTGTAACAATTATTATTTTTTGTGTTGCATATATCGAATCCGGAATTCTGATTTGGGTGGCTACATTTCTGTTAATGATTCTCCTAGTGGCATATATTATTCATTATTATACTTTGGAAAATGAAGTGCAAAAAATGTATGAACAATATGACACGATTCAAAACAAGCTGAAAGAATGAGGATAAAAAAGTGCTTAAAATAGTTTTCTGTGGAAAAATAAAAAAATTATAAAAATTATGTTGACTTTATGATTTTGGCATGATATTATAGACAAGCTACAACCGATTTGGAAAGCATTCTACGTCAGTTGTTGCGATAAATTAGAGAAAAAGTTGTTGACAACAAAGAAGTGTGATGCTATACTTTAGAAGTTGTCGCTAAGGCAACAGAACCTTGATAACTGAACAGTGAATAACCTTGAAAGATTCAATGAGAACAATTCAAAGTCAACGAAAGTTGACACGAACATCTTTGAAATTTCAAAGACCTTTAAAACAGTAAATTCAGAATAATCTGAATGGAAGAAGCCAGTTTAGACTGGCCGATTAAACTTTTAACATGAGAGTTTGATCCTGGCTCAGGATGAACGCTGGCGGCGTGCTTAACACATGCAAGTCGAACGAAGCATTTTAACTTGATTTCTTCGGATTGATTGAAGTCGGATCGTAGCCATGTCGTTCTGTGAGCCAAGGAGTTGGTTTTCCTAATTGTCTTCCTAAGACCGCTTGGCCTCCGACTTGTCATAGTAACAATCATTCCGAAGAAATCAAGTTAAAATGCTTCGTTCGACTTGCATGTGTTAAGCACGCCGCCAGCGTTCATCCTGAGCCAGGATCAAACTCTAAGTCGGATCGTAGCCATGTCGTTCTGTGTGCCAAGGAGTTGGTTT
>JAZUQL010000121.1:0-7400 GCA_045605685.1 Lachnospiraceae bacterium
CAGTTTAATGACAAATTGAATGCAGGAGGAATAAAAGCATGAAAGAAGTAACAAGTATTTTGACACTGAAAATCACAAGCATAAACAAAATGTCGGCTGAAAAAGCGGACGAGTTTGTAAAAGGCAATCAAGAAAGAGAAACGCAGCAGTCATTTTGCGAATTTCTGAAAAAAGAATTATGTGTAGATGATGTAGTTGTTGAGCAGGTGCAGGATTTTGTGCGAGAGGTTGAGGAATGTGAAAACTATTCACACTCCAAATTACAATAATTAATGAATCTGCTTTTACACGTTTCATAATTGACAGAATCAGAAATATGGCCTTCACAGTCACCATATAAAGCATGACAGTTATCGCAAGCAAACAGTGTTCCTTTTGGAAAGTATATTTCTTCGTTTTCTTCATATTCGAACAAAAATTCAAATAATTTTTCTTCCGACATGGAGTTGATAGTGCTACACAAAGTAGATTTTATTCTTTGTAAATTTGTCATAGTTGTATACCTCATATGTGTTTTTTATGAGAATAGGATATTACGATTAAGACAACAAATCAAGAAAAATACCTTTCCGATTAAAAAATAGATTTTGGCAGATGGGAGAATGAGAGGATGAGCATTTTAAGAGAATGGTTAAAAAACACACATAAAGTCAATAAAGAGGGTTTTTTAGAAACAAGACCTAGAATTGTTTGCAAAGATGGTTTTTCAATGTCAGTACAAGCAGGGTTTTACTTGTATAGCACGCCAAGGGCGGATATGAAAAGCGGAAACTATGAAGAAGTTGAAATTGGTTTTCCCAATAAGAAAGAAGATTTGATTTGTAAATATGCCGAAGACACAAGGTGTTATACAGAAACAGTTTATCCGTATGTTCCTGTGGAATTGGTAGAAAAAGTAATTGAAAAGCATGGTGGCATGGTTGAATTAGCAAAGGAGAATGAGCATGACAGTTGATTACAAGGATATTGCAAAAGCGTGGGATAGTCAAAAGCCAAGCGGAAGAAGTAACGGTAAATCGTTTTGGCTTGCTGTAAGAATTGCTATTGAAAAGCAGATACCAAAGAAAATGGAACGTTATCAATGCCCGGATTGTAGGCACTATTTTGAAGATGGCGAACCGCATAAATACTGTCCTTGTTGTGGGCAGAGATTGGGGGAATGAGCATGACGGAGAATGAATTGAGAATAAACGGAAAATCTTTCAGTGAAACTATAACACAGATTGAAGAATTTATGGAATCAGATAATGTTCATGGAGAACTTTTTACAGCTTTAAGAAGTGCAAGAGATTTTATGGAAAACTTGAATGAAGAAATCCAACAGTACAGAGCAATCGGAACTGCGGAAGATATTAGGGAAATATATTCGCTTTGTAAGATTTTACAGAACGTAGTAAAAGATTATTCCGCAATCGGAACAGCAGAAGAATTTCAGGCTTTGAAAGAGAAGAGTGTGCCGAAAAAAGCTATTGTACTTGATAGACGAGTTGAAAATGGAGAAGCAGTTGAAGTTGAATGGAAATGTCCTGTATGTGGATTAAATGTAATCGAAGAACCGCCTTGTGAAGAGTATTGTCAGAAGTGCGGACAGAAACTTGATTGGCAATGAAAGGAGAAGATATGAAATTGAAAAATAACAGAGTTGTAGATGATATCTATAATTCTAAAAATTATCCAAGACTTTACAGGATATGGGCAGGGGCAAAATACAGATGTAATAATCCGACCGCAAATAATTACAAATATTATGGCGGTAAAGGAATTACTTTTTGCAAAGAATGGGGAAAATTTGCACCGTTTTGTAAATGGGCATTAAACAATGGATATGAAGAGGGATTAACTCTTGACAGAATAGACAATAAAGAGGGATATTCACCCGAAAATTGCAGGTGGGTAACTATTACGGAACAGACAAACAATAGAAGTACAAATACAAATTACACTTTTAATGGAGAAACGCATACTCTTTCGGAATGGAGCAGTATTTATCAATTGAATTACGATACTGTTTTAACGAGATATGCAAACGGAAAAAGAGGCGAAGAATTATTCAAACCTACAAGGACGAAGAAATTCGACAATCGTTTTGAAAACATAAAATATTCGGATTCGACTTTAATGGGCTGGAATAAAAAGAAACTAATTTCATACATAAAATATTTGTACGAAATCGCAGAGGAAATGAGGGGTGCGGAATGAAAAACAAAATTAAAAACCTGTTATATGAAATAGTCCATGCTTTGGCAATTGTCAGTGCATGGGAGATCGGGAAAAGGTTGTTTTAAGGAAAGTAGGTGTGTAGCATGAGAGAATTTATAGAAAAGCTGATTGGTAGGTTGGAAAAAAAAGAGAATGAGGCGGTATTGAAAGCACCGAATACAAGTAATATTTCAAATATAGAATATCAAAAATGGATGATGAAATCATATGGATTTAAAGAATCAATCGAAATCGTCAAGCAACTTGCAGAGGAATATAACCAAGATTCAACCAAGGTTAGCCAAGGGTGGATTTCTTGTAGTGAGAGGTTGCCGGAACCATATAAGACAGTTTTAATCCAATATCATAGTAAAGTAAATGATTTCGATAAGATTGTATTGGCACACTTGCATTTGGATATGGGTTGGAGTTGGAAAATCGAATTTGGTGGTGCTTGTGATAGTGATTGTGTATTGGCATGGCAACCACTTCCGGCACCTTATCAGCCGAAAGGAGAGTAGTTATGGCAGATAGAAGTAGATTACATATAAACAAATTGGAAGATTTTAAAGAATGGCTTATAAAAGACGGATGGGATATTGAAGAACCTAAAGGAACATGGGAAGTTCTTAGAGCAAGAAAGTCTGGAAGAAATAATCCTTTGATTGTTTACACCAAAATGGATGCAAAAGAGCATTTAAGCGTAATGGATAGAGATAGCGGTGTGATTGGTGCTTTTTTAAGAGATTCCAAGAAGCCTAAGACTAACGCTGACAAAATCCGGGCAATGTCGGATGAAGAGTTGGCAGAGTTTTTACATAATTACGTTAATCATACTTGTTTATATTGCAAAGAATGCGGTAGTAGTTGCGTTGAACACAATTTGAAATGGCTACAATCCGAAGCGGAATAGGGGAAAGGGGAGTAATATGCGGAAAAGAGAGATGTCATATGCGGATTATGGAATTACAGAGGATGAAAAAAATTACATATTGGATTTTTGCCGGAATGCAAATGATGAACAAAAAAATCTTATCCGGTATGCATTGGCAGAATTACAACCGTATATTTCTCCGTATGTTTTCTATTCGTTAACAGACAACCTTTCCTATGAGGATATTTGCTCTAAAAACTACCTCTACATAGGCAAGGGAGATTTTTACGGACACCGCAGACAGGGCATGGCTGCTATTAAGCGGTGGATGATACTTTATGGAATATGGGAGATGTAAGAAAGGAGAATAGCATGAGCAAAGCAGTTTTAGTTATGGATATGCCAAGTAGTTGTGATATGTGCGATTTTGTACAGATAGATAATATGGTTGGGAATATGACTTGTATGAACCCGATATCAGAAGTTTACGGATGTGATGTATCAGACTATATCGGTTGTAGGGCAGATGGTTGTCCGTTGCGTGAGTTGCCAAATCCAAAAGAAAAAGGCAAGGCAGAAAGCATATTAGAGATATTTAGTAACGCAGGCTACAACGCTTGCATTGATGAATTGTTGAAGGGAGAGGAAGGATAAGATGGGAGAATGGAATCCATATAGACTTAATGATTTTGAATGGGAAGTATTAGAAGTATATTTGAAGCATGGTTATGGAGATCGTAAACTTTATAACACATTTTTTTTCTGTGCAAGTTTAAATGATGAAACCGCATTATTGACACTTGCCGAGTTTGCCGAAAAAGCAGTTGATTATGAAGATGTTTTATGGGCTGAAAAAATTAAAATTGAATAACGTGTACACAAACTTTCACTCCACATACCTTAAAATAGTATTGAGAAACTATAGGATGTGGAGTGTTTTTATTTTAAAGGAAAGGAGCAGATTTAATGGCAAAAGGCAAATATCAAGAGTGGCTAGAGCCGGAAGGTCTGCTTAAGATAGAGGGATGGGCTAGAGACGGTCTGACAGAAGAACAGATTGCGGATAATATGGGAATATCTAGAAGTACATTGAGTGAATGGAAAAACATTTATTCGGACATTTCGGACACCTTAAAAAGGGGTAAGGAAGTAATTGACCGCCAAGTTGAAAATGCTCTTCTTAAACGTGCCTTAGGATATGAATATGAGGAAGTGTCAGAGAAGTTTGAGGGCGGTGTATTAACAGAGCGTAAGGTTACTAAAAAGCAAGTGGTACCGGACACAACAGCACAGATATTTTGGTTAAAGAATAGAAAGCCTATTGATTGGAGAGATAAACGTAATAGTGATGATATAGAAGATGTTTCCACAGTAGATGATGGCTTTATGGAAGCATTAAACGCAACAGCGAGGGATGATTGGAATGAGGAAGAAGATTAGACAAGTATTCCACTTTCAGCCATTTTCCAAAAAGCAAAGAATGGTATTGAATTGGTGGACTAAAGATTCACCTGTTGCTAATTCTGATGGAATTATAGCAGATGGCGCAATTCGTTCCGGCAAGACTGTTTCAATGTCATTATCCTTTGTACTGTGGGCTATGGAATCATTCAACGGTCATAACTTTGCAATGTGCGGTAAGACCGTAGGTTCATTCAGAAGAAATGTATTAGCAACCTTAAAACTTACGCTTGCAGCCAGAGGATATACAGTTGAGGATAAGCGCAGCGAAAACCTTGTTATTGTTACTAAGAATGGAGTAGAAAACTACTTTTACATATTTGGTGGAAAAGATGAACGTTCACAGGATTTAATACAGGGTATTACCCTTGCCGGAGTGTTCTTTGACGAAGTGGCACTTATGCCGGAATCATTTGTTAATCAGGCAACAGGACGTTGTTCAGTGGATGGTTCCAAGTTTTGGTTTAACTGCAACCCGGCTAGCCCTTCTCATTGGTTCAAGGTCAATTGGATTGATAGAGCGCATGAAAAGAATATCTTATACTTACACTTTACGATGGATGACAATTTGAGTTTGTCTGAAAGAGTAAAGGAAAGATACCGTGCAATGTATTCCGGTGTTTTCTTTCAGAGATATATCCTTGGATTGTGGGTAATCGCAGAAGGTCTTGTTTACTCCATGTTTGACAAGGATAAGCACGTTATTAAAGTAGATATTGAGCGCAAGAAGAATTATAAATACTTCGTATCAATAGACTATGGAACTGTAAACCCATTTGCAGTAAATATATATGCTTTTGATGGATATAGATCTATACAGATAGATGAATTGCATTATGACGGACGTAAAAGCGGAAGAATAGACAATGAAGCATATTATAAAATGCTATGCGATAAGATAGGGGATATGCCTATTGAGAAAATAATTGTAGACCCTTCTGCAAGCGGATTTATAGCCACTGTACAGAAGTATGGTAAATATATCGTTGAGGGTGCTAATAATGACGTATTAGTAGGAATACAAGAGGTTACGAAGTATTATAATCTTGGATTGCTTAAAATACATGAATCATGTGAGGAAAGTATAAAAGAGAAATACGCTTACTCATGGGATGATAAAAACCTTGATACAACAGGAAATGAAAAGGTAATAAAAGTGCAAGACCACCATTCGGATGCAGAAAGATATTATGTTCGTATGATTGCAACTACATACAATGCATGGGTGGCTTAATAGGAGATATATATGGGATTAATCAGATGGATAAAGGAGACTTTTGGAAAGATGTTTTTGAGGAAAGAAGCAAAAGATGTTTTTGGAATTGACATTAGTTCTAACAGTAAAATGGATTCACTTATCAATCAGTGGTACAACATTACCGGTGGGAATCCACCTTGGATTGATGCAGAGGATGATATTGAATCTATCAACTTTGCACAGTTTATTGATGATGTTACATCTGGTCTTGTAACGCTTGATATTGGTATAAATCTTCCGGACAGTGCAAGGGGCAAGCATTTACACAAAGTAGCAGATTATCTCATGGAAAAGATTGACGAAAAGGTGTCAGATGCACTTGGAAATGCCGGCATTATGTTCAAACCAAATGGAGATAATTTGGACTACTATTATCCAGGTTCCTTTATCCCTACAGATTGGGATAGCAATAAGAATATCCTTGGTTGTATTTTTGTGAATCGTAAATACACTGAAAAGAAAGTATATACCAAGTTTGAGTATCACAGATTTGAAAGCGATGGAGAGAACAGAGTATATGCAGTAAGCAATAGAGCGTACAAGAGTACTTCCGCAAATTCCAAAGGTGATCCGTGCAGTTTAACAGAGGTAGCAGAATGGTCTAATCTATTGCCAGATGTGTATATTGAAAATGTGGACATTCCGTTATTTGCATATTACGCTAATCCAAAGCCAAACAGTATCGACCGTGACAGTCCTTTGAAACTTCCGTTCTGGGGATTATGTGACAAGGAATTAAAGGATTTGGATATTGCATGGAGCCGTAAGAGTGCAGAGGTTGAAGATAGTAAGCATATTACATTTATTCCACAGCAAGCGGTAATGTATGCGGAACAGCATAATATTAAGCTGCCTAGATTTCTTAAAGGCTTGCAGATGGGTGCTGGAAGTACAGAAGGTAAGGTTGATGAACACGTTGCAACTCTTCTGACAGAGCAAAGAATCCAGGATATTAATTCTACACTTGCTATGATTTCTACCAAGTTGGGATTCGACCAAGGATTTTTTGTTTTGGATGAAAAGACCGGCATGGTAACGGCTACACAGGTTGAAGCTGACGACCAGAGTACAATTCGTACAATTAAGAATTTGCGTGACCCTTTGAGAGATGCAGTAATCAAATTGTTATATGGTGTATCTAAATTTGCAGACATTTACACTAATCTTCCGGCAGAAGCATGGTGCGCAACCTATGAAAGTCTTAAGGAAAGTCTTGCAGATGCCTTTAATTGGGGAGATATTACATATTCTTACGAAGAAGACAAGGCTTCTTGGTGGAAATATCGTATACAGGGTGATGTGCCGGCGTGGATGTACTATGTAAAGTTTGAAGGAATGAGCGAGGAAGATGCGAAAGCTATGATTGCCGAAGCAACACCGAAACAGCCCACATTATTTGGACAGGAGGAATAATACATTATGGCAATACAGGTAAGACGTGGTAATGAGGTAGATTTTGACCCTGCAAAAATGCTTCCCGGCGAATGGGCGGTGTCACTGGACACAAAGTATGTGAGAATGTGTTTTAGTCCGGGCGTATGTTTGCGAATGGCAACGTATGAAGGATTTGAAGAAGATATGGCGCAGATAGAAGCTATATTGAATGAT
>JAZUQL010000122.1:0-147363 GCA_045605685.1 Lachnospiraceae bacterium
GAAATAAATAGGGATGGAATAGCGGAAACCAAGACAAAAAGTAGTATCACGATGGAAGATTTTCTGCAGGTACAAAGTAACATAATTCCATCATCTGTTCCGGAAGAGTTCCTTGCCTTTTCAGAACCATTTCAAAATCAAAATGTAAATGCTGTGGCACATTAAGGGAATTTCAAAATCCTGATTTTCCAGAAAAAAGGATTTGTTAGGAGGTTTCCTAGTAGGAAATATAGAATTAAAGAGTAAAATGTCAAATCTATATCAGCATATAAAACTCGAACAGGGTCGAAGTAGAATAAAAATTTAGGATATCGAAAAAGGTGCTGATAGAAAAGAAACATTTGCGATAGTGCAATCATGAATGCCAGATTAGTATCAGTGATATTCCAAGACCAAATAAGAAACCGCTGATTTGTTTATGAGTCATGTTCTATAAAAAAAGCTCAATTCGTAAAGAATTGAGCTTCTAGCAGTTCGTACGGGAATCGAACCCGTGTTTCCGCCGTGAGAGGGCGGCGTCTTGACCGCTTGACCAACGAACCATATTAATTTTGAAATTTTCCACTTCATATATATAACATGCCAATGTAGAAAAAGCAAGAGTTTTTTGTATAAAAATTAAAAACTTGCAAAATGTAAGCTTTAGTGGTATGATATAAAAAAATTAATAATAGTTGACTGAATTGAGAGAGGAATTGGTTCCTCTCTCAATTCACGTTTTAGAAGAAAGAGGTGCAAGTATTTTGTCAAATGCAAGCGTGTATGAAGCAAAAACCGAGGAACTAATATTACCAATATTAGAAAGACTGGAATTTGAACTGGTTGATGTCGAATATGTAAAAGAAGGATGTATATGGTATTTAAGAGCTTACATTGATAAACCGGAAGGGATAACGGTGAATGATTGTGAAGCGGTGGCCAGAGAGATGAATGTTCTTTTGGACAAAGAAGATTTCATTCCAACGTCATATACGTTCGAAGTCAGTTCTCCAGGATTGGGAAGACCATTAAAAAAGGAAAAGGATTATATTCGTAATCTGAATAAGAAAATTGAGATTCGAACATATCGTTCCATAAACAAGAGTAAGGAATTTTATGGTAATCTCAAAGAATACGATAAGGATTTTGTAAAAATTGAAACCGAAGACGGAGAAGTATTAGAGTTTGCCAAGACAGATATTGCACTAATTCGTCAAGCAATAGAATTTTAAGTAGCTTTTAAAATAATATAGTTTAGGAGGAAGGGTAAAATGAATACCGAATTATTAGAAGCATTAAATATCTTAGAGCAGGAGAAAAACATCAGCAAAGAAAAACTTTTGGAAGCAATTGAGAATTCATTAATTACTGCTTGTAAAAACCATTTTGGAAAATCTGATAACATAAAAGTTGTAATAGATAGAGAAACTTGTGAGTATCATTGTTTCCAAGAAAAAACCGTTGTAGAAGAAGTAAGTGATCCGATTGAAGAAATTTCTCTAGAACAGGCAAGGGAGATAGATGGAACTTATAGTATAGGTGATATTGTTAATGTTGAAGTAAAATCAAAAGAATTTGGTCGTATCGCGACTCAGAATGCGAAAAACGTTATCTTACAGAAAATAAGAGAAGAAGAAAGAAAAGTTGTATTTGACGAATATAATAACAAAGAAAAAGATGTTGTAACAGGCGTGGTTCAGCGATATGTTGGAAAGAATGTCAGCATCAATCTGGGAAAAGCAGATGCATTATTAACGGAGAACGAGCAGATTGAAGGTGAAGTATTTAAACCAACTGAAAGAATAAAAGTTTATATATTAGAAGTAAAATCAACCTCAAGAGGACCAAAGATTCTTGTTTCACGTACACATCCGGAATTGGTAAAAAGATTATTTGAATCTGAAGTAACAGAAGTGAAGGAAGGGATTGTGGAAATTAAGTCAATCTCACGTGAGGCCGGAAGCAGAACAAAGATTGCTGTATATTCTAATGACCCGGATGTTGATCCGGTAGGAGCATGTGTTGGTATGAATGGTGCTCGAGTAAATGCAATTGTGAATGAATTAAGAGGCGAGAAAATAGATATTATTAACTGGGATGAAAACGCAGCAATCTTAATTCAAAATGCATTAAGCCCGGCAAAAGTTATATCCGTAATTGCAGATGCAGATGAGAAAACTGCAAAAGTTGTTGTTCCTGATTATCAGTTGTCATTAGCGATTGGTAAAGAAGGTCAGAATGCAAGACTTGCAGCAAGATTAACCGGTTTTAAAATTGACATCAAGAGCGAAACACAGGCAAGAGAAGCGGGTGATTTCTTGGATTATGAAAATGAATATGAAGATGATTATGATTATGATGACGAATACTATGATGATTATGATAATGCGGAATATAAAGAGGAATAAAAATGACAAATAAAAAGATTCCAATGCGTATGTGCGTAGGATGTGGTCAGATGAAGAGCAAACAGGAATTGATTCGTATAATTAAAACATCAGAAGATGAAGTATTGCTTGATTTAACCGGGAAAAAAAATGGACGGGGAGCATATCTATGTAAGAATGTAGATTGTTTTAGAAAGGCACGCAAATCAAAAGGTTTGGAACGTTCTTTGAAAAAGACAATTCCGGATGCAATCTACGATAATATGGAAAGTGAGTTGAGTTTAATTGAAGGATAATGTTTTATCAATGTTAGGAATTGTTGCAAAGTCCGGGAAAATAGCAAGTGGAGAATTTGCAACTGAAAAATCAATTAAAAGTGACATGTCTTACCTGGTTATTGTAGCAGATGATGCTTCGGAAAATACGAAAAAACAGTTTAAAAATATGACGGAATTCTACCAGGTCAAATTATACTTTTATGGTACAAAAGAAAGTCTGGGACGTAGCATTGGTAAGGAATATCGTTCTTCTTTATCTATAAACGATGAAAATTTAGCCAATGCAGTTGAAAAGAAACTACTTTTGAATAAAACTGAATAATGGAGGTAATGAATATATGGCAAAAATGAGAGTTCATGAACTTGCAAAAGAATTAAATATAAAATCACAAGATATTGTGGAACTGTTAAGTTCTACTGAGTATGCGGTAAAGGGTGCAACCAGCGGACTGGAAGAAGCAGCACAGGATGTTGTAAGAAAGAAATATGCACCTTCGCAAGAGGAAAAAAGCAAAAAAGAATCGGCTCCGGAAACTGAGAAAGATGTAAAGAAGGAGACGACCGGAGAGGAACAGAAAAAACAGCCGGAGAGACCTAAAAAGAAATCCAGTATAACCGCTGTTTTTAATGCACAATACAGCAAACAGCCACCTAGAAGAAATGGTGGAAACCAGCAAAGAAATAATAATGGTAACAATAATCGAATGCGTCCGGATAATCAGGGGAGAAGAGAAACTACCATGGTACGCCCGGAAACAAGAATCATTCGCCCGCGTCCGATTGGGGAACGCGCGATGCGTCCGGTTAGTGAAAGAACTGCGAACAATAATGATACAGTGATGCAGACAACAGGACATACAAGAGAAGTCAACGTAGAAAATAATCATATTAACAGAGAACGTTCGCAGCGTCCGCAGGGGGAACGTCCGCAGCGTCCACAGGGAGAACGCCCACAGCGTCCACAGGGAGAACGCCCGCAACGTCCGCAGGGAGATCGCCCGCAACGTCCACAGAATGATAGAAATAATTCAAACTATAATAATTCCAAGGGACGCTTTGAAAGAGACGTCGATAAATTCAAGAAAGAATCAATCGTTCCAACTGAGGAAATTAGAGGAAAAGAAAGCAGAGAGAGAAATAATTCCAATAAAAGAAATAATAATCGTCATTTTGAACATGATAAACTTGGAAGTAAACGTCAAGAGAATTTTGTGAATCTTGAAAAGCATGGAGGAAAGAAAAAACATCATCACCAGCCACAACCAAAGGAAGATGATAATGTAATTAAAACAATTACACTGCCGGAGAAACTTACGATTCGTGAGTTGGCTGATGCAATGAAGGTTCAGCCTTCGGTAATTGTTAAAAAACTATTCCTAAAAGGTCAGATGGTTACAGTAAACCACGAAGTAGAATTTGATACAGCTGAGGAGATTGCATTAGAGTTTAACTATATTTGCGAACCGGAAGAGAAAATTGATGTAATTGCAGAATTGTTAAAAGAAGAGGAAGAAGATCCAAAAGATATGAAACCAAGACCACCTGTAGTATGTGTTATGGGTCATGTAGACCACGGAAAAACTTCCTTATTGGATGCGATTCGTTCAACGCGTGTAACAGATAGAGAAGCTGGTGGAATTACACAGCATATTGGAGCTTCTGTTGTATCGATAAATAATGAAAATATTACATTTTTGGATACACCAGGACATGAAGCATTTACTGCAATGCGTATGCGTGGTGCCCATTCAACCGACATTGCCATTTTGGTTGTAGCCGCAGATGACGGAGTTATGCCTCAGACAGTAGAAGCAATTAACCATGCTAAGGCTGCCGGAGTAGAAATTATTGTTGCGGTTAATAAGATTGATAAACCAAGTGCAAATATTGACAAAGTAAAACAAGAACTTTCAGAACACGAATTAATTCCGGAAGATTGGGGCGGAAGTACAATTTTCTGTCCGGTATCTGCGCATACAAGAGAAGGTATTGATAATCTTTTGGAAATGATTTTATTAACTGCTGAAGTATTAGAATTAAAATCAAATCCAAACAGAAACGCACGTGGACTTGTAATTGAGGCACAGTTAGACAAAGGGCGCGGTGCTGTGGCAACGGTATTGGTTCAAAAAGGTACACTTCATGTTGGAGATTCCATTGCATGTGGTAGTAGCTATGGTAAAGTACGTGCTATGATAGATGACCAAGGTCGTCGTGTAAAAGGTGCGATTCCTTCAACACCTGTAGAAATACTTGGATTAAATAGTGTTCCGGTTGCCGGTGAAACGTTTGTGGTTTGTGATTCTGATAAAGAAGCGAAAGCATTTGCGGACACATATATATCAGAAGAAAAGAATAAATTAATTGAAGAAACGAAATCTAAGATGTCACTGGATGATTTGTTCTCACAGATTCAATCTGGTAATATGAAAGAACTGAACATTATTGTAAAAGCTGACGTACAAGGTTCTGTAGAAGCGGTAAAACAAAGTTTGGTAAAACTTTCAAACGAAGAGGTTGTCGTAAAAGTAATCCATGGCGGCGTAGGTGCGATTAATGAATCCGATGTCATTTTGGCTTCTGCTTCAAATGCAATTATTATTGGATTTAATGTTCGTCCGGATCCGATGGCAAAACTTACAGCAGATAGAGAAGGCGTAGATGTTCGTCTCTATAAAGTTATTTATAATGCAATCGAAGATGTCGAGGCTGCAATGAAGGGTATGCTGGATCCGATATTTGAAGAAAAGATTATAGGTCATGCAGAAATTCGTCAGATTTTCAAAGCATCCGGAGTTGGAAACATTGCAGGATCTTACGTATTAGATGGTATGTTAGAGAGAGGCTGTTCCGTAAGAATTACCAGAGAAGGTGAAAAAATCTTTGAAGGCCCGCTTGCTTCATTGAAACGATTTAAAGATGATGTGAAGGAAGTAAAAACAGGCTATGAATGCGGACTTGTTTTTGATGGATTTAATGACATTGCAGAACTTGATTTGGTAGAAGCCTATAAGATGGTAGAAGTACCAAGATAAGAAGGAAAATGTATGAGAAAAAATAGTATTAAAAATATTAGAATTAATGAGGAAGTGCTAAGAGAGTTGTCGAATATAATTCGTGGGGAAATCAAAGACCCACGAATTAACCCGATGACAAGTGTTGTTGCTGTTGAAGTAGCACCGGATTTAAAGACAGCAAAAGCTTATATTAGTGTTTTGGGAGATGAAGAATCACAACAAAACACGATTAAAGGGTTAAAGTCTGCGGAAGGATTTATTCGCCTGAAACTGGCAAAATCCATTAATCTTCGTAATACACCGGAGATTAAATTTATTCTGGATCAGTCCATTGAATATGGAATCAAAATGTCAAAAAAAATTGATGAACTTACACAAGGGTTAAAAGAAGAATCATATGAATAAGTTAGAAGAAGAATTAAAAAAAATTAAATCTGTTGCGATATCCGGGCATGTACGTCCGGATGGGGATTGTGTCGGATCTACACTTGCAATATACAATTATATACGTTGTTATTATCCGAATATTGAAGCTAAGATATATTTAGAACCGATTCCAAATGTATTTTCTTTTCTTCAATATTCAGAAGAAATCATATATGAATATTCAGGTTCAGAAGAAGTTGATTTGTTTTTTGTATTAGATTGCGGAGATGTAGAAAGGCTTGGTAAGGCTAAAAAAATCTTTCAAAATGCAAAAAAAACTATTTGTATAGATCATCATATCAGTAATGAATGTTTTGCAGATGTAAATTATGTTTATCCGAATGCCAGTTCAACCTGTGAACTTGTTTTTGAATTGTTGGAAGAAGATAAAATAACAACAGAGATTGCGGAATGCCTATATACTGGAATTGTACATGATACCGGAGTTTTTCAGTATGATTGCACCTCAGAAAAAACAATGAATATTGCCGGTAGATTAATGTGCAAAGGGATTTCCTTTTCAAAAATTGTAGATGAAACATTTTATACTAAAACTTATAATCAAAATCGCATTATGGGACAGGCGTTAATGGATGCACAACTTTATTTGGAAGGAAAATGTATCATTAGTTATGTAACGCAACAAACGATGAAACAATATGCAGTATTGCCGAAACATTTGGATGGTATTGTGAATCAGCTTCGGGTTACCAAAGATATAATATTAGCGGTATTTATGTATGAGAATGAAGATGCATCCTATAAAGTTAGTTTGCGAGTAAATGGTGATTTAAATGTAGCAGAAATTGCAGCCTCTTTTGGAGGTGGCGGACATGTAAAAGCGGCGGGATATACGGCTTTTGGTTCACCGGAGCAAATTATTAATAGTTTGTTAAATAAGGTGGCGGCAATCATATAGGTGTCTTATGTTAAATGGAATTATAAATGTGTATAAAGAAAAAGGTTTTACATCTTTTGATGTTGTAGCAAAGATGAGAGGTATTGTACAGCAAAAGAAGATTGGTCATACCGGGACATTAGATCCGGATGCGGAAGGAGTGTTGCCGGTATGTCTGGGTAAAGCGACGAAAACATGTGATTTATTACAAGATAAAAGAAAAGAATATGAAGCAGTTTTACTCTTGGGTGTAAAAACGGATACACAGGATATTACGGGACAAGTGTTGAATCGTGCGAATGTTGATGTATCTAACGAAGAAATATGTGCAATTATAAAATCTTTTGAAGGAAATTATCAACAGATTCCTCCAATGTATTCAGCATTAAAGATTAATGGTCAAAAGTTATGTGATCTGGCAAGAAGAGGAATAGAAGTAGAAAGAAAAGCTCGTAATGTGACAATTTACTCAATTGATATCATGGAGATTGCACTTCCGGAAATAAGAATTAAAGTCAAGTGTTCAAAAGGGACATATATTAGGACTTTGTGTCATGATATTGGAGAAGAAGCCGGATGTTATGGATGTATGAAATCGCTTGTTCGTACATGTGTTGATCATTTTACAATTCAAAATGCGTTAAAATTAAGCGAGATAGAAGATTACATGTCAGAAGGAAGAATCAATGATATTTTAATCCCTGTTGACTCAGTGTTCTATGATTATCCGAAAGTTATATGTAAAAAAGAAGCAGACAAACTGCTTAAAAACGGAAATCGAATTCCGTTATCCTTAATTAAGTCAAAGGAAGACAATAAGAGAGGAAAAAAACAATATCGGTTGTATAGTGAAGATATGGAATTTATAGGAATTTATCAATTATTAGATTTGGAATCAGAATATAAACCGATAAAGATATTTATGGAATAATTATGCAATATATAAAAAATACTTTAGATTTTAAAATTGAAGAAGAAACAATTATTACATTAGGTAAATTTGATGGCTTACATAGAGGTCATGAATTGTTAATGCAATCATTATTTAAATATCAAAAAGAATTAAATTTGAAGACGGTTGTATTCACATTTGACAGACCCCCAAAAAATGAAATTCAGCATATCAATCAAAAGGTTCTGACGACAAATGCTGAAAAACATTTGATATTTGAACGTTTAGGGGTTGATTACCTGATAGAATGTCCATTTTCGAATGAAGTCATGCTTATGGAGCCGGAAGAATTCATTCAATGGATTGTCAACTCTTTGAATGTTAAAATAATTGTCATTGGAGAAGATTTTTGCTTTGCACATAATCGTAGAGGCAATTATCAAGTGCTACATCATTATGAAGAGGTGTATGGATATAAAACGGTCGTACATCCGAAGGTGAAGGAAGATGGGATCGATATTAGCAGCACATATGTCAGAAATGAAATAATGGCGGGACACATTGAAAAAGCCAATTATTTACTAGGATATGAATATTTTGTGGAAAATACTGTAATAAAAGGAAATCAATTGGGACGTACAATCGGATTCCCGACAATCAATTTATCAATTCCACAAGAAAAAATACTACCACCAAATGGTGTCTATGCATCAAAAGTATATATAGAAGATAAGCAATACTATGGGGTCACAAATGTTGGAAGAAAACCGACAGTTGGAGATGACAATCCAATTGGTGTTGAAACATATATTATAGATTTTTCAGATGATGTTTATGGTAAAAATGTCATTGTACAATTTGTAGAATTTATTCGGGAAGAAAAAAAATTCTCAAATCTGGAAGCTTTGAAAAATCAATTGAAAGAAGATGTTTTGTTTGTGAAAGGAAAACTGTAAATGTTACAGAAATGTTACAAACAATTGACACCCGTGTAATATATTGATATAATCTCTATGGTTAGCAGTTAATTTTTTATGGAGGATAATATGAAGTTAAGTAAAATTACGGCACAGCATATTGCACTTTTTATTGCAGGTGTAATGTTTGTTGGAGCGATTGGATTTTCGTTTCATAGTAGCCAATCAAAAAAAGATGACAATGAAACTGTAGTAGCGTCAACAGAGTATGTTGATACAGAAGAAACATCGCAATCATCATTGACCGCTGGTGTAACAATGGCAATGAGAGATTACATTAATTTAGATATTCAGACAGTCGATAAGACAATTGTTACCTCAGCAGAAGATGATGGAACAATTTGTGGATATACAAATCTGGGTGTAGCAACCATTTCAGAAGGTAATTTAAATATTAGAAAGTCTGCATCTATTAGTGGAAAAGTCGTTGGTAAGATGACAAACCATAATGCATGTGAGATATTAGGTGTTGATGGAGAATGGTATTACATTCAGTCCGGTTCTGTAACAGGATATGTTAAGAGCGATTATGTTGTTACAGGAGAGACAGCAATGGAAATTGCTGAGCTAGAGAAGAAAGATGTTGCAAAAGTAAATACGGAAACATTACGTGTTAGAGAAATGGCAACAGTAGAATCTGATATTATTTCCTTGGTTGGAAATGGTGAGATTTTGACGGTTGTTTCTACACAAGATGATTGGGTGCAAGTAGAAGTTGATGATATGACGGGCTTTGTATCTCAAGAATATGTTGAGTTGGGAGAAACCTTACCGACAGCTGTTTCTATCAAGGAATTAGAATATGGTGTTGGGATATCGGATACACGAGTTAATCTGGTTGCATATGCATGTCAATTTGTTGGTAATCCTTATGTATGGGGTGGAGAAAGCCTGACGAAAGGAATTGACTGTTCTGGATTTACCATGAAGGTTTATCAAAAATTTGGTATCTATTTGCCACATTATTCCGGTTCACAACCATCTTACGGAACCAAGATAGATGCTTCCAAAGCTCAGCCGGGCGATTTGTTCTTCTATGGTTCGGGAAGTAAGATTAACCATGTGGCTATCTACATTGGTAATGGTCAAATTGTTCATGCAAGTAATAAAAAGGATGGCATTAAGATTTCTAATGCATACTATCGTAAACCTATTTGTGTTGTGAGTTATTTGAAATAGTACTTTTTAGAGTTTACAAGACTAACGGTTTGTGTTACAATATTTTAGTATGAATTTGCCCATATTCGGTAAATGGACACTCCGACCTTTTGCTGAGTATTCGTAATTCTGGGCGTATAATATAATTTAAGGAGGATTTATCATGATCGCAAAAGAAAAGAAACAGGCTATTATTGCTGAATATGGCAGAACACCGAACGATACTGGTTCACCGGAAGTTCAGATTGCTATTTTAACAGCAAGAATTCAGGAATTAACTGAGCATTTAAAGGTTAATCAGAAAGATCATCATTCAAGACGTGGTATGTTAAAGATGATTGGTCAGAGACGTGGCTTACTTTCATATCTTAAGAAGATTGATATTGAAAGATATCGTTCTTTGATTGAACGTTTAGGCCTTAGAAAATAATTTGCCTATAATAGAGCGGAGTCTATATTCCGCTCTATTTTTTCAATTCATAGAAATGATATATTGTTGGAATGAATTAGAGAACATAATAATATGCAGAAGACTATTCCGAGACCACTGAAGAAGGTATCTCATGTAGGTATCCTGTTTAGTTGTTTCGGGCTTCTGTTGATTAATGAAATAAGGAGAGACTAATATGTACAAAAGTTATTCGTTGGAATTAGCCGGCAGAACCCTTACAGTTGATATTGGAAGAGTTTGTGCTCAGGCGAATGGAGCTGCTATATTAAAATATGGCGATACTACAGTTTTATCAACTGCAACAGCATCAGACAAACCACGTGACGGAATTGATTTCTTCCCACTTAGTGTTGAATATGAAGAAAAGATGTATTCCGTAGGGAAAATACCGGGAGGATTTAACAAGAGGGAAGGGAAGGCTTCAGAGAATGCGGTTCTTACGTCTCGTGTTATCGATCGTCCTATGAGACCTTTGTTTCCAAAGGATTACAGAAATGATGTTACTTTGAATAATATGGTAATGTCTGTAGATCCATCCTGCAGACCGGAATTGGTTGCAATGATTGGTGCTGCACTTGTTACAACTATTTCTGATATTCCATTTGATGGTCCGTGTGCTATGACACAGATGGGAATGGTCAATGGAGAATTTATTATCAACCCTTCACAAACAGAATGGAATGATGGAGATTTAGAGCTGACTGTAGCATCCACTGCAGAAAAAGTAATCATGATTGAAGCCGGTGCGAACGAAATTCCGGAAGAAAAGATGATTGAAGCGATTTACAAATGTCATGAAGTAAATCAGCAAGTGATTGCTTTTATTAATATGATTCGTGAAGAAGTTGGAAAACCAAAACACGAGTATACAAGTTGTGCTATTCCAGAGGAAATGTTTGATGCAATCAAACAGATTGTACCACAGGAAGAGATGGAAGCAGCTGTTTTTACAGATGAAAAACAAATCCGTGAAGAGAATATTAAGGCGATAACAGAGAAATTGGAAGAAGCTTTTGCCGAAAATGAAGAATGGCTGGCTATTTTAGGCGAGGCGATTTATCAATATCAGAAAAAAACAGTACGTAAAATGATTCTAAAAGATCATAAACGTCCGGACGGACGTGCTGCAGGTCAGATTCGTGCCCTGGCTGCTGAAGTAGATTTGATTCCAAGAGTACATGGTTCTGCAATGTTTACACGTGGACAAACTCAGATTTGTGATGTTGTAACATTGGCACCAATGTCAGAAATTCAGAAGGTTGATGGATTGGATGTTAATATAACGAATAAGAGATATATGCATCACTACAATTTCCCGGCATATTCGGTTGGAGAGACTAAGGTGTCAAGAGGACCGGGAAGACGAGAAATTGGACATGGTTCTCTGGCTGAGAGAGCGTTAGTACCGGTGCTTCCAACAATTGAAGAATTCCCATATGCGATTCGTGCAGTATCAGAAACATTTGAATCAAATGGTTCAACATCTATGGCTTCAACATGTGCATCTTGTATGGCTTTGATGTCGGCAGGTGTTCCAATTAAGAAAATGGTTGCCGGAATTTCTTGTGGATTGGTAACCGGTGATACAGATGATGATTACATTGTACTTACAGATATCCAAGGATTGGAAGATTTCTTTGGTGATATGGACTTTAAGGTTACAGGTACGCATGATGGTATTACAGCAATCCAGATGGATATCAAGATTCATGGTTTAACAAGACAGATTGTAGAAGAAGCAATTGCAAGAACTAGAGAAGCAAGACTCTATATCATGGACGAAGTGATGAGTAAAGCAATTGATAAACCACGTGCAACCGTGAATGAATGGGCACCTAAGATTGAGCAAATCACAGTAGATCCAATGAAGATTGGAGATATTGTAGGTCAAAAAGGTAAAACAATTAACGAAATTATTGCACGTACAGATGTTAAGATTGATATTACAGATGACGGAAGTGTATCCGTATGTGGTACAGATAAAGATATGATTGCAAAAGCAATTGATATGATTAAAATTATCACAACTGATTTTGAAGAAGGTCAGATTTTTACAGGGTCTGTAATTAGTATTAAAGAGTTTGGTGCTTTTGTAGAATTTGCGCCTGGAAAAGAAGGTATGGTTCATATTTCAAAGATCTCAAAAGAAAGAATTAATCATGTTGAAGATGTTCTTACACTTGGAGATAAAGTAAAAGTAGTATGCCTTGGTAAAGATAAAATGGGAAGAATCAGTTTCTCAATAAAAGACGTACCAACTGAATAATTACTATAAAAACTTGAAAGGTGTGATTCGCAAGGAATCCACCTTTTTTGCATTGATTACAAGTTTACAATCAACTTTTAGTTGCATAATTTAAAATAAAAAAATGAATCATGTAAAAGAAATTGTAAATGCTAAGAATGTTTATTTGAATGGAATTTATGGAAAAAATATAAGAATTGCAATATTAGATACAGGTGTATTTCGACATGAAGAATTAGAAAACCGAATTATTCAGTTTGTAGATTTTGTAAATGATAAAGTGTCGTGTTATGATGATAATGGACATGGGACGCATATAGCAGGTATCGTTGCAGGAAAGGGAAAAAGACCGAAATACCTATTTTCCGGAATGGCACCAAAAGCAGAACTTGTCGTATTAAAAGTTTTGGATTATCAAGGGAATGGTTATACACCCAATGTAATAAAGGCATTGGAATGGATAAAAAACAATCATATTAAGTATAAAATAAAATTATTAAATATCTCATTTGGATTTCTCTCGCATAGCAGAATAAGTGAACAGAAAGAATTGTTGGATATCGTCGATGAATTATGGGATATGGGGATTACTGTAGTTGCTGCGGCAGGAAATGATGGACCGAAAGCACCATCTATTGTAGTTCCGGGGGTGTCAAGAAAAGTTATAACGGTTGGTTCTTTGGATGAGAGAAACTATAGAAATAAAATTATGCCTTCTTATTATAGTGGTTGTGGACCGACCCGTTGCTGTATTACAAAACCAGAGATTTTGGCACCCGGAACCAATATTATAAGCTTGGATAATAAAGAACACGGATATAGCAAAAAGAGTGGGACATCTATGGCGACACCTGTTGTATGTGGTTCTTTGGCGTTGGTATATGAAAGGTATCCGGATATTTTTCCGGAACAGTTAAAATTGTATTTATATGAAATGACAAAAGAAAGTCCAATTAATAAGAAACGCATAAAAAAAGGAACCTGGGGATTATTGGATGTAGACTGTTTGATTCATATTATTTGAAGGCAGTTTATTTGTTTTTGGAGGAGAAACATATGAAAAAATTGGCAAGTACGTTATTAAGTAAATTAGTTATATGTTCTGTTATGATTTTGTTACAATTAGGTTGGTTTGTTTTTTTATTATATCGTGCATCGGCAAGATATTCTTTTTTTAATATATTAATTCATGCATTGGCAATTGCGATATCTATCTATGTAGTAAATCGGGAGATGAAACCGTACAATAAACTTTCGTGGGTGTTTATTATTTTATGTCTTCCTATTATAGGAATTACCTGTTATTTTTTCTTTGGAAGATCAGATCTTGCAAAATTCAATAAAAAAAGATATCAAAAAATAGTAAATTTTATGGATGAACAACGAGTTCAAAAACAGGAAACTTTGCAGTTTTTACAAAATACAGACAGGACTGCATATAAACAAGCTTATTATATTCATCAGAATGCAGGATATCCTATGTATATAGGAAATAAAACTCGGTATTATAAAAATGGAGAAAGTATGTTTGCAGATATGTTGTTAGATTTGCAGCAAGCAAAAAAATTTATCTTTCTCGAATATTTTATTATTGAAAATGGAATTATGTTTGATTCGATTATCAAGATACTAGAAGAAAAGGCAAAACAGGGCGTTCATATTCGATTAATCTATGATGATTTTGGCTGTATTAAAACATTAAAACCGAAATATTATAAAGAACTACAAAAAAAAGGAATCCATTGTGCCAGTTTTAATCCGTTTCGTCCAGCTTTATCAATTATTATGAATAATCGTGATCATAAAAAAATTCTAGTTATCGATGGAAAAGTATCTTACACAGGCGGAGTGAATCTGGCGGATGAATATATTAATAAAAAGAATCGTTTTGGATATTGGAAGGACGCGGGGATTCGGATAGAAGGCGACGCAACCAATAGTTTTACAACGATGTTTTTGGAGACGTGGAATTATATTGTTGGAGGAATGGAATCTTGTGAAAGATTTATGGGGGATTTTTCGAACAGGCCGAATGGAACAATAGAAGAAATAATTCAAAAAGAAGGTCTTGTTCAACCATATGCAGATTCTCCTTTAGATAACGAAACGGTTGGGGAGAATATTTATATTAATTTGATTAATCAATCTCAGAAGTATGTCTATATTTTTACTCCTTATCTAATTATTGGTCCGGAGATGATTACTGCATTGATAAATGCTGCAAAATGTGGTGTAGATGTAAGAATTGTAACACCGGGAATTCCGGATAAAAAAAGTGTTTTTTTACTATCGCAATCTTTTTACAGACAGCTTTTAGATGGTGGTGTTAAAATCTATGAGTATACTCCGGGATTTATGCATGCAAAATGTTTTGTATCGGATGATAAATATGCGACAGTGGGAACAATAAATTTAGATTATAGAAGCTTATATCTTCATTTTGAATGTGGTACATTTTTGTATCAAACACAAAGCGTGATGGAAATAAAAAAAGATGCAATGGATACATTTGAACAGTGTAGACGAATAACCTTAGAATTTTGTAAAAGCAGAAATGTTTTTATTCGTCTGATTCAAAGTATCTTACATCTTTTTGTACCATTACTTTAAAATAAATTGCATAAGCGATTCCTTTAACGTATCGTAAAAGGATTTTTTCGGAACAGAGGTTGTGTAGATGATGTCAATCGAACCAATTTCTGTTCCATCAATTTTATAAATGAGTTTTCCTGCAATATCTCCACATTCAATCGGTGCAGTAACTTCTGTGGGCAGTTCTAGGAAGCGTTCAACAGATGCATTTAACTGATTTCCAGTCAAAACATAAGAAAATTGTTCTGTAACTTCAAGGGGTGCATTGTCGGAAGTTCCCTTTATGATAGGTATTTCCGGAAGTTCTAGCGTTTCTGAATCCGTATAATAATTACAATTAGAAAAGCCATAGTTTAACAAAGCGATACTATCTTTGGTTCGGTCGGTTGGAGTATTGCATGCCATTACAACAGAAATAAGATTGATGTTATCCTTGCAGGCTGTAGCAGAAAGACAATATTTTGCTTCGCTTGTATAACCGGTTTTTAAGCCGGTTGCATATGGATAATATCGAATCAATTTATTTGTATTGGTTAATCCAAACTCGGATGTTCCTTTTTGAGTAACATGTGTGATGGAATCCATCCATATAGTGCAATAATTGTGAATCTGTGGATGCTTTAGAGATAATTCTTGTGACATAAGTGCGATATCATATGCACAAGTATAGTGGTTTTCGGCTTCAAGCCCGCAACAGTTAATAAAATTGGTATTCTCCATACCCAATTCGACCGCTTTTTCATTCATTTTCTGTACAAAAGCATCTTCACTGCCACATATATGTTCAGCCATTGCAACACAAGCATCATTTGCGCTTGCAATACTGATACATTTAATTAAGTCATTCACTGTTTGCGTTTCATTTACTTCGAGAAAAACCTGTGAACCCCCCATGCTGGCAGCATGTTCGGACACAACGACTGTATCATTGAGAGAAATCTGTTCCATTTCAATTGCTTCAAAGATTAGAATTAATGTCATAATTTTTGTGATGCTTGCAGGTGCCATTTTTTGATGTGCATTTTTTTCGAATAAAACGGTTCCGGTAGAGGCTTCCATTAAAATGGCGGAGGGTGATGTGATAGGGAGAGTAATCAACACATTGTTATTCGCATCTGCTTCCTCAGTTAGAATAGAAGCATAATATCGGGAAGTTGGAATGTGTTGCGGGATACAGGAAAGAATGCAACATAAAAGAATTAATAATATTTTTTTCATAGCAAAAACCTCAAGAATGTTATTAAATTATATGCGATTTCGTGTTTGCATATGAAATATCCGACAATTCTAAATGTAGTATGTAAATAAAAAATACCCACTAAATGTTGTAATATGGGGTTGAATTTTTGGTGATATGAGTTTAAAATAGAACTGTATTATATGAAGGATAAGGAAGAAAATGGAATTAAGCGTAAAATTACAGGTGTTTGAAGGTCCGTTGGATTTATTATTACATCTGATAGATAAGAATAAAGTAAATATTTATGATATTCCAATTGTAGAAATTACAAAGCAATACATGGAATACATAGAACAGATGCAACGACAGGATTTGGAAGTACTAAGCGAATTTATGGTAATGGCAGCAACCTTATTGGATATAAAATCTAAAATGCTCTTGCCAAGGGAAGCACAGGACGAAGAGGAAGAAGAGGATCCACGTGCTGAATTAGTACAACAATTGTTAGAGTATAAGATGTATAAATGCATGGCATATGAGTTGAAAGATCGTCAGTTAGAAGCAGACAGAGTAATGTATAAACAACCAACGATTCCGGATGAGGTTTTAATTTATGAGGAACCGGTGGATGTAAAAGAATTAATGTCTGATGTCACATTGGCACGTTTAAATGATATCTTTCAAAGTATAATGAAAAAACAGACAGAGAAGATTGATCCTATTCGTTCGAAATTTGGTAAAATTCAAAAAGAAGAGGTTTCCTTAGATGATAAAATCATATATCTAAAAGATTATGCAAAATCTCATAAACGGTTTAGTTTTCGTAATCTCTTAGAAAATCAATGCGGAAAATTAGAAATAATAGTTACATTTTTGGCAATTTTAGAATTAATGAAGACAGGCGATATTTTTATTTCGCAAGAGAATATATTTGATGATATAGAAATCGATTCTAAGATAGCAGCATAGTTAGAATAAGAGGGTAACATGGATAATATAAATTACAAAGCAGCAATTGAAGCAATTCTATTTACAATGGGGGATTCAGTCTCTCTGGGTAAAATTGCAGATGCAATTGAATTGGATAAAAAAAAGACAAAAGCAATTTTAAATGAGATGATAGAAGAATATAAAGCTTCTGACCGGGGGATTGAGATTACGGAACTTGATGGTTCCTATCAGATGTGTACCAAAGCGTTGCATTATGATACGCTGATTCGAATTGCAAAACAACCGAAAAAACGTGTGTTGACGGATGTGTTACTTGAAACACTCTCAATTATTGCTTATAAACAGCCGGTTACTCGTGCTGAAATAGAGAAAATCCGTGGTGTATCCAGTGATCATGCTGTAAGTAAATTGGTAGAATATGGTTTGGTTAGCGAGTTGGGCAGATTGGATGCTCCTGGTAAGCCATTACTGTTTGGTACAACAGAAGAATTCTTGAGAAGTTTCGGTGTGCATTCAGTTGATGAACTACCGATTTTGAATCCTGTGCAATTAGAGGAATTCAAACAAGAAGTTGAGAAAGAAATGCAGTTGCAACTTGATATTTGATGTTTAAAAATAAAGATATAATCATATACATAGAGTGAACTAATATGGGGGACTGTGTATATGGTTATTTTTTTATGTATATTTTTATTCATTCAATCTGTTTTTTTAAATGGGCAAGATTTGATGCAATATGAGGTTGATTTTTATGAGTTGGAACAAAAACAACTATATGCAAAGAGTGCGGCCTTAATGGATGGTGATAGCGGAAGAGTTTTGTACGGAAAAGAAGAGAACACCCTTCTTGCAAACGCCAGCACAACTAAAATTCTTACATGTATAGTGGCTTTGGAAAATAGTAATTTGGAGGATACGGTTACAGTTTCTAAAAATGCGCAAAACCAACCGAAGGTTCGAATGGGAATCAAAGAAAATGAAATTTATACAATGCAGGATTTATTGTATGCATTAATGTTAGAGTCGTATAACGATTGTGCAGTTGCAATAGCGGAATACATAGCAGGAAGTGTGGAAGCGTTTGCGAAAATGTTAAATGAAAAAGCCAAAGAGATCGGATGCAGTGATACCTATTTTATAACACCGAATGGTCTGGATGCAGAAGATGAAATCGGAAAACATCATACAACAGCAAAAGATCTGTGTTTATTAATGAAATACTGTGCATGGGATTCTGCATGTAGTGAAACGTTCCTAAAAATAACGCAAACGAAAAATGTATCTGTTTCGAATCAGGAGGGGAAAACGTTTTCACTTGTTAATCGAAATGCTTTTCTTGATATGTATGATGGTGTAATCTGTGGAAAAACCGGTTTTACAGCAGATGCAGGGTATTGCTATGTGTGTGCATACGAACAAGATGGGAAAAAATTTTGTGTGTCTTTACTGGCATGTGGATGGCCTAATAATAAAACATATAAGTGGTCGGATGCGAAGAAAATATTAGATTACGGAGTAGATAATTTTTATTATGTAGAAATAAAGTCACCATCTGAATTTTCAAAACGTATTGTAAGGTATGGACGTTTGGAGAATCTGTCGATAGAAAATTGGAGAGATGAGTATGTTTTAGGAAAGAATTCTTATACTACAGATGCAGAGACACTTCGCTATTTAGTGTGTAAAAAGGATCGGGTAGAACGAGTGATTGATTTGTGTGATTCATTAGAAGCACCTTTGAAAAGCAATGACAAAGTCGGAACAATTGAATATAGAATTAATGGTGAAACGGTAAAAAAATATTCGATTTTTATTCGATTTCATGTAACAAAATTCTGTTTTGGTGATTTGCTGGATACCCTTTTTTATGCGTATTTGTTAGGAGGGGAATAATAGTGAAAAAAATGTCAAATAAGTTGAAATGTAAAAGGGAATCGTTTAAAATGTAAGATAAAATATAGAAAATGGAGGTCCATGTGCTCAGATGGAGAAAAATAATTTGGCAATGAACCGAATTTTAAAGCTTGTTGATGAAAAAAGTTTTATGGAATTGGGTTCTCAGGTAACAGCTCGTAGTACGGATTTTAATATGGATTCAAAAAAAGCACCTTCAGATGGTGTTATTACAGGATATGGATTGATTGATGACAATTTAGTATATGTATATAGCCAGGATAGTTCTGTATTGAACGGAACCATTGGTGAAATGCATGCTAAGAAAATCGTTCATTTATATAATATGGCAATGAAAATGGGGGCCCCAATCATTGGATTTTTAGATTGTGCGGGAATTCGTTTGCAGGAGTCTGTGGACGCGTTGGAAGCAATGGGGGCAATTTATGCAAAGAAATCAGAAGCATCCGGTATCATTCCGCAGATTTCGGCTGTAGTAGGTAGCTGCGGGGGCGGATTATCTGTTTTAACTTCTTTGAGCGATTTTGTTTTTGTAGAAAAGAAAGAAGGCAAACGATTCCTTAATTCGCCGGATTCAATTGTCGGAAATAATGTAAATAAATGCAATAGTGCCTCTGCCATATATCAGGCAGAGAATACAGGGAATGTTGATTCGATCGGTTCTGAAGATGAAATCATCGCAAAGATTCGACAGTTGATTATATCTCTCCCGGCGAATTGTGATAGTGATATTTATACGCAGGATTGTGAAGATGATTTGAATCGTATCTGCGAGAATTTAGGTGAGGGGAATACAGATGTTTGTTCTTTGATTGGGCAGATTGCGGATAGGAATGAATTCTTTGAGACAAAGGAACTCTATGCAAAGGAAATGATAACAGGATTTATCCATTTGAATGGAATGACAATTGGTGTTGTTGCAAATGCGGGTAAGGAATGTGCATTAACAGCAGAAGGGTGTGAAAAAGCTGCTGATTTTGTTTCATTTTGCGATGCATTTTCCATTCCGATTTTAACAATCGGAAATGTTTCAAAATTAGAAGCAAGCCTGTATACAGAGAAACATTTTGGAAAAGCGGTAGCCAGACTAATTTATGCCTTTTCATCAGCAACATGTCCAAAAGTGAATTTAATTACAGGGGAATTATTTGGCACATCATATGTAGTAATGAATTCTAAATCAATTGGTGCGGATTTGGTGTATGCATGGCCAAATGCAAAAGTAGGAATGATGAGTGCGGATTTGGCAGCTAAAATCATTTATCCGAATGCAACGGCGGAAGAATTAGCCGTTTATTCGAAGGAATACGAACGGATACAATCTGGTATTGATTCTGCAGCACAAAGGGGTTATGTTGATTTGATTATTCATCCGGAAGATACAAGAAAGTATTTAATTGCAGCATATGAGATGTTATACACAAAGTATGTAAAGGAACCGGAGAAAAAGCATGGAACAAAATAGAAAGGTTAGATTTATGAAAAAGAAAATACTTATATTATTAAGTCTTGTTCTGCTTCTTCTATTAACTGCATGTGAAAAAGATCCGAAGAAAATGGATTACAATGGTGTGAGCTATTCTGAATTAGAAGAAACACATATTTCAATTATTGAATCTTCGGCAGAATTTACAGAAGAACAATATGTATTGTATGAACAGAATAAAGAATCATATAAAGAGTTAGAATATCAATTTGTTTTTGTAAGAAATTGGTTAGATATAGAAAAAGAATATGGAGAATACCAGGGGTACTATGAAGATACCATGTCTGTTTCAAAAGCAGGAGAAACTTTGACCACAAATATGCAGGTTTCCTTTGAAGAAAAAGATGCAACGGTTCAACTTGTATATAATTATCATACAATGGAATTGACGGGGATCACAATTGAACCAAACTACACATTAAAGGAAAAACTTAGTACAGCGGGAATGAATACCTTGATTTCAATGAGTATAGTTTTCCTTGTATTAATTTTAATTTCTTTAATCATTTATTGCTTTAAGATTATTCCATATATTCAAAATCGAAAAAAGAATAAACAAGACAGTAATAAATCAAAAGAGTTTGAAACAAGTGTGGTAGAACAAATTCAAAAAAGAGAAGAACAGGAAAATGATACGGAATTAGTTGCGGTAATAGCTGCGGCAATAGCAAGTTACGAGAACAAATCAACAAATGATTTCGTGGTACGAACAATTAGAAGAAGATAATCATAGGAGGATATAGAAATGAAAAGTTATACAATTACTGTAAACGGTAATGTTTATGATGTTACGGTAGAAGAAACCGGAAGTACACCAGCTGGAACGGTTGTACCGAAAAGGGTTGCACCAACTCTTGAAGCACAATCAACATCAAATGCAGTATCCGGTGAGGGTGCAATCAAAATAGAAGCCGGAGCATCCGGAAAAGTTTTTAAAATTGAGAAAAATATAGGAGATTCTGTAAAAAGAGGAGAGGCAATATTGATTCTCGAGATAATGAAAATGGAAACTCCGGTAGTAGCAACAGAGGATGGAACGATAGCAACAATCAATGTATCTGTAGGTGATGCAGTGGAAGCAGGAGATACACTTGCTACATTAAATGCATAGATATAAGGAGGTTTTCTAAGTGAACTATATTAGCGAAACATTAATTAACCTCCTACACCAAACAGCATTTTTCAATCTAACATGGGGCAATTATCTTATGATTCTTATTGCGTGTGTTTTTTTATACTTCGCAATAAAAAAAGGATATGAACCGTTGTTGTTAGTTCCAATTGCGTTTGGTATGCTTTTGGTCAATATTTATCCGGATATTATGATAAGTCCGGAAGCATCCAGCAATGGGGTGGGTGGTTTACTATATTATTTCTATCAATTAGATGAATGGTCAATTCTTCCATCTTTAATTTTTCTAGGTGTGGGAGCAATGACTGATTTTGCACCATTGATTGCGAATCCGGTTAGTTTTCTTTTAGGCGCATCAGCACAATTTGGTATTTTTACGGCTTACTTTTTTGCAATATTTATGAAGTTTAATGATAAAGCAGCGGCAGCGGTTTCTATTATAGGTGGAGCCGATGGCCCGACATCTATTTTCCTTGCAGGTAAATTGGGACAAACAGGATTAATGGGACCAATAGCGGTTGCGGCATATTCTTACATGGCATTAGTACCTTTTATTCAGCCACCGATTATGAAGTTGTTGACAACAAAAAAAGAACGTGCAATTAAGATGGATAATCTTCGTCCTGTAAGTAAATTAGAGAGAATATTATTTCCAATCATTGTAACGATTGTTGTATGTACGATTTTACCAACGACTGCTCCTTTAGTAGGAATGTTAATGTTAGGAAATTTATTCCGTGAGTCAGGAGTAGTGCGCCAGTTACAGGAGACTGCAAGCAATGCACTTATGTATATAGTTGTTATCTTACTTGGAACATCTGTTGGAGCAACAACGAGCGCAGAGGCATTTATTAATTGGGATACACTAAAAATTGTTGTACTTGGTTTAATAGCTTTTGCTATAGGTACAGCAACCGGTGTGTTATTTGGAAAGCTTTTATGCTTTATCACAAAAGGAAAAATTAATCCATTAATAGGATCGGCCGGAGTATCAGCAGTTCCAATGGCTGCACGAGTTTCACAAAAAGTGGGTGCAGAAGAAGATCCGACCAATTTCCTTTTGATGCATGCAATGGGGCCTAACGTTGCAGGTGTTATTGGTACGGCAGTGGCAGCCGGATGCTTTATGGCAATCTTCGGTATCTAATTTAAGGAGGAAATATTATGGCAGAACAGATTCTAAGGCCGGTTAAGATTACAGAAACAATATTACGTGATGCACATCAATCTATGATTGCAACTCGTATGACAACGGAGCAAATGCTTCCAATAATAGATAAAATGGATCAAGTCGGATATCATGCGGTCGAATGTTGGGGAGGTGCAACATTTGATGCTTGTTTGAGATTTTTAAAAGAAGATCCGTGGGAGAGATTAAGAAAACTAAAAGATGGCTTTAAAAACACAAAATTACAGATGTTGTTTCGAGGACAGAATATTTTGGGATATCGTCCATATGCGGATGATGTAGTGGAATATTTTGTACAAAAATCAATTGCAAATGGAATCGATATTATTCGTATTTTTGATTGCTTTAATGATTTGAGAAATTTACAGACGGCAGTATCAGCAACAAATAAAGAGAAAGGGCATGCTCAGGTTGCACTTTCTTATACACTTGGAGATGCCTATACTTTAGAGTATTGGATGGACATAGCGAAAAATGTTCAGGAAATGGGCGCGAACTCGCTATGTATTAAAGATATGGCGGGATTGCTTGTTCCTTATAAAGCGGAAGAATTAGTTCATGCGTTAAAAGAGACGGTTGAAATTCCAATCGAATTGCACACACATTATACATCCGGTGTTGCATCTATGACTTATTTGAAGGCAGTAGAGGCGGGGTGTGACATTATAGATACTGCGATGTCTCCATTTGCCCTTGGAACAAGTCAACCGGCAACAGAAGTTCTGGTGGAAACATTTAAAGATAGTCCATATGACACAGGATTGGATCAGAAATTATTGGCTGAAATTGCGGATTATTTTAAACCGCTTCGTGAACAGGCACTAGAAAATGGGTTATTAAATCCGAAGGTACTTGGTGTTAACATTCAGACATTATTGTATCAAGTTCCTGGTGGAATGTTATCAAATCTAATTTCACAATTAAAAGAACAAGGAGCGGAAGATAAATACGATGAAGTTTTAAAAGAGGTTCCAAGAGTGCGAAAGGATTTAGGAGAACCACCACTTGTAACACCTTCTTCGCAGATTGTCGGCACACAGGCTGTGTTTAATGTTTTAATGGGAGAAAGATACAAAATTGCAACCAAGGAAACAAAAGATGTTTTATCCGGAAAATATGGACAAACAGTAAAAGACTTTAATCCGGATGTTGTCAATAAGGTACTTTCACAAGAGGAAAAAGAAGCAAGCATAACATGTCGTCCGGCAGATTTGTTGGAACCGGAGTTAAATAAACTGGAAGAAGAAATAAAACAATGGAAACAACAGGATGAAGATGTTTTATCATATGCATTATTCCCACAGGTTGCATTAGATTTTTTTCAGTATCGTCAGGCACAGCAAACAGGAGTAGATAACAAAGTTGCAGATTTATCAAATGGTGCATATCCTGTTTAAAAATATCGTAATAAATACATTGTAAAATTTGAATTTTTATTATAAGATGTATTTGTTTAAGTTTTTAGAATCAGATAAACAGATGTTTATCTGATTTTAAATTTTAAGAAGAAAAGGACAAGACAATGGCAAATACGAATGATTTATTAAATCGAATTAATTCAAAATACAGTTCTATGAGCAAAGGACAGAAGCTTCTTGCAACCTATATTACGGATAACTATGATAAGGCAGTGTTTTTAACCGCGGCAAAAATGGGAGAGACCGTTGGGGTAAGTGAATCAACCGTTGTCCGTTTTGCAACAAACCTAGGATATAAGGGATATCCGGATTTTCAGAGAGCATTGGAAGAATTGGTTCGCAATAAATTGAATTCGATTCAAAGAATGGAAGTTACATACGGTCGTATTAGTCAATCTAAAATATTAGAATCTGTATTAGAATCAGATGCGGATAAATTAAGAACAACATTAGAGAAAATAGATCCGAATGCATTTGATTTAGCGGTAAATACTATATTAGAAGCGAAACATATTTATATCGTTGGAATTAGAAGTTGTGCTCCATTAGCAAGCTTTTTGTCGTTCTATCTTAATTTGATGTTTGATAATGTTCGGCTGCTTCATACAAGCAGTTCGAGTGAATTATTTGAACAAATGGTGCGGATTAATAAAGACGACGTAATTATTGGAATTAGTTTTCCACGATATTCTATGCGTACATTAAAAGCGTTGGAATTTGCAAACAACAGAAGTGCAAAAGTTATTACCATTACAGATAGTGTGCATTCCCCTATGAATCTGTATTCATCCTGTAACTTGATTGCAGATAGTGATATGGCTTCTATTGTTGATTCACTTGTGGCACCATTAAGTGTAATTAATGCATTAATTGTTGCTTTATGTATGAAGAAACAAAAAGAGGTAGCCAAGACACTAACAATGTTAGAAGATATTTGGGACGAATATCAGGTGTATGAGAACGACGAAATTGATTATATTGATGATTCGATTAAAGTTCATTATGCGAAATTAGAGGATTTTTAAATGAGCAAAGTTATTGTAATCGGAGGCGGTCCATCTGGTGCTTTTGCATCTTATTTTGCAGCATTAAATGGACATGAGGTTGTTTTACTTGAGAAAAATGAGAAACTTGGTAAAAAATTATATATAACCGGAAAAGGGCGGTGCAATATTACAAATGCCAGTGATATGGAAGTCCTTTTTCAAAATGTGATGTCGAATCAAAAATTTCTTTACAGTGCTTTTTATAGTTTTACCAACGATCAGGTTTTGGATTTTTTTCATTCGCAAGGATTAAAGACAAAAGTGGAACGCGGAAACCGTGTTTTCCCGGAATCGGACCATTCATCAGATGTCATTGCTGCTTTATATCAGGCGCTAGAACAGGTTGATGTGCAAATTCGATTGCATACGACTGTATGTGAAGTTATAAAACAATCGAATGGATTTTTAGTAGAAACATATAATAAAGACCGGTTTACATGTGATGTGGTTGTAATTGCAACCGGAGGAAAATCATATTCAGCTACCGGTTCTACAGGCGACGGGTATACATTTGCAAAGAATTTGGGGCATTCAATTACACAACTTACACCGTCGTTGGTTCCTTTTAATATAAAAGAAAATTGGATCAAAGAGTTGCAGGGATTATCTTTGAAAAATTCGGCAATCACAATTTTGGATAATAAGAAAGTTTTATACCAGGATTTTGGAGAGATGTTATTTACGCATTTTGGTGTCAGTGGCCCAATGATACTTTCGGCAAGTGCGGCAATTAATCCACAATATTTTAAAAAAGACTTGTTGTTGTCGATAGATTTAAAACCGGCTTTGACAGAGGAGCAATTGGATAAAAGAATTTTAAGAGAATTTGAAGCTGCCACCAATAAGCAGATTAAAAATGTTTTAGGAAAACTGCTGCCAAGCAAAATGATTCCATGTATGATTCGGAAATCAGGAATGAATCCGGATAAAAAAGTAAATGAAATTTCAAAAGAAGAAAGGCTATGCCTGCTTCATAATATAAAGCATTTTGAAATTACAGTTTCCGGTTTGCGTGGCTGGAATGAAGCTATTATTACAAAGGGTGGGGTATCTGTAAAAGATATCAACCCATCTACTATGGAATCAAAACTTATCCCAAATTTGTTTTTTTGTGGAGAAGTCTTAGATTTAGATGCAATGACAGGTGGGTATAATCTACAAATTGCATGGTCTACCGGATATTTGGCAGGAAGTAATATTTCATAAATTTGGAGGATAATGAATTGAATATTAATGTTGCAATAGATGGACCGGCTGGCGCAGGTAAAAGTACAATTGCGAAAAAAGTTGCAAAGGATTTGGGATTTATTTATGTAGATACAGGTGCGATGTATCGTTCTATGGCACTATATGTTATAAGAGAGGGTTTGGATTATAATGATCGGGAAGTGGTAGAAGAAGAATGCAAAACGGTATCCGTTGATATATGCTACTTCGATGGTGAACAACAGGTGCTTTTGAATGGAGAAAATGTAACTACAACAATTCGTCAAGAGCAGGTTGGGAATGTTGCATCAACAATCAGTAGTTACCCGCTTGTGAGAGAAAAATTAGTTGATTTACAAAGAGTATTGGCGCAAAAGGAAAATGTTATAATGGATGGGCGAGATATTGGTACTGTTGTATTACCAAATGCGAATGTAAAAATATATTTAACTGCAAGTTCTGCAGTTCGAGCAAAGAGAAGATATGAAGAATTGATGGAAAAAGGTATTTCTTGTGATTTAAAAGAGATTGAACAGGATATTATCACGAGAGATGAACGTGATATGAATCGTGAAGTTTCTCCTCTTAGACAGGCAGAGGATGCAATCTTATTAGACACTTCCAATATGAACATTGATATGGTTGTAAAAGAGATAAAAAATATAATAGATAAGGCATAAAAGAAAATGAAAATTAATCTAGCGAAGAGTGCGGGTTTTTGTTTTGGTGTGACACGTGCAGTGAATGAAGTTTATAAACAAATTGAATCCAATGTGACCCCGATTTATACCTATGGGCCTATTATTCATAACGATGAAGTGGTAAAGGAATTTGAACAAAAGGGTGTTGTTGTTATACATGATTTGGCAGAATTATCATGCTTAAAGAAAGGAACAATTATAATCCGTTCTCATGGTATCAGCAAAAAAGAACTTGATATTATGTCAGATGCAGGCTTTGAGATTGTAAATGCAACGTGTCCTTTTGTATTAAAAATTCATCGATTGGTTGATGAGTATAGTCAAGGCGGATATCATATTATAATTGTAGGCAATGAACATCATCCGGAAGTCCAAGGGATACGAGGATGGGTAAACGGAAGTGCAGTTTCTGTTATTCAGACAAAAGAAGATGCAGAGTCTTTTTTTGTATCCGAAAACACAAAAATTTGTATTGTTTCACAAACGACATTTAATTACAATAAATTTCAAGATTTAGTTGAAATTATTGCAAAAAAAGGTTATGATAATATTGTTTTGAATACCATATGTAGTGCCACGGAAGAAAGGCAGACTGAAGCGAGACGAATTGCAGCACAATCGGATGCTATGATTGTTATAGGCGATAAGAAAAGCTCCAATACACAGAAGTTATTCGAAATTTGTAAAAATGAATGCAACAATACTTACTATATACAAACGAGTAGCGATATGGATTATTCAAAGTTGAAGTCCATCAATAGCGTAGGTATTACCGCAGGGGCATCGACCCCAAACAATATTATTGAGGAGGTTTCAAAGAATGTCAGAAATGAGCTTTGAACAAATGTTGGAAGAATCTTTTAAAACAATAAGAAATGGAGAATTGGTAGAGGGTACCGTTATTGATGTTAAATCGGATGAAATCGTGCTTAATATCGGATATAAATCTGACGGAATTATAACACGTAATGAATATACAAATGAACCTAACGTAGATCTTACTACCATGGTTAAAGTAGGAGATACTTTATCAGCAAAAGTAATTAAAGTAAATGATGGTGAAGGACAGGTTGTTTTATCATATAAACGCCTGGCCGCTGAGAAAGGAAGTAAGAGATTAGAAGAAGCTTTTGAATCAAAAGAAGTGTTAAAAGCAAAAGTTTCTCAGGTTTTAACAGGTGGAGTATGTGTGATTGTTGATGAAACAAGAGTATTTATTCCGGCCAGCTTAATTTCGGATTCTTTTGAGAAAGATCTTACGAAATTCAAAGATCAGGAAATTGAATTTATTATTACTGAGTTTGATATGAAAAAGAGACGTATTATCGGTAATAGAAAAGTAATTCTTATGGAACAGAAGCAAAAGTTACAGAAAGAATTATTTGAAAAAATTAAAGAGGGCGATGTTGTTGAAGGCGTTGTTAAGAATGTTACTGATTTCGGTGCTTTTATTGACTTAGGTGGAGTTGATGGACTTTTACATATTTCAGAAATGTCATGGGGAAGAGTAGAAAGTCCAAAGAAAGTCTTCAATGTAGGTGATTCCGTAAAAGTTCTTATTAAGAGCATTACAGATTCCAAAGTTGCATTATCAATGAAATTTGATGATGAAAATCCATGGAATAAAGCTGGCGAAAAATATGCAGTTGGTACAATTGTAACAGGTACAGTTGCCAGAATGACAGATTTTGGTGCATTTATTGAATTGGCACCTGGTGTTGATGCGTTATTACATGTATCACAGATTTCTCATGAACATGTAGAAAAACCAGCCGATGCATTAAAGATTGGTCAGGAAGTGGAAGCTAAGATTGTAGATTTTAACGAAGAGGATAAAAAAATTAGCCTTAGTATCAAAGCTATGACAGAAGTGGAAGAAGTTGTAGAAGAAGTTGCAGAAAAAACAACAGAAGAATAATAATAAAAATATAATAAGGAACTGTCTTTTGGGCAGTTCCTTATTTTTACAATGAGACCTTAGGGGGAGCAATGTTTAATAATTACGAATGGTTCAAAGCTGAAGTATATAAACTTACGAATATTGATTTGAATTTTTATAAAGAAAAACAAATGCGTAGAAGAATTGACAATATCGCGACAAAGTGTAAGTGTAGCTCGTATGAAGCATATATTGAAATTTTAAAGCACGATGCAGTTAAATTTGATGAGTTTATTAATTTTCTTACTATCAATGTGTCAGAATTCTATCGTAATTCGGAACAATGGAATTATATGGATAAAGAAGTGATTCCGATGATTCTTAAAAATAAGTCACGAGTGAGAATATGGAGTGCCGCTTGTTCGACGGGTGATGAACCTTATTCGCTAGCTATGGCATTTTCCAAACATCTGCCGCTATCCCAGATAGAAATTGTTGCAACGGATATCGACAAGAGAGTTTTAGAGAGTGCTGGAATAGGTCTGTATTCAGAAAAAAGTATTGAAAATGTTCCTTCTGAGTTTAAAGCAGAATATTTTACAAAGATAGGTAATTCATATCAAATTTCGGATGCTTTAAAAAGATGTATTACGTTTAAAGAACATAATTTGTTAAAAGATAATTATCCGGACAAATTTGACCTGATTTTATGCAGAAATGTTGTAATTTACTTTACAGAAGAAGCAAAGGATATGATATACAGAAAATTTTATCAATCGTTGGCACCGAATGGAGTATTATTTATAGGAAGTACAGAACAGATTATTAATTATAGAGATTTGGGATATAAACGATTGAGTTCTTTTTATTTTCAAAAATAAAAAACAGATCACATTTAAGAAATTAAATGTGGTCTGTTTTTTTGGTCAATATACAAAAAATCTGTTTTATATAGGTGTATAAATCATCATAATTGTCCATAAAAGATTTTGAAAATTCGAAGTAAAATGTTTTGGATTTAAATGAATCTTGAAAAACAGGAGAGAAAAGATTGCTAAATTGAGGAAGGAATTTAGATTTCTTTTTTGTGTAGCAATTTGAGGCACATGCTTGAATACGATGTGAAGAATCTACAAATTGAGATACACTTTTATGAATTGCTTGATCCTCCGTTGGTAAATAATAATAATTCTTATAGTCAGGGAAAAAATGGTACATTTCCTTCGCTATAATAGGGATTCGAATCGTTGTTTTCTTTTGTTCGATTCTGAGATAAATGTCGTTGTGATTATAAATTATGGGTTTGGGAATTTCGAATTCATAATTTATAGTGAGAAACAATTCCTCGCAGTTTTGATTATCATAAGATAAGTACGTGTTATGGATACAATCGATTACTTGAAAATTGCCTTCAAAAAGTGCCAAGTAGGAGAACATTGGTAATAAATCAAACATATGGATGACATCTTCGTAATTATGGAGTAGTAATAGTTGTTCTTCATCTGTTGATTTGTTTTTCAAATAATTAAAATACACATCGACTAATTGCCCGCCGGAAAATTGATCTTCTCTTTCCAAGCCTAAAAAAGATTCTATGGTTTTTTGTTTATAATTATTTAATTGGAAAATAGACTTGTACTTGGTAATCAGACGATACAAGTCGTAATGTTTAATTTGAGATATGGATTCCGGAATACTATAGATAGAACATCTAGCCTGAATAAATGGTATATCAAAGCCGGTACCGTTGAATGTTATTATAGTACTTGCTTGGCTTATATCCTCCAAGAATTGTTTTAATAGGATGGGTTCGTCTATAGGTGACTCACAGAAATACTGTGTCGCATGTAGAACGTGATTGATTCTTTTGGCACATCCAATAAGATAAATTTGATTTTTTTTTGAAGATAATCCGGTCGTTTCAATATCCAGAAAAACAGAATTGTCATCTATAAATGTTAGCATACATGGTTTTAATTGTTTGTAGACATGTTCGTTTTGTATAATCTTCATAATGAGTTCTCCTTGAATAATCTGTGATAAGTGTACCATTTTTTTGGCGAAAAATCTTTGTTTTTCAAAAAAATTTGAATTAAATGTAACATAAACACTGATATCATGATATAATGTTTCGGTATGACAAAAAAGATGAAAAGAAAGTGGGTACAAAATATGGCATCACAGACTTTTATTGGTGGAATTCATCCTTATGATGGAAAGGATTTGGCAAAAGATTCACCGATTAGAGAAGTAATTCCAAAAGGGGAATTGATATTTCCGTTGTCACAACATATAGGAGCACCGGCTCAACCAATTGTCCAAGTTAATGATAAGGTATTAATGGGACAGAAGATAGCAGAAGCGCAAGGATTTGTTTCGTCTCCCATTTACTCTTCTGTATCAGGAGTTGTAAAAGCAATTGAAAAACGCCGTGTAGCAGTTGGAGACATGATTGATGCGATTGTAATAGAAAGTGATGATCAGTTTGAATGTGTATCATTTCATTCAATAGACGATGTTACAAAACTAACAAGAGAAGAAATTATTAATCGAATAAAAGAGGCTGGAGTTGTTGGTATGGGAGGTGCCGGTTTTCCATCTCATGTAAAACTCTCGCCTAGGGAACCAGAGAAAATTGAATATCTGATTGCAAATTGTGCAGAATGTGAACCGTATTTGACGGCAGATTATCGCAGAATGCTAGAGAATCCAGAAGATATTATTAATGGTATGAAAATCGTATTACAACTTTTTGAAAATGCGGTCGGTATTTTGGGTGTGGAAGATAATAAACCGGATTGTATTGAAAAATTACAGGAATTGGTAAAAGATGAACCACGTCTGGAAGTCTGTTCCTTGTTGGCAAAATACCCACAAGGCGGAGAACGGCAGTTGATATATGCTACAACCGGAAGGAAAATTAATTCTAAAATGCTTCCGGCAGATGCGGGATGTGTTGTAGATAATGTAGAAACTTTTATTGCAATCAATAATGCCGTAAAACATGGTATTCCTGTAATAAAGAGAGTGTCGACGATTACAGGAGATGGAATCAAAAATCCATCCAACTTTTTATATAGCATCGGGACAATGTATTCCCAATTAATAGAAGAAGCAGGTGGAATTATTCCGGGAGCAGAGAAGATAATATCCGGTGGTCCAATGATGGGATTTTCTATGTTTAGTTTAGAGATTCCTACAACCAAAACTTCATCTTCACTTTTATGTAAATTGGTGGATGAGGTATCTAAATCTAATCCAATCGCCTGTATTAACTGTGGAAGATGTGTGGAAGCGTGTCCGGAATTATTAATCCCATCCAGACTGGCGAAATTTGCAGAGCGTGGACAGATGCAGGAATTTGAAGCATGGAATGGTTTAGAATGTATTGAATGCGGTTCTTGTTCTTATATTTGTCCATCGAAAAGATACGTATCTCAATCAATTAAGACGATGAAAAAACAATTATTAGCAGAAAAAAGAAAACAAGTAAACAAATAACATGAGGTGATAAAAGTGAGTAAATTATATCAAGTTTCATCTGCACCACATATACGCGACAATACAACGACAAATAGAATTATGTTGTATGTGATTTTGGCCTTAGTTCCGGCAAGTTTGTTTGGAATTTATAATAGTGGTGTCAGAGCGATTGCAGTAATTGCAACTGCAATTATTTCATGTGTAATATCTGAAACAGTTTTTAATTTGATTGTTTCAAGAAAAAATACAATTAAAGACCTTTCGGCTGTTGTAACAGGCTTATTACTTGCATTGAATTTGCCGGTAACCATGCCAATATGGCAAGTTGCTTTAGGATCTGTATTTGCAATTATTGTTGTAAAAATGTTGTTTGGTGGATTGGGACAAAACTTTATGAACCCTGCACTGGCAGGAAGATGTTTTTTGTTATTATCATTTACAACATCAATGACTAATTTTACATACGATTCTTATTCCGGAGCAACACCGCTTGCTGTTATGAAAGAGAGTGGCGGTTACCTTGTGGAAGGAATGAAGTCAACAGATTTATTATTTGGAAACGTTGCAGGTACAATAGGTGAAACATCTGTTATTGCCATTTTAATCGGCGCTATTTTTCTGATTTTGATGGGGGTCATTAATCTTAGAATTCCAGCTGCCTATATTATTTCGTTTGCAATATTTGTATTTTTGTTTGGGGTTCGTAGATTTGATATTTATTATGTTGTAATGCAATTATGCGGCGGAGGATTGATGTTAGGTGCATTTTTCATGGCAACGGATTATGTCACATCGCCAATCACACCAATGGGGCAGATTATATTTGGAATTTGTTGTGGTATTTTGACCGGAATCTTTCGCGTATTTGGGGCGAATGCAGAGGGCGTTTCATATGCGATCATATTAAGTAATTTATTCGTGCCTTTAATTGAAAAAATCACGATACCAAGAGCATTTGGAGTTCGCAAGGAGGCAAAAAAGAATGAATAAAAAAATTATACATGATACATTAATTCTTGCAGCCTTAACTTTGGTGATGGGATTGTTACTTGCAATTATTTATGGAATAACAAAAGAACCAATTGCAATTGCAAAAGAACAGAAAAAAGTAGAAGCATATAAGGAAGTGTTTAAAGATGCTTCGGATTTTGAAGAAGTTGAAATTAATGAAGAACAGACCGAACAATTATTAGAAGAAAATGGATTTAAAGATAGTATAGATGAGGTGGTTGCTGCATATGCAACAGATGGTTCCTTAATTGGTTATGTAATTACTGTCACAGCGAAAGATGGCAGTCAGGGTACAATTACTCTTTCAATCGGAATTGCTCTGGATGGAACAATGTATGGATATTCTATAACAGATATTTCGGAAACGCCGAATTTAGGTACAAAAGTAGATGAGGAACCTTTTAAGGGTCAATTCTTTGAAAAAAATGTATCGTCATTTGAAGTAGTTAAAAGTGAGGCACAGAATGAATCGCAAATAGAAGCGGTAACTGGTGCTACAATAAGCTCAAAGGCTGTGGCAAATGCATGTAATGCAGCACTCTTGTACTATACAAATGAATTACAAGGAGGTGTGGCATCATGAAAGCAAATTTAGAGAGAATTTTTAATGGATTAATTAAAGAAAACCCAACATTCGTACTTATGCTTGGAATGTGTCCGACTTTGGCGGTTACTTCTTCAGCATTGAATGGACTGGGAATGGGTGTATCGACATTAGTTGTTTTAGTTTTTTCGAATTTGATTATTTCATTATTTCGTAATATCATTCCATCCGGTGTTCGTATGCCTGCATATATTGTAATTGTTGCATCATTGGTTACATGTGTAGATTTTATACTACAGGCATATATTCCGTTTTTATCTGATTCATTAGGGGTATATATACCATTAATTGTTGTAAATTGTATTATTTTAGGAAGAGCAGAAAGCTACGCATCCAAAAACAAACCAATCCCATCAATTTTTGATGGAATTGGTATGGGATTAGGATTTACAGTTGGATTGACAATTATTGGTTTGATTCGTGAATTTTTAGGAGCGGGCACTTTATTTAATTTTAAAGTGTTGGCAAATATAAAAGGATTCACACCAATTTCCATTTTAGTAAGTCCGCCGGGAGCTTTTTTGGTATTGGCAATTTTGGTTGCAATTATGAATATAGTCCGTAAAAAAATGGAACAGGCAGGAAAACCATTGGCACAACCATCAGGTTGTATCACTGGTGATTGTTTGCAATGCTCGAAAGCGGCTTGGTGTTCCGGCAAATCAAATCAAACAGGAGAGGAGAAGTAAGGTATGTTAGGTAAATTGTTATTAATCGCTGTTGGGTCTGCAATAATCAATAACGTTGTATTAAGTCAATTTCTTGGTATTTGTCCTTTCCTTGGTGTTTCTAAAAAAGTAAAAACAGCAGCCGGAATGGGTGGTGCCGTAATATTTGTAATTACATTATCCTCATTGGTTACCGGATTAATTTATAAATACATATTGGCAAATTCTTTTCTTATGAAGAAAGGAATAAATTTGACCTATTTAAATACAATTGTTTTTATTCTTGTTATTGCTGCGTTGGTTCAATTTGTAGAAATGTTTCTAAAGAAAAAGGTTCCGTCATTATATGAATCTTTAGGGGTTTATTTGCCTTTAATTACGACAAACTGTGCTGTTTTAGGTGTGGCATTAAACTGTGTTTTATATGAATATTCAATTTTAGAAGGTGTCGTATACGGGTTTTCGACGGCAGTTGGTTTCTTCATTGCAATTGTTTTAATGGCAGGTATACGTGAGAAGATAGAATATAATGATATCCCTGAAACATTTAAGGGTACAGCAATTGTATTAATTACTGCATGTTTGATGTCAATTGCTTTTATGGGTTTTTCAGGAATGATATAGGAAGGAAGAGAATATGAGTTTTGTTGAAATAATTATTGCCGCACTGATAGTAGGTTGTGTCGGAATCATATTGGGACTTTTCCTTGGAATATTTGGCGAGAAATTCAAGGTGGAAGTTGATGAAAGAGAAGAAAAGATATTAGAGACACTTCCGGGTAATAACTGTGGCGGATGTGGTTATGCAGGATGTTCCGGATTAGCTTCGGCAATTGCAAAAGGAGAAGCACCTGTTGGACAATGCCCAGTTGGCGGAAATGCAGTATCAGAGCAAATTGCACAAATTATGGGTGTGGAATCTACTGTTGGTAAAAGAATGGTGGCGTTTGTAAAATGTTCCGGAACATGTGAAAAATCCGAAATAGATTATGTATATTCCGGAATAGAAGAATGTACGGCTATGGCTTATGTTCCAAATGGCGGTTCTAAGACCTGTAATTATGGATGTTTAGGATTTGGAAGTTGTGTAAAAGCATGTCCGTTTGGTGCGATTCACATTGTTGAGGGAATTGCAAAGGTGGACAAAGAACGATGCAAAGCATGTGGGAAATGTGTGGCTGTCTGTCCAAATGAATTGATAGAATTAATACCATATGATGCAAAACATGTTGTACAATGTGCATCCAAATGGAAAGGAAAGCAGGTTATGTTAGCATGTTCTGCTGGTTGTATTGGATGTCATCTTTGTGAAAAAAATTGTCCTGCTTCCGCAATAACGGTATTAAATAATATGGCACATATAGATCAGGATAAATGTACGGGATGTGGCATTTGTGCAGAGAAATGTCCGAAGAAAATAATTCTATAAAGAATCAAAATTGTCAGAGGTATATATCTTATATTCATTGGTTATAAACATTGCTTCCGTATTTTCCAATGAGTTAATAAGTTGTATACCTTTTTCTAATCCAAGAGAAAAACAAATTGTACTAAGAGCATCCGCATCTGTAGATGATTTACAAATTATGGTAACGGAATAAAGATTGTTTTCTACAGGATATCCGGTATTTGTATCCAGAATATGATGATAGAGATGATCATTATAAATATAGTAGCGTTCATAAACACCTGAAGTCACAACGGATGAATCTTTAACTTCAACCGATGAAATAACGGAATCAGAATCTTCAAAAGGTTTTTGAATCCCTATATTATAAGCGGAGCCATCGGTTTTCTCGCCAATTGTTAATATATTGCCACCCAGATTAATGATACCGGAATGTACGTCTTCCGATATCAGATATTCTTTCATTTTGTCAGCAATATAGCCTTTGGCAATTCCGCCCAGATCAATTTGTGAATATGCATTGTTAAGCATAACTTGATTGTTATCAATGATTATATTACGATAATTTACTTGTTGAACCGCTTGTGCAAGAACTGTTTCATCAGGAAAGAGTGTTGGTTCTGTAAGTTCGTGTGTTTCATTTAATGAAGAAGAAATTTCAGAGAAATTCCAAAGTTTGCTCAGATTTCCTACGGTAATATCAAATGCACCATTGCTTAATTCACAATAATACAGGGCTTTTTTTAGTACATCCACAGTTTCCGGTTCAACTTCAATAAAAATTCCGGGATTGGAGTTGATACGGGAAATATCACTTGTTTCGATTGTAGCAGATAAAAGATTTTCATATTTTTGCGCAATGGAAAAACAGTCTTCCAGAAGCTGCGTATCATTTGTATCATATAAAGTGATGGTAATAATTGTATTAAAATAAAACGCAGAATCCGATATGGTTTGCGTTTTGGGGTTACATCCCGATACAGATGTTGTTAAAAAAATAAAAATTAAAAAAAATGAGAGTATTTTTCGCAAAATGAAAGTCTCCTTTAAATAAATATACAATATCATACTGAATAAAAACGTACAATATTTTTGATTTGTTTTTTGTAATTTTCGTCCAGATATGGTAAAGTAGAATATAGTGTGACTATCATACAAGAAATAGAGGAAGTATTATGCTAAAGGAATATCAAAGAATTGTTATAAAAATAGGTTCTTCATCACTCACACACGAAGAAACCGGTCGTTTAAATTATGGTAAAATGGAACATTTAGTTCGTGTTATTTGCGATTTGCAGAATCAAGGAAAGGATGTCTGTTTAGTAAGTTCAGGAGCGATTGCCGTAGGAAGAACTGCAATCGGTTTAAGAGAACGTCCGACGGAGATTTCTACCAAACAAGCTTGTGCGGCAGTTGGACAAGGAAAACTAATGATGATATATGAAAAGTTATTTGGCGAATATAATCATACTGCCGGACAGGTTCTTTTGACCAAGAATACTATGATTAATCCGGTATCTCGGGATAATGCAAAGAATACTTTTGAGGAATTATTTCATTTGAATGTGATTCCAATTGTAAATGAGAATGATACGGTTAGTACATATGAGATGCAGTTTGGAGATAATGATACATTGTCTGCGTTAGTAGCATCTTTAATTGGCGCGGATTTATTAATACTCCTGTCTGATATAGATGGTTTATATACAGATGATCCAAATCAGAATCATGACGCTTCGTTAATTTCTGTAGTAGAGCGTATCGATGACAGGATTGCAGAGATGGCAAAGAGCACATCAAAAAGCGATGTGGGAACAGGTGGAATGTCTACCAAATTGGTGGCAGCCAAAATCGCAACCTTTTCCGGTGCTGATATGGTGATTACAAATGGAAAAGATGTTAGTTCAATTCGCAGAATATGTAGGGGCGAACAAGTAGGGACACTGTTTTGTGCAAACAGTAATCCTAATTTTAGATTGGATCATTTTGTGATGGAGAGTATTGGATAGTATGAATCAGGAAAAAATAAATCGAATCAATGAATTATATCGTAAGTCACAGGAATGTGGCCTTTCAGATGAAGAAAAAAAAGAACAAGATCTTTTGCGAAAAGAATACATAGCAAATGTTAGAGGAAATCTACGTTCACAGCTTAATAATATAGACGTTGTAAATTCAAATGGTGAAATAGAAAACCTTGGTGAAAAATATGGAAACAAAATCAGAAATTCGTAAAAGAATTCTAGAACAAAGAAAGCGTCTTTCAAAATTGCAAGTAAGTGAAAAAAGCCGAATTATCTGTAATGGTTTGCGGAAGCAAGAACAGATTGCCCATGCAAATCATATTTTGGTTTATTCATCCGTACAGCAGGAAGTAGATTTGTCAGACTTGGTAGAAATGTTAATTTCAGAAGGAAAGTCCGTATATTTTCCTAAAGTGGTGGGGGATAACATGCAATTCTTTGAGATAAAATCTTATAAGGAATTGACAAAAGGCTCTTTTGGAGTTTTGGAACCCAGAGGGAGTTCTGCATTATGGAATGGTTTTTTAAACTCAGTTATATTAGTACCAGGTGTTGCATTCTCGGAAACCGGAGTTCGTATTGGCTATGGAAAAGGATTTTATGACAGGTTCTTGTATCAGTATCAAAAAGCACTACACGCAATCGGTGTGGCATATGATTTTCAAGTGTTATCAAATCTCCCGGAAGAGAACTTTGATTACCCAATAAAATGTATAATAACAGAAAAGAGAGGTATAATAGCATGAATAATTTAATCGAAATGTGTAAAAAAGCCAGTGGAGCAAAAAAAGAAGTCGCCATGTTAGATTCAGATTTAAAAAACAAAGCACTCATTAAATCGGCAGAATGTCTCTTAAAACATGAAGATAGAATTATTCAGGCCAATCAAATAGATGTAGAAAATGGAAGAAAGAATCATATGCCGGAAGCATTGATTGATCGTTTAACACTAAATCATGACAGACTCGTAGGAATGGCAGATGGGTTAAAACAAGTGGCCGGATTAGAAGATCCGATTGGTGAGATAATTTCCATGACACAACGTCCAAATGGATTAATTATTGGTAAAAGACGTGTTCCGCTTGGAGTTATTGGAGTAATATTTGAAGCAAGACCTAATGTAACTTCTGATTCATTTGGTTTATGTTTTAAATCAGGAAATTGCGCAATATTAAAAGGCGGGAGCGATGCAATTCATTCTAATATGGCGATCGTTGCTGCTTTGAAAGAAGCTTTAAAAGAATGTAATATTTCGGAATATGCTTTGAATTTAATTGAGGATACATCAAGAGAGACAACAACTGAATTTATGAAAATGAATCAGTATGTGGATTTATTGATTCCAAGAGGTGGTCAGGGTTTGATTCAAAGAGTTGTAAACGAAGCTACGATACCGGTTATTCAAACAGGAACCGGAAATTGTCATATTTATATTGATGCACATGCTGATTTGGAAATGGCAATCAATATTGTTAAAAATGCTAAGACACAGAGAATCGGTGTGTGTAATGCATGCGAGTCTTTAGTTGTACATAAAGATATTGCAGATGAATTTTTACCACAATTATATGAGGAATTAAAAGAATTTCAGGTAGAAATGCGTGTAGATGAGCGTGCCCAAAAGAGCTTAGGGGATATGCCTTTGGTAAAGAAAGCCTGTGCAGAGGATTGGGGTACGGAGTATTTGGATTTTATTCTGTCTGTTAAAATTGTTGATACAATTGAAGAAGCAATTGATCATATTAATAAATACAATACAGCACATTCAGAAGCGATTGTAACAAAGGATTATGATGAATCTCAGAAATTTTTAAACGAAGTAGATGCTTCTTGTGTTTATGTAAATGCATCAACCCGGTTTTCAGATGGATTTGAATTTGGATTTGGTGCAGAAATTGGAATTAGTACACAGAAACTGCATGCAAGAGGTCCAATGGGATTAGAAGCTTTAACAAGTTATAAATATATTATTTATGGAAATGGACAAGTTCGTAAATAATTCAGATGGAGTTTGATATGAGAGATTTTGAAGAGAATGTCGTTCATGGCGGTGAGGTTGAATCAAAACGACAGTATGAATTTATTGCAAAGGCAAAAGAATATGTAAAAACAAAAGAAATGGAACTGGGGAGAAAATTGTCTTTTCATGTCCAAACATTCGGATGTCAAATGAATGCGAGAGATTCAGAAAAACTCGTTGGAATACTAGAACAAATTGGTTATGTAGAAGTAGAGGATGAACATGCTGATTTTGTGATTTATAACACGTGTACGGTTCGCGAGAATGCGAATAATAAAGTATACGGTAGGTTGGGATATTTGTCTAACTTTAAAAAGAAAAACCCGCATATGATGATTGCTTTGTGCGGATGTATGATGCAGGAACCGGAAGTGGTTGAAAGAATTCGGACTTCCTATAAATTTGTCAATTTGGTATTTGGGACACATAATATTTTTAAATTTGCAGAATTGTATTGCCGTTGTATAGAAACAAATTCTATGATTATTGATGTGTGGAAAGATACGGATATGATTGTAGAAGATTTGCCAATTAAGCGTAAGTTTTCATTTAAATCAGGTGTAAATATTATGTTTGGATGCAATAATTTCTGTAGTTATTGTATTGTTCCTTATGTGCGTGGAAGGGAACGTAGCCGTGAACCAAAAGATATTATACGTGAAATAGAAAATCTTGTAAAAGATGGCGTTTGTGAAGTTATGCTATTAGGACAAAATGTAAACTCATATGGAAAGAATTTGAAGAATCCGATTACGTTTGCACAACTTTTGCGCGAAATAAATAAAATTGAAGGATTAAAAAGAATTCGTTTTATGACTTCACATCCAAAAGATTTATCAGATGAATTAATCGAAGCAATGAGAGATTGCGATAAAGTATGTAAACATATGCATTTGCCTTTGCAGTCCGGCAGTTCCAGAATTTTAAAAATTATGAACCGTCACTATGATAAAGAACAATATCTGCAATTGGTAGAAAAATTGAGAAATGCAATTCCGGATATCGCTTTAACCACGGATATTATTGTTGGTTTTCCGGGTGAAACAGAAGAAGATTTTAAGGAAACATTAGATGTTGTTCAAAAAGTTTGTTATGACAGTGCGTTTACATTTATTTACTCTAAGAGAACCGGGACACCAGCTGCTAAGATGGAGAATCAGGTTCCGGAAGAAGAAATAAAAGAACACTTTGATGTTTTGTTAAAAGAAATTCAACAAATTTCAACCAATAAAGCAAAGCAATTAGAAGGTAAAATAATGCCTGTTTTGGCAGAGGAATTAAACGAACATGATGCATCGTTAATTACGGGACGCTTAGAAAATAATTTAGTTGTTCATTTTCCGGGAACTATTGATATGATAGGAAATATTTATTCTGTTGTATTGGAAGAATGTAAAGGTTTTTATTATTTGGGAAAGGTTGTATCGAATGACTAAAAGATTCGGCCGGAACGATATCATTTATTTATCAATATTGTCAGTTATTATGGTATTGATCTATATCTTTCTTTTTTTGATTCAAAAGGAGGGAGATAAAGTGGTTATCAAAGTAGATGGAGAAGTATATGGTGAATATTCCTTAAGAAAAGAACAGGAAATTACCATTTCAACAAAGGATACAAATAATACAATCGTAATAAGTGATGGGTGTGTAAATATGCAAGAAGCATCGTGTCCGGATAAGATTTGCATGCATCAGAAAGGGATATCAAAAGATAAAGAGTCTATCGTATGTTTACCCAATAAAGTTATTATATCGGTAGAAAGCAATCAGAAAGAGGGTACATATGATGCCATCGTAGAATAGGGAGGAAATCAATGTGAAAAAACTTGCATATATGAGTATGTTTCTTGCGATTGCACTAATATGCGGTTATATTGAATTTCTGTTTCCGATTACAATTGGTATTCCTGGCATAAAGTTAGGTTTGGCAAATTTGATAACAGTTATGGTATTGTATTGTGTAGGGGCAAAAGAAGCAGTCTGTGTGTCTTTTCTTAGGATTATCTTAAGCGGTTTTTTATTCGGAAATGCTTTTTCTATTCTCTATTCATTGTGTGGAGGAATTCTTAGTTTTGCAATGATGTATATTGCAAAGAAAACAAATAAATTATCCTGTATTTCAGTTAGTATTACCGGTGGCATGTTTCACAATGTAGGACAATGTCTGATTGCTATGTTTGTTTTAAATAGTTATTTTGTTATTTACTATATTCCTGTATTATTAGTATGCGGTTTTATCACAGGTTTGCTAATTGGAATATTATCATCAGAAATAATGCGACGTGTTAAGTTGCCAGAGTAGGAGAAGATATGATTTCTTACATAAAAGGAACGTTGGAAGAGAAGAATACGGATTCTGTTGTAGTCGATGTTAATGGAGTCGGTTTTTTGATTTATGTGTCCGGTAGAACACTAGATGAACTTCCGGGTTGTTGTAATATTGTAAAAATGCATACATATATGAATGTTCGTGAAGATGCAATGACATTATACGGTTTTATGACAAAAGACGAGTTATTGCTTTTTAAATTACTGATTAATGTAAATGGAATTGGACCCAAAGGAGGTCTGGCAGTTTTGTCGGTACTTTCGACAGAGGAATTGCGGTTTGCCATTCTTTCCGGAGATGCCAAAGCGATTGCAAAAGCACCGGGAATTGGTGCAAAAACAGCACAGAAAGTAATACTCGATTTAAAAGATAAAATATCAATAGAAGAAACGTTACTAGGAGAAGAGTCTTGTAATATAAAAGAATGTACAGAAAATAATCAGGTTCGGAATGAAACAATCATGGCATTGAATTCGCTTGGTTATTCTTCTTCAGAGAGTTTTAAAGTGGTTTCTAAAATTGAAATTACAGACGGAATGACAGTAGAAGATGTTCTAAAGAGAGCCTTAAAAGAAATGGCTTTTTTATAAAGGATAAAGAAAGGCTTAAATATGGCAAATAGAATGATTTCAACCAATATGCAGGCTGAAGACGAGAAGATAGAATTTAGTTTGCGTCCGCAAAGTCTGGATGATTATATTGGACAGAAGAAGATTAAAGATACTTTGAAAATTTATATCGAGGCTGCAAAACAGAGAGGAGAGGCCCTAGACCATGTATTGTTTTATGGGCCACCAGGACTTGGAAAAACAACTTTAGCAGGTATTATAGCGAATGAATTAGGAACACATATCAAAATAACATCCGGTCCAGCAATCTTAAAACCTGGAGATATGGCTGCGTTATTGAATAGTCTGTCAGAAGGGGACGTTTTATTTATTGATGAAATTCATCGGTTAAACAGACAAGTTGAAGAAGTATTATATCCGGCAATGGAAGATTATTGTATTGATGTAATGATAGGGAAAGGAGAATCTGCGAGATCAATCCGCCTCGATTTGCCAAAATTTACGTTAGTAGGCGCAACTACAAGAGCCGGAATGTTATCTGCTCCATTACGGGATCGATTTGGGGTGGTAAATCATATGGAATACTACTCTGTAGATGACTTACAGATTATTATTATGAAATCAGCAGATAAATTGCATGTAAAGATAGATAAAGACGGAGCTTTTGAAATGGCAAGGCGTTCCAGAGGCACACCGCGACTTGCAAATCGATTATTGAAACGGGTAAGGGATTTTGCGGAAGTAAAATACGATGGCAATATTACAAAAGAAGTTGCGTCAAACGCATTAGATTTATTAGAAGTTGATAAATATGGTTTAGATCAGAATGATAGAATGATATTATTAACTATTATTGAAAAGTTTTCAGGTGGACCGGTAGGATTAGATACTTTAGCTGCATCAATAGGAGAAGATTCCGGTACAATTGAGGATGTTTATGAGCCGTATTTAGTGAAAAATGGCTTTATTAATCGAACGCCAAAAGGAAGAGTTGCAACAGATTTTGCATATGCACATTTTGGAATGCAAAAAGAATAAAATCTTGCAATTCATAGGTCGTGTGATTATAATATACTGTATACTGTAATGAGAATTAAGGAGGAATATAATGCCAGCCAAAACAAGTGCTAAGGTGGTTATAGATGGAAAAGTATATACTCTAAGCGGATACGAAGGAGAAGAATATCTTCAAAAGGTAGCCACATATATCAATAACAAGATTCATGAGATGGAAGCGTTAGAGGATTATCGTCATATTCCTCCGAATATGAAAGCAGCTCTCGTTCAGTTAAATATTGCAGATGATTATTTCAAAGCAAAAGCTCAAGTAGAGAAACTGGAACGTGAAACAGAACTGAAAGATAAAGAAATCTATGATTTGAAACATGATTTAATATCGAATCAGATTAAAACAGAAACAATTGAGGCGTCAGTAAAGGAATTAGAAGCTGAGAATAAAGAATTATTACTCAGCAAGGCCAGATTGGAAGCGACATTAGAAGATTCATTGTTATCTGCTCCGCCAAAGAATCATATGTAGACATATTTAAGGAACGGATTTTTCGTTCCTTTTCTATTATAATATTTTGGGAGAATAGAATGAAACAAAGAGGATTAGAATTGTTGGCACCGGCGGGTTCCATGGAGATACTAAAGGCAGTGATAAGTGCAGGAGCAGATGCTGTTTATGTAGGTGGAAACATGTTTGGGGCAAGAGCATATGCAAATAATTTTTCCAACGAAGAATTAATAGAAGCAATTGATTATGCACATTTATATGGTAGGAAATTATTTCTGACAGTTAATACATTATTAAAAAATAATGAAATTTGTAATTTGTTGTATGATTACATTTTACCATTGTATTTAAATGGTTTGGATGCTGTAATTGTGCAGGATTTGGGTGTGGTTCGTTTTATAAAAGAATTTTTTCCGGATTTACCAATTCATATTAGTACGCAAGCAACAATAACCGGCTCAAAAGGGGTAGAATTCTTTCGTGAATATGATGTGGAAAGAGTCGTGTTATCCAGAGAATTATCAATTCCTGAAATAAAACAAATCTATCAGGAAACAAATATGGAACTGGAAGTATTTGTGCATGGAGCTTTGTGCTATTGTTATTCCGGACAATGTCTTTTTAGCAGTCTATTAGGAGGCAGGAGCGGAAATAGGGGGAGATGTGCACAACCATGTCGATTACCTTATTTAGTTTTAGAACAAAATAATCATAATATATTACAGGAATCCTATCCATTAAGTATGAAAGATTTATGTGGTATTTCATATTTGAAAGAATTATACGACGCTGGTGTTTATTCTTTAAAGATTGAGGGAAGAATGAAATCAAAAGAATATGCTGCAGGTGTGGTATCAATTTATAGAAAAAACATTGATTATTTACTGCAATCAGAGGGGCAATATAGCATATTGAAAGAGGATGCAAAAAAACTCTTTGATTATGGAAATAGGGGAGGATTTACAACCGGCTATCTGGAAGGAACAAAAGGTCCTGATATGATAACATTTGACAAACCCTCTTATGAGAAAGATAAGAATCATAATTATAATTCTGCTGTTGTTAATTCCATAATGGTTCAAGGAAAAGCTTTATTTAAACTTGGACAATCAGCAATGTTAACCATTAAATGTAATGGGATAACAATTGAAAGCAAAGGGGAAATTGTACAGAAAGCGAAGAAAGTACCGCTACAATTCGAAGACGTGGAAGCAAGACTTAAAAAAGTTGGAGATACAAATTTTCGTTTTCATTCTTTGGAAATAGAGATGGATGAAGAAATATTTCTTCCGAATGGTGCAATAAACCAATTGCGCAGAAATGCAATCAATTCTCTTCTTTATGAACTGTTACAACCATTTAAGAGAACAAAAGATAGCATAAAATCATTTCCGTCACAAGATTCGGGGATTTTGGGAAAGAATTTGGAAAAAGATGAAAATTGGATTGTTTCGATAGAAAATCGTAATTTGCTTCCGATTGTTTTAAAAAAAGCATTTGTACAAAACATTTATATGAGTTGTATGGCATATGACAAAACATCTCTCATACAAGGATTGGCTACAGATATAAAAAGAATAAAGGAAGCAGGGAAAAATTGTTTCTTTGTTTTGCCGACCATTTTGCGTAACAAATCGTATCTATACTATAAAAATTTATTTCATAATATTGCTTTATCAGAATTAGATGGATTCGTAGTTCAGAATTATGAAGCGTTACAATTGGTGAAAGAAAACTATAAGGATTATCAATGTATTGTTGATTATAATATGTACACATATAATAACTATGCAAAGAAAGCTTTTTTTTCAAACCATGTTGTTCGTGATGTTATTCCGTATGAGTTGAATGAGAAAGAAATACGTCAAAGGGATAATAGAAATAGTGAATGTGTTGTATATGGATATTATCCGCTTATGGTTTCGTCGCAGTGTATTCGTAGAAATACATTGTCTTGTGATAAAAGGAGAAGTCTTTTATTTATGAAAGATCGTTATAATAAAAGGTTTCCGGTTAAGAATTGTTGTGATGATTGTTATAATATAATTTATAATTCTGTGCCTGTATTGCTTACAAACTTAGATTCTTTACATAAGAGCGGAATTTGTTATTATCGAATTAATTTTACAATAGAATCCGAGAAAGAAGCAAAAAGAATCCTTGATTCATTTGAAAACTATAATGAGAATCATATTTTTAGTTTGCAGGAGGAGAGACCGGGCCAATATACAAAAGGCCATTTTAAAAGAGGAGTGGAATAATGACGCATTTATTAATTGAATTATCAAAATACATAATGATATTTTTAATCGTATTTTATACTTTTGAATGTTTTCATGTTTTTCGGTATTCAAATAATACCAAAGACCATAAATTCGATTATAATCTGCAAAGGGTATTGATGTTTTTTATTCATTTGGATGCCTTTTTAGTCCTCTATCTAGTGACAGAAGAATCGAAAATGCTCTTTTATTATTTGATGCAGGTTGTTTTGTTGGTTAGTATCATATTGGTATATAACATATTTTATAAGCACACATCACAATTATTATTGAATAATATGTGTATGCTTTTGATGATTGGTTTTATTGTTTTAACAAGACTATCTTTTGAAAAATCCATGAGACAATTTATTTTTTCCATTATTGGTTTTGCACTAGCGGCATTTATTCCTTTGATTTTGCAAAAAGGGTCGTTCTTTCGTAATTTAACTTGGGTATATGTAGGAGGCGGCATTTTACTTTTGGCAATTGTGTGTATAATTGGAGAAAAAAGTTTTGGTGCAAATCTATCTTTGACAATTGGTGGAATTTCAATTCAGCCGTCTGAGTTTATTAAAATAGTATATGTATTTGCAATTGCATCTTTGTTATACAAAAAAAAGGATTTTAAACAGATTGCGATTGTATCGGTAATTGCTGCGGTTTATGTTTTGATTCTTGTTGCATCGAAGGATTTGGGTGGGGCATTACTGTATTTTTTTGCATATCTTGTTATGTTATACATTGCAACACAAAAATGGCAGTTGTTTGTTTGTGGATTAGGCGGATTATCTATTGCATGCGTTATTGGATACAAAATATTTTCACATGTACAGACACGAGTTACCGCATGGCAAGACCCGCTTGCTGTTTTTGATGGAGCAGGATATCAAATTAGCCAATCATTATTTGCAATTGGAACGGGTGGTTGGTTTGGAACCGGATTAAATCAAGGTATGCCCGACACAATTCCGGTTGTAGAAAAGGATTTTATTTTTTCAGCCATTGCAGAGGAATTTGGGGGGATTTTTGCAGTTTGCATTATTATGGTATGTGTAAGTTGCTTTATCATGGTTTTTAATATAGCCATGCAGATGAAAGATAAGTTTTATAAACTTGTAGCAATGGGGCTTGGCACATTATATGCACTACAGGTTTTTCTGACGATTGGTGGGGCGATAAAACTGATACCATCGACCGGTGTAACGCTGCCATTAGTGAGTTATGGCGGAAGTTCATTATTGTCAACCATGATTATGTTTGGTATTATTCAGGGTCTTTATATTATTAATTACATGAGACATACGCAAAAGATTATTCCAAATAAAATACAGACTAAAACAACAGGAGGTAGCAAGAATGGGACAAAAGTCACCAAAGGAAAAAAAGTCAGTAACCAACAGTGAATTTACGGTTGTTACATACCTATTTGTTGTTTTGTTTTTGGGAATGATAGGATATTTTGTATACTTTCAAATCTTTAAAAGTCAGGATTTTATAAACAGTCCTTATAATGCACGTCAGGATTTGAAAGCAGAGTACGTAGTCAGAGGAGAAATTCGTGCGAAAAATGGAGAGGTATTAGCAAAGACAGAAATTGATGAAGACGGTAATGAAACTCGTATTTATCCATATTCAAATTTGTTTTCTCATGTTGTAGGTTACTCCACAAATGGGAAATCAGGTCTGGAAGCGCAGGAAAACTATACTTTATTGTCCTCAGATGAGTTTTTTTTAGAACAAATATCCAATAATTTGAAAGAAGAGAAGAATCTGGGCAATAATGTAGTAACAACATTAGATTATGATATTCAAAAAGTGGCTTATGATGCTCTGGGCAATTATCAGGGTGCTGTTATTGTAATGGAGCCGGAAACCGGAAAAATCATAGCCATGGTATCAAAACCGGATTTTGATCCAAACACGGTTGGAGTAAATTGGGATCAAATTACACAAAACGGAAGTACTGTGTTGTATAATAGAGCCACTCAGGGACAGTATGCACCGGGTTCTGTTTTTAAAATTTTTACGGCTTTGGAGTATTATCGGGAAGATAAATACAAAGTGGATTCTTATCTGTTTCAATGTAACGGAAGTTTTACGCATCAAGGAAAAACAATTCATTGTGCATCAAATGAAAAGCATGGAGAGATTAATTATGAAGAATCATTTGCTGAATCATGTAATGCTTCATTTGCTAATTTGGCAATTGGACTGAAACCGAAACAATTCACTAAAACCTGTGAGGAATTATTGTTCAATCAGGATTTACCAATTGCATTTGAAAATCGAACAAGTAAGTTTTCAATATCTGATTCTTCTAGTGCCTCCCTAATAATGGAAACAGGAATTGGTCAAGGGGAGACATTGGTTTCTCCGCTACATATGCTCTTAGTAACAAGTGCAATATGTAATGATGGTGTTTTAATGCAACCCTATTTGGTAGATTATGTAGAGAATGCTTCAGGAACAGTTGTAGATATAAACGAACCTGAGAAGTATAAACAATTAATGACCTATCAGGAAGCCAAAGTTTTACAAGGTTTAATGGGCAGTGTTGTTTCAGAAGGAACCGCTTCTTCTTTAAAAGGGCAGAAATATCAAGCTTATGGAAAAACAGGAACTGCACAAGTATCTGATACTACAGAACAGACCAATGCCTGGTTTGTAGGGTATGCTAAAATGAGTCAAAAGAATGATATAGCGATAGCGGTAATTGTTGAGAACTCAGGATATGGTAGTAAATATGCGGTTCCGATTGCAAAAAAGGTGTTTGAAGCATATTATGCAAAATAACAAAGGTATGCTTGTTGCATAAGGATTAAAAAAAGGTTATACTAGACATAATTAAGTTTGAACCACACTAGGGAGGAATTGCAATGATTGAAGCAACAAGTTGTGGCGGTGTGGTAATATTTCGTGGAAAGATTCTTCTCTTATACAAGAATTATAAGAATAAATATGAAGGCTGGGTTTTACCAAAGGGAACGGTAGAACCGGGCGAAGAATATAAGGATACCGCAATTCGCGAGGTAAGAGAAGAGACCGGTGCAAAAGCAACTATTATACGATATATCGGAAAGAGTCAATATTCATTTACGATACCGGATGATGTCGTAGAGAAAGAAGTGCATTGGTATTTAATGATGGGCGATAGTTATTATTGTAAGCCACAAAAAGAAGAATATTTTATAGATGCCGGATTTTATAAATATCATGAGGCGTATCATTTATTGAAGTTTTCAAATGAGAAGCAGATGTTGGAAAGAGCATACAATGAATATCTGGATTTGAAAAAAAGCAATTTATGGGGAAGCCATAAGTATTATTAATTGTATAATGAGGATGATACATGAATTGGTATAATCAACTCTACATTGGGGAATCGATTGCAAAGAGTGCCGGTAAGATAAAGAAGAAAATTAAATATGGAAAATTAACATTAGACATTTACATTATTGCGTTCGCTTCAAATCCGGAGAATCTTTTGGATATAATTCCTGCCAATGAGTTATTACAAAAGGGGTATCCGAAGAAGCGTATGAACGTAATTGGATTAGCAAGAGGTTACGAAGAAGCATTGATGGTTGTAACCGGTATTATTGAAGAAACCTATCAGAAGACGGGTGGCGTGGATGTATGGAATTATTTAAAAGAGGAACGGAGGAAGCAATATGGCAATTCTTTTTCTCGTTCTTAAAATAATAGGAATTATTCTTTTGGTGCTAATTAGTTTCTTACTTTTTGTTCTTGCTTCATTGTTGTTTTTTCCTTGTATTTATCGAGTGAAAGGGTCTGTTCATCAAAAAGCAGAGTGTATAGCTAAGATTTCCTGTTTTTATCATTTGTTGGGAATATCGATATTATATAGAGACGGAATACTTAAAACATATTTGAGAATACTATTTTTTAAAAAAGAAATTTTAAAAGACAAGGAAGAAACAGAAGAGACACAACAGAAGTTTTTTGTAGAATCACAGAAAGAAGTAGAAATACAACATGAGGTTGGAAAAGAAGAGAAGAATATTCCTTCATTTTCTACAAAAGAAATAAATCATACAAAAAAGGGAAAGAAGAAACCAAAGAAAGTAAGACCACGTGCATCTCTCCTGCAAAAAATGCGCAGCAAACGAATAGATTTCAAAGAAAACTATGATAAATATAAAAAAATATTTACAGATGCAAGGAATAAAACAGCCTTTGTTTTTTTAAAAGTCCAGTTTATAAAAATCTTACAGATAATAATGCCTAAGAAATTAAAGATGACAATTTCGTTTTCGCTAGGTTCGCCGGATTATACCGGCCAACTACTGGGGGTGTTGTGTTTATTTCCAATAGGATACAAAAACAGATGGAATATTTACCCGGATTTTGAAAATGATAAAAAATATGTTACTGGAGTGATAGATGCGAAAGGCAGAATTCTTTTGTTCCGATTGTTAATAACGGCAATTAAAGTGTTACTGGACAAAGATGTAAAAAGACTATATAAAATGTTGAACAAATAGGAGGATTTATACATGGCAGATACTAATTTTAACCAGACAGTAGAGTCATTATTTAAAGGAATGGATAGTTTTATAACTTCAAAAACAGTAGTTGGAGATGCAATCAATATTGGAAATACTATTATTTTACCACTCGTAGATGTTTCATTTGGTGTGGCGGCCGGAGCATTTTCGCAAGATAAAAAGAACAATGGTGCAGGAGGTATGGGAGGAAAGATTGTGCCGAGTGCAGTATTAGTAATACAAGATGGAAATACAAAACTGGTTAATATAAAAAACCAAGATGGAATTACAAAAGTGTTAGATATGATTCCGGATTTTGTGAATAAATTTACCGGAAAAGAGGAAAAGAAAACTCCTGAAGAAGAAATGGAAGAGATTCTTTCAGATGCGGTAAATTCAGAGGAATAGGTAATATCTGTTCATTTTAAAAATGAAAGACATATATTAGTAATGATATATGTCTTTTTTGGTGTAGGGTATGAAAAGAATCATTGGCTATACGTTATTCTGGTTTGCGATGGGAATGCTTTTAATGCTAGTACTTGGAAATGATTTTTGGGGTGTGATATTGATTGCTGCATTGTTGTTATTGAGTTATTATTTGTTTAGTTGTCGGTAGAAAAAGAAAGGAAAGATACATATGAAAATACTGTTGAAAAATGGTTGTATCGTAAATGTATTTACTGATACCATAGAAAAAACGGATGTCTTAATTGATAATCAAACCATAGTAGGAGTTGGAGATTATAAAGACATTAAAGCCGATATAGTAGAAGATTTGAACGGGAAAATATTATGTCCGGGATTCATTGACGGGCATATTCATATAGAAAGTACGATGCTAACACCATTAGAGTTTTCTAAAAATGTTTTAGTTCATGGGACCACATCGGTTATTGCGGATCCACATGAGATTTCAAATGTCTGTGGAATAAACGGTATTGAATATATGTTACAGGCAAGTGAAGGACTTCCGGTTCATGTTTATATTATGCTTCCTTCTTGCGTTCCTGCAACTAGATTTGATGAGAATTATGCAACGTTAAGCGATGAAGATTTGCAACCGTTTTATAAAAATGAGAGAGTGATTGGTCTTGCAGAAATGATGAATTATCCGGGCGTTCTATCCGGAGAAGAATCTGTATTAAAAAAAATTAATACAGCACATAAAATGCATTGCGTGGTTGATGGACATGCTCCTTTGTTATCCGGTCAGGAACTGGATCAGTATATTGCGGCAGGAATAAACAGTGATCATGAATGTTCTAATTACGAAGAAGCGGTGGAAAAATTAAAAAAAGGACAATGGATTATGATTCGACAAGGAACAGCAGCACACAATTTAGATGCTTTGCTAGAACTTTTTAATGAACCATATTCAAGACGATGTTTATTAGTAACAGATGATCGAGAACCAGAAGATTTAATGAAAGAAGGGCATATAGATCACATTATCAAATTGGCTCATCAAGCGGGAAAATCTATTTTGACAGGGATTCGAATGGCTACGATTCAGGCAGCTCAGTGTTTTGGACTCCGAAATTTAGGCGCAATTGCACCAGGGTATAGGGCCGATATTTTGGTTTTAAATGATTTGGAATCCTTAGACATACAAGATGTATATTCAAAAGGTGAAAAAGTTGTTGCGAATAAATGTGTAAAGGATATTAAACAACCAGCAATAAGTCAAACTTTATATGAGTCGATTAAGAATTCCATGCGCTTAGAGCAAGTTCTCGAATCGGATTTCATGATACAATTAAATTCATCTAAGGCAAGAGTGATTCGAATGGTTAAAGGGGAACTTTTGACAGAAGAATGGATTGCTGAATTAAATATCAATAAAGACAATGGTATAGACATTGACCGTGATATCTTGAAATTGGCGGTAGTAGAACGGCATAAAAACACGAAACACATTGGTCTGGGTTATATTTCCGGAATGGGTCTTAAAAAAGGTGCAATTGCATCTACAGTGTCACATGATAATCACAATTTGATTGTAATTGGAACGAATGAAGAGGACATGGCTTTCGCTACAAATCATATCAGAAAGATTGGTGGTGGATGCGTAGTTGTTTGTGAACAAACAATTATTGCAGATTTTCCGCTACCGATTGCAGGATTGATTTCAGAAGAGTCCGCATCCGTATGTAGTGCCCAAAATAACAAAATAAGAGAAGCGGTATTAAAACTTGGAACACCAAAAGATGGAACACCATTTATGACAATGGCGTTTTTAAGCCTTCCGGTAATTCCGTATTTAAAGATGTCAACATTCGGTTTGGTTGATGTCTGCAAGCAGGAATTGGTTTCATTAGAAGGATAGACATGAAAAATGGAGTGTAGACGATAATGTCTACACTCCGTTTTTTATCGATTAATAAGAGAAAGCATTTTTTTGACACGTTCTTGTTCGGCAGAGGGTAAATCTTTACATAATAAATCACATATAATTTGTACTTCCGGTTTTGAAAATTCAATTTGATTTTGTTTCGCCAGATTCATATTAGCAATTAAAAAGGGCATTGCATCCTTTAGAGAAGTTGGTTTATCTTTATTTGCAAACTCCTTAATAAAATTTAATTTCTCAATTGACATATCCTTGAATATCGGGTTGTTATCCCAAAAGTTTTCAGTCATTTTTGATTATCTCCTTTAATGCATAAATGTTTCATAATTTTCCATCATATATAAAATATTCAAAATGGTGTCAATTGTTTCCTGTTCCTTATTGTTACAAAATTTTTTGAGTTCGGAGAGCATTTCAGTTCGTCTGTCGTTTGGCTCTTGGATGGAACAGGAGAGAATAGATGGTGTCTCCTTCGAAAAAACCGTGTATGTATGTTTCAATGCCAAATATTGAATCAGTAATGCAATTTGCTTTTGCTGTGGAGGGTTTAGATAAGGAACCATAGTTTTTAAAATTTGTATCTCTTTTGTTTGTGTGATTTCATCAAAAGGTGTCACTTTATTTGTATCATCCATAAGAAACCTTTTTATTTTATCTTATGAAACAACTTGCAAAATATGAATAAAAAACATAGTTTAAAATAAAAAATGAAAAAATTAATAATTGATGGAAAAAGTGTATATGAAATAGATTTGGATTGTATGAAAAAGAACAGAATTCCGACGAACTGTGATGTGCAAAAACATTTACAGCAAAATAATGAAGATTTTCAAAAAAACAGGCAAAAACTTTTATATAGTAAAAAACGGGCATAATGCCCGTTTTTATTAGAATAAACTATTTCCGTTACATCCGCCACCGCAAAGAAGCAAAAGAAGAATAATCCAGCAGCTATCTAAGCCACCGCAACCATTTCCGCTAAAGGTAGAACCACCATTACATCCACCACAGCAGGACAATAATAAAATGATCCAAATAATTGAATTACTATTTCCTTCGTTACATCCACAGTTTGTTGCAGCTAAATCACTCATAAGTGACCTCCAAATTTATAATTTACACTATACTTTATGTGTAAAAGAAACATCTGTTACAAAAAATTTAAATGATTGACAGAAATGAAATCTGTTATTAAACTATAGAATATAAGTATAATTGTATACAATTATACAAAAGAAAAAAGGAGTATTGCAAATGAGAGAAGTAATTATGAATGAAAAAACGAATCTTTTACAGTTGGAGGAACATTTTTATCAATTAGCAGATGTAAAAGAGCCGAATACTTTCCGAAATCTATTTCCATATACGGAAATTCCTAAGATTGCATTTAACGATAGAATAGTACCGCATAATATGCCGGATGATATCTGGATTACGGATACAACGTTTCGAGACGGACAACAATCAAGAGCACCATACACAACAGAACAGATTGTGACAATTTATGATTATATGCATAGATTGGGTGGACCAAAAGGAAAAATCAGACAAAGTGAATTCTTTTTATATAGCAAAAAGGATCGGGATGCGGTTTACAAATGTCTGGAACGTGGCTATAAATTTCCGGAAGTGACAGCATGGATTCGTGCAAGTAAACAGGATTTTGAATTGGTAAAAGAAATTGGTTTACGCGAAACCGGTATTTTAGTAAGTTGTTCGGATTACCATATTTTTTATAAAATGAAAATGTCGCGTAAAGAAGTTATGAATTTATATTTAAGCGTAATTCGTGAATGTCTTGAAACCGGAATTAGTCCTAGATGTCATCTGGAGGATATTACGCGTTCGGACATCTATGGATTTGTAATTCCATTCTGTCTGGAATTAATGAATTTAATGGAAGAATATAAAATCCCGATTAAAGTTCGTGCCTGTGATACAATGGGGTATGGAGTCGCATTTCCGGGAGCAGTAATTCCAAGAAGTGTCCCTGGAATTATTTATGGCTTAACAACACATGCAGGTGTGCCTTCTGAGTTAATCGAATGGCATGGACATAATGATTTTTATAAAGCAGTAAACAATTCGACTACCGCATGGCTATATGGTGCAAGTGGAGTAAACTGTTCATTGTTTGGTATCGGAGAAAGAACCGGTAACACACCGCTTGAAGCAATGGTATTTGAATATGCACAATTAAAAGGTACATTAGATGGGATGGATACAACGGTTATTACAGAATTGGCAGAGTATTTTGAAAAGGAACTGAATTATAAACAACCGAGCAGAACACCGTTCGTTGGGGATAATTTTAATGTGACAAGAGCCGGAATTCATGCAGATGGTTTACTTAAAAATGAAGAAATCTATAATATTTTTGATACACAAAAGTTCTTAAATAGAGCACCATTGGTATCCGTATCCAATACATCTGGTTTGGCTGGAATTGCACATTGGATTAATACTTATTATCGCTTGTCAGATGATAAAAAAGTTGACAAATCAAGTTTGCTTGTACAACAAGTAAAGAATTGGGTAGATACACAATATGAAGATGGTCGTGTAACCGTTTTAACAGATGAGGAACTTGTGGAAAAAATTACAGAATGTTGTAAAAGTTTGAATATTGTATTATAGTTGAGGTAATGTATGGCAGAAGATACCTATTCACTGAGTGGAAGAGTATTTCATACAATTCGAAAGGATATATTGTCCGGAAAATACTCTGTAAATGAAGAATTAAAAGAAAAAACAATTGGCGAAGAATTAGGAGTCAGTAGAACCCCTGTCAGAGAGGCACTGCGTCAATTGGAATTAGAAGGACTGGTTTCAATCATACCAAATAAAGGTGCTTATGTTGTTGGAATCACGCTGAAAGATATTAAAGATATCTACGAAATTCGTTCTCTTCTGGAAGGATTGTGTGCAAAATGGGCTGCAGTTCATATTACAAAGGAACAATTAGAAGAGTTAGAAGAGAATATTTTTCTGTCTGAATTTCATGCAAGCAAAGAAAATTGGGAACAAATGGTTGAATTGGATAATCGTTTTCATGAAATTTTATTCGAAGCATCCGATAGCAAAGAATTAATTCATGTTTTAAAGGATTATCATCAGTATGTACAACGTGTCAGAACGATAACTTTAGGAGATGCAAATCGTGTGAAAGCATGCACAAAAGAGCACAAACTTATCGTAGAAGCATTAAAGAATCATGATTCGGATATGGCACAAAATGCAACAAGACAACACATTATTAGTACAATATCTAACATGGATAAAATTGGTTGGAATAATTTGATGAAGTAAAGGAGTAATATTACAATGGAAAAAATTAAAATGACAACCCCATTAGTTGAAATGGATGGGGATGAAATGACACGTATTTTATGGAAGATGATTAAGGATGAATTATTAGTTCCTTTTATTGAATTGAAAACAGAGTATTATGATTTGGGATTAGAAGAAAGAAATCGTACGAATGACCAGGTGACGGTAGATTCTGCAAATGCAACCAAAAAATATGGTGTTGCGGTTAAATGTGCAACAATAACACCAAATGCGGCACGAATGAAGGAATATGATCTAAAAGAAATGTGGAAAAGTCCAAATGGAACCATTCGTGCAATGTTAGATGGAACCGTATTTCGTGCACCGATTGTAGTGAATGGAATTGAACCTAATGTTAACAGCTGGAAGAAACCAATTACAATTGCACGACATGCATATGGAGATGTATATAAAGCAACAGAAATAAAAGTTCCATCAGCGGGAAAGGCAGAGCTTGTTTTTACGGCAGAAGATGGGACAGAAATCCGAGAATTAGTACATGAATTTAAAGGGCCAGGCGTCCTTCAGGGACAACACAATTTAGATGTGTCTATTGAAAGTTTTGCACATAGTTGTTTTAAGTATGCATTAGACACAAAACAGGATCTATGGTTTGCGACAAAAGATACTATTTCAAAAAAATATGATCATACATTTAAAGATATTTTTGAAGAAATTTTCGAAGCTGAATATAAAGAAAAATTTGAAAAAGCATCGATTACATATTTTTATACCTTGATAGATGATGCGGTGGCACGTGTGATGAAATCGGAAGGCGGATTTATCTGGGCTTGCAAGAATTATGATGGTGATGTGATGAGTGATATGGTTAGCTCTGCATTTGGTTCCCTTGCAATGATGACATCCGTGTTAGTATCTCCACAAGGTTATTATGAATATGAGGCGGCGCATGGTACTGTTCAAAGACATTATTATAAACATTTAAAAGGCGAGGAAACTTCTACAAACTCTGTAGCAACAATCTTTGCTTGGTCAGGAGCACTTCGTAAAAGAGGAGAATTGGATCAAAATAATGATTTGTGTTATTTTGCAGACAAACTGGAAGAAGCATGCGTACGTACGATAGAATCTGGTAAAATGACAAAAGATTTAGCTTTAATTACCACGATATCGAATCCGGTGGTTTTAAACAGCAAAGATTTCATTGTTGAAATAAAAAAAGAACTTGAAAATATTCTTGCTTAATTAGGAGGAAACATAATAGTGGATAAAGATATATCACAAGCCGTTATACGTAGAATGCCGAGATATTATCGTTATTTAGGCGATTTGCTGGAGCAAGGGGTAGAAAGAATTTCTTCGAATGATCTAAGCCGCATGATGGATGTTACAGCATCCCAAATTCGTCAGGATTTGAATAATTTTGGGGGATTTGGACAACAGGGGTATGGATATAATGTTTCTTATTTACATCAGGAAATAGGCAAAATATTAGGCCTGGATACAGAGCATAATATTATAATTATTGGCGCCGGTAGTTTGGGACAGGCGATTGCAAAATATGAGAAGTTTGAAAGACTTGGTTTTGTTATGAAAGCCATGTTTGATATTAATCCTGAATTAAAAGGAACTAAGATTCGAGGAATCGAAGTTCACATGATTGATGAGTTAGAAGCGTATTGTAAACAAAACAAAGTAGATATTGCAGCATTAACAATTCCGAAACATCAAGCTCGGGATATGGCTCAAAAATTGATTGATAATGGAATACGTGCAATTTGGAACTTTGCACATATTGATTTAGAAGTAGATAAAAAAGAGGTTATCGTAGAAAATGTACACTTATCAGATAGTTTGATGCATTTGTCTTATAATATTGTTAAGAATTCGGATTAATTTACATACTTTGGGGTGTTTTAATGAAAAATGAAAAAGAATTTATAAGTGCAATTCAATCTAAAAAGTTTCCAATTGTTGTATTAGATCAGAAATGGCATCGTTTATTCGCAATTCATGGCAAACCAACTGCGATTGCCGAAGCAGAAAAAACAATCAATGATTTATTAGCCAGAAATGGCAAAATAAATGACGAATACAATCGGGTTAAGAAAATTAAAAGCCAATTAATGAATGATATTGTTCAAAATATGGAATCAGAAACGAATACACAAAAGGATGCACTCCGTCAAAAAAAACTTTCAGAATCAAAACGTTTAATTGATGAAATCAATGAAAAGATAGAAGAGTATGAAGACGAAATGCTTGAGATTCCACGTTTAATAGATACCGCAAATAAAAATTTAATTGTTTTGGGAATGGATTATTTTTATGAAAAATTAAAAGTAAACCAGGAAGATATAAAAGAAATTTCAGAGTGGATTACAAACATTCGGATAGAATTAAAGAAGAATGTAATAAGAAAACAGAATGCTGAAATTAATAATCGTGAAATATATGCATATCTGCATGATATATTGGGATCCGAAGTATTAAATATTTGTGATATTTTGACAGATGGAAGCGAGAGTGGCGAAGAATGAGAGCTTTAGTGACAGCGAAAGAAATGCAGAATTTAGACGAAAATACAACACATGTTTTTCATGTTCCAACAGAAGTATTGATGGAGCAGGCTGCAATGGGTTTTGTGACAAAGTTGCTAAATTTGTTTCCTTGTCCACAAAATGTTTTGATTGTATGTGGGAATGGAAATAATGGCGGAGATGGAATTGCGATTGGCCGGTTGTTAAATCAAAGAAATGTAAAAGCATCGGTGTATTTTTGTGAAAAAGACGAATCAAAAGGTTCTGAACTCTTTTTATTACAAAAAAAGATATATAAAGCTTATCAGTATCCGATCGTTGAAAATATTTCAGAACAAGATACGTATGACGTTATTATTGATGCAATATTTGGAATTGGATTGTCCAGAGCAATTTCGGGGGAATATTTTAGTATCATATCTGTTTTAAATTCGATGCGAGGAAATAAAATATCCGTAGATATTTCATCCGGAATTAGCGCAACGACAGGCGAAGTTCTTGGTTGTGCATTCAAAGCAGATTATACAATTACTTTTTCTTTCGAAAAATTAGGACAATATTTATGGCCGGGGGCAGAGTATTCCGGTAGAATTCTGATTGCAGATATTGGAATAACAAAAGAGAGTTCCATGAATAAAAAAGATAGAATTGTAACGCTTCAATCAGAAGATTTAAAACGTCTTCCGCAAAGAATTCCATTCTCAAATAAAGGTACATATGGAAAACTCTTGATTATTGCAGGAGCCCCAAATATGTCGGGTGCTGCATTTTTATCTGCAAAAGCAGCTTATAAATCGGGGTGTGGATTGGTGAAAATTTTTACACATGAAACAAACCGTATCATATTACAAACCGGATTACCGGAGGCAATTCTTTCAACTTATGGTGATTATGCGTTGGAAGAAGAATTACTTGAACAGATGAAATGGGCAGATGCAATTGTAATCGGACCTGGAATGGGATGCGATGCGAATGCAGAAAGAGTCTTTGACTTTGTTTTAAAAAATGCTACTGTACCTATAGTTTTAGATGCAGATGCAATCAATATTCTGGCAAAAGAACCGGAGAGACTTCTTGCACCTCATATGGATATTATAATCACACCTCATTTGAAAGAAATGTCGCGTTTGATTCAGAATCCAATTTCATTTATAAAGACTAATTTGATTGAACTGGCACAAGATTTTGCAACAAAGTATAATGTAATCTGTGTGCTGAAAGATGCGAGAACGGTCACATCGATTCCTTATGGCCAGACGTATTTGAATTTGTCTGGAAATAATGGAATGGCAACAGCCGGAAGTGGAGATGTATTATCGGGGATTATAGGAAGCCTACTGGCACAAAGCGTTATGGCAGAAGAAGCAGCTCCGCTTGGAGTGTTTCTTCATGGATTGGCAGGGGATGCGATTGTTACAAAAACCGGTAAGCATGGAATGATGGCACAGGATATTATTAGTGGATTAGAAATAGTTTGGAGTAAAGTGGAGAAATAGGATGTATACAAGAGTATGGGCAGATATTGATTTAAATGCTGTAAAATATAATATTGAATCCATGTATAAAAATATCAACCCAAATACAAAAATTGCAGCTGTCATTAAAACAGACGGATATGGACATGGGGCAGTAGCAATATCAAATGTTTTAGAAGATATAGAATGTATTTGGGGCTATGCTGTTGCAACAGTAGATGAAGCAATGACTTTAATTGAGGTTGGTCGAAAAAAACCAATTTTAATTCTGGGTATCAGTTTTAAAGAACAATTTGAAAAAATAGTAGAATATGATATCAGAGCGACAGTTTGTGAATATGATATAGCAAAAGCATTATCGGATATTGCAGTTCATAAGAATAAAACTTGTCATATTCATTTAAAAATTGATACGGGTATGAGTAGAATTGGATTTCAAGTTGATGAAGAAACCGCAACAACAATTGAAATAATATCGAAATTGCCAAATATTAAAATTGAAGGTATTTTCACGCATTTTGCGAGAGCAGATGAGAAAAATAAAGAAACTACCAATCAACAAATTCATTTATTCCAAACCATGATTAAAATGTTAGAACAAAGGAACATTCAAATTCCGATTAAACATTGTTCCAATAGTGCTGGAATTGTAGATATCCCGGAAGCGAACATGGATATGGTGCGCGCCGGTATAACATTATACGGACTATGGCCATCGGATGAAGTGAATCATGATAGAATAGAGTTAAAACCGGTAATGTCTTTAAAATCACACATTAGCTTCTTAAAAGAATTAAAAAAAGGAAGAATGATAAGTTACGGAGGCACCTATGAATTACCGGAAGATAAAAGAATAGCGACCATTCCGGTGGGGTATGGGGATGGTTATGCCAGAGGATTATCAAATAAAGGATATGTATTGATTAAAGGACAGAAAGCGCATATTTTAGGAAGAATTTGTATGGATCAATTTATGGTTGATGTTACAAATATAGAAAATGTTGCGACTGGAGATGAAGTAACATTATTGGGAACAGACGGAGAAGAGAACATCACAATGGAACAGTTAGGGGAATTGTCCGGACGTTTTAATTATGAATTTGCATGTTTAATTACGGAACGTGTCCCTCGTGTTTATCATTGTGAAAAATAATTGAATACGCTCGATAAAGTTGGGAAATACTTCATGTATACCAAAATTATGGAGTGATATATTATGATAATTCAAAGAGGCGATATTTATTATGCAGATTTAAGACCGGTCGTAGGATCAGAACAAGGCGGAATTCGACCGGTACTGATTATACAAAATAATGTGGGAAATAAGCATAGTCCGACCGTTATCTGTGCTGCAATAACTTCTCAGATGAATAAAGCAAAGTTGCCAACTCATGTTGAATTGAATTGCAAAAAATATGATTTGGCTAAAGATTCCGTTGTTTTGTTGGAACAGTTGCGAACAATTGATAAAAAAAGATTAAAAGACAAAGTGTGTCATTTAGACCCACAAATACTTTTAAAAATTGATAAAGCTTTAGAAATTAGTTTAGAATTATATACATAACTTGACTCAATAAGGTCAGCATGATATGATTTTTTATAATTTTAAAGTTTTAAATTGCAAATAGATAAGGAGAATTAAAATGGACGATAGTCCCAGTATAACAAATTTTTTTCATTCATTAAAAATGAAATTACCAGGTAAAAATAGAAAATTAGAGGATGTTACAGAGGAAGAGATTATCTCTATGGTTCAGGAAAGCCATGAACAAGGTATTTTATTGGAATCTGAAGCAAAAATGATTCATAATATTTTTGAATTTGGAGACAAGGAAGTTAAGGATATTATGACTCACAGAAGCAATATTATCGCATTGGATGGAGAATTGTCTTTTTTGGATGCAACATCCTTTATGATTGAAAATCATAAATCCAGATATCCGGTTTACATTGATGAAATAGATAATATCATTGGAATTTTACATATAAAGGATGCGTTTTCATTCTGTTTACACAATGAATTGTATCGCACCTCTATAAAGGATATTCCAAAATTAATTCGTGATGTAGATTTTGTGCCGGAAACGATGAGAATTAATGATTTGTTTACAAGTATGAGAACTGCAAAGTGTCATATGTATATTGTCATAGATGAATATGGACAAACTTCGGGTATTGTTGCATTAGAAGATATTCTGGAAGAGATTGTAGGCAATATAGAAGATGAACATGATAATGAGATTTCTTTAATTAATGAATTAAAAGATGGAAGTTATCTGGTAGATGGAAGTATAAATCTGGAAGAACTTGCGAAAGTTTTAGGTTTTTCTGTAGATAATTGTGAGTTTGACACATTGAGTGGTTTGCTTGTTTCTCTAATGGATAAAGTTCCAAATGATGGAGACAAATGCGAAGTAAGTGCATATGGATATAAATTTATAATTATTAATGTAGAAAATATGATGATTCGTACCGTTAAAATAATAAAAGAGACATAGAAACATTCATATATTTTGATGAAGAACAGAATGTTTCAAATTTAGATAAGAGAGGATTAGTTTATGTCAGGACATTCAAAATTTGCTAATATTAAACATAAAAAAGAAAAAAATGATGCAGCGAAAGGCAAGATTTTTACAATTATTGGTCGAGAAATTGCAGTAGCAGTAAAAGAAGGTGGACCGGATCCTTCTAATAACTTTAAATTGGCTCAAGTAATTGCAAAAGCAAAATCCAATAATATGCCAAATGACACAATTGAAAGAGGAATAAAAAAAGCTTCTGGTGATGGAAATAATGTCAACTATGAATATGCTACATATGAAGGTTATGGACCGAGTGGAACCGCTATTATTGTAAAATGTCTGACAGATAATAAAAATCGTACTGCTGCAAATGTACGTAATGCTTTTACAAAAGGTCAGGGGAGCATAGGGACGCAAGGGTGCGTATCTTACATGTTTGATGAAAAAGGGCAAATCATAATTGATAAAGAAGAATGTGATATGGACGCGGATGATTTGATGATGCTTGCATTAGACGCCGGAGCAGAAGACTTTTCGGAAGAAGAAGATAGCTTTGAAATTCTTACAACTCCGGATGAATTTGAGACAGTCCGCAAAGCGTTGGAAAATGAACAAATATCGATGGCTTCAGCTGAGATTAGTATGATTCCACAGACCTATGTATCATTAAACGAGGAGAATGATTTAACAAATATCAGAAAAATTTTGGATTTATTAGATGATGATGATGATGTACAGGAAGTATATCATAATTGGGAAGAATAAATATGAATTAGGTGATTTATATGAAAAGAATACTTTTTGCCGCATCAGAGTGTGTGCCTTTTATTAAAACAGGTGGGCTTGCTGATGTATGCGGTGCACTACCGCAAGAGTTTGATAAAGAAAATTGGGATGTTAGAGTTGTAATTCCGAATTACACATGTATCCCCGAGTCCTATCGTTGCAAGTTTGAATATATTACCCACTTTTATATGGGACATACCAGATATGTGCAGGATAAATATGTTGGTGTATTTCAATATAAAGCAAATGGTATTACATATTATTTCATTGATAATGAAGAATATTTTAGGTGCTATACACCATATGGGGATTTTAAGCGGGATATTGAACGCTTTACTTTTTTTGATAAAGCGGTTTTATCCATGTTACCATTAATTGGTTTTCAACCGGATATTATTCATTGTCATGATTGGCAAACTGGCTTTATTCCGGTTTTTCTTCGGAATGAATTTATGGCAGATGCATTTTATTGGGGAATAAAATCGATTATGACGATTCATAATTTGAAGTTCCAGGGAGTATGGGACATGGATTATGTACAATGGGTAACCGGTTTCCCGTGGCATCTGTTTACCAGTGATAAATTAGAATACTATAATAATGCCAATATGCTCAAAGGTGGACTTGTTTATGCAGATTATATTACAACAGTAAGTGAATCGTATGCACAAGAAATCCAAACCGACTTATATGGAGAAGGATTAAATCCTTTATTATGGGCTAGAAGAATGGATACAAAGGGGATTGTTAACGGAATAGATCAAGAGGTTTACAATCCGAAAACAGACGCTCTTATTTACAAGAATTACAATGTTGATAATTTCCGTACTAAGAAAAGTGCAAATAAAATGAAATTACAACATGAACTTGGGTTAGAGGTAGATTCTAAGAAGTATATGATTGGTCTTGTTTCCAGACTTACCAATCAAAAAGGGCTTGATTTAATTAATTGTGTTATGGATCAAATGATCGATGATTTTACACAGTTTGTTGTTATCGGTACAGGAGATAAACAATACGAAAATACCTTTATGTACTATGCTGAAAAATATCCGGACAAAGTTTCAGCGAATATTTGTTATTCAAATGAGTTGGCTCATAAATTATATGCAGCGGCAGATGCTTTTTTGATGCCATCGCAATTCGAACCGTGTGGATTAACACAGTTAATTTCATTCCGATATGGAACAGTTCCGATTGTAAGAGAAACCGGCGGATTAAAAGATACAGTTCTTCCGTTGAATGAATATGAAAATATTGGTGATGGTTTTTCATTTACGAACTATAATGCACAAGAAATGTTGGATGTTATCAATTATTCGAAGCATATCTTTTTTGATAAAAAAAGGTTATGGAATCAGATGGTTGAACGTGGCATGAAGAATGATTATTCATGGAGTGCATCGAAAGAAAAATATGAAGAAATCTACAATTATCTTATCGGAGTATAAACACTTTATATATTACACAGAATAAGTACGAATCTTATGATTCGTACTTTTTTTTGAAAGAGGGATATGATGGAAAAAGAAATCGATGAGATAAAAGAATTTGGGCAAATGGAATTAAGCAAAAATGAAAACGAATATAAAATATTTTTGATGAGCATTATTGGGGAAGTAGAAGGTCACGAGTGTTTACCAACAACAACAAAAAGCACAAAATACGAGCATGTATTACCTAGATTAGCAATGCTTGAGGATGATAAAACAATAGATGGGATTTTAGTCTTGATTAATACTGTAGGAGGGGATGTGGAAAGTGGATTAGCAATTGCAGAAATGATTGCATCCAGTAGCAAACCAACTGTTTCGTTAGTGTTAGGAGGCAGTCATTCGATTGGAGTTCCGTTAGCGGTATCAGCAGATTACTCCTTTATTGTGCCTACTGGAACCATGGTAATTCATCCGGTACGCATGAACGGAATGGTAATTGGGGCACAACCAACTTATGATTATTTTAAACAAATGCAGGATAGAATTGCAGGTTTTGTATCCGGACATTCAAAAATCAGTGAAAAAAGAATAGAAGAATTAATGATGAATAAACAAATGTTGACAAAAGATTTGGGAACAATTCTGGTTGGAGAACAAGCAGTAAAAGAAGGATTAATAAATGAGATTGGGGGAATCAAAGAAGCTTTTCAAAAATTATATCAAATGATAAAAAGAAAAAGTGACACAGTTAATAAAATGTGATATATTTAATACGTCTATGTGTAGAATTAGAAGAATTAAAATCCGACTTGGAGGTTGTTACTATGGCTACGAAAAAGCGCAGCTCTAAAAAGAAAAAAAATAGCAGCGTACATTCTTTTCGTACAGAAATAATACTATGGATTATTGTTGCAATATCATTGCTTTTATTTATTAGCAATTTTGGAATTGGCGGTAAAGTAGGTAATTTTTTTAGCCAAATCTTATTTGGTTTGTTTGGAATCGTTGCGTATATATTTCCAATATTGCTATTAGTTGGTAGTTTTTTTGCGGTATCCAATAAAGATAATATGTTTGCATTGATTAAGCTCATTGCAAGTATATTTTTTATTCTGTTTATATGTGCTTTTGTATCACTGATTGTAGCAGGCGATACGTATATGACACCATCAGAGACTTATAAAATAGGTTATTCTGCCAAAAAAGGCGGCGGTTTTTTTGGCGGGATATTAGAATATCCAATGTACTATGCATTTGGTAAAGTTGGTGCATTCATTGTTGATATTATTGGTATTATAATCAGTCTAGTCATTGTTACCGAACGATCTATTATGAATGGTGTTAAAAAGGGCGGAAAAAAAGTATATGAGTCAGCGAAAGAGAACAATGCACGCTATCATGAATATTTAGAAAAAAAATCAACCGAACGGGAAGAACGCAGGATGGATAAAAAAGTTTCCGGCGTTTCGATGGATACGAAGATATTAAAGAAAGAAAATGTGGATTGTGTTGAAATCGATGGCAATACACCTAAGATATTAGAAGAAAAGAAAGTTCCGATTTCGGCTGGGGGACCAACGATTGAAGGGGAATATTCCAAACCTCCTATTTTAGGAGAACCGCAAACTGCCAATGCGGATGTTCCGTTTGGAACAGTAGTACATAAAGAATTAGTAGACCCTCCTGTTTCTGAGAGAAATACGGTAAAAGTAAAATTGTCAAATAGTGAATTGGAACAGGTGACAAATGAAATAAAACCGATTGATAATTCGGATTTGCCGTTACAGGATTATCATTTTCCGCCTCTTCATTTATTAAAGAGTGGAAATCCGAATCGAAAGGGAAATTCAGAGACTTATTTGCGAGAGACGGCAGATAAATTACAGCAAACATTAAAAACATTTGGAGTGAATGTAACTGTAACTAATATTAGTTGTGGACCGTCTGTTACAAGGTATGAAATTCAGCCTGAGATGGGCGTAAAAGTTAGCAAAATAGTTAACTTGGCAGATGATATCAAGCTAAATCTTGCAGCTTCCGACATTCGTATGGAGGCACCGATTCCGGGAAAAGCTGCAATCGGTATTGAGATTCCAAACAAAGAAAATATCATGGTTACATTTCGCGAATTATTGGAATCAAAAGAATATAAGCATGCGAAATCTAAAATTAGTTTTGCAGTAGGTAAAGATATTGCAGGGAAATCCGTAATTGCAGATATAGCCAAGATGCCGCATCTTTTAATTGCCGGTGCTACTGGATCCGGCAAATCGGTATGTATTAATACAATTATTATGAGTATTTTATATAAGGCAAGACCGGATGAAGTTAAACTCATTATGATTGATCCAAAAGTTGTGGAATTAAGTGTTTATAACGGAATTCCACATTTGTTAATACCGGTAGTTACCGATCCAAAAAAAGCGGCAGGTGCACTTAATTGGGCGGTTATGGAAATGACAGATCGTTATCAAAAATTTGCACAGGCAAATGTCCGAGAAATAAGCAGTTATAATCAGAAGGTAGAAGAAGCAAAGGGGCTTGAGAATACAGAGCATCTCGTTAAAATGCCACATATTGTTGTAATTGTAGATGAATTAGCGGATTTGATGATGGTTGCATCAAATGATGTAGAAGAATCTATCTGTCGATTGGCACAATTGGCACGTGCTGCAGGTATTCATCTTGTTATTGCAACGCAAAGACCATCTGTAAATGTTATCACAGGTCTGATTAAAGCGAATATGCCAAGTCGTATTGCCTTTGCTGTAACTTCCGGCATTGATTCAAGAACAATTTTGGATATGAATGGTGCAGAAAAACTATTGGGCAAAGGAGATATGTTATTTCATCCCCAAGGTATGCCAAAGCCGGTGCGAATACAAGGTGCTTTTGTTTCTGATCGGGAAGTATCGAATATTGTATCGTACATTACAGAGAAAAATGGTGTAGCAAAATACAATGAAGAAGTTTCAAAGCAAGTAGATTCATCAGAAATCTCCAATCATACCGTTTCGTTAGCGGAATGCGAGTCGTCAGACGATGGAAAAGATACATATTTTATGGAAGCGGCAGAAATTGTTATCGATAAAGAAAAGGCTTCAATTGGAATGTTGCAACGCTATTTAAAGATAGGCTTTAATCGTGCGGCAAGAATCATGGATCAATTAGAAGAAGCCGGAATTGTTGGTCCGGAAGAAAGTACAAAGCCAAGAAAAGTTCTAATGACAAAAATGGAATTTGAACAATCATTTTACACGAATTCATAAATAAAGCAGGAGGGGAAATGCATGAAGACAGATATTGAAATCGCACAAGAAGCAAAACTGCAGAATATTGAAGAAGTTGCTGCCGTTTTAGATATTTCTGCTGATGATTTGGAATTATATGGGAAGTATAAAGCTAAAATTTCAGATGAATTAATTGAAAAGACGAAAAACAATCCGAATGGAAAATTAATATTGGTAACAGCAATTAATCCAACCCCGGCAGGAGAAGGCAAGACAACAACAAGTGTAGGTTTGGGGCAAGCTCTAGGAAAACTTGGGAAAAAAGCTGTTGTGGCCCTAAGAGAACCGTCGTTAGGACCATGTTTTGGTGTAAAAGGTGGGGCTGCCGGAGGTGGATATGCCCAGGTTGTTCCGATGGAAGATTTGAATCTTCATTTTACTGGGGATTTTCATGCAATTACTTCAGCTAATAATTTACTGGCAGCCTTATTGGATAATCATATTCAACAAGGAAATGAACTTGGAATAGATCCAAGACAAATCATTTGGAAAAGATGTCTTGATATGAATGACAGAGTTTTGAGAAATGTTGTCGTAGGCTTGGGTAATAAAATGGATGGAACAGTTCGTGAAGACCATTTTGTTATAACTGTTGCTTCGGAAATAATGGCAATATTATGTCTGTCAGATGATATTACAGATTTAAAAAGAAGGCTCAATCGTATTATTGTTGCATATTCTTATGAAGGAAAGCCAATTACAGCTGGTGATTTAAATGCAACAGGTGCAATGGCCGCATTGTTAAAAGATGCTCTTAAACCGAACCTGATTCAGACATTAGAACATACACCTGTAATTGTACATGGAGGACCATTTGCCAATATTGCACATGGATGTAACAGTATTCGTGCAACAAAAGTAGCATTAAAATTGGCGGATTATGTTGTTACGGAAGCAGGTTTTGGTGCAGATTTAGGCGCTGAGAAGTTTTTTGATATTAAATGTAGAAAAGCAGGATTGAAACCGGATGCAGTTGTTTTAGTGGCTACAATACGCGCCTTAAAATATAATGGCAACGTTGCAAAATCAGAATTATCGAAAGAAAACCTTACGGCATTAAAACAAGGAATTGTAAATCTGGAAAAACATATTGAAAACTTACAGAAATACCAGGTTCCGGTTGTTGTTACTTTAAATTCTTTTGTATCAGATACACAGGCTGAGATAGAATTTGTTAGAGAGTTTTGTAAACAAAAAGGATGTGAGTTTGCCCTATCCGAGGTATGGGAAAAAGGCGGCGAGGGTGGTATTGAACTTGCAAATCAAGTGTTAAAAACACTGGAAAAAAAACAGAGTAATTTTAAGTTGTTATATGAAGATGCTATGTCTTTGGAAGAAAAAATCAAAACCATTGCAGTAGAAATCTATGGAGCCACAGGAATTTCCTTATCAGCATCAGCTAAGAAAGAACTTCAGAAAATTACGGAATTGGGGCTGGGTCATCTTCCGGTATGTATGGCGAAAACACAATATTCATTATCTGATGATCCGTCAAAACTTGGCAGGCCATCTGATTTTATTGTTAATGTCAGAGAAGTTTATGTTTCGGCAGGTGCAGGATTTGTCGTTGCAATTAACGGTGCGATTATGACAATGCCGGGATTACCTAAAAAACCTGCGGCTTATGAAATTGATGTAAATGAACAAGGAAAAATTACTGGATTATTTTAAGGAGAACTTATGGCATTATTAATTGATGGAAAAAAGATTTCGACAGAGATCAAAAATGAACTAAAACAAGAAGTAACAAACATGAAAAATGAAAATAAAAATTGTTGTCTGGCGGTAATTCAGGTTGGAGATGACCCGGCGTCTAGCGTATATGTTGGAAATAAAAAGAAAGCTTGTGAATACATTGGCATTCAATCACTTGCATATGAATTACCGGAAGATACAACAGAAGAGGAATTACTTCAGATTATTGGCAAATTAAATGAAGATAAAAATGTACATGGTATATTGTGTCAATTGCCACTTCCAAAACATATTAATGAAGATAGAATTATCCAAGCCATTTCACCGGAGAAAGATGTAGATGGATTTCATCCGCAAAATGTTGGGGCATTGGTTATTGGGCAAAAAGGATTTGTTTCATGTACTCCGGCTGGAATTATCCAACTTTTAAAAAGAAGTGATATAGAAATTGCCGGAAAACATTGTGTTGTAGTCGGAAGAAGTAATATTGTCGGAAAACCAATGGCACTTTTAATGTTACGTGAGAATGCGACAGTTACCGTGTGTCACTCTAAAACAAGAGATTTAAAAGAAATTTGTAAATGTGCAGATATTTTAATTGTAGCAATTGGAAAACCTCAATTTATTACTGCAGATTATGTAAAAGAAGGTGCAGTAGTTATTGATGTTGGTATTCATAGAGATGCAAACAATAAATTATGTGGAGATGTTAAGTTCGATGAAGTAGAACCATTGACATCTGCAATTACACCTGTACCGGGCGGTGTCGGTCCAATGACAATAGCTATGTTAATGAATAATTGCGTAGAGGCAATGAAACAATTTTCGTAAAAGGGGACTATTATGATTTGTAAATATTGTGGGCAGCAAATACAGGATGGAAGCATTTACTGTTCAAGTTGCGGAAAAGAAACAACAATTGTTTCGGATTATAATTCTTTTGAGGATGACTATTTAAAAAAGGTTTTATTAGAAGAAGAGAATAATAAATCCATGAATGCACAACAAGAGAATATAAAGGAAGGAACAAAACAAACTACATCTCAAAGAAACACATCTGTTGCATCAAAACAAAAAGATAATTCTGCAACAAAGAAAAATTCAAGTCAAAAACAAAAGATTATATTGATTGCAATTATTGCTGCAATTGTATGTGTTTTGATTGTATTGATTATCATATTCAAGTATAATGCGGACAAATCAAATGAATCTTCTTTTGATTATCAAGTGGATTGTGCAAAAGAAGCTTTGTCGGATAATCGGGAAGGCGATGCAATCCGATTTTATAAGCGTGCACTTGAAATTGAAGAAGACAATATTGAAGTGCGTTTTGAACTAGTAAAAATTTATACAGAAGATCAAGATTACGAAAATGCAATTTATTATCTAAAGCAAATAATTGGAATTGATCCTAACAATAAAGAAGCATATAAGCAGTTGATTGCTATTTATGATAAGCAAAATGATATGGATGAAATTATTTCTTTAAGTGAAAAGATTAAGGATGAAGATGTTTTAGAATTATTTGAAGATTATATCGTTTTACCACCACAATTTAGTGATGAACCGGGGACATATAAGGAATATCTTTCTCTGATTTTGACTGCTTCATCGGACTGTGATATTTATTATACACTAGATGGTTCAGATCCAATCGAAAAAGGGGAAAAGTTCTCGAAAGTAATTCGCCTCGATGAAATGAAAACTTATAAGATTCGTGCAGTAAGTATTAATGAAAAAGGAATTGTTAGTAGTGAGATTTCAGGTGAATATGTTATTGATATTCCGAATCCGGATATGCCAACGGTGACTCCGGATGGTGGAACCTACAATTCTTTAACCAGTATAACAATATTAGTACCGGATGGTTGTACGGCATATTATACTTGGGATGGAAGTACTCCGATTCCGGGTAGTTCAGCAGTTTATATCTCATCATTTCCAATTTTGGAAGGTACTAATGTATTGTCTGTTATAATTGTGGATAATAAAACAAAATTACAAAGTCAGGTCTATAAAGCGACTTTTACGTACAATCCGTCAACCTAGTTTATAATTTATTTTTTGAAGATGAAAATTAGTATTATTTGTGTTGGGAAAATAAAAGAAAAATATTTCAAGGATGCCATAGACGAATACAAAAAACGTTTGGGTAGATATTGCCATTTAGAAATTATAGAAGTTGCAGATGAGAAAACAATTGAGCTGGCGTCCGAGACAGAATGTGAATTGATTCGTCAGCGAGAGGGAGAACGTATTCAAAAACACTTAAGAAAAGATTCCTATATTATCACATTGGAAATTGAAGGCATAATGCAAGATTCTGTAGAAATGTCTCAAAAAATAGAAAAAATTGGCGTCTCCGGATATAGTCACATTAGTTTTGTAATTGGAGGTTCTTTAGGATTGTCTAAGGAAGTAAAGGCACAAAGTGATTATAAATTGAGTTTTTCTAAAATGACATTTCCACATCAGTTAATGCGCGTTATTTTGTTAGAGCAGATATATCGTTCGTATCGAATTATAAATAATGAACCTTATCATAAGTGAGATTTTGCAAAATTACGTTTTTTTTGTGAAAATAATACAAAAAATTACACAAAAAAATTGCAAAAAATCATCGAAAAGTCTAAAATAATTTTTTGCTCTATAAATTTGATGAGAATATGATAATATATAATAAGATTGTCTACAGGGAGGATATATTAATGGAAACGTTACTTAATTTCATTCCTTTATTTGGAGTGATTGCATTGTTATTTGCGGTACTATTGATTATAAAAATCAATAAGCAAAGTGCTGGAACTGACAGGATGAAAGAAATCGCTACATATATAAGTGATGGTGCACAAGCATTTTTGACAGCAGAATATAAGATTTTAATTATATTTGTTGTAATTGTTTTTGTATTAATCGGATTTGGAATTGGAAATGGAAAAGTATCATGGATTACAGCTGTCTGTTTTATTGTTGGGGCATTATTCTCAACTGTAGCAGGATATGTTGGAATGAAAGTAGCAACAAGGGCAAATGTCCGTACAGCGAATGCAGCAAAAGAAAGTGGAATGAATAAAGCCTTATCAATCGCTTTTTCCGGAGGAGCCGTAATGGGAATGTGTGTGGCAGGCCTTGGTGTTTTAGGAATTAGTGTAATATATTTGATAACGAAGAATGTTGAAGTATTATCTGGATTTAGTCTTGGAGCTTCTTCCATTGCTTTATTCGCCCGTGTTGGCGGTGGAATATATACAAAAGCTGCAGATGTTGGAGCTGATTTAGTTGGTAAAGTAGAAGCAGGAATACCGGAGGATGATCCGAGAAATCCGGCTGTTATAGCTGATAATGTGGGTGATAACGTAGGTGATGTTGCCGGTATGGGAGCTGACTTATTCGAATCATATGTAGGCGCATTAATATCTGCACTTACGCTTGGAATTGCAAGTTGCGAGGTTTCAGGTGCTCTATATCCGCTTTTGATTGCAGGACTTGGTCTGATTGCTTCTATTTTAGGTTCATTTTTTGTTCGAGGAAAAGAAGATTCGAATCCTCATTCTGCGTTAAAAGCAGGATCATATGTATCAAGTATATTAGTTATTATTGTATCTATTGTATTCAGTAAGTTATTATTTGATTCATTTTCACAAGCAATTGCGGTTGTGGTTGGATTGATTGTTGGATTATTAATTGGAGTAATTACGGAAGTGTATACTTCAGGTGATTATAAATCGGTGAAAGAGATTTCAGAACATGCGGAGACTGGTTCGGCAACCACAATCATAAGTGGTATTGCAGTTGGTATGAAATCAACCGCCATTCCAATCATCTTGATTTGTATTGGAATATTTGTTGCATATTGGTTTGCAGGTCTTTATGGAATTGCACTTGCGGCAGTTGGTATGTTATCAACTACAGGAATTACGGTAGCAGTTGATGCTTATGGACCAATTGCTGATAATGCAGGCGGAATTGCCGAAATGTCAGGTCTTGATCCTAAAGTACGTAAAATAACAGATAAATTAGATGCAGTAGGAAATACAACTGCAGCAATGGGAAAAGGATTTGCAATTGGATCAGCAGCGTTAACAGCATTGGCGTTATTCGTTTCGTATGCACAGGCTGTTGAGTTGGATGGAATAGATATCTTAAATAATCGTGTCATTATCGGTTTATTTATTGGAGGTATGTTACCATTCTTATTCTCGGCGATGACAATGCAATCTGTATCAAAAGCTGCATATAAAATGATTGAAGAAGTTAGACGCCAGTTTAAAGAGAAACCAGGCATCATGGAAGGAACCGATAAACCGGATTATAAATCTTGTGTAGCTATTTCTACTACAGCAGCATTAAAAGAAATGCTTGTTCCTGGTATTCTTGCAGTTGTTGTACCGATTTTGATTGGAATTGTTTTAGGACCGGTGGCATTAGGCGGTTTATTAGCAGGTGCATTGGTAACTGGTGTTATGTTAGCAATTTTTATGTCAAACTCCGGCGGGGCATGGGATAATGCCAAGAAATATATTGAAGATGGGAACCATGGTGGAAAAGGAAGCGAAGCACATAAGGCTGCAGTAGTAGGAGATACGGTTGGAGATCCATTTAAAGATACATCAGGACCTTCAATTAACATTTTAATCAAGTTGATGACGGTTGTTTCTTTAGTATTTGCACCTTTATTCCTTTCAATAGGTGGATTATTATAATTTTAAATTTTATTCTTATACAGAAAAGATGGTTTTATCAAACCATCTTTTCTGTTTGTAGGGAATAAGACAAAATAATATTTCATACATTTTAAATATGAAAAATAATAGAATTTCAAAAAGATATGAAGACTTAATTGATGCATTTGAATTACCCAAAGATATCCTTCTGGGATTTCCAATAGTCAATATGAAAGGAGACAGAGAACTGGTTGTGAGCAATCATAAGGGGATTCGTTGTTATGAAAATGACAGTATTGTATTAATTACAAAGTATTATGATTTAAACATTTCCGGGAGAGAATTATATATAAAAGAATATACTAAGGATACAATTATTTTATGTGGATATATTAATCAAGTGAGTGTAGTAAAGTAATATGAATATACGAAAAGTATCTTTTGGATATATTAAAGTACATATAGAAGGTTCGGGCACAAATCGTTTTATCAATCTATGTACGAAAAATCATATTTTACTTTATCATGTAATTAAATTATCAGATAATGAATATTCAGCTGAACTCTTTTTATCAGATTTTATGAAAATGAAACCCTATGCTAAAAAAACAAAGGTAAAAATTCGAATATTAAAAAAGGATGGAATATATTTTAAAATAAAAACAATCCTAAAACATAGGTTGTTTCTTCTTTTTTTTGTGTGTATTGTCTTTTTGATTTTTTATAGTACAAAACATATTTGGAAAGTAGAAATTAACGGAAATTCTTATTTGACAGAGGAAGAAATTTGTTTATATTTGCAAAAGAACGATTATTATATTGGACAAAAAAAGAAAAATATTAATTGTGATGACTTAGAAAATCAATTAAGGTTTTATTTTCCGGAAATTATATGGAGCAGTGTTCATATAGAAGGTTCGACTTTAAGTATAGAGGTTCAGGAAAAAATATACCAAACCCATACCGAGCAAGAGAAAATAGAAGATTTGTGTTATGATATAATAGCATCAGAGGATGCAGTTATTTCGGAAATAATTACAAGAAACGGTATTCCTCTTGTTAAGAAAGGGCAATCCGTGTCAAAAGGAGAATTACTTGTAACAGGAAGACAAGAAATATTTAATGATGATGGCAGTGTGAAAGAGTATTTTTATCGTTCTGCCGATGCAGATGTAGTTGGCCTAGTAACCTTTGAGTTTCAAAAAACAATACCAATTCTTCAAAAAAAGAGAATACCAACAAATAAAATGTATTCGACCTATCACATCAAATATAAAGATAATAGATATCAGTTGCCAACTGTTAAGAATAAATATGAAAATTATAATGAACTAAAAATAACTAATTTTTCAATATTAACTTTTCAAACTGAAAAAACATGTTATTATGAGGTAGAAGAAATTTTGATTGAATTAACCAAAGAGGAAGCAAAACAGGTTGCAGTAGATGAATTTAATCAATACATAACAGAACTAAAAGAAAGTGGATTGATGATTATAGATTCCACTATCTGTATGGAGAAAAAAGGCGGGTCGTATTATGTTAATGGTACCGTAAGCGGATATGCCTCTATTGTTACAAAACACCCGACAGAAATATTGGAACAACCAAAGGAGAACGAAGATAATAATGAGTCTTACGGAAAGAATAATTGAAATCCCGGCAGAGTATATTGCAAATATTTTTGGACAATTTGATGTTCATATTAAAAAAATAGAAAAATCATTACGAATTACCGTTATATTACGCGAAGGGAAAATTAAACTGATTGGTCAGTCAAATGCATTAGATTCTGCAGAAGAGGTAATAATGCAATTATATGAGTTGGCGAAAAACAATAATCAGATAACGGAACAAAATGTAAATTATGCTTTATCTCTATTACACGAAAACAAATCAATAAAACTATCAGAAATAGATAAAGATATAATTTGTCATACAATCAACGCAAAACCTGTTAAGCCCAAAACCATTGGTCAAAAACAATATGTTGATACAATTCGAAAGAAGATGATTGTATTTGGTCTAGGACCCGCGGGAACTGGAAAGACATATCTTGCAATGGCAATGGCTATTACAGCTTTCAAAAATGAAGAAGTAAGTCGAATTATACTTACAAGACCGGCAATTGAAGCAGGAGAAAAGTTGGGATTTCTCCCAGGTGATTTGCAAAGTAAAGTAGATCCATATTTAAGACCTCTTTATGATGCGTTATATCAAATCATGGGAGCCGAAAGTTTCCAGAAGAATATGGAAAAAGGTTTGATAGAAGTTGCACCATTGGCATATATGAGAGGAAGAACTTTGGATAATGCTTTTATCATTCTAGATGAAGCACAGAATACGACTCCGGCACAGATGAAAATGTTTTTGACAAGAATTGGGTTTGGTTCAAAAGCAGTCATTACAGGCGATGCGACTCAAAAAGACTTATTACCTGGTACAAAATCAGGATTAGATGTGGCACTTAAGGTGTTAAACAAAGTCGATGATATTGGAATTTGTAAATTATCTAATTTAGATGTTATACGTCATCCTTTGGTGCAAAAAATTGTACAGGCTTATGATGATTATGAAAATAAAACAAAAAAAAGGACAAATAAAGGAAAGTAAATATGAGTTATCATTTTGAAGAAGAGTGTTTCGTACATTTTGATTTTGAATATAAGCAGCTGGGCGAATGGATTATATTGCAAGTTTTGGAATTTATGTCATTTCCATATGAAGCCGAAGTGAGTCTGACGTTGACAGATAATGAAGGCATCCATCAAATCAATAAATCGTTTAGAGATATAGATTCTGCAACAGACGTGTTATCATTTCCAATGCTATCGTATAAAGCCCCGGGGGATTTTTCGTTTCTGGAACAAGAATGTGAGGACGATTTTAATCCGGATACAGGAGAAGCACTTTTAGGAGATATTATTATATCGGTTGAAAAGGTGAAAACACAGGCAATGGATTATGGACATTCAGAAAAAAGAGAATATGCTTTTTTAATTGTACATAGCATGTTACATTTGCTTGGATATGATCATATGGAAAAAGCGGAAGCGGATATGATGGAAAAGATACAAGATGATATTTTGAAGCAATTAAATATATTGCGTTAATACATAGGAGAATGCGATGAACAAAAAAATATTATTTTTAGTATTGTGTATGTTATGTTGCAGTTTGTTTTCGGCATGCAAAAAAGACAATACCACAAGTACAGAGACAGAAACACAGACGGAAACGGAAACTATATTAGAAACTGAAACAGAAACGGAAATAATTGATTTACATGAAGGGCAAACAAAGAGTTATCTAACCGGACAATGGATTGATGATACTTTGGCGGCAAATCGACCGGTTGCAATTATGTTTGAAAACACAAAAGCATGTTTGCCACATTATGGGATTAGTAAGGCAGATGTTATATATGAATGTCCGGTAGAAGGTGGAATTACAAGATTAATGTGTATCTTCCAGGATTATAGTAATATGGAACGAATTGGAAACGTACGAAGTTGTCGTTTATATTATATTTATTTTGCGGCAGAATTTGATGCAATTTATTTTCATGCCGGGGCTAGTTCAAATGCAGAACCGGTATTAAAATCATCTTTTACGGATCATATTGACGGGATTACAAATAGCGGAAAAGGTTGTTTTTATCGTACCAAGGATAGAAAATCACCACACAACTTATACACATCATCAAATGGTATTCAACAGGCAATTAGTCAAAACAAGATACGAACAACCATTTCTCCGAATTATATTGGACATTATTTGTTCAAAGAGGAAGATGAACAAAATTATTTAATTGCCGGCACAAAAGCATACGCTATTTCAATGTATTATAAAAATGCAAAACCATGGTTTGAATATAATCCAAATGATGGTCTATACTATCGATATGAATTTGGTGGACCAATGGTAGACGGAATGAATTCGCAACCGGTTGCAGTGAAGAACATTATTATTCAAAATTGCAAATCATCCTATTTATCATCGGATAGCAGCCTGTTAACAATAGATCATTTGTCCGGTGGAACGGGATATTATATCACAAACGGACAATGTATAGAGATAACCTGGACAAGAGAATCGAATCATACGCCAACCAGGTATTTTGATGCAAGAGGACGTGAAATATATTTGAATCCTGGGAAGACATGGGTTGAAATTGTTCAGAATCAACATGCGGATGAAAATAAAATATATGATTCACAAGAAAGTTTTTTGGCAGATAGGTAATAGAGGTAATTATGACTCAGACAATAGAGAAAGAATCGGGTTTTTTGGTAAAAGGATCTTTGCTTGCCGTTGCATCCATTATCGGCAGATTAATCGGATTAATTTATCGAATTCCATTAACAAATATTATCGGTGATGAAGGAATCGGATATTATGGTTCCGCTTATGAAGTATATAGTATTTTATTGATTGTTTCATCTTATAGCATTCCGATTGCAATATCTAAAATCATATCCGAAAAAAGACAGAAAAAGAATTTTTATGAAATAAATAAAATATTAAATGTCGCAATTGTAATTTCGATTATATCCGGAATTATATTCTTTGGAATTTTATTTTTTGGAGCGGAGTATATTGCATTTCATATCTTAAAAACACCATATAGCTATTGGTCACTTAAAATATTTGCTCCATTATTAATTGTTGTATCTATTTTAGGTGTCCTAAAAGGATATTTTCAAGGAATGGGCATTATGGGACCTAGTGCACTTTCAGAAATCATAGAACAACTCTCAAATGCAATTGTTAGTGTATGGGCTGCATATGTTTTGGTCCAAGAAGGAACAAAGATAGGTCATATTCTTGGTAATCCGGAGAAATATGCAGCATCTTATGGTGCTGCGGGAGGAACATTAGGTACAAATATTGGATATATTATCGGCTTGTTATTTATGTCTTTTGTTTTTATATGTTATAAATCTGCATATCAGAAAAATATCACAAAATCTCATGGCAGTGTATCTACATTGAACTGCTCCAAAACAATATTTACTGCTGTAGTTCCAATTTTGTTTGCCGCTGTTGCATACAATATATGTTCTATCGTGGATCAAATTATTTTTAAAAACATTTCTTTATTACAGGGACAAGCAGAATACATTGACACGTGGTGGGGTGTTTACTGTGGAAAATATAAAGCATTAACAAATATACCAATTGCCATTGCAACTGCTATTACGGCTGCAGGAGTTCCGTATATTACAAAAGCGGTTGCTAACCATCGAATAAAAGATGTGAAAGAAAAAATGCAGTCTTCTATTTATTTTATTATGGCTGTATCAATTCCGTTTACGGTATTTCTTTCTTTATATGCAAAACCCATGCTATCATTGTTTTTTTATAAAACCAATTCAAGTATAGAACTTGCAACACAACTATTATTATTTGGTAGTATTATTGTTGTTTTCTATTCTTTGGCAACATTAACAAATGGCTTCTTGCAATCCGTAAACATGATGCGTGTTCCGGTAAAAAATGCTTTGATTGCTCTGGCGGTGCAAATATTATCATTAATATTACTAATGTTATTTTTCCGTTTGCATATATATGCAGTTATGATTGCAAATATTATATTTGCTTTTTTGGTTTTTGTTCTAAATATGCGAAAATTAAATCAATGTATGAAATTAAATATTTCAATCAAAAAAGCAGTCATTGTACCTGTTGTAAGCTCTGTTATAATGGGAATTATTTCATTTACGGTTTTTAAATTATTAATTCAATCAACGGGAATATTAGCATTGGCATTCATCATATCTTTTATTGTTTCATTTGTGGTTTATTTCTTATTAATGATTCTTTTAAAAGGAATATCTCAAAAAGAATTATTGTTACTTCCGTTTGGGAAAAATACCATTCGAATTTTGAAAAAAATAAAATTATTATAATGTATAATTCTGGAAAAGATACAAATACTGATTATGAGGTGATATTTATGAAACTTAAAATTGGTATTTGTATCTTTTTGGCTATATTAATAATATTATTATTAATACTTCCGTTTTTTATGTTAAAAGGGAATCAACAGGAGAAAAAAAGTAGCGTAAATTCCGAGGAAACAGAGACAATACAAGAAGATACCATTGCAAATGCGATAATTGAAAATCAGTATGAGTTCATTATTTTTGAAAAAAACCAACAGCTTATTGTTTATTTAGCGGAGGATATGTCATTCTACATGGAAACAGGCATACAAATGAGCACACTACCAAAAGATGTGAGAGAAGATTTGGCGGATGGTATTCCTTTTGAAAATGAAAAGGAATTATTTGATTTTCTGGAGAGTTATTCCAGTTGATTAGTTGAATGTTATTTCGCCATATGATAAAATTAATACTGGTTTTTTGTGGCCAATAAAGGACTAAGGACTATATTTATGATGAAAATCTGGGATGTAATAATTGTCGGTACGGGACCTTCCGGTTTGATTGCAGCAATCACGGCTGCAAGAGAAGGGAAAACGGTTCTAATGATTGAGAAAAATGAAAAAATAGGAAAGAAATTATACGCAACCGGAAACGGAAAATGTAATTTCACAAATGCAAACTTTGACCTCTCATTCTATGAGGGAGATAAGGAACTATTGTCTTCTGTTTTTGGGAAATTTTCAGTCGCAGATACATTACATTTTTTTGAAGAAATAGGTATTTATCCAAAAGAAAAAAATGGATATTATTATCCGAATTCAGAACAGGCGTCTTCTGTTGTGAAAGCTTTACAATTGGAACTTTCATTATGTCAAGTTGAAGTTTTGCTTTCCTGTCATATATCAGAAATCTCTAAAAAGAACCAGATATTTACACTTTTTACTAATAAAGGTTCATTCATGGCACAAAAGATTATTGTTGCAACCGGATTGCTCGCTTCTCCCAAATTAGGAAGTGACGGTTCTTTCTTTCCAATTATAAAAGAACTTGGACATCATTTTACACCTATTTTACCCTCTTTATGTGGATTTTATGCAACAGGGATGAAATTCCAGGATGTAAAGGGAGTGCGACATGAATCAGGACTACAGTTATACATAGATAATAACTTAATGCATGAAGAAATTGGTGAGCTGCAGTTTAATGATTATGGAATTTCCGGGATTCCGGTTTTTCAGCTTGCAACGCTTGCATCCCGTGGGATACATGCGCAGAAAGATGTCATGATAAAACTGGATTTATTACCTGGTGTTTCATATTCTGATTTATTAAATGAATTAGAAAGAAGAGCACGAAGATTAGATATTTTAAAATTTAGAAATGAATTTTTAAATGGTTTAATTCCTGAGAAACTAATTCCAATCATATTAAATCACAAATCAGTACAGATGAACCATTTAAAAAGCATTGTTTCTTTGTTAAAAGGATATAAAATTTCATTGGTTAAATATCGAAATTTCGAACAGGCACAAGTATGTTGCGGTGGAATTGTGACACAAGAAATTAATTTGGACACATTAGAATCAAAATTGCAAAAAGGGATTTTCTTTGCCGGAGAAATACTTGATGTTTGTGGTATTTGTGGAGGTTATAATCTGCAATGGGCGTGGTCTAGTGGTGTCGTTGCAGCCAAGTCAGTTATAAATAGTTTGAATGGATAAAAAAAAATGTTACGAATAAACCAAATAAAATTACCAATTACACATTCGGAATCGGATCTAAAAAATAAAATTCAAAAAATATTAAATATATCAAATGATTTTACATATGAAATTTGCAAAAAATCAATAGATGCAAGAAAAAAACCGGAGTTATTTTTTGTATATTCCGTTCGTGTGTCATGTAAAAATGAAAACACTATTTTAAAAAAATGTCGAAATTCTTCTGTTATGGAAGAAAAAGCACAGAAATATTCCATTCCTGAAAATGGGGATATTCCACTAAAAAAGAAACCGATTATTGTTGGTGCGGGACCGGCCGGACTTTTTTGCGCTTATTTATTAGTGCAAAAAGGTTTTTCCCCAATTTTAATTGAACGTGGGAAACCGGTTGAAGACCGGATGAAAGATGTAAATGACTTTTGGGAGATGGGTAGGCTATTACCGGATTCTAATGTGCAATTTGGAGAAGGTGGTGCAGGAACCTTTTCAGATGGTAAACTAAATACAGCGGTAAAAGATCCAAGCAAAAGGATTTTGTTTGTTTTGGAAACTTTTGTGAAATTTGGTGCACCAAAAGAAATATTATATGAAAATAAGCCACATATCGGGACGGATATTCTTGTTAAAGTTATTCAGAATATTCGTAGTTACCTGCTTGAAATGGGGTGTACTATTTTATTTAATCACTGCATGACAGATTTGGTTATAAAAGAGAATCGTATTCAGGGTATTCGTATACATCAAGAAGAATTAGAATGCGACGTTTTAGTACTCGCATTGGGTCATAGTGCAAGAGATACCTTTCAAATGCTTGAGAAACACAAAGTAGAGATGCAGGTAAAACAATTTGCGGTCGGTTTTCGTATTGAGCATCCACAAAAGATGATAGATTCCTATATGTATGGAGTAGATAATAGAAACAATCTACCTCCATCGTCTTATAAGTTAACTTCAAATTTTCCAAATGGAAGAGGGGTATATTCCTTTTGTATGTGTCCGGGAGGTTATGTGGTTAATGCATCATCAATAGAGAATAAAATGGTTGTGAATGGAATGAGTTATGCAAATCGAGACAGCCGTAATGCTAACAGTGCAATTATTGTTTCAGTTGGCCCCAATGATTTTCCAAATAAAGGACCACTGTCAGGAATGTATTTCCAAGATGAACTTGAGAAGAAAGCATATAAGTTGGGAAATGGAAAAATACCACAACAGTTATATATTGATTTTTGTAACGACCAAAAAAGTACGAAGTATGGACAAGTTGTAAGTTGTACGAAAGGGAATGCATGTTTTACAAATTTAAGAGGTCTGTTTTCAGAAGAAATTGAAACTGCATTTATACAAGGGGTAGAACATTTTTCAAAAATTATTCCCGGATTTAATCGAAACGATGCGGTATTATCCGGTGTAGAAAGCCGTACTTCATCTCCGATTAGGATTATCCGTAATGAAGATTTTGAAAATTCTATAGCCGGTCTGTATCCGTGTGGAGAAGGAGCCGGATATGCGGGAGGAATTACATCTGCTGCCATGGATGGAATGAAAGTAGCAGAAGCGATTATTTCAAAATATTATTTAAGTGTATAAGAAAGAGGTTGTTTATAATGCCAGAAGTAACACCAATGATGCAGCATTATTTAAAAACAAAAGAAGAATATTCAGATTGTATTTTGTTTTATAGACTTGGCGATTTCTATGAAATGTTTTTTAAAGACGCTGAAATTGTATCAAAAGAATTGGAACTAACTTTAACCGGAAAAAGCTGCGGATTAGAAGAACGTGCACCTATGTGTGGCGTTCCTTTTCATGCTGCAGATGTATATATTAATCGATTGGTCTCAAAGGGATATAAAGTCGCAATTTGTGAACAGGTAGAAGATCCAAAAGAAGCAAAAGGTATTGTAAAGCGAGAAGTGGTTCGTATTGTAACACCCGGAACTAATACGGATATGTTGTCACTCGATGAGACCAAGAACAATTACATTATGTGTATTGTATATTTAAGTGACAAATTTGGTATTTCCACAGCTGATATTACAACAGGAGACTACTATGTTACGGAAGTAGATTCTAATCGAAAACTCATAGATGAAATAAATAAATTTATGCCGTCAGAGATCATCTGTAATGATGCATTTCTGATGTGCGGAGCAGATTTAGAAGATATAAAAACACGAATGAACATTCCAATTTTCTCATTAGAATCATGGTATTTTGGTGATGAAATTGCAAAAGAAATATTACTTTCCCATTTTAAAGTGATATCCCTTAAAGGTTTGGGAATGGAAGATTATGAAAGTGGAATGATTGCCTCCGGTGCATTGTTAAAATTTTTGTATGAAACACAAAAGAATTCCCTTTCTAATATTTTAACAATACAACCATATTCGATTAGAAAGTATATGATATTAGATAGTTCCACAAGGAGAAATCTTGAACTTGTGGAAACTTTACGTGAAAAACAAAAAAAAGGATCCTTGCTATGGATTTTGGATAAAACCAAAACGGCAATGGGTGCAAGATTACTTCGAAGCTATCTTGAACAACCCTTAATTGATAAGAATGAAATAACAAAACGTCAGGATTTGGTTGATGAGCTTGTAAAAAATGAAATAACGAGAGAAGAACTAAGAGAATATCTGAACCCAATTTATGATTTGGAACGATTAATTACGAAAATTGCATATCACAGTGCAAATCCAAGAGATTTGATTGCATTTCGAAACTCGTTACAAATGTTACCTGCAATTTATACTTTGTTAGAAGATTTACATTCTGAATTAGTTCTTGATATCAAAGAGACATTTGATACTTTAGAAGATATTTATCATCTGATTTTTCATGCGATAGATGACGAACCACCAATAACGGTGCGGGAAGGCGATATCATCAAAAGTGGTTACCATGAAAAAGTAGATCAGTTGCGTCAGGCAAAATACGAAGGAAAATCATGGCTGGCAGAATTAGAAACTTCTGAAAAAGAAAAAACAGGGATAAAAAATTTAAAAATAAAATATAACAAAGTTTTTGGATATTATTTGGAAGTGACGAATTCTTTTAAGAACCTGGTTCCTGATTACTATGTCAGAAAACAAACACTATCGAATGCAGAACGTTATATTACTCCGGAACTCAAAGAATTAGAAGATAGTATATTAGGTGCGGAAGACCGTTTGTATTCTTTGGAATATGATTTGTTTCAAATGATTCGAGATGAAATATCCAATAATATAGCTCGAATCCAGCAAACTGCAAAATCAATAGCAAAATTAGATGTTTTTGTCTCTTTGGCCGTTGTTGCTTCCAGAAATAATTATGTGAAACCAAGAATCAATGAAAATGGTATCATTGACATTAAAGGTGGACGCCATCCGGTTGTCGAAAAAATGATTTCAAATGATATGTTTATTGCAAATGATACACATTTAGATAATAACAAAAATCGTGTTGCCATTATAACCGGACCAAATATGGCAGGGAAATCAACTTATATGCGACAGAGTGCGTTGATTGTCTTGTTGGCACAAATTGGAAGTTTTGTTCCGGCCCAAAGTGCGAATATCGGTATTGTAGATAGGATTTTTACACGAGTCGGAGCATCGGATGATTTGGCATCCGGGCAAAGTACTTTTATGGTTGAAATGAATGAAGTTGCAAACATACTGAGAAATGCCAGTATGAACTCTTTACTGATTTTAGATGAAATTGGAAGAGGAACCAGTACCTTTGATGGTTTAAGTATTGCCTGGGCAGTCGTTGAACATATTAGCAATACAAAATTACTTGGAGCTAAAACCCTTTTTGCAACGCATTATCATGAATTGACGGAGTTGGAAGGGAAATTAAATGGTGTAAATAATTATTGTATTGCAGTAAAGGAAAACGGCGATGATATTGTTTTTTTAAGAAAGATTATTGCTGGTGGTGCTGATAAAAGTTATGGCATACAAGTGGCCAAACTTGCAGGTTTGCCGGATAGTGTAATAGAAAGGGCCAAAGAAATATTATGTGAGCTTGTACAAAATGATATCATGGAAATTACAAAAAATATTTCAGTTGATAATGGCTCCAAAAAGAAAAAATGTAACAAACCATTAGACGAAGTGGATTTGGCACAGATTTCTTTATTTGATACGGTGAAAGAGGATGATATCATAACGGAATTATGTGAACTTGATTTGACAAATATCACACCATTAGATGCATTGAATAAATTATATGAATTACAAAATAAATTAAAAAATCGTTGGTAAACCAGAGGGATTTATGCAAAAAATAGAACTTTTGAGTCAAGAAACAATTGATAAAATAGCAGCGGGCGAAGTGGTAGAAAGACCGGCATCTGTTGTAAAAGAATTAGTCGAAAATGCTATAGATGCAGGGGCAACTATGATAACAATCGAAATTAAAGAAGGCGGAATCTCCTTGATTCGGATAACGGATAACGGACACGGGATTGAAAAAGATCAGATTCCACTTGCGTTTTTACGACATTCGACCAGCAAAATTAAACGTATTGAAGATTTGATTGGTGTAGTATCATTAGGGTTTCGAGGCGAGGCATTATCAAGCATTGCTGCTGTTTCAAGGGTAGAATTAATCACAAAAACAGCTTCCGAAATCACCGGAATCCGTTATTTAATAGAGGGCTCGAGAGAAATTTTAAGTGAAGAAATCGGTGCACCTGCAGGAACTACATTTTTAGTCAAGGATTTATTTTATAATACACCTGCAAGAAGAAAGTTTTTAAAATCAGTCCAAACTGAGGCTGGTTATATAACGGATATTGTTGAAAAACTTGCATTATCTCATCCGGATGTATCTTTTAAATTTATTAATAATAATCAAGTCAAACTACATACTTCCGGAAATGGAAATATAAAGGATTTGATTTATCATATTTTTGGAAGAAATATCATGTCCGATTTGTTAGAGGTCGAACATACTTGTGATGTTTTTTCATTAAAAGGTTATATTGGAAAACCACTAATAGCCCGTGGTAATCGTAATTATGAAGTCTTTTTTATAAACGGTCGTTATATAAAAAGTTCTTTGTTATCCAAGGCAGTCGAAGATGCATTTAAAAACTATATGATGCAACATAAATTTCCGTTTTGTGTTTTGTACTTTGATTTTAAAGAAGGAGTATTAGATGTTAACGTACACCCTACAAAATTAGAATTAAGATTTCATGATAATCAGGGTATCTATGAAACATTAAACCAAATTATTTCAGAATGTCTTTCGCAGAAAGAATTCATTCCGGAAGTATCTGTTGCCGAAGAAAAAAAAGAGAGTTTCAAACCGAACTTTGATAAGAAATTACCGGAACCATTTGAGAAGAATCGAATTGAAAAAATTCGCAGTTTTGTATCACAAGATTCACCATATGAAATCAAATATACGCAGTCTCAAGTAAAATCATCAACACCATCAAATATAACGCATTTGGTTATAAAAGAAGAGGTAATCAATCAAATCAAACTGGAAGATTATCAATCCGATTTTTTAACAGAGGATGCAAAAAAGAAACATCGAATTATTGGACAATTATTTGATACATACTGGTTAATAGAGTATGAAAATAAACTTTTTATAGTAGATCAACATGCTGCACATGAAAAAGTACTTTATGAAAAAACATTGTTAACCATGAAAAATAAAGAGTTTACGTCTCAAATGATTCATCCACCTGTTATTTTAACATTAAATGCAAAAGAAGCGGATATGTTTTTTAAGTATCAGGAGCAGTTAGAAGAGTTTGGATACCGAATAGAACATTTTGGCGGAAAAGAATATGCAGTCCGTGCCATACCGGCTAATCTGTTTCAAGTAGATGTAAGAGAATTGTTAATAGAAATCTTAGATCAATTTGAAGATTTATCAGGGAAAGAAACACCGGATTTGATTTTAGAAAAAATTGCATCCATGTCTTGTAAAGCAGCAGTTAAAGGAAATCATACATTATCATTTGCGGAAATGGATTCTTTAATGAGTGATTTACTAAAATTAGATAATCCGTATCATTGCCCACACGGAAGACCAACTATTATATCAATGACAAAATATGAAATAGAAAAGAAATTTAAGAGGATTTTATAATGAAAAATCAGCCACTGATCATAATTGCCGGTCCGACTGCAGTTGGAAAAACAAAACTATCAATTGAATTGGCAAAAAAAATAAACGGTGCCATCATATCTGCCGATTCCATGCAGATATATAAATATATGGACATCGGGTCTGCTAAAGTCTCTAAGAAAGAAATGCAGGGTATCAAACATTATCTAATTGATGAATTAATGCCGGATACTGAGTTTAATATTGTAAAATTTCAAGAAATGGCGAAAAAAGCATTAGAAGAAATATATGCACAAAATAAAGTCCCTATTGTCGCAGGAGGAACCGGATTTTATATTCAGGCACTTTTGTATGATGTGGAATTTGCCAATCAGGAATGTGATGATGTATTTCGAAAAAAAATGGATGAGTATGCAAATCTATATGGAAATCATATGTTACATGAAAAACTAAAAGATATCGACTTGATTTCCTATAATACCATACACGAAAATAACAGAAAACGTGTCATTCGTGCATTGGAATATTATCATCTTTCGGGCAAACCGATTTCAGAACATAATTTAAAAGAACAACAAAAAAAATCAAATTATAATTTTGCGTATTTTGTATTAACAGATGAACGCAGTAATCTTTATGCAAGAATAAATGAACGTGTAGAAATCATGCTGGAAAATGGTTTATTAGAGGAAGTGAAAAGATTAAAAGAAATGGGCTTTCATGCGAACATGGTATCTATGCAAGGGTTAGGATATAAAGAAATCTTACGTTATTTAGACGGACAATACAATTTAGATATGGCAATTGATTGTATAAAAAAAGAAACACGTCATTTTGCAAAACGCCAATTAACCTGGTTTAAAAGAGAAAAAGATGTTATTTGGTATAATAAAAAGGATTATATGTACAATGAGGATGCGATTTTAGATAATATGCTTCAGGTTTTATCAAAGAAAGGAATCATTCAATAAAAAAATGGAACAATATTTAATAAATCAATATAAAAATTTGGGTTTATCAGATGAAATAATTAAAATTGGTGAACAAATAGAACAGAATCTGCAGGTACGTTTTCAAGCAATTGATGCAATTGCAGAATTTAATCAAATGAAAGTACTTCATGCCATGCAAAAAAATAAAGTTAGTGCAGAATGTTTTAATCATTCCAGCGGGTATGGATATGACGATTTTGGTCGTGATACGTTAGAAAAGGTTTATGCAGAATGTTTTAAGGGAGAAGACGCACTTGTAAGACCTCAAATCACTTGTGGTACACATGCACTTGCACTTGCATTAATGTCTAACCTAAGACCTGGAGATGAAGTGTTATCTCCGGTGGGGAAACCATACGATACCTTGGAAGAAGTAATCGGAATTCGCCCGTCAAAAGGCTCTCTGGCAGAATATAATATTACTTATTCGCAGGTGGATTTACTTGAGAATGGAGAATTTGATTTTGAAGGAATCAAAAAAGCAATTCGACCAAATACAAAACTAGTTACAATTCAACGTTCAAAAGGGTATGCCACAAGACCAACCTTATCTGTAGAAAAAATAGGCCAATTAATTTCTTTTATAAAAAATATTAAAAAAGACATTATTTGTATGGTAGATAATTGTTATGGCGAATTTGTAGAAGAAAAAGAACCTTTAGAAGTTGGTGCAGACATGATTGTAGGATCATTAATCAAAAATCCGGGTGGAGGTCTGGCTCCGATAGGTGGATATATTGTAGGAAAAAAAGAGTATATTGAAAATGCAGCATATCGTTTGACTTCTCCGGGACTGGGAAAGGAAGTGGGAGCATCTCTTGGGGTGATTCAATCTTTTTATCAGGGATTCTTTTTGGCACCGACAGTCGTTAGCGGAGCCTTAAAAGGAGCAATTTTTGCTGCAAATATATATGAAAAATTAGGATTCAGAGTCATTCCAAACGCAACAGAAAGCAGACATGATATAATCCAGGCGGTCGAATTTAAAAATAAAGATGCAATGATAGCATTTTGTGAAGGGATTCAAGCTGCCGCACCGGTAGATTCTTACGTTACCCCAAGTCCATGGGCCATGCCTGGATATGACAGTGATGTCATTATGGCCGCAGGCGCATTTGTTCAAGGTTCTTCCATTGAATTATCTGCGGATGGACCAATTAAGGAACCATATGCTGTATATTTTCAGGGAGGTCTGACGTGGTATCATGCAAAATTAGGAATTCTGATGTCACTTCAAAAACTTTACGATCGAAATCTTGTTAATATAGATGCAATATGATAAAATGAAAGTTAGCCTTTGAGAGAGTGGAAAGGCTTGAATGAAAACACATTTAACGATTAAAGAAATTCCAACATTAGAAAGACCATATGAGAAATTTCTTAAACGCGGAGTTGCTGCCTTATCAGATGTAGAGTTATTATCTATAATTATAAAAACGGGCACAAAGACTTATAATTCTCTTGAAATTGCGAGAGAATTATTGATGAAACGTCATAAGAATTTATTGAATTTATATGATTATTCCTATGAAGAACTAATTCAATTTAAGGGAATTGGTATGGTAAAAGCCATTCAATTAAAAGCAATTGCAGAATTGTCGGTTCGTATTTCTGCAACAAAACGCGGATATTCTATTCAGATGCAAAGTCCAAGTTCAATTGCAACATACTACATGGAACAGATGCGTCATTTGAAACAAGAGATTCTTAAGGTTGCATTTTTTGATTCAAAATGCAATTTTCTGGGAGATGAAGTATTATCTAAAGGCAGTGTCAATTACGCATATGTTTCACCGAAGGATATATTTAGAAATGCTTTGGAGAAAAATGCAGTTATAATTATATTACTTCATAATCATCCAAGTGGTGACCCTGCTCCAAGTTTTGATGACAAACGAATAACCAATCGTATTTCGGAGTGTTCCAAAATTCTGGATATTGAGATGGCAGATCATATAATCATAGGGGACAATTCTTATTTTAGTTTTAAAGAACACAATTTAATTTGATAAAGGAAAAGGAATAGAACAATGAACAATAATGTATATGGTATTGATCTTGGCACCTGTAATTTCAAAGTTTTTTGCAAAGCAAACGGAAAAATCATCAAAGAAAAAAATACAATCGCAGTAATAGATAAAAATAAAATTTGCGCAATGGGTGACGAAGCGTACGCCATGTATGAAAAAGCACCGGAATCCATTAATGTATTATTTCCGGTCACTTCCGGTGTGATAGCCGAGTTTAATTTTCTGCAGAATATGATGTATGAATATTTTGAAAAGAAAATAAAAACCAAAACAAAAGGTGCAGAATTTGTTGTAGCAGTACCAACAGATATTACCGCAGTAGAAAAAAGGGCATTTTTTGAAACCTTTTTTAAGAGTCGATTTAAACCGAAAAGTGTTCTTTTGTGCGAAAAGCCATTAGCCGATGCAGTGGGATTGGGTATTGATGTAAATCAGCCTACCGGTGTTATGATTGTCGACATGGGAGCAGATACCACAGAAATATCCGTTATTTCATTGGGTGGTCTTGTATTAAGTGATTTATTACACTTTGGCGGGAATCGACTGGACGAATCTATTATTTCATTTATTCGCAAAGAATTTAATCTTGTTATCGGCCAAAAAACTGCAAAAGCTTTAAAAGAAACGATTGGTTCCGGGTTAGAAGGAAGAACTGAGACCATGGTAATTGTCGGAAGAGATGTTGTCAGTGGACTTCCAATCGAAATGGAAGTTCATGCAAATGTTGTTTATACTGCAATGAAAGCGAACCTAGAATCAATATGTAATTCGATTAAGATAATTCTCGAAAAAACACCACCAGAACTTGCAAGAGATATTATTCATTCCGGAATCTATATTACGGGTGGAGGATCAATGATTCATAATTTAGATAAGTTATTTGAACAAATCACAAATATTAAAGTTAATACTTGTGACGACCCGGAAGAAAGCGCAGTACGAGGATTGGTAAAAATTGTATCCGATTCCAAATACAAACGTTTACCATTTAGTATGTAAGTAGAATGGGGAATCTATGAAAAGAAGAAACTATCGTAAGAAATTAAAAAATATACCGGCAAAATACATTCTTTTAATTATGACGTTTGTATTTGGAATAACTATTTTTCTGGGATTAACCTTAAATATTTCCGGTGGTCCTTTGAAAACAGTTGCCGGATACATTTTTGTTCCAATGCAATCCGGTTTGAACTCAACCGGCGATTGGATTTGGGAAAAATCAAATAATTTCAAAACATTAAAAGAAGTAAATTCCGAAAATGAAGAACTGGAAAAACAAGTTGAGGAACTGACAGCTGAATTAAATACAATCAAACTAGAACAGTATGAATTGGAAAGTTATCGAAGTTTATTGGAATTAGATGAAAAATACCCAACCTATGAAAAAGTTGCAGCCAGCGTAATTGCAAAAGATAGCGGTAATTGGTTTGACACCTTTATTATTGATCGTGGAACCAATCATGGTTTGGATGTTGGCATGAATGTGATATCCGGTTGTGGATTGGTTGGAATCATTGTTGATGTTGGACCCAATTATGCAAAAGTAAGAAGTATTATACATGATTCAAACAATGTAAGTGCAATGATTGCAACAACAGGAGATAATTTTATTGTTTCCGGAGATTTGAAATTAATGAATGAATCCGGTGAAATATCTTTTACAGGATTACGTGATGATAACAATTTGGTGGAAATCGGAACTCCGGTTGTCACATCCTATATATCAGATCAATACCAACAGGGTATTTTGATTGGTTATATATCAAGTGTAGAAATGGATTCCAACAAGTTGACAAAATATGGAACCATTACGCCTGTTGTCGATTTTGAGCATTTACAGGAAGTTCTTGTAATCACAAAGATGAAAGAAACCGGCGAGGAAGAATTAGAGGCGAGTGAATAATGCGAAGAATAATATGTATCGCACTTTTAATTATTATATGTTTTGTATTGCAAACCACATTTTTTCAAGCATTGTCTTTTGCTGGTATCGCACCAAATCTTATGATGATTTTGGTTTCTTCCTTCGGATTTATGCGTGGCAAAAAAGAAGGAATGATTATTGGCATTTTTTGCGGTCTTATTATAGACATTTTTTGTGGTTTTTATATCGGAATTTATGCTTTAATCTATATGTATATTGGATACATTAACGGATTATACCAAAAGAAATTTTTTCCGGATGATATTAAACTTCCGCTTTTGTTAATTGGATTAAGTAATATTGCGTGCAATGTCGCAACCTATATTATTTTATTTATGTTTCGCGGTAGATTCCAAATTTGGTATTATTTAAAGGCGATTATTATTCCTGAATTTGTTTATACAATGCTAGTCAGCATTTTTATGTATTTTATTTTATTAAAAATCAATCAAAGACTGGAACACAAAGAAAAAAGGAGAAAAAAGAAATTTGATTTATGATATAAAAGAATTTCTAAAAAAATTTTTTGGTTCTCGGCTATTTGTATTAGCAGCTGTAATGGCTATTTTATTTACAATTTTGATAATTCGAATTTTTGTATTACAAATTGTAAAAGGTGCCTCTTATCAGGAGAATTTCACCTTAAAAATACAAAAGGAATTAACCATAGAAGCAGCCAGAGGAAACATATATGATTGTAATGGAAAATTATTAGCGTATAATGAGCTGGCGTATTCTGTAACTATAATAGATAGTGAATCTTATGATACAGATGCACAGAAAAACCAAGAACTAAACAAAAAACTTGCAGAAGTAATATCCGTTATAAATGATAATGGAGAGTCAATATATAATGATTTTAAGATAGTTTATAACCCGGACGGCAGTTATTCCTATACGGTAGAGGGAGCACAACTGAAACGTTTTTTAGCTGATGTTTTTGGAGCGAGTTCATATGATAATTTGAAATACAACGAAACATTTGATTTTGATGAGGCAAATGCATCTCCGGAACAGGTAATGGAATATCTGATGCATGATAAGAATAAATTTCAAGTTGATGAAAGTTATGATGCATATACAGCGTATCAAATTGTTGTAGTACGTTATGCTATGTGGGAAAATCGATATTCAAAATATAAATCTACTGTAATCGCCCAAGATATATCAGATGAGACGGTTGCATATATTAAAGAACATTCTGATCGTTTAAATGGAGTAGACATCACAGAAGATACGATTCGCAAATATAACGATAGTATTTATTTTGCATCGATAATCGGATATACCGGAAAGATTTCTACGGAAGAGTACGAACAATTTTCGATGATAGATGGCAGTTATTCAACGACGGATACGGTAGGTAAATCCGGTTTGGAACAATATTATGAGAATTATCTCCGTGGTCAGAATGGAAAACAAGAAGTATACATTGATAATGTCGGTAGAATATCAGAAATTATTAATACAACAGAATCAGTAGCTGGAAATGACCTTTATATTACAATTGATTCAGAATTACAAAAAGCCACCTATTTATTACTGGAGCAGGAAATTGCCGGTATTGTTTATAAAAATATTCGTGAAGGAAATATTCCAATAGAAGATGTATATGTTGCATTAATTGACAATAATGTAATTGATGTTAAGCATTTTTCAGAAGAGACAGCTGCTGTCACTGAAAAAGAAATTTATTCCTCTTTTTCAGGGCGACAACAAGCAACCTTAGATGCAGTATATTATCAATTGAATACAGAGAATCCGGTTATTATCAATGATATGGATGAAGCCACACTGGATTATTTTACCTATATTATTGCCATGCTAAAAGAAAACGATGTTTTACTTTCTTCTGAAATAGATGTAACTGATTCTACCTATATACGCTGGAAAGAAGGAAAAATATCTCCAAAAGAATATTTGAAATACTGTATATCGCAGCAATGGATTGATATTAGTTTATTAGATGTAAATGATAAATATGCGGATTCTTTAGAAATATATTCTGCATTATGCAGTTATATTATGATTCAGTCTGAGGCAGATGTAGCTTTTTCAAAGCTAGTATATAAATATATGATTTTGGATCATTCTTTGTCGGGAACAAAACTTTGTTTGACATTATTTGAACAAGGCGTTTTGGATTATGATGATGCATCCTATCAAAAGCTTAGCAATGGTTCAACTTCGGCATATTCCTTTATCTTAAATAAGATAAATAATATAGAAATTACACCTGCGCAACTCGCATTGGATCCATGTACAGGCTCTTGTGTGATAACGGATGTAAATACCGGAGAAATCAAAGCACTAGTAAGTTATCCGGGGTATGATAACAACATGCTGGCAAACGAAGTAAATGCAGCATACTATCAGAAATTAACAGAAGATCATTCGAATCCTTTGTATAATTATGCAACACAAGAAAAAACGGCTCCGGGTTCGACCTTCAAATTGGTCACATCGACAGCGGCGCTGGCTGAGAATGTTGTAACAACAAGTTCAGAAATTGAATGTACCGGAATTTTTAAAGAAGTAAGTAATGAACCGGAATGTTGGATTTACCCAAGTACACATGGACATGTTAATGTTTCAGAAGCAATCCGAGATTCCTGTAACATATTTTATTATACGATGGGTTATGAACTTAGTAAAAAAGAGTCTGGAAATTATGATGATCATGTAGGTATTTCCTATATTTCAAAATATGCTACAATTTATGGTCTGGATCAAAAAACCGGTTTGGAGATAGAAGAGAATGAATCGGATATTGCAACCCAATATCCGGTAATGGCAGCAATTGGACAAAGTGATAATAACTACACAACAGTTGCATTATCCAGATATATAACTGCTGTCACATCAGGGAAATTATATAATTATCAACTGATGAGTAAAATTACAGATCCGGATGGTAATATCATCCAATCCTATGAACCTGTTTATGAAGATGTTTCTCATACCTTGAATGATTCACAATGGAATGCAATTTACAGTGGTATGAGAATGGTATGTGAAAACATGAAGTCGTTTAATTCTCTTACATTTTCTGTTGCAGGCAAAACCGGAACGGCACAACAAGTGGAAAACAGACCAAATCATGCGTTGTTTGTTGGATATGCACCTTATGAGAATCCACAGATATCTATTACAACCCGAATTGCATATGGATATTCATCACATAATGCAGCTGATGTTTCAAGAAATATATTATCTTATTATTTCCAGCAAGAAACATTAGATTCAATTTTATCGCGTAATGCAGCTGGTGTAAACAGTTCTTCTGATAATACACGTACTGATTAATTACGATACATTATTTCATTTAATAGGAGGTTTCTTTCATGTGTGAAACAATTGTTTTCACATCAGGAAAAGGCGGTGTTGGCAAAACAACAACTGTTGCCAATATCGGTGTAGGACTTTCACTATTAGATAAAAAAGTTATCATGTTAGATATGGACATGGGACTTCGAAATTTAGACGTTGTTATGGGACTAGAAGACCGAATACAGTACAATTTATTAGATCTTCTTAAAAATGAGTGTCGCTTAAAACAAGCTATAATTAAAGATAAGCGATTTCCGAATTTGTATATGATTCCAGCTTCATTAAATTATACAAATTTAATGAAGCATACGAAATCATTGCAAATTTTAATTAATAATTTGGAAAAGGAATTTGATTATTGTTTAATTGACTGTCCGGCAGGTATTGATTATGGTTTTTCTTTTGCAATATCTGCAGCAAAAAAAGCAATTATTGTATCTACGCCACATATCACTGCAGTTCGAGATGCGGGCCGTGTAGCTGCAATATTAAAAGGAAATCATTTTCCACACTTAAATCTAATTCTAAATCAATATAATCATAAAATGGTTCGACATCATGATATGCTATCTGTCTCAGATATAGAAGAAATATTGGATTTAGATTGTATTGGAACAATTCCTAACGATAATAAAATAATTATTAGTCAAAACAAAGGACAACCAATAATATCTATGCATTCACGTGCAACAAGACATTATAATAAAATTATTGACATCCTTGTTTCAAATGAAACAGTGCAAGAGACTTGTGTACTCCAAAATAAAATTATGTTAAAGGAGTGCAGAAATGAAAGTTAGAGAATCATCCAATGCAATTGCAAAATATCGACTTAAATTAATGATTGAATCAGAACCATTACATAGTTCATTAGTAAAAACAGAACAGTTAAAGCATGAAATTGCTGAAATTGTAGCAAGATATCATGATATTACACTAGATGAATATGATGTAAATATTATAATCAAGAAAAGAGTTTGAAATGTTAAAACAATATAAACTTAGAAACTATCATTTCCCTTTAATTATATATGTATGTGCTTTATGTATTATAGGAATTTTACTGATTGGAAGTGCAAGAGAATCTCTTCAAAATAAACAAATCTTTGGGTTTATGTTTGGTTTGATTCTAATGATTGCATTTTCATTATTTGATTATTCCTATATTACAAAATTTTATATTCCAATTTATGCCGGAACCATTATATTACTGGTATGGGTTGAATTTTTTGGTAGAAATGTTTCCGGAGCACAAAGATGGATTAATGTATTTGGAATCCAATTACAACCGTCTGAGATAGCAAAAATAGCCATTATATTGTTTTTTTCAGCTTATTTTATGAATAATCAGGATAAGATTAATAATGTTAAAACATTAGGAATTGCGTTTTTATTAATGGCAATACCGTTATTTTTAATTGTAACACAACCGGATTTGTCAACAACCATTGTTACAACCTTAATTTTTATCGCATTATTATTTGTTGCTGGTCTAAGTTACAAAGTTATTTTAATTGTTTTAGGAATAAGTGTTCCAACATCGATTATTACAATTACTTATATTTTACAAAAAGCAAAAACTGCTGCTGAAACAGGAAATTATCAAATGGGGCGAATTATGGCATGGCTCTATCCGACAGATCCCAGATATTCGTCCAAGGCAATTCAACAACAAAATTCTATTATGGCTATTGGCTCAGGTCAAGTATGGGGAAAAGGGCTAAACAATGCGGAAGCGACTTCAATGAATAATAGTAATTATATTATTGAACCACAAACAGACTTTATTTATGCGGTAGCAGGTGAAGAATTAGGATTTGTGGGTTGCCTTGTAATCATAATTCTTTTATTATTAATTATATTTGAATGCTTTATGATCGCCAGAAAAGCAAAAGATTTAGCAGGAAAACTAATCTGTTGTGGTATGGTGGCATTGATTGGTTTCCAAAGTTTTGTTAATATATGTGTAGCGACCGGATTAATGCCAAACACTGGAATTCCTTTACCATTTGTAAGTTATGGGTTAACATCATTATTATCCTCATTTATTGGAATGGGAATTGTTTTAAATATTGGTCTACAACCGAAAAAGTATTAAGGAGGGGTATATTATGAATATTGGACTTGTTGCACATGATTCCAAGAAGAAATTAATGCAGAATTTTTGTATTGCATATCGTGGAATTCTATGTAAAAACGAACTTTATGCAACCGGTACAACCGGAAGATTAGTTGAGGAGGTTGCCAACCTTCAAATTCATAAATACTTAGCCGGTCATTTAGGCGGTTCACAACAACTTGGAGCACAAATTGAACATAATGAAATTGATTTGGTAATATTTTTACGTGATCCATTGAAACCAAAGTCTCATGAACCTGATGTAAATAGTATTGTTCGATTATGTGATGAGCACAACATTCCTCTTGCAACCAATCTAGCAACGGCAGAATTATTAATCAAATCATTAGATAGAGGAGATTTAGAGTGGCGTGAAATGTATAAATAAAAAAGTTTTATCTATTTTATTATCTATATGTTTAGTTGCACTTAATATTTATGGATGTTCGTTAAATAACGATGAATTATCGGATCGATTTCGAGTATATTCATCCGCAAACTATAACATGTCTGAAAATGCATCAGGTGTGTCCTATTTTGCAGGAGATTTATGTGTTTCAGATAATATCAATTATGGACTGGATAAAACAGATTCTCAAGTTGCTTTAGGTGCAGGTGTATTTAATCTTACGCAACAAGAAGTAACATATAGTCAGAATATATATGATACATTATATCCCGCCAGTTTGACAAAAATATTAACAGCATATATTATTATTAAATACTGTGATCTGGATGATACAGTAATTGTCAGTGCAAATGCCGTAGATCAGTCCTCAGATTCATCTGTATGTGGATTGAATGAAGGGGATCAGATTACCGTAAGAGCATTGTTGTATGGTTTGTTATTGCGAAGTGGAAATGATGCTGCTGTAGCACTAGCTGAATATTATGCAACATCAGTAGAAGCATTTGCTGTAGTTATGAATCAGGAAGCATTGTTACTTGGAGCTACCGGTTCTCACTTTGTAAATCCTCACGGAATGCCGGATGAGGAACATTATACTACTGTATATGATTTATATCTTTTTTTGAATGCAGCAATACAACAAGAAGAATTTGTAAAAATTATTAACACATCATCTATATGCATATCATATAAGGACAGAAATGATAAATTAGTTGAAAAAGAATACAAAAATACAAACAAGTATTTAAATGGTGATAGAAAAAGCCCGAAAGGAATTACTGTAATAGGTGGGAAGACCGGAACAACAAATGCGGCCGGATACTGTCTTGCACTTTATTCCGTTAATGAAAGTGGCGATCAAATCATCAGTATTGTTTTAAAAGCAGATGGTCGTTCTAATTTGTATCTGTTAATGGATCAAATTCTATCAAAGTTTAACAATACTTAGGAGGAATTTTTTCATGCTGGAAATAATCTGTGGGGCACAAGGAAAAGGAAAATCCCGTGTTCTTATCGAAAAAATAAATCAATCAATTGAATCTGCATCCGGTAATTTAATTTTTATTGATAAAAGCCAAAAGCACATTTATGAATTAAACAATAGAATTAGACTAATAAACATATCGGATTACCCGGTTTTATCCAGTAATGAATTTTTTGGCTTTATTTGTGGAATTATTGCGCAGGATAATGATATAGAAGAAATTTATTTGGATAGTTTTTTGACAATATCTTTCATTCAGACAGAAGAGGAAATTGTTCATGCGATGGAACGTTTAGATGTTATTAGTGAAAAATATAATGTTAAAATCATTTTAAGTATTGCGAAGGAAGAACAACTGCTTCCAGCATGTGCAAAAGCAAAAGTAACAATATCGTTATAATATTCATACATCAAATAAGGTGTTGCGAAAAGCAACACCTTATTATTTCATAACTTACTGTTTACAAGTAAGAAATTTTGCATAGAAACTTATGGCATATAAACCACACAAACCAACGATGGCGTAGATAATTCTACTTATCCATGTCATGCTACCAAAAATGAATGCAACAAGGTTAAAATCAAAAAATCCTATTAACCCCCAATTTATACAACCAATAATTCCTATTGTTAATACAGTACAATCAATCCATTTCATGATTTAATCCTCCATTATAGTTTCATGGATAGTATCTTTCATTTTTAAAATAATATACATGAATTCTAAAATTGGCTTTATTGTATTTGAAAAGTTTTAATGTTAATATAGTATGGAATAATAGATGAGGTGAATTTATTTGGCTAAAACTCAAAATGTAATTAAATTTAAAAAGGGATTTCATTTAAATATAGGAATTGTAGTCTTTCTGATCATAATTATATATGTTGTATATAATATAATCCGATATTTTACAACAGAAACGATTGCAGAGTACCAAGTAGGCTACGGAACCATTGCAACAAACAATATCTATAGTGGACTTATTTTTAGAGATGAAACGGTTTGTTATAGTGAGCAAAGTGGATATATTAATTATTACGTTAAAAGTGGTTCTAGAGTTGCTTATCAAGATGTGGTATATTCTATTGATACCAAGGGAGACATTGCAACTCAAATTAATTCTGCAATTACAGATTCCAGTAAGATGAGTCAGGAATCAATTTCTACTATTGTATCTGAACTAGAAATTTTCCAAAATACTTATAGTTCAAATCAGTTTTATAATGTAAGAGATAAAAAAAATGATATTAATTCAGAATTATCTCAAATTCTTTCATTGCAGGCATTAAGCGAATTGACACAACAAGTTCAAATCGCCGAGTCTAACAATACATTTTACCGAATACAAGCTCATGATACAGGGATAATTACGTATTATTTGGATGGATATGAAGGATTAACGGTAGATGATTTTTCACCGGATCTCCTGGATCACACAAATTATTCAAAAGAATATTTAGATTCGGCTTCTGAAGTTCAAAAATCACAGCCTGTTTATAAACGAATTAATAGTGAGAAGTGGAATATTATCATTCCAATATCTGATGAACTTGCTCAAACATTAAATAATACTTCCTCTGTAAAAATTAAGTTTTGTAAAGATGGTTATGTTACAACAACGGAATCATCTATTATAAAAAAAGAAAATAGCTATTATTTAAATTTATGCTTAAATACAGCAATGATTCGATATATTAATGAACGCTTTATAAATATTGAGTTAATTTTAAATAATGATACCGGTTTAAAAATTCCACAAAGTGCAATTACTTCAAAAGAATTTTTTACGGTTCCCAAAGAATATTTTACAAAAGGTGGGGATTCTTCTGACGAAGGATTACTTGTTTCCCGCAAGAACAAGAATGGTGAATCTATTGTTGAATTCATCACACCAACTATATATTATGAAAAAGACGAAAACTATTATATTGATAGTGAATCCGTATCCAATGGTGAAGTCATTATTAAAAATGATTCAAACGATATTTATACAATAGGAGAGGATATTGATTCTCTAATAGGCGTTTATAATATTAACAAAGGATATGCTGTATTTAAACAAATTGACATTATTTATGAGAATGAAGATTATGCAATTGTTGAAATGAAAACAGCATATGGTATTTCCTTATATGATCACATTGCGCTACATGGCGACAAAATTAAAGAAAACCAATTAATAAAAAAATAAAAAAGGATGAAATATGTTAAAAGAAAATTTATATAGAGTACAAGAAAATATTAAATTAGCGTGTGAAAAAGCAAAAAGAAATCCAGACGAAGTAACATTAATTGCAGTTAGTAAAACAAAACCAGTTGAAATGCTGCAAACGATTTATAACTTAAACATTCGTAATTTTGGCGAAAACAAAGTTCAGGAAATGTGTTCTAAAATGGATGTATTACCAGACGACATCAAATGGCATATGATTGGGCATTTACAAACAAATAAGGTGAAATATATTGTAGGAAAGACCGAATTAATTCATTCAGTTGATAGTATTAAACTTGCAAAAGAGATTCAAAAACAAGCTGAAAAAATAGATACAGACGCATCTATTTTAATTGAGGTTAACATAGCAAACGAAGACTCAAAATTTGGGGTTCAAAAAGAAGAAACAATTGCCCTGATTAAGGAGATTTCAAAACTTAACCGAGTACATATTCAAGGCTTAATGACAATCGCTCCTTTCGTTACAAATGCAGAGGACAATCGACAATATTTCAAAGAAATCAAACAATTATCTGTTGACATAGAACAGCAAAACATAGATAATGTAAATATGAATGTCCTCTCCATGGGTATGACAGGTGATTATATGGTTGCAATTGAAGAGGGTGCAACTCATGTTCGTGTTGGAACCGGTATATTTGGAGAACGTGACTATTCTATTTAGTACTATAGTAAGGTGGTATGTTTTATGAGTTTTATGGATAAATTATTAAACACAATGCGATTTAACGATGATGATGACGATGATTTCGATTTCGACAATGAAGATTATGATTTTGAAGAAGAAGAGGAAGTGAAACCGAAGAAGAAATCTTCTGTAAGAGATAAATACGTTGATACTTATAAAAAAGAAGAAGAGGAAGTGAAAATCAAACCTGTTCAAAAGATCACACCTATTGCAAAACAAACACCAAGAAAGCAGGGCGTCGGAATGGAAGTATGTGTAATTAAACCAACCTCAATTGAAGAAGAAGTTGAAATCGTAGATACGTTATTGAATGGACGTACAGTTGTTATTAATATGGAAGGTTTAAATATTGAAATCGCACAGAGAATTATTGATTTTACATCTGGTGCAACATATTCAATGCATGGTAATCTTCAAAAGATTTCCAACTATATATTCTTAGCCACTCCAAATGGAGTAGATATTTCCGGAGATATTACCAATTTGATGGATTCATTTGATTTACCTGGAGTATCAATATAATACTTATGAAAGAGAATAATCTTACAATAAAACGTCTTAATGATTTATCAAATCAGGCGACGCAGAGAGATATTGTTACATATAGTAATTTTCTAAATTTGAATGAATTAAATATTTTTCATACTATGCGGAATACTTTATACAATAAGACAGAGTGTTTTGGTGGATATGATATGGCAGAGCGTCAGATGGTAGCTTTTCTCCCTGATGCTCTTTGTTATGATTGGAATTTTCCGATTTCTTGTATAAAACTCACTCCGAAGTATCCAAAATATGCTGAAAATTTATCACATCGAGATATACTGGGTGCTATCTTAAATCTTGGAATTGATAGAAACAAAATAGGAGATATTCTAATGAAAGAAAATCACTATTTTGTATTTTGTGTTTCCTCCATATCATCCTATATTATGGAAGAATTAAAGAAAATAAAACACACTTTGATTTGTGTTGAGTTATTCGATAACCCTCAAAGCATCAGTAATTCCATTGAATTTGTAACAAAAGAAGAAACGATAGCCTCTAACCGGATAGATTGTATCATTGCAAAAGCATATCATTTGTCACGTTCTGAAGCGGCAGAATTATTATTAAAAGATAGAGTATTTGTTAATGGAAAAATGATATCCAACGGAAATCATCCTTGTGAAACTGAAAGCATTATTTCTGTTCGGCAATTTGGACGTTTTATATTTAAAACAAATAATGTCCTGAATAAGAAAGGCAAATTACGTGTTGTTTTTTGCTTTTATAAATAATAAAGGAGTAAATCATGAAACAAAATAAAAAAGAATTGATATTTTATCCTGTTTTTGTTGTTGTTTTGATTTTTATCGATCAGATAACCAAATTTTTCGCATATAAACATCTGAAAGGAACAACCGGTATTACGGTCATAAATAATGTATTCGAGTTTCAATATGCAGAGAATGAAAGTGCTGCCTTCGGAATAGATTTGGTTACACTATTCCATAAAATATTTGATATTGAAGCATTTCATAATGATCCCAAACTATTCTTGAATTGCAAAATGGCATTTTTATATCTGATTACAATTGCAGTTTTTGGGTTAATTATTTACTTTTTTGTTCGTTTGAGAAAATATCCTAAATTTAACAAATTAAGAGTATTATTGATTTTTTACCTTGCAGGAGGTTTGGGTAATTTAATTGATCGTATTTGGCATAAATATGTGATTGATTTTTTATATTTTAAGTTAATTGATTTTCCAATTTTTAATGTTGCTGATATTTATGTAACCGTTGCAACCTTTATAATAATTGTTTTATGTGTTTTTTATTATAAAGAAGAAGATTATAATTTATTATCAAGAGACTCAAAAAAGAAAAAAGAAGAGCGTAAAAAGAATGAAACCAGCTGAAGAATTTGAAGTAACATCTGAACATAACGGTGAACGATTAGATAAATATCTCACCATCCTGTATCCGGAGTTATCAAGATCTTTTTTTCAGAAGTTAATAAAAGAAGATTCTGTCTTAGTAAACAATCAAATACAAAAATCAAATTATCTTGTAAAATGTGGAGATTATGTCAATGTAACAATTCCGGAGGCTGTTGATATTAACATTAAACCGGAAAATATTCCTCTCAATATTTTATATGAAGACGAAGACGTTTTGATTGTAGACAAACCTAAAAATATGGTGGTTCATCCATCTGCCGGACATTATACCAACACATTAGTGAATGCAATCATGTATCATTGCAAAGATTCTTTAAGCGGAATTAACGGCGAAATTCGTCCAGGAATTGTACATAGAATCGATATGAACACAACCGGTTCTTTAATTGTATGTAAAAATGATCAGACACATGTTCACATTGCAGAACAAATAAAAAATCATACTGTAAATCGTTTATATGAAGGAATTGTGTGGGGGGTCGTAAAAGATGATACCGGAACCATTGAGGCTCCTATTGGTCGACATAAAATAGAACGGAAAAAAATGTCTATTAATTATGAGAACGGAAAACCCGCTATTACACATTATAAAGTTTTGCAAAGATTTGAAGAATTTACATATATGCAATTTAAATTAGAAACCGGACGTACACATCAAATCAGAGTACATATGGCTAGTATTGGACATCCATTATTAGGAGATGATTTATATTGTCAAAATCGTAAAAGCAAACGGATTTCAACAAAAGAATTAATTGGACAAACATTACATGCAAAGACAATTGGATTTATTCATCCGAAAAAGAATATTTATATGGAATTTTCAGCAGATATCCCAGAATATTTCAAAAATTTATTAAGAAAATTAGAAATATCTCAAAAAATATAGTATAATTAATTTATCATATATTTTAAAGGGTGGGATTTATATGAATGAAATCTATACTATTGGACGTGAATTTGGTAGTGGTGGAAGAGAAATAGGAGAAAAACTTGCTGAAAAATTAAATATCAAACTTTATGACAAAGAACTACTTCAAAAAGCCGCAAAAGAAACGGATTTTTGTGAAGAAATATTTGAAAACCATGACGAACGACCAACGAATAGTTTTTTGTATTCTTTAGTAATGGACACTTATTCTGCAGGAAATTATTCTACGGCAAATCTTTTTGATATGCCGTTAAATCATAAGGTTTTTCTTGCACAATTTGATACAATAAAGAACATTTCTGAACAAGAAAGTTGCGTTATTGTTGGACGCTGTGCAGATTATGCGTTAGCAAATAACCCGAAATGTCTTAATATCTTTGTTCATGCAAATATGGATGATCGAATTAAAAAAGTTGCGGATATTTATGAATTATCTAATAAAAAGGCAAAAGATTTAATTCAAAAAACGGATAAAAAACGAGCAAGTTACTATAATTATTATACTTCCAAAAAATGGGGAGATGCAAAAAGCTATGATTTGTGTCTTAACTCAAGTAAATTCACAGTTGAACAATGTGTAGAATTGATTCTTAATTGTCGAAACCTAATGCGAAATAAATAGTTGAGAGTTTCTTTGATTATATGATAAGGTCAGAATCTAATAAAAAAACCTGGCCTTATCTATTTAACTAATTAAACTATTCGTTAAACTTGTGTTTTGCGAATAAATACATATAAAATATTACTACTACCTTTATATTTCATTTGAATCTAGTACGATTGTAAATGGACCATCATTTATTAAAGAAATTTTCATATTTGCACCAAATATTCCTGTTTGTACATTTGAAATATTTTTTTTACATTCTGAAATAATATATTGATATAATTCGTCTGCCAATTGAGGAGAACCTGCATCGGTAAACGATGGACGATTTCCTTTCTTACAATTTGCATATAATGTAAATTGTGAAATAAGCAATAAGCTGCCGGTTACATCAGATAAAGATAGATTTGTTTTGTTATCAGAATCGGCAAAAATTCGCATAGATAATAATTTACGTATCATTTTATCAGCAATCTCTTTTGTGTCATTTTGCGATACACCAATAAACACACACAATCCGCTTTCAATTTCTCCTGTTACTACATTGTCTACTGTACATTTGGCATTTTGAACGCGTTGAATTACAAATTTCATAATAATAATCCTTTACTAAAATACTTGTATTTTAGTTTAACATTTTTCCTTTCATTTGTCATCCGTGACTTGCTCCATATGTTATAAGTTGATATAATTATTAAAAGTCTTGATTAGGAGTTTGAATCATGCAGCTACAACAATTATATAGTTATGTAAGACGTGCAATTGATGATTACAGTTTAATTGAAGAAAATGATAAAATTGCAATTGGACTCTCAGGGGGAAAGGACTCTCTTACTCTTCTATATGCTTTGTCCGGATTAAAAAAATTTTATCCCAAGAAATTCGATTGTATTGCCATTTCAGTAGATTTAGGATTAGACGGTTATAATGCGAAACCCATGCAAATATTATGTAATCAATTAGGAGTTGAATTTCACACAATTAAAACAGAAATTGCACCTATCATATTTGATTCCAGACAGGAATCTTCTCCATGTTCATTATGTTCTAAGATGCGAAAAGGCGCTCTTAATAACTTGGCCAAAGAATTAGGTGCAAATAAAATTGCATATGGACATCATATGGATGATATTGTAGAAACATTATTACTCTCTATGCTTTATGAGGGAAGATATCATACATTCTCACCACTAACATACTTAGATCGTATGGAACTTACACTGATACGTCCAATGCTCTATTTGCCGGAAGCCAATATTATTGGATTTTGTAACAAATATAATATTACATTACCTTTTGATAAATTATGTCCGGTAGACGGAAATACCAAGCGTGAATATGTAAAACAACTGTTAAAAACAATTAATAAAGATAATCCCGGTGCCATAAAACGTATTTTTAATTCTATTATTAATAGCAATTTACCAGGATGGTCAAAGAAAGGAAATACAATTCGTGAATGAAAAATCCTACCATGAGAATATTAATATCAAAAATGATCTTCATTTGAGGGAATTATTAAGTACTCTTCCACCCTTTTGCAGACAATTCTTTATCGGAATCGAACCAACCACATCTTCTCGAACCAGAATTGCATATGCATATGATTTAAATTGTTTTTTTGACTATTTACATCAAACAAACCCTATTTGCAAAAAAATGCAAATAATAGAATATCCAATTACATTATTGGACCAGTTAACACCTCTAGATATTGAAGAATACTTATTTCATTTAAAGGTTTATGAAAAAGATGGAAAAGCTCATTCGAATCAAGAAAGAGGTTTAAAACGCAAAATTGCATCTTTACGAACTTTTTATAATTATTTTTATAAAAATGAATTAATAGATACAAATCCCGCCATTAAAGTTGATCTACCTAAGATACATGATAAGGCCATCGTTCGTCTGGATGTAGATGAAGTTGTTCAACTTTTAGATGTTGCAGAATCCGGTGAACACTTGAGTCTTCGACAACAAAAGTATCATGAACGCACCAAAAAACGAGATATTGCGATTTTAACGCTTTTATTAGGGACTGGAATCCGTGTATCAGAATGTGTTGGATTAGATTTAAATGATATTGATTTTAAAAATAATGGTATAAAAATTCATCGAAAAGGTGGCAAGGAAGTAATGGTATACTTTGGAGAAGAAGTATGCAATTCCCTATACGACTATTTAGAAGAAAGAAAACAAATTACTACGATTGATGGACATGCAAATGCTGTATTTTTATCACTTCAAAATCGTAGAATTACAGTTCGCGCAGTCGAAAATCTCGTCAAGAAATATTCATCATCTGTTACAAATATAAAAAATATTACTCCGCATAAATTACGAAGTACATATGGAACTTCTCTTTATCGTGAAACCGGCGATATTTATCTGGTTGCAGATGTTTTGGGACATAGTGATGTCAATACAACAAAAAAACACTATGCAGCGATTGAAGATGACAGGAGACGTATGGCTGCCAAATTTGTTCATTTAAGAGAAAAAGATTAGTGAGAGACCTCACTAATCTTTTTTGAAATACGTTCTTGAACCATTTTGGCAATTTCTACCGTCTTCATATTCTTATATTCATCATATAATATTGGTTCTAAATAATAAACACTGGTTTGAACAGAACCCAGATGAAAACTGTTGTATACTTTATAAGAATCCACAAGTGCAACAGGTACAATTGGAACCTTGGATTTTAATGCAATTTTAAAAGAACCTGGTTTAAATTCCCCAACAGTATTCTTATTATTAAAAGTATATCCGCCTTCTGGAAAAAGAATATAAATCTTTCCCCCTGCGACTTCTTTCGAAACTTGATTGATTACTTTAATTCCTTGTCGCGGATTATTAATTTCTAAACGTTTACCTTGAACTAAATCTGTAAATTCTCTTGTAATCATAGTGTATGACTTATCTTTATCCATAACAAAAGAACACGGCACATCATGTGTAATCATTATTCCTAAAACATCATACTTTCCTTGATGATTTGGGTACATCATATATCCACCTGATTTTGGAAGATTCTCCAGACCATATGCTTTCGTTGAAATTTTGGCACTACGATTCATAACAGAGATAACTTTTCTTGCAAGATCATATCTTGCTTTAAAAGAATATTTCTTAGGATGATCTGCATACTTTCTCATTTTTAAAATATAGTATGGTGCATGATAAAAATTTTTGATTAAAATAATGATTAGATTGAGCATAATAATAATCTCCTTAGTACATATATATTATAAGGTAGATTAGTGATATTTTCAATCATTACTTCACATCAGAAGAATAGTATGGAACAATTATATAATCACCGGTATGAATTTGATTACCATCAATTCCATTCATCTCTTCTACTTCGGCGATGTAATTCTCGATGTCTGAGTCAGGTGCATATTCCTTGGCTATAGACCATAATGTATCGTTTTCATCAATTTCAATACTCTTATAATAAGTATAAACTTCTTTCTCTTCTGCACTTGCAAAAATATTCATCCCTGATGTTAACAATATAATTATAAAAAGAATACATATGATTGCCATTATAAGTACTCTCTTCTGTATCGTTACTACTCTTGCACGCTTATCTAATTTATCATTTAATTCTTTTGATATCTTAGGATTATATGTTCTTTTCATTCTATTTCCTCCATCGAACATCTGTTTGTAACTAAAAGATAACATACGAACAAGTGTTTGTCAATAATAAAATCGAACATATTTTCGGAATATATGTTTGCTTTTTCATTTTATATATGATATGATTATTTAAATAGAAGGAGGATTTTTCTATGTCATATGGTAAAATATCAGATAAACAGCAACAGATTTTAGAATATATAAAGCAAGAGATTTTAAACAAGGGTTACCCGCCAACAGTTCGAGATATTTGCGAAGCTGTAAAACTTAAATCTACTTCATCTGTTCATTCTCATTTGGAAACTTTAGAAAAAAATGGATATATTCGAAGAGATCCAACAAAGCCACGTGCAATTGAAATAATAGATGACAATTTTAATCTCACACGTCGCGAAGTGGTTAATGTTCCTCTTGTTGGTCGTGTGGCGGCCGGAAGTCCAATTCTTGCAGTAGAAAATATTGAATCCTACTTTCCGATTCCATCAGAATATATGCCGAATACAGAATCCTTTATGTTACGCGTAAAAGGTGACAGCATGATTAATGCGGGAATATTTGATGGAGACAGTATTCTTGTTGAAAAACAATCTACTGCCAAGAATGGTGATATTGTGGTTGCACTTGTTGAGGATTCTGCAACTGTTAAAACCTTTTATAAAGAAGCAAATCAAATTCGACTACAACCGGAGAATGATAATTTAGATCCAATTATTGTACCCGACTGTACTATATTGGGAAAAGTATTTGGTGTATTCCGATTTTTCTAACATTCATATATTTAAAAAAGCATCTCTACAGATGCTTTTTTGTTACCTATAATGAATTTAAATCTATAATCTTACCATCTCTCCAGATACGTTCTAAATCATAGAATAATCTATCTTCTTTTGAAAACAAGTGAATTATAATATCTTGATAATCCATTAGAATCCAAGTTGAATTATTGTTCCCTTCGACTTGTTTTACATGTATATTTTCCTTATACATTGCTTCGTCTACGGCATCTTTCATAGCTAAAAGCTGATTTGAATTTGTACCATTTGCAATGATAAAGTAATCTGCAATTGTGGATACTCCCTTAATGTCAATTACAGTTATTTCTTCCGCTTTTTTATCTTCAAGAGCTTCGACTACATTCTTGACAATATTTAACATATAATATTCCACCTTTCCTTTTATCTGTTTATATATTTCTCATAATATTTATAAGTTTCTTCCGATTTTAAATCAATGTTTGAATTCTTTTTTTTCAAATAATTTAAAGTATCTCTCGCAATATATGCTACACATTGATTGATATCTTCAAAGGCTACCTGACGCAAAAAATCTAAATTATCTGCTTTATCACGATTCGGTTCAATATAATCAGCAACATAAATGATTTTTTCCAATAATGTCATATTGGGTTTTCCGGTTGTATGAAAAGTAATTGCAGATAATATTTCATCATCGTCTACTTTATAATCTTTATGTGCGACAAGAGAACCTACTTTGGCATGTAACAAACATGGATTTATTTTTTCTATTTCAGATATTTCTATTCCATTTTTTTTACATAATTTAATTTTATTATCATTTGAAATACATTTGGCACAATCATGTAACAATCCGGCAATCATTGCTTTTTCGACAGAATATTGATATTTCATTGCTAAACATGCACTGGTATACATTACACCTAGTGTATGTTCATATCTGTCCTTATCGATTTCTTTTTTTAACTTCTTTTTTTGTTCAATAAAATCCATATTTGCTATCCTTTGCTTAGGAATATAAATTATTTGTTTTAATAAAAGATGCTACTTTGTCAGGAAGATAATCTTCATAATCCGCTTTTTCTAAGATTAATTTTCTTATCTCAGAAGATGAAATATGAAATTTATCGCAGGAAACAATGAAAATCTCGGCCTTAAATAACTGATTGATTTTAAAAATTTTATCTTCCAAATATGGCATTGTATAATGATTTCGATTAATAACTAAAATCTTGCACATTGTACAAATTTTTTCCGGATGCATCCATGTTTCAAAATAATCAAGTGAATCTGCTCCCATAATAAAAAAGAATTCATCATTTGGATTATTTTTCTTGATTGTTTCTATTGTTTTATAGGTATACGTTGTATTTGTTTTGTTTAATTCAATGTCAAGTGTATGATAATAGGAAAAATCATCTGTTACAAGCTTACACATTTGAAAACGCAAACCCTCATTAGTCATCTTTGATACATCTTTATTTGGTGAACACCCAACCGGAATAAACCAAACTTCATCTAAATCAAATTGTTTCCGTGCTGCATTTGCCATATGAATATGTCCATAATGTATCGGGTCAAACGACCCTCCTAATAAACCTATTTTCATTCTTTTATTCCGGTAATTTTATTTTGGGATTCTTTTTTGCAGGACGATACAAAATAATCTTTTTCCCAATTACTTTTACAACAGTAGATCTTGTACGTTCCGCAATGACAGTCGCAATTTCTTTTGGATCATCTATGCAATTTTTTAAAACAGATATTTTTATTAATTCTCTTTTTTCAATGGCATCGTTAATTGCCGAAATCATCTCCGGCGTAATAGACCCTTTTCCAACTTGGAAAATAGGATTCATTGTACTTGCTAGACTACCCAGATATGCTCTTTGCTTACTATTCATACTTTTTTCTCCTTATTTGTAATAGTCAAATTCATTTCCATACATTCTGACAGTATCCCCATCCGAAATTCCCAGATCTTCGAGTTCCTTTAAAATTCCCTGTTCTTTTAAAAAACGTTGAAAAAACAAAAAGCCTTTTTCTGAATCAATATTTGTATAACCTAACATTTTATCAATCTTTGGTCCTTCTACTACGTATGCCCCATCTTCTGCAATTTCTATTGTATAAGGCTCATCTTTAAAGAATGTCAATGCCGGATCATACTCTTGTTCATATATTTTTAAATCTTTCGGACATTTAGAAAGTAATTCTTTCACATGATACAATAATTCTTTTAATCCTTTCCCACTTACGGCAGAGATAGGAAAAACCTTAATTCCTTCCGGCTCAAATTTCTCTTTTAAAGAAGTTATGATGTCATTCTCTTCATCATAGATTGCATCAATTTTATTTGCAGCAATTACTTGTGGTTTATTAAGTAATTCCGGATTATACGCTTCTAGTTCTTTATTAATTGCAAGTATATCTTCAATTGGATCTCTTCCTTCTGTACCGGCAGCATCTACAACATGAATCATTACTTTTGTTCGTTCAATATGTCTTAAGAATTCATGTCCAAGTCCTATACCTTCAGATGCACCTTCAATTAAGCCCGGAATATCAGCAATTACAAATCCAAATCCGTCTTCCATGTCAACGACTCCCAGATTCGGTTGTAAGGTTGTAAAATGATAATTCGCAATTTTCGGTTGTGCATTGGTAACACGAGACAAAAGAGTTGACTTTCCTACATTTGGAAATCCTACCAAGCCAACATCAGCAATTGTTTTTAATTCTAATAATACTTCTATTTCAATTGCTTCCTTTCCCGGTTGTGCATATTTGGGTGCCTGCATTGTAGAAGTTGCAAAATGCTGATTACCAAGTCCACCTCTTCCGCCTTTTAAAATGATGGCACGTTTATTGTCTCCAGACATATCTGCAATCACTTTTCCGGATTCTGCATCCTTAATTACTGTACCTTCCGGAACTTTTAAGATTAAATCTGTTCCATTTTTACCATGACAATTTTTTTTGCCACCCTCTTCTCCTGCTGTGGCTGCAAATTTACGTCGATGTCTATAGTCTGTCAATGTGTTCATGCCATTATCAACTTCAAATATAACATCTCCGCCTTTGCCACCGTCTCCTCCATCCGGACCACCGTCCGGAACATATTTTTCACGGCGAAATGAAACATGTCCATCTCCACCTTTACCTGATTTTATAATAATTTTTGCGCGATCTGCAAACATAATTTTCTACCTCATAAGCACAAAAACCCCGGCTAAATCAGTCGGGGTTTTAAATCATATTATTCGTTTACTTTTGGATAAACAGATGCTTGTTTTCTGTCTCTTCCAAGTCTTTCAAATCTCAATACACCATCTACTTTCGCAAACAAAGTATCATCTCCACCAATACCTACATTAGTACCTGGATGAATCTTTGTTCCACGTTGTCTGTAAAGAATATTTCCTGCTTTAACGAATTGTCCGTCTGCTCTTTTTGCTCCTAATCTTTTTGATTCAGAGTCACGTCCGTTTTTGGTAGAACCAACTCCCTTTTTATGAGCAAAAAACTGAAGGTTCAACTTCAACATATATCTACACCTCCTTGAATTCTAAAGTAATATAGTCGTTTTTATAAGTGTCCTGTAACATCTGTAAGCCTAAAACCATAGAACGCATTAATAATAAAGCATCCTCTGTTGCATTATCTTTTAACATGAAATCTATAAAAGCATTATCTTCGTTCGTATCTAGTTTAAATCCACAATCTGTATACAACTCAATGGAATTAATTGTTGTAAAAACCAACAATGAAACAGCTGAACAAATAATATCCTTACCGGATTCTGCATAGTTTGCATGTCCGGATAAATAGATTCCAATTGCATTCTCATTTTTTTTAAAAATTGTTACTTTAATCACAGTAATAACCTTATCAATTATCCATTAATTTTTTCAATTTTAACTTGTGTAAACGCTTGTCTATGACCGTTTTTCTTGTGATAGCCAGTTTTTCTCTTGTATTTGTAAACGATTACTTTTTTAGCTCTGCCTTCTTTTACTACAGAAGCTTCTACAGTTGCTCCAGCTACAACCGGGGTTCCTACTTTAAGTTCATCACCGGATACAGCTAAAACCTGATCAAAAGTTACCGTCTCACCAGCTTCAACACCAAGTTTTTCAATGGTAATGATATCGCCTTCAGATACTTTGTACTGTTTACCACCTGTTGCTATAATTGCGTACATATGGCACCTCCTATTTTATCATTACTCGCCAGTTTTGGTGCTACATATTAAATGCAGACTTCTACCTAACTGTGCGGCATACCATAGAATAATAACATATCCTATTGTTTTCGTCAATATTATATTTCAATTATATCTTTAAGAGATTGGTATGTTTTCTTTCTTGTTAATTCGATTAAACCTAATTTTGTAATATCGACATAAGTAAATGGAACAGAGTCTTTCTTTAATTCATTTTTCAGGTATTCAATCAGTTGTTGTTGTGATTCTATATCCATATTAATAAAGTCAATAATTATAATTCCAGATATATTACGAAATCGGATTTGTTTGCATATTTCTGTAACAGCTTCACAATTTACATCCAAAGTAACATTTCCATTTTTTGAAATATTTTTTGCAGTGTTCACATCAATGATGGTTAAGGTTTCAAGTTGTTCAATAATAATATTGGCCCCTGATTTCATCCAAATTCTTCGATTTAAAAGTGTATCGATAAAATCATTTATTCCATATAATGCGTTCAAACTGCATAAATCTTCATAATGTTTTACAGATACTTTATGATATAACAATTCTTCATATAATTTAGAACAATCCGTATAGATATAATCATATTCTATTGCAGGAATTGATAAGACTTTTTTTATGTATCCAGGCACTTCATCGTACACTTTGGAATAACATTCAGAATATATTTTATTCATTTGAATCTCATACATCTTCTGCAAGGCATTTTCAAAATCCGTCTTCAACTCTTCTAACGTAATATCATTCGCTATTGTTCTCGCAACAACGCCACAATTTAGTTTGTTAAGAGTATCTGTAAATGTTTGAAACATTGTTAAGATTTTTTCTTTCTTTTCAGAACGAATCTTATGCGATATTCCAACAGATGTATTATGCGTTGTTAAGATACAATATTTTCCATGAATTGTTAACTTTGTCGTTATAACAGGCGCTTTTGTTTTGACAGCCTCTTTTATAACTTGAACAAACAACTCATCCCCAATACATAATTCTTTTTTTCTTGCTTTCTTTTGGGTATAAATTGGTGATACAACATCTTCTAACGGAAGATAACATACACAATCTTTTGAAATCCTTACAAATGCGGCATTTATATTTGCAATAATATTCTCTACTTTACCAATATAAATAGAATTTATTGTTGGTTCCTTAAGAGAATCAAATACCTGAAAATCTAAAACTGTTCTATTAGAATCATAATACAAATATGCAATTAAATCTTTATTATTTTTATTGATTTTTGTAATTACAATTCGGTTCATTATGTAATGATCTCTCCAATCTCGTCCAAAGCTATGAAATCATCTGATGCATCTTTTTTTGCATAGGTTTCAATACGATGTACGTCAATTGCTTCCATTGAAAAATCCAAGCCAGCTTTCTTACAAATTGATTCTAAGAGTAATTCCGGCTTAAGATTGTTAACGCTTCCTGTCGAAACGTTAACAAAGAATACCGGTTTTCCTTCTCTTTCAAAAACTTCAAACGCGTAAACAAATGGTTTCAAATCAAGTTCGCGTTCACCCTTCTTTGTCTTTTTCATTATTATAAATGAAGATTGAGTATGAAAATGTTCATCTATCAACTTTTTCCATTCCTCAATTGATAAAGGACTAATAAAACCCGCCTTATAAGACATGGTATAATCAGCTGCCGCAACTACTGACATTGCAGTTTTTGCGTTATCAGGCAATAATTTATATTCCGTCACTTCTACACCATCTACCATAGACTGATTTATAGCACGAATTGCTTCATCTGAAGTTAAGGTTGAATGAACCTCTATATCAAAATATTCGCCATCACTTGTAATACCTACCCCAAGTGGTGCTGCAAAAGACATAATCTGATGTGGTGAAAAACCTTCTGAATAACAAATATCTATATTCGCTCTTCTCATTGCTTTTTGAAAATAACGCATCATATCTAAATGTCCAATAAATTTCATACAACCCCATTTACGGAATTTAATTCTAATCTTCATAACAAACACCTCCTCCAAATTGTTTTGCACCACATCCGGAGCATTGCATTCTGCAATTTGGTGTCACTTTCTCAGATAATGCATTTTTCCATTCTCTTAGCATAAATTCCTTTGACACTCCAACATCAATAAAATCCCATGGGAATATCTCATCTTCATGCCGAATTCTTTTTGTATAAAAATCGATATCAATACCACACACTTCAAAAGCTTTCTTCCATCTCTCGAAATCAAAAAATTCTGACCATGCATCATAAAAGCCACCATTCTGGTATACGTGTAAAATTGCTTTCGATAATCTTCTATCACCTCTAGCAAGGACACCTTCTAAAACAGTAACATCTGCTTCGTGCCAGTTATATCGAATACTTTTACGATTTAATTGTTCCTTCATATGATCATTTACGATTCTTGCACGGTGTAAATATTCATCCGGATCAAACATGCCTGCCCATTGGAATGGTGTAAAAGGTTTTGGTACAAAAAACGATGTACTAATTGTTATTTGACATTTTCCATTCCGTTCTGATTTTGGAATTGTATCATAATATAACGCTGCTAATTCATTGGCTAATTCCGGAATTGCACGCATATCTTCTTCTGTTTCTGTTGGTAATCCCAACATAAAATATAATTTCACTTTATTCCATCCGCCTAAAAAGGCTTCTTTCGCTCCATTTGTAATATCTTCAATTGTTAGTCCTTTATTAATTACATTTCTCAGTCTTTGTGAGCCGGCTTCCGGTGCAAATGTAAGGCTGCTTTTTTTTATATCCTGGACTTTTTGCATTACATCTAAAGAAAATGCATCAATTCGAAGTGATGGTAATGAAATATTGACATGTTTTTTATTGCATTCTTCAATCAAAAATGAAATCAAATCTTCTAACTGTGAATAATCAGAAGAACTTAGAGAACTTAACGAAATCTCTTCACTTCCCGTTGAATCTAGCATTTTTATTGCATATTCTTTTAAAACAGAAAGTTCTTTTTCTCGATTTGGACGATAAATCATACCTGCCTGACAGAAACGACAACCTCTTATACATCCGCGTTGTATTTCAAGTACAACACGATCTTGTGTCGCTTTTATAAAAGGAACAACCGGTTTTTCCGGATAAACCGCCTCCGTTAGAGAGGATACAATTTGTTTTTTTATTACCATAGGAACATCATTATATTTTGGTACAAATGACGCTATGGTACCATCCTTTTTATAACAAACCTCATACAGGGAAGGAACATAGATACCTTCTATTTTAGATGCTTCTCTTAAAAAATCCGTTCTGGAATAATTCTTTTCTTTCATATCCTTATATAAATCAAGCAACGCATCGTAAGATATTTCACCTTCACCTATATAAAAAATATCAAAAAAATCCGCTATCGGTTCCGGATTATAGGTGCATGGACCACCACCAATGACAATCGGATGTTCATCCGTTCTTTCCATTGCCAGTAACGGTACATTGGCCAAATCTAACAATTGCAATACATTTGTATAACACATTTCATATTGCAATGTAATTCCAATAAAATCAAACTCCTTTATTGGTTCTTGGGATTCTAAACCAAATAAAGGAATTTGTTGTTCTTTCATTATATTATGTAAATCCGGCCATGGAGAGTATACCCTTTCACACCAGGTATCCTCTCTTTTATTAAACATATCATAAAGAATTTGAATTCCTAGATGTGACATTCCGATTTCATATACATCCGGAAAACACATTGCAAATCGAATTGCAATCTTATTTTTATCTTTGATAATGGAATTTAATTCATTTCCAATATATCGCGCCGGTTTTTCTACATTCATTAAAATTTGATCATTTAAAGCTAATTTATTCAAAGTCGAGTCCTCTTTAACGCTGGGCTAATTCTGTTGTAATTTCTTCCCAAGTAATTCCGTATTCAATCATCAAGTGCATACTATAATACATTAGATCAGAAATCTGATATTTGATGGCATCTTTATCGTGATTTTTGGTAGCAAGAATAATATCCGTACATTCTTCATTTATTTTACGTAACAGACCATCAATTCCTTTTGCAAATAAATCGTTTGAATACGAATCATCCTGTGGATTATTTTTTTTATCAATTATTGTATTATAACTGCTTTCAAGACCTTTCAGCGGATTTCTTTCTATATAATCTTTTTTTACAATATTATTGAAAAAACAGGTTTTATTGCCGGTATGACAAGCCACTCCAACCTGTGAAACTTTCGCTAAAATAGTATCAAAATCACAGTCTGCTGTCAAAGATTTTACATATTGTATATGACCGGATGTTAACCCTTTGGTCCAAAGTTCATTTCTGCTACGACTGTAATATGTCATTTTTCCAATATTGATTGTTGTATTAAATGCTTCTTCATTCATATATGCAAGCATTAATACTTCGTCGGTTAAATAATCCTGCACAATAACCGGAATCATTCCATCTGAATTTAATTTTAAATCTGTCCATTTCAAAGACGATTCAAAATTATCCATTTTAATTCCCTGATTTGATAATCTGGATTTTAATTGCATAATATCTGTATCTAAATTATTAATAAATTCGCTCGCGATTCCACGAACTTTTTCTCTTTTCAAAATTGAATAAATGGAATCTTCTTTTTCTTCCGGAACATATACAATGTAAGGAATATTCGTCAGATTTTCAATCGCATCAATCATATTTATATTTAAAAGAAATAATTCATGAAAATGTTCTTCCAATGTTAATTGTTGTTTGAAGATGAAATCCACATTATCCAAAGAGATTAAGATACGATCTTTTCCAAAACGTTGGCTTGCTTCCTTTGCCAATTGTATCGAGGTTGGTTTCGAACCGTTGATAATGATTTGAGAACATCCGGCATACCATAACTCTTTTATATCATCAATGGAATTAATATTTCCGCCGGCACAAACACGGATTGCCAAGTTACGATTTATATTTTTAATCGTTCTTATGTTAACCATATGTTCATTCAATTCATTTGATAAATCAAATACAATAATTTTGTCAATTCCACTATCGTTATATAATCTGCACAACTGATAAACATCGCCTATTTCACTAAAATCCTTTGTACTTTTGACTGCTTTACCATCCTTCAAGAACAAGGTGGCAACGATATTCTTATGTTCCATTTTACAAAGTTCCTTTCGTAGATAACACACCAAGAATACGTGAATCGATTGTTGTTGCTTCATCCAATGCACGTGCAAATGCTTTAAACATTGCCTCCATCATATGATGATTATTACCGGAATTTAAAACCTTAATGTGCAAATTGATTCCTGCTGAATAGGATAATGCATAAAAGAATTCTTTTGCCATCTCTGTATCCATTTGTCCAATTCTTTCGGAAGAAAACGTATCATCAAATACCAGATAAGGTCTTCCGGATAAATCTACAGCACTTAATACCAAAGATTCATCCATCGGTAAAATGGAATCACCAAATCTTTTAATTCCAACTTTATCTCCTAATGCTTCTTTAATCGCACTTCCAATTACAATTCCACAATCTTCGATGGTATGATGACAATCAACATTAACATCACCTACACAGGTTAACTCCATATCAAATAGTCCGTGTTTTGTAAAACCTTCTAACATATGATCAAAGAAAGAGATTCCGGTATTGATATTGGCCTGTCCGCTCCCGTCTAAATTAAATGAAATATTTATGTCTGTTTCGTTTGTTTTTCTTGTAAGATTTGATTTTCTATTTGCCATAATTTTTTCTCCTAAACCTACTCTTCAAATCGAACTTTTATTGAATTTGCATGTGCTGTTAATTGTTCACACTCCGCAAATTGAGCTACATCTTTATATACTTTTTCCAAAGCTTCCTTTGAATAAGAAATAATACTGGATTTTTTTATAAAATCATCTACACTTAATGCCGAGAAAAACTTTGCAGTTCCGTTCGTTGGCAAAACATGATTTGGACCCGCAAAATAGTCTCCTAGTGGTTCCGACGAATATGGACCAATAAAAATTGCACCTGCGTTTCTTACCAAAGTCATAACATGGAATGGATCTTTTGTATAGATTTCTAAATGTTCAGATGCAATCTCATTTACACATTCAATTGCATCAGACAATGAATCTGCGACAAGTATGTATCCATAGTTATCCAAAGATTTTTTCATAATCTCGGTACGTGAAAGTTGTTCTACTAATGCATCTACTTCCAACGAGACTTTATCCGCTAATTCTTTGCTTGTTGTAATTAAAATTGCTGATGCCATTTCATCATGTTCTGCCTGAGACAATAAGTCTGACGCCACATATTTAGGATTTGCCGATTCATCCGCCAAAACTAAAATCTCACTTGGTCCGGCAATAGAATCAATACTAACATGTCCAAAAACAGCCTTTTTAGCAAGTGCAACAAAAATATTTCCGGGTCCTACGATTTTATCTACTTTAGGGATGCAATCCGTACCAAAAGCCATTGCAGCTATCGCCTGTGCACCTCCAACTTTATAGATTTCATCCACACCTGCTTCCTTTGCAGCAACCAATGTAGATGGATAGACTTTTCCATCTTTATCCGGCGGCGTACACATAATGATTCTGTCCACACCTGCTACTTTTGCAGGTAATACATTCATTAATACAGACGATGGATAGACAGCTTTCCCACCCGGAACATAAACACCGGCTTTTTCTAATGCTGTGACTTTTTGACCAAGAATAATTCCATCTTCTGTTGTAAACCATGAATTTTGGATTTGTTTCTCATGAAATTTACGAATATTTACGGCTGCTTTTCGAATTACTTCAAGTAATTTATTATCTACTACGGAATAAGCTTCCTCAATTTCTGCATCTGTTACTTTAATATTTTGAGGATTTAAATCTACTCCATCAAACATTTTTGTGTATTCAAAAAGTGCAGCATCTTTTTTCTCTCTTACATCATTTATTATTTTGTTTACTTTATCTTCAAATTCACCGTAATTATTTGGGCTTCTTTTTAATAAAGTTTCTAATATATTAGTTTTTGTATTATTATCTAAAGACAAAATCTTCATAAAGTCCTCCATTATGCAATTAAATAACAGTTCTTAAATCACGAATAATCTTTGTAATTCGCTCATTTTGCATCTTCATACTTACTTGATTTACAACCATTCTTGCAGACAATGGACATACTTCTTCTAACACGTCCAAGCCATTTTCCTTTAATGTTGTGCCGGTCTCAACAATATCACATATAACCTCTGATAATCCTACGATCGGAGCTAATTCAATTGAACCGTTTAATTTTATAATCTCAACTGTTTGATGTTTTTTATTATAGAAATAATCTTTTGCAATTCTGGGATATTTAGTAGCAACACGAATCTGCTGATGGTTCTGCAACAATTCCTTCGCATCCTTAGGACCACAAATACACATTTTACATTTTCCAAATCCCAAATCTAATACTTCATAAATATTTCTGGCTTCTTCTAATATCGTATCTTTTCCAACAATTCCAATATCCGCAGCACCATACTCAACATAAGTCGGCACATCCGGTCCTTTCGCTAAAAAGAAACGAAGTTTTAATTCTTCATTCACAAAAATCAGTTTTCTTGTTGTAGGATCTTTAATTTCATCACAGTAAATTCCAATTTCTTCGAATAAAGATAATGTTTTTTGGGCAAGACGTCCTTTTCCTAATGCAAATGTTAGATATCTATTTTCTTCCATATGTACTTATTCTCCATACATTAATTCTATTTTATCAATGTGATTATGCTTTGCATATTCCTTATAATCATTATCCGGATTATACAATAATAATTCAACCACATTCCCTGCGCTACGTAAAGAAAGTGTTTTCTCAATTGCTTCTTGCTTTGTTTTCTCTGAAAAAACAATTAATACTTTCTTGTTATCAAGAGGAACTTCAATTTTCTGTCGTAAAATGGCGGATATTAACTGATCCACAACAATACAAAAACCAATTGCAGGTGCATCTTTTCCGAAAAATCCAAGTAATTTATCATATCTTCCACCTTTTACAACCGGTTCGCCTGTTCCAAATGTATACCCCATAAAAACGATTCCGGTATAATATTGATGTTCACTTAAAATTCCCAATTCAAAAGAAATGTATTTATCAATATAATATAGTTTAAGGTATTCATGTAATTTCTCAAGTTCATCTATTGCAGTTTTAATTTTATCATATTTATCGCAATATTTTTTTGCTTCTAATAAATCTTCTTCATTAGAATCAAAATTTACTAACAAATGAAATAGCCTTTTCAAATCATGTTCCAAATGCAATGTTTCAATAAACTCTTCTACACCAAGAAAATTTTTGTTTGAAATTAATTCTCTTAATTCAATTTCATCCTCTGATGAAATGCCGGCTGCTTCCACTAACCCTCCAAAAAACTTTGCGTGACCAACAGAAATCTGAAATTCTTTTAATCCGGATGCTTTTAAAGATTCTACTACCATGGATAAAATTTCCGCATCTGCCGCAATGGATCCGTCTCCGATTAATTCTGCGCCACATTGTGTGATTTCCTTTAATCTTCCCTGATAGTCAGAAGAATTAATAAATGTATTCCCCATATAACATAGTTTAACAGGAAATGCTTCATCCATATAATATTTTGCGGCACAACGAGCAATAGCCGGAGTAAAATCCGGGCGCAATACTAAGGTATTTCCTTCTTTATCAAAGAATTTATATAAATCTTTTGATGGTGTTGTACCGATTTCATTTCCAAAAATATTAAAAAATTCAAAAGTTGGTGTTTGTATATCATTGTAGGAATATTGTAGTAAAACACGATGTAATTTTTCTTGTAATAATAGTTTTTGTGCACATTCTTCATTATAAATATCGCGAACACCATCTGGTGTATGTAATAATTTTTTCATATATTCTCCTATGCTTTAACGAATTAAAGTGATAATTCACTACCATGTGAAACAAATTGATTATATTGGAAAAAGATTTAATTGTCAATCCCTTGACGCCAAATCCATCTGTAATGTATGTAAATACGGAATATAAACTCCAGGTACTTCCGGTAAAAAATAGTCCGGTTTTAATTCTTCCATTCGAATACTCTTTCTACCACCGTTTTTAGCACGCTCCCAAAATGTCTTAAGTTCTTTAAAACTCATATAATAAAAGAGGTCTTTATGTGTAAAAGAAATAAGAATAAAAGCAATCCCTTCTTGCTTCTCAAAATGATCCATAAATTCCATTTGATGTTTATGAATATTGGCTAATGGAAAACTATCTTTATGGCATTCCTTCGCATCAAAACAAACCGGTACCCCTTGCACAACTCCTATATAATCAACCGTACTCTTTTGCTCAAAATAAGCAAGCGTAATATGACGAGTTTGTTTGTCTATTTTGATTGGTGTTATTGGTGTTGGAATTTTTTGAATTAAAGCCAAATTATGTTCTAAATACTTTTCATTTGTCCGATTTAATAGTTCTTCCAATGTGGACCCTCTCAACCCACGACTGCTCCAAGTTCCCATAGTTACTCCTTTATTCGCAATGAATCATATATCTTTGGTAATGGTGCCGTAAAAATTCTGCCATCCGGAAATTCTAATCGATAGGCATGTAACAATTGGCAATTGATACTATATTTCTTATAATAAATATGGTTCATTTCATTATTTCCGTATTTCATATCTCCAATAATCGGATGTCCAACAGATGCCAAATGTGCACGAATTTGATGGGTTTTACCGGTTATTAGATGAATTTCTATCATGGAATATTCTTGCGTACTTTCTACAGGTTCATAAGCTGTTTCAATACGAGAGGCATTTTTAGACGCTTTCCGCGTTATAGATACTTTATTATTTTCTTTATCCTTTAATAAATATCCGGATAAATGTTCCTTTTTTTTCACACATCCTAACACGATTGCACGATAATATTTTTTTATAGTTCTATCTCTTAACATTTGAGACAACATTTGTGCACCATGTAATGTTTTCCCCATTAAAAGTAATCCTGTGGTATTTCGGTCCAGGCGATTACATACAGAAGGACGGAATGTAGAAAAATCGCCGTCGGATAGGCTATTATTACGTAGTAAATATCCTAAAAGATATTCATTTGCAGTAACATCGTCTTTATGTGCTTTTTGCGAAAGCATATTAATCGGTTTATTCGCAATGAGGATTTCATCATCTTCATAAACTATGGTAATTCCATTCATCGAATAAGATTTTAGAATTTCTATTTCATTACTGATATCAGTTATATTCATAGAAAATTTATGAAATGTTTCATCTGAAAAATAAATTTGCACTTTATCATTTTTTGATAAAATCTCGTTCCCGGTTGCCTTTTTTTTATTTAACAGAATATTCTTTTTTCGTATCATTTTATACAGAAAGCCAGAGGATGCATTCGGTAATAATTTTTTTAAATATTTATCCAAACGCTGGTTTTCATCTTTTTGATTTATTATATATTCTTTCATTTTTTCTTTTTATGTACATTACGAATTGTTTTCTTTTTTACATTAGTTACTTTTTTCTTATTTGAATATGTATTGGCTGACTTCGAATTTCTCGGACGAATCAGGCATTTTTTTTCATATCCAATCAAATCACTCCTACCCGCCTTCATAAGTGCTTCATATACCAAATCATAATTTTTAGGATTCCGATATTGAATTAAAGCCCTTTGCATTGCCTTTTCATGCGGATTGGTTGTAACATACACCGGTGTCAGTGTTTTCGGATCCAATCCAGTATAATACATGCAGGTTGATATAGTAGACGGTGTTGGATAAAAATCCTGAACTTGTTCCGGCATATAACCTAAATCTCTTAAATACTCCGCTAATTCTATTGCTTCTTTTAATGTCGAGCCTGGATGCGATGACATTAAATATGGTACAAGATATTGCTCTTTTCCGAGTTTCTGATTCATCTTTTTAAATGCCTGAACAAATTTGTTATAAAGTTCAACTCTTGGTTTCCCAAGTTTATCCAATACTTCATTTGAAATATGTTCCGGTGCAACTTTCAGTTGTCCACTAACATGATATTCACATAATTCACGTAAAAATGTCTGATCCTTATCATACATTAAATAGTCAAAACGAATTCCGGAACGAATAAAAACCTTTTTTACCTTTGGTAGCGCCCTTAGTTTTCTAAGCAAGGTAATGTAATCCGTATGATCTACCTCCAAATTCTTACATGCACTCGGGAATAAGCATTGCTTCGTTGGGCATGCACCTTTTTTCATTTGTTTCTGACATGCCGGATGTCTAAAATTGGCGGTCGGTCCGCCAACATCATGAATATATCCTTTAAAATCAGGATCTTCTATAATATATTTTGCTTCTTCCAAAATAGAATTATGACTTCTTGTCTGAATAATTCTGCCTTGATGAAAGGTCAAAGCACAAAAATTACAACCTCCAAAACACCCCCGATTACTAATCAAAGAAAATTTAATTTCTTTGATAGCAGGTACCCCACCTAAACTTTCATAAGACGGGTGATATGATCTCATATATGGTAACGCGTAAACAACATCCATTTCCTCTTGTGTTAATGGTTTTGCCGGCGGATTCTGCACCACATAATTATTGCCGTAGTATTCAAACAAGCGTTTTGCTGAAAATGCATCCGTATTGCAATACTGTATATAAAAGCTTTTTGCAAATTCTCTTTTATCCGTTTTTATTGTATCAAAATCCGGTAATTGAATTGCATCGTATATGATATCCATGTTCTTCGTTTTAAAAACAGTTCCATCAATATACGTAATATCTTTAATATTCATCCCGGATGCCAATGCATCTGCGATCTCTATAATACTTCTTTCTCCCATGCCATATGAGATAAGATCCGCACCTGAATCTAATAAAATAGATCGTTTTATTTTATTGGACCAATAATCATAATGTGCCAGCCTTCTTAAACTTGCTTCTATTCCGCCAATAATAATAGGTATATTTTTATAGGTTCTTCGAATCAGATTACTATATACCACCACTGCATAATCCGGTCTTTTGCCCATTTCTCCACCAGGAGTATATGCATCTTTATCGCGTTTTTTCTTTGAAACCGAATAATGATTTACCATGGAATCCATATTTCCTGCACTAACCAAAAAGCCGAGTCGTGGCTCACCTAATATACGAATAGATGAATCATCTTTCCAGTCCGGCTGCGAAATGATTCCAACTGTATATCCATGTGCTTCCAGCAAACGTGAAATAATTGCATGTCCAAACGACGGATGATCTACATATGCATCACCGCATACATAGACAAAATCCAACTGTTCGATTCCTCTTTCAATCATGTCTTCTTTTGAGATTGGTAAGTATCCATTCTTCATAATAAAAATAGAACTCTCCTTTTATTTTTTCATTGCTTCTATTTCATGCTTTTCTAATTTACGATATTCTCCAAGAGGAAGATTTTCTAGTTCTAAATTCCCCATAGAAACGCGTTTTAAATATATCACTTCCAAACCCACTGCATGAAACATCCTTTTAACTTGATGAAATCTTCCTTCTGTAATCGTAAGATATCCGGTATCTTCGGTCGTTTTTTCCCATTGAGCAGGCAATGTAAGTTTATCATCACCAATATCAACACCTAATTCAAATTTTTCTTCTATTGATTCCGGGATATTTTTATCGGTTCGTACATAATACTTTTTACTAATATTATGTTTCGGACTTAACAAATGATGGGACAACTCTCCATCATTTGTTATAAGTAGTAATCCTTCTGTATCAATATCTAAACGCCCTACCGGAAAACATCTGTTTTTAATCGTTTCCGGAAAGTAATCCATTACAGTTTTATGTAAGTTATCCTTTGTTGCCGTAACACATCCTGCAGGTTTATGAAAAACATAATACAAGAACAATTCATAATGTAATTGTTTCCCGTTAAAACATACGACATCATTTTCTATATCAATTTTCATATCGGCTCTATTAGCTATATCCTGATTTACTTGAATTTGTTTCTTTTTAATGTAGTTTTTCACTTCAGATCGGGTACCTAAGGCGCAATCTGCTAAATATTTATCCAGTCTAATCATTCTTATTACTCCTGTTGTATTACTTTCAGTAACAGATAGGAATTAATTGCATATTCCTCATCCCAATCCGTCTTAAAATATATACCAAAATGAAGGTGGACCGGGAAATTGCCAGTCGTACCCGGTATTTCACTATATCCGGTGTCACCCATATAACCTAATAATTGACCTTTTTTTATTATATCATGTTCCTTAATATTTGCATAATCCGAAAGATGAGCATAGTAAAAATAAATCCCCGAATCTGAACGAATCCCTACTCGGTATCCCCCTTGTGGAAGCCATCCGATTTTTTCTACTACACCATCACAAACACTATAAATGGGATAAATTCCAGACTGATTAACAGATGCCATCAAATCGCATCCCTCATGTGTTCGCTTGCCACCAAATGTTCTTTCATATCCCCAACTATTCTCATAGAATACAGTTGCCTGTGGAATGGATTCTACTTTTCCTACCGGAAAAATATATTCTTCTAACCAAATCGTCTGATTCATATTTTTAATTAAGGAATACGCTTCACCATAATAATTAAGAAATAATTTTTCCAAAGCTTTATATTCTGAAAAAGAAATCGTCTCAAACGAAATCTGTTTCCTTAATGAACCTGATTTATTCTTAATACCATAAGAAAACTGATATACACTTAAGATAACTGGGAAATCGCTCCTACTGTATTCTAGAATATTTTCCGGTGCTTCTTGTGCAGAAAATGCGAACAAAACATCATTCATTTCTAATTGACACTCTGTTTGCAACCAAATTCTATCGTTTAGTTCAACTGTTTTTGTTCCAGCGTATATAGTTGTTATTAGCAAAATAATTAATAATAGATTTAATTTTCTTTTGTATCTTGTGTTTTTTATTTCCACCTCTTTAGGAATTCTTTCAAAAAATTCCATACTCTTTGAGTTGATGAAATGCTTAACCGTTCTTTCGGTGTGTGAATATCATAATTATCCGGGCCAAAGGAAACACAATCTAACTGTGCAATTTTATTTGAAAATATTCCACACTCTAAACCTGCGTGAATCGATTCAAAGATTGCTTCTTCCCCATATAAATCAAAATATAATTCTGAAATCTTTTCACGCAGGTTCGAGTTTTTACAATATTCCCACGCCGGATATTCTCCATTTATAATATAGGTTCCACCCAACAGAGTAATCAGATGGCATACCTGTTCCATAATATATTTTTTTCTCGAAGCAACAGAACTGCGCACAGAAATAATGATTTCAAAACTAGAATCATTTAGCTGAATAATTCCCGGATTTAAAGAAGTTTCTATTAAATCCAGATTTTTTTGTTCTCTATTTACCACGGAATGTGGCATTAAATATAAAATGGAAATTACATTTCGTGTCGATAACACATCTAATACCATATAAGAATCTTCCTTATCTATCTCTATAGATATATCAATATTCGGTTCTGTTACATAGTATTCTTCTTGAATTGTTACATTAAACTTATTAATAAACGAGGTTACTTCTCTAATCGTTTCTATATTAAATACAATATCACATTCACAACTTCTCGGGATTGCGTTATCCTTCAATCCTCCGTTAATCGATAAAATATAAAACTCAACTTTATCAGAAAGTTCTTTCAAAAGACGTCCCATAATTTTATTTGCATTTCCATGCTCTTTATGAATTTCACTCCCCGAATGTCCGCCTTCTAAACCGGCCACGATAATTTTTAATTTTGTATTATATGTCATATGACGTTGGATTTCTAAAGTCCCACAAATACTTGCGCCGCCCGCACAACTTGTAAGAAAATGACCTTCTATATCACTATCAATATTTAACATGGTTTTGCCTTTTAAAACAGAAACATCTAAATTGATTGCACCTGTCATGCCAACTTCTTCATCTACTGTTAATACAATTTCAAGACGTGGATGTAATAATGTATCATCTTCTAACAGTGCAAGTGCATATGCAACTGCAATACCGTCATCCGCACCTAATGTTGTTCTATCTGCTTTCAGAAAATCTCCATCCGTATAAATTGTAATTCCTTCATTATCAAAATCTATTTCCTTATCATTTTCTTTTTCGCATACCATATCCAAATGACCTTGGATAATAATGGGTGATGCAGATTCATATCCCAAAGAGGCTTCTTTTATAACAATAATATTATTATATTCATCCTGATAAACTTCTAAATCTTTTGATTTCGCAAAATGAACAATGTAATCACTTAATTCTTTCGTATTACCTGATCCATGTGGAATACTTGCAATTTTTTCAAAATAATACATTACTCTTTTCATAGATTTCTCCTTATTTTCATAAAATTATAGTATGAAAAATAAATATATATTAATAATTCTATTTGGAATTGTGATAATAATGATTTTAAATCAGGAAATTATCATAAATGCCTCAAAAGAGGGGATTCTACTTTGGTTTCATCAAATTCTTCCAACATTATTACCATATTCTATTATGTCTCAGCTCTTGATTAACAGCAATTTGTTTGAATTGAATTTAAAAAACAATTATTTTCATTGTATTATCATTCTATTGATTGGTGTTTTCTTTGGATTTCCAATTGGCAGCAAAATCACGGCTGATTTTTTAGAAAGAGGTATGATTTCTCATAAAAAAGCACAGGTGCTCTGCGTTATATCAAATAATATGAGTCCTGCCTTTCTTTCTAATTATGTTCTTTTATATAGCTTGAATCAACCCAAAAAACTATTACTAAGTTGCCTTATTTTATACGGCATACCACTTCTGCAAGGCGGATGCTACCTTTTATTTTTTACTCGCGAAAAACGCAATCATAAAAATACGGTATCAAGATTTCAATTGAATATGCAAATCATTGATACCGGAATTATTAAAAGTTTTGAAACTCTTATAAAATTATGCGGATATATTATTCTTTCTTCCATTCTGCTTCATATATTTGCAGAATTATTTGCCAAACAAAATATCATATCTTATTACATACTTGGAAGTATAGAAATAACAAATGGAATCCAACTCATTGCCAAAAGTACATTATCAGAGATTGATAAATATCGAACCATCCTCACATTACTTTCATTTGGCGGAGTATGTGGTTTTGTACAAACCGCTTCTATGATACATTCCGCAAAATTATCTGTATGGAAATATTTATTAACAAAATTATTATTTGCTTGTGAAACTTTCACTTTGTTATATATTATTTTTTAAAATTAGAAATATCGATTGTTTCTAATTCTATTTCTGCATCCTTTTTTGCAGCAATCGCTGGTGCAATATCGATAGAAACAGCTGAAGTAGTTGTGTTTTCCGATGTTTTCACTTCCGGTTTTTGCTCAGGATTTAATTCCTGGCGGTTTTCAGAAACGATATTCAAAAAATTCTGTAAAGAAGAAACAAAATTATCATTGCGCGCCTTAGCCGTTTCAATAGAGTTTGATAAAATCTCTTCTATCAAACGCAACTTTTCATCTGTATATGCCATAGCGCCGGTACGAATTGCATTCGCTTCGTTGGTAGCATTATCCAAAATCTCCTGTGCTTTCTTTGTCGCAATCTGAACCACCTCATTGGCTTGTGCATATGCTTGTTGCATAATCTGGTGTTCACTGACCAACTCTGATGTTTGAATCTGTGCTTGTGCAATAATCTGCTCAGCTTTCGCTTGTGCATCCGCTAATATAGCCTCTTTATTACTTATGATTTTCTGATAACGTTTCACCTCATCCGGAGTCTTTGTTCGAAGTTCCTCTAAAAGTTCCTCCAACTCCTCACGATTAACGATAATCTTAGTGCTTGAAAGTGGAGACGTCTTACATCCATCTATATATTCTTCGATTTCTTCAATAATCTGTTCCATTCTGCTACTCATAATTATTGCTCCTTATCTGATATTATATTTCTTGTAAATTCGATCAATCAATTGTTCCGGAACAAATTTAGAAATATCCCCGCCATAAGAAGCAAATTCTTTAACAATAGTAGAACTCAAATAGGAATACTGTAAATTTGTTGTTAAAAAGATTGTTTCTATCTCTTTGTTTTGTACATGATTCGATTGGGCAATTTGTAATTCGTATTCAAAATCCGTTACTGCTCTTAAACCTCGAATAATAATTGTTGCACCAATCTCTTTCATATGATCTACCAGCAAACCATCAAACGATGAAACTGTTATATTTGGAATGTTTTGCGTCATCTCTTTTATCATACTAACACGTTCCTCTAAAGAAAACAATGAATTTTTTGCACTGTTATTCAAAACACCAACTACCAATTCATCTACTATTTTTGCAGAACGTTCTATAATATCTATGTGCCCAAACGTAACCGGATCAAAGCTACCCGGATATATTGCTTTTCTCATATTAGCCCCCTATTATTCTTAAAAAAACATGTGCATTGGTCTTATATTTTTTATATTTATATAATTCAAATCCCAGTTGGGAAACATAATCATAATTTGTATTCAAATCAGTTTCTATAATAATAATTGTATCCTCTTTCAGCAAACTACTCTCTTTCAAATATTCCAATACTTCTTTTTCCAGACCTTTATTGTATGGTGGATCCATAAAAACAATATCAAATTTATATTTTCCTTCTAAGGAGCGAAGACCACTGATGACATCCATATTCATGGCAAACGATGAATGTTCAAATTTTGTGGATTTGATATTATCTGTCACACACCCAAATGCCTTCTTATTGTTTTCTATAAAAACACAATAATTGGCGCCCCTACTCAAAGCCTCTAACCCGATTTGTCCACTCCCAGAGAACAAATCCAAAAAATAGGTCCCAAAAATCTCACCTTGTAAGATATTAAAAAGTGTTTCTTTAATCTTGTCCGTCGTAGGTCTTGTATTGAATCCTTCAACGGTCTTTAATTTTAAACTTCTTGCACTACCGGCTATTATTCGCATAACATTACCTCATTCATTTTTTGAATCAAAAAATCAATGCCAAATCGAGTTGCTTTTCTTCGAATTTCATTTCTAGTTCCAGAAAACACTTTTTGAATAGAGAAGCATTGACCAGATATATAACACCCAAAACACACACATCCCACCGGAGTACATTCTGTTCCCCCATCCGGACCTGCAACACCTGTTGTAGAAATCGCACAATCTGAATGGGACTTTTGCGCCGCACCTTTTGCCATTGCTTCTGCTGTTTGCAAGCTTACCACTCCATAACGTTCTATGATGTCTTTCGGAACATCTATCATATTAATTTTTGCGTTTTCTGAATAAGTAATAAATCCTTGTTCATAAAATTGTGAAATGCCCGGAATATCTATAATTTCAGATGCCAACATTCCACCTGTACAACTTTCTGCTGTTGTTAATTTAAAATTATATTGTTGTAAAAGATTAAGCAGATTCATCTTCTTTTTTATCCTTTAAAACATCTTTATTTTTAATCACATAATCTAACAAAGAAACAATTGTCAATGCCAATGATACATAAATCAGAACAAATCCAATCCAATCAAATATAACATGCGGAATGTCTATAATCAGCACAATAACCATTAACATTTGGAATGTAGTTTTGAATTTTCCCCAATAGCTTGCAGCAATTACAACTCCATTATCCGAAGCAACTAAGCGGAATCCACTAATAATAAACTCTCTTGCAATGATTATAATAACAATCCAAGCCTCTAATTGTCCGGTTTCAATCAAACAAATCATTGCAGAGCATACTAAAAGTTTATCTGCTAACGGATCCATAAATTTTCCGAAATTAGTCACAAGATTATATTTTCGTGCAATTTTTCCATCTAACATATCTGTTAAGCTCGCAACAATAAAGATTCCTACCGCAATATAATTTCCATATCCCTCAAAATATGGAGCCAATAAAAAGAAAACAAAAAAAGGGATTAAAATGACACGAAATAACGTTAGTTTGTTTGGTAAATTCATAATATTTCTCCTATCAAATCATATTCATATGCACCGGTAATTTTCACTTTCACTATATCACCGGTAATTAATTCCTGTTCTGTATTTATAAAAATATATCCATCCACATTTGGTGCATCCCGATATGTTCTTCCAATATATGCATTCTCATCGACAACCCTTCCTTCGATAAACGCAAATATTTCCCGGCCAATGAGAGTTTCATTTTTGTCAAAAATAACTTCCTCTTGTAATTCCATAATCTCTGATTGCCACTGCTTCTTACATTCTTCTTCTACCTGTTTTGCAAAAGAAGCTGCAGGAGTTCCTTCCTCCGGAGAATAGGTAAAAGCACCAAGTCTGTCAAATTCTATTTCATCCACAAAGGTCATTAATTCCTCATGCATCTCTTGTGTTTCTCCCGGAAATCCGCAAATCAAAGTGGTTCGAAGTGTAATATCCGGAATTTGAGTTCGCAGGTTGGTAATGATTTCCATCAAATGGGACTTATTGGTTTTTCTTCCCATCCTCTTTAATATTTCATCATTACAATGTTGGATTGGCATATCCAAATAATTACATACTTTATTATTATTTTTCATGGATAAAATCATTTCGTCATAAATTTCTTCCGGATAACAATACATAATCCGAATCCAAAATAGACCTTCTATTTTATTTAATTCATCCAGAAGTAAATGTAAAGATTTTTGACCATATAAATCAATTCCATAAAGCGTTGTCTCTTGTGCAACCAAAATCAGTTCTTTCACGCCTGAAGAAACGAATTCCTTCGCTTGTATGATCAAATCCTCCATAGGAACACTACGGTATCGACCTCGAATGGATGGGATGATACAATATGTACAATTCTTATTACAACCCTCTGCTATTTTTAAATACGCAAAATGACCACCTGTTGTTAATAATCGTTTTGTATTCATTTGAGGCAATCCGGTTAACGAATTCATATTCTGATATACATTATGTTTCAAAGCCTCTCTAACCGCTTCAACAATTGACGAATATGAATTTGTTCCTAAAATCGCATCTACTTCCGGTATTTCCCGTAATAATTCACCCTGATATCGTTGGGATAAACACCCCGTTACGATCAAGGCTTTACAGCATCCTACTTTTTTCATTTCTGCCATTTCCAAAATGGTCTGAATGCTTTCCTCTTTCGCATCGTTGATAAAACAACAACTGTTAATTACAATTATATCTGCGATTGTTTCATCATCTGTCAACTCCATTCCATCATTGGTTAACATTCCAATCATATACTCTGAATCAACTAAATTCTTATCGCATCCTAACGAAACAAATAATAATTTCATAATCTACACCATTTTTAAAAAAGGAATGACAGAACCCATCCCATCATTCCAGATTTTCTTTATACATTTTCTATATCACTTATAATTTTAACGTCACCTCTGTATAGTTCATCTACTGCAACAGATAATGGTTTTGTACGTCTTTGTGTTTCTTCCATATTTTTTTCGCTTTCTATGATCTCGCGAGCTCTTTTTGCCGTTGCAAGAACAATAGAATAACGACTGTTTACAACCGGTTCCTCACCAATTGCAACATCTTCATTTACAACTTTCATTAATTCAATATAAGATGGATGTATCATATTATTCTCCTTTCAAGGAACGATTTAGTTCCTTTTTCATTTTATTTATAAATTCAACATTTGCTGATATTTTATATTTCGAATTTAAATCTTGTCTGTTATTTTGTTCAGATGTGATTATTTCGTCAACCAAACGTACACTATCTTCCAAACTATCATTAATGATTAAATAATCATAATTCTCTATTCCTTCAATCTCTTCTGCAGCACGCTTCAGTCTATTATTAATCTGTTCTAGAGATTCTGTTCCTCGTCCAATTAATCTTGATTTTAAAACAGAAGCATCCGGAGCCGACACAAACAACAGAAGAGCATCTTTAATTTTTTCTTTCACATTAAGTGCTCCTTGGATTTCAATTTCCAAAATGACATTCTTCCCGGCTTGCATCTGTTCTTTTACATAACCACTTGGTGTACCATAGTAGTTGGTAACATATTGCGCATATTCTAAAAATTCTTCATTTTGAATCATAGATACAAATTGTTCTTCCGACAAGAAAAAGTATTCCCTTCCATTCTCCTCCCCCGGTCTCTTTGGGCGAGTTGTTGCTGAAATGGATAATTCATACTTTCCTTCATATGATTTCATAAGTTCTTTTATAATCGTTCCTTTTCCGGCACCTGAAAAACCGGATAGTATAACAAGTTTTCCTTTATTCATCATTTCTTTTCCTCTACGATACCATCCATACTATGAAATCTTCCGGTTAATGTCTCCGGTTGTAATGCCGACAAAATTATTCTATCGGCAGTTGTAAAGATAACACTCTTTGTTTTTCTTCCTTGCGTCGCATCAATCAGGGTCTTATTCTCTTTTGCCGTTTGAATCTGCCTTTTTGCAGGAGCTGATTCCGGAGAAATAATAGCAAGTATACAATCTGTATTTACAACATTTCCAAACCCTATATTAACTAACCTGCTCATATAAATTCATCCTATTCTATATTTTGGATTTGTTCCCTAACTTTTTCAATATCCGTTTTGAGATTGATTCCCATATCAGATACAGATAAATTGTTTGATTTTGAAAGTATTGTATTTGCTTCCCGATTCATCTCCTGAGCAATAAAATCCAATCGTCTACCTATACTTCCACCTTTTTTAAGTGTTTCTTTTGTTGTATTAATATGACTTCGCAAACGTACAATCTCTTCATCTACACAGATTTTATCTGCATAAATTGTAACTTCAGTTGCAATGCGACTCTCATCTATTTGTTTATCATCTAACAATTCTTTAATTTTATTTTCTAATTTCATACGATATGCTGATATGATTTCCGGTGATTTCTCATCAATATAATCAACATATGTAAGCATTGTGTCCAATTTCATCATCAAATCGGACTTTAATTGTTCCCCTTCTTTCATTCGGCTTTCTACAAACATAACGCATGCTTTACGAATTGCCTGTTCTAAGTCGCCCCATAACTCTTCTTCATCAACGGATTGTTCTTCCATCGTAAAAACTTCCGGATATCGGGATAAAGTGCTAACCCGAATATCATTGTCAATTCCAAAATCTACTGACATTTGTCTTAAATATTTCAGATACTCTTGTGCCAACTGTGCATTATATTTCAAACAAGCGCTATGATCTGTATAATCTTCATACGTAATGAATAAATCTATTTTTCCACGTTCAATGTATTCTTTCAAAAGATTACGAACTGCACTTTCAAAAAAAAGTAGCTTCTTAGGCATCTTTGAATTAATATCCAGATATCTGTGGTTTACGGATTTAATTTCGACAACAAATTTTCTCTTTTCATTAATTATTTCAGCTCGTCCAAATCCTGTCATGCTTTTTATCATAAGCGTTCCTCATACTTTCTTATATCAATACACAGACTAACTTATTATATAGCGAAATCTCACTTTCGTCAAATAATATACTCGGTTTTATTTACTTTTTATCATTTTTCTATATAATAATTATACGGAGGAAATCTTATGGCTTTAGATGGTTTTGTTATATCAAATATTGTATACGAATTAAATCAAACAATTTTAGGTGCTCATATAAGTAAAATTGCACAACCGGAAACGGATGAACTATTATTGACATTAAAAGGTAGCAATGGACAATATAGACTATCCATCTCTGCGAATCCATCCCTACCGTTTGTTTATCTTACAAAACAAAACAAACAAAGTCCGCTTGTAGCTCCAACTTTTTGTATGGTTTTAAGAAAACATATTGCAAACGGCAAAATTGTTCGCATCGAGCAACCTAATATGGAACGAATTATTCATCTGCATATAGAACATCGCAATGAATTAGGAGATTTATGTCAAAAAATCCTTATCATCGAATTAATGGGAAAACATTCCAACATTATTTTTTGTAGAGACGACGGACTAATCGTTGATAGTATCAAACACATTTCAAGTGTTACCAGTTCTCTGCGTGAAGTTCTTCCCGGAAGACAATATTCCATTGCTGCAACTCAAACCGAAAAACACAATCCGCTCAACGTCAACATGGATTTGTTTATAAAAGCAATACAAAACAGACCACTTTCCGTTTCTAAAGCGATCTATATGTCTTTTACCGGACTTAGCCCTTTAGCTGCCAATGAAATTGTCTATCTTGCTAATATAGATGGAGATATATCTTGTTGCAGTTTAACAAATGACCAATTAATACATTTATATCACCATTTTAATTGGTTTATTGAAAATATAAAAGAACACCGCTACAATCCAACCATAATACGAAATGGAAAAGAACCGGTTGAATTTTATTCTATTTTATTAAAACTGTACTCAAATTATACGTTTACTCATTATGATTCAATTTCAACGTTATTAGAAGAATACTATCACGAAAAAAACACCTATAGCAGAATTCATCAAAAATCAACTGACCTGCGTCGAATTATAACTTCTGCCTTAGAAAAAAATTATAAGAAATTTCAATTATTAGAAAAACAAATGAATGACACTAAAAAGAAGGACCTCTATAAAATCTATGGCGACCTTCTGCTAACATTTGGTTATCAGGTGAAACCAAATTCTAAATTTATTGTAGTGGAAAATTACTATGATAATAATAAACAAATTCAAATTCCACTCAATCCGGATTTGACACCACAAGAAAATGCAAAAAAATACTACGATAAATATAATAAACTAAAACGCACCAAAGAAGCTAGCATTCATTTATTAGAAGAAACCAAAGATTTGATACAACATCTGGAATCCATTTCTACTTCCATTGAAATGGCTACGAGCAACGATGATTTGATGCAAATCAAAGATGAATTAATTGAGTTTGGATTTATAAAAAAGAATTCCAAAAAGAAAAAAGAAGTCTATAAAAACAAACCACTACATTATATATCCTCTGATGGATATGACATCTATGTTGGAAAAAACAATTATCAAAATGACGAACTTACTTTTAAATTTGCAAACGGAAATGATTGGTGGTTTCACGCAAAAGACATTCCAGGCTCCCACGTAATTGTAAAATCCAAAGAGGAAGAACTCCCGGATCGTGTGTTTGAAGAAGCCGGTCGCTTGGCAGGCTATTATTCGAAAGCACGAAATGCACAAAAAGTAGAAATTGATTATCTTCAAAAGAAAAATATCAAAAAACCAAACAAACGAACACCCGGTTTTGTCATTTATTATACGAATTATTCGCTCAACATTGAACCAGATATTGATGGACTTTTGTTACTGAATGAATAAATAACCTATCTTTACCAGCATAACAATCTCATATCTACATAAAATAAAATTGTAACATCGTTACAATTTTACTTTAGGAGGAAATTGATATGACGAATAAAAAAACCAAAAGCGTATTAGAAAACTTGAAATACGAAGTTGCAAACGAGCTTGGTGTTCCATTAGGTGAAGGATACAATGGTGATTTAACATCAAAGCAAAATGGTTCTGTTGGTGGATATATGGTCAAGAAAATGATTGAAGCACAAGAAAGACAAATGGCAAAAAATCATAAGTAACCTAAAAACACGATGCACTCTATTGATGCATCGTGTTTTTATGATAAATTTAATTTGAAGAATCTGCTGTCTGTTTTAAAATATGTAACTGTTCAAAGGTATTATCCACATTATTAGAGAATTTACCCAGGTTTTCAAACGCTTTACCTATTGTTGTTCTGCAAGTTTGTGTACCTGCGGACACTTCCTGTGAAGCAGCCGATAAAATAGAAATACTATCTACAATCTTACGATTGGCCGACAAAACAGTTTCTACTTCTTGTGCCATATTTAAAACACCATCCCGTAATTCGAACATACCACTTTCTATCTGTGTAAAACTTGCATTCATCTCCTCAACACGTTGACGTTGTAAATTAATGCTTTCTGTTGATTCATCAATTCCAACTTTTGTCTGATTAGTTACTGCAGTTAATTTTGTGATAATTTCCGTAATTTGTTCTGTACAAACTTTTGTCTCTTCTGCAAGATTTCTGATTTCATCCGCAACTACCGCAAATCCTTTTCCCGCATCCCCAGCTCTCGCAGCTTCAATAGATGCATTTAAGGCCAGTAAATTAGTTTGTGATGAAATATTTAAAATCGATTCGGTAATTCCGGAAACCTGCATAACATTTTCCACTAACTGATCGACTGTTTGTGAAATTTTTATTATATTTTGATCTACCAAATCAGATTGCATCTGTAAATCATTTGCCCGATTCTTTCCTTCTACAATCACTTCTTTCAGGTTTTCTGTTGTATCTTTTGCATTTACTGCCAAGGTATCTGCGGTTTCAAGACTTTCTTGAATATGGGTTGTCATATCAGCTTGATTTCCAACTGCTAATGCCGTACTTTCTGAACTTCCGGATATATCATCCATAGCTGCATCTGCTGATCCCATAGCCTCGTTAATCACATGTAAACTATCTACAATTTCTTTAAAATCAGCATCTAATTGATTTACAATCTGATTAATAACTGCTGCAGTCTCTTGACGTCTGACCATTTCCTGTTCTATTACAGACTGGTCTTCTTGCCCGAATTTTATTAGAAGGGTAATTGCCAAATAAGAACCAATAATACCAATGAAAAATCCGGCCAAAATCAGGATACCATAATTAAACAGTTCCATGTCGCCTTCAATAAATAAAAGAGCACACTTAATATTCCCGATAATAAATGTTCCAATGGCCCCCAACATAACTACCAGCGAATTTAAATATATCATAAGACCAATTAGTACCGGAAATACTAACATCATTACTACAACACCATTTCCAAATACTAATATTGCATATGTAACCAAATATATAATCGAAAAGATTATCATACACTTCTTGACTCTTTTCAACATCTGATAAACAACAACGGAAGCAACAAAAGCCAGTAGATAAACAACACATCGGATGATATCACCAACTTCGATGCCTATCGGAACATGATTAATTAAATCTACAATAATATATGCAACATACGATATTGATAAAATTAAACACATAACAAAATTAGCTCTTTGATATTGTTCTGGTGTTAAATTTTTTCTTTGAATTAATTTACCCATAATGTGTCCTCCATCTATGCAGTTATAGAACAATTACACAATAAATTGGAGAATTTATCAATATTTTTGACAAATATACACAAAAACATTCTAATTATGTTTTATATACGAATTTTGTCGAATTCTTCTATCGGAATATATATTTGTGCTTGCCAGACATACTCAACCGCTTCCGATGCTTCTTTTAAAACGTTCGCATCCTGATAGATATCAGCCAAACGAAACATCAATTCCCCACTTTGACGAATTCCAAAAAAATCTCCCGGTCCTCTTAATTTCAAATCTTCGCTTGCAATAAAAAATCCATCGTTAGAAGCATTTAAAATTTCCAATCTTCTCTTTGCATGTTTTGACATGGAATGATTCATCATGATGCAATAGGACTGCGCATTGCCACGCCCCACTCTGCCTCTTAATTGATGTAATTGTGCAAGTCCAAATTTTTCTGCATTTTCTATCAGCATAACAGTTGCATTTGGAACATTCACACCTACTTCTACCACTGTTGTAGAAACTAAAACCTGAATTTTATTTTGAAAAAATTCTTCCATTATAGTATTCTTTTGTTCATTTTTCATTTTTCCATGTAAAAAAGAAACTTTAATCTCGGTTGGAAAAACTTGCTTTAATCTCTTTGTATAATCGATAACATTTTCTCCTTCATAATTTTCGGTTTCTTCAACTAATGGACATATTATGTAAGCCTGATGTCCTTTCATAATTTCATCTATAATAAACTGGTATGCTTTTGGACGATATTTCGTATTCACAACACAGTTTTTTATAGGTAATCGTTTTTTAGGAACTTCATCAATAACAGAAATATCCATATCGCCATATAAAATAATGGCCAATGACCTAGGAATTGGTGTTGCACTCATTACCAGAATATGTGGTAAATTCCCTTTCTCTACCAAAACTTCTCTTTGCATTACTCCAAATCGATGTTGTTCATCTGTTATAACAAGTGCCAAATTTTTATAATTCACTTTATCTTGGATAAGTGCATGGGTTCCAACAATAATGGCGTTCGGTTCTAATTCTATCTTTTCGCGAAGTTTAGATTTTTCTTTTTCTGTCAAAGATCCCGTCAACAGGATGACCGGTATATCCAAATGAAATTCTTCAATTAAGCCCAAAAATGTTTCATAATGTTGCCTTGCTAAAACCTCTGTAGGAACCATAATTGCAGATTGATAACAGTTCTTTGAAACCAATGCCATTACTAAAAATGCAACAATTGTCTTCCCGGAACCAACATCTCCTTGTAATAATCGTTGCATAACATCGCCACTTTCTATGTCTTTCATTATTTCCTTAATACTTCGCTTTTGTGCCTCCGTAAGTTCATAAGACAATTTGTTCATACAAGTCTGTACAAATCCCTCATCTATAATTTGAAACGGACTCACTTGCTTTTTATGGTTATTCTTTAATATACGCATATGGTAGATAAATCGAAAGAACTCTTCAAAAACAAATCTTCTGCGTGCGTGACTTAATGTTTCTAAATTATTTGGAAAATGCATTTCTTTTATTGCATCAAAATATCCACACAATTCGTATTTTTGAAGTAATTCTTCGGGTAAATGCTCTTCCTTAACAATATCATAGGATAAAATCTGCTCTAACGTTTTTATAATAAGATTATTTGTAATTCCAGCCGTCAAATTATATACCGGCATCCATTTATGTTGAATTTTTTTGTATTCTTCTAAGGTATATATGACCGGTTGTTCCATTTTAAACCCGTCCTTTGTCTTATTAATCTTTCCATAAAAACAATACTGCTTTCCCGGAATTAACATATTGGATATGTAATTCATATGAAACCAGATAAATTCTAGATTATTATTTTCTTTTAAAATAGTAAAAGGGATTTTTGCACGATTATTAGAAACCGCCTTATGGGTAACTGTAATCCGCAATGCAATTTTTTCATTTAAGTTTGCCTGATACAGCTCCTCTTTTTCAATCATCTTAGGATATGTAAGATAAGTTCGAGGAAAATAAAGGAGTATATCACCGATTGTGTATACTCCTAATTTTGCAAATAGCGTTTCAGTTTTCTTCCCAATTCCTTTCACTTCAATGATTGGGGTGTTAAAATTCATCTTATCTCCTATTATTCAACTGAAATTACATAATAATAAATTGGCTGTCCTCCGGAATTTACTTCTACTTCTACATCTGGATATTTTTCCGAGATAATTTCTGCAATTTCATTTGCAGCGTCTTCTGATGCATCAACTCCAAAATAAATACTTACAATGGCAGAATCCTCATCGATCATTTGAGAAAGCATTTCTATGGTAGTATCTTTCAAATCTTGACCGACAGATAAAATAGTTTTATCACCAATTCCCATAAAGTCATTCTCTTTGATTACTTTACCATCAATCTCTGTGTCTCTTACAGCATAAGTAACTTGCCCGGTTTTCACATTAGCAATCTCTTCCATCATAGTCTCTTTATTTTCTTCTGCTGAATAATCAGGGATAAAATTAACCAATGCGGTTATTCCTTGTGGTATCGTCGTCGTCGGGATTACTATAATTTCTTTCTCTTCAATCAAAGTTGCTGCCTGGTTTGCAGCCATAATAATATTTTTATTATTTGGAAGAATAAATATATGGTCAGCATTTACATGTTCAATTGCAGTAAGCATATCCTCTGTACTCGGATTCATAGTCTGACCGCCCTCTATAATATAGTCAACACCTAACCCTCTAAATAATTCATTCATTCCTTCACCGATAGATACAGCAATAAATCCCATATCTTTATGCGGCATCTCTTCTACCGGCATGCTCTCTTGTTCTTTCTGCTCATCTGCCAATTTCTGAGCGTCTTTAATCAACTTCTCTTGATGTTCCTCTCTCATGTTGTCAATTTTGATTTTGCTTAAAGAACCATGTGTTAACGCTTTCTGAATCGCAAGTCCAGGATCGTTTGTATGTACATGAGTCTTTACAATTTCATCATCTGCAACTACTACGATAGAATCACCAATTGATTCCAGATAAGATTTAAATTCCAATTCTTGTTTCTCAGTAATCGGTTGATTCAGAACAATAATGAATTCTGTACAATAACCAAATTTGATTTCAGCTTCTGTTTCAGCAGAAATCTTAATCACACCACTTCCTGCTGTAGAAGTTTCAATGGTATAATCAATTTCTTTTCCTAACAGAGAGTCATATGCTCCTTTTAACACCTGCATAAGACCCTGTCCACCGGAATCAACAACGCCTGCTTGTTTTAATACCGGCAACATATCCGGTGTTTTTGATAAAACAACATCCGCTTCTTTGATAATTTCATCAATATAGTAAACCAAATCATCCGTATCGTTTACTAATTCTAACGCTTTATCCGCCGCTCCCTTTGCAACCGTAAGGATAGTACCTTCCTTTGGTTTCATAACGGCTTTATACGCAGTGTCAACAGCTCTTTGCAATGCTTCACATAAAATTGCAACATCAACCTCTTCATATTCAGCAATAACTTTACAAAAACCTCGAAAAAGCTGTGATAAAATAACACCTGAGTTTCCTCTTGCACCTCTTAATGAGCCGGAAGAAATTGCTTTTGCAAGTTGTTGCATATTCGGATTATCTAATACGGAAACTTCTTTTGCTGCCGACATAATTGTCATCGACATATTTGTTCCAGTATCTCCATCCGGAACCGGAAAAACATTTAATTCGTTAATCCATTCTTTTTTCGCATCTAATGATTTCGCTCCAGCCAGAAACATTTTTGATAATACTTGAGCATTAATACTTGTAATCTCCACCTTTAAGGTCCTCCTTAATCAATCACACGAACGCCTTCAACATAAATGTTGATTTTTTTAATCTGCATTCCGGTAAATGATTCTACTTTATACTTTACTGTGTCAATTAAATTCTCAGTAACAGTTAATATACAAACACCATAAGCTACAATACAATGAAAATCGATAACAATATCATTATTTTCATCTATACTTACATTTATACCATGGTTAAGATAATCCTTTTTCAATAGTTTTACAAGTCCATCTTTCACATTAACAGCAGCCATTCCAACTATACCAAAACATTCTACTGCAACAGAACCTGCATAAGTTGCAATTACATCTTCATCGATATAAATCTTCCCCATTGGGGTTTCCATCTGTCCCTTCATATATTAACCTCCATAATTTTTGACGTAGTATTATCATTATACCCACTTTTATTACAAAAAGCAAACTCTGTTTGTGGTTTTTTATAATTTTTATATTTATTTCTTGCATTCTCTATCTTAATCTGATAGAATATCATTGTTGTGAATTCGAGAGATACTTGAATTTAGTGATATGCAAGGAGGTGCAGTGATATGGCAAAATGTGCAGTATGCGAAAAAGGCGTTCATTATGGTAATAGTGTAAGCCACTCTCATAGAAGATCAAATAAAATTTGGAAATCAAACATTAAACGTGTAAGTTGCAAAGTTAATGGTGTACCACAGAAATTATACGTTTGTACTTCATGTTTAAAATCCGGTAAAGTAGAAAGAGCTTAATTTTATGAATTTAAAAGACTATCGATATTCGATAGTCTTTTTTTATTCTGGCAGTTCATCTAATGGAATAACTAATATTTGATCCAGCGGATACTCGCTCCTTCCATTTCCATCCGTTCCTTCCAGATACTTCTCCCCAGCTGTTTCGAAAATAACATAAAGTTCTTCATCATAAATATCAACCTCTTCAGATCCAGGTAAAGCCTCAATGACTAAATCAGGATTACGAACATTTGAAGTCGGATCGTAGCCATGTCGTTCTGTGAGCCAAGGAGTTGGTTTTCCTAATTG
>JAZUQL010000123.1:0-1807 GCA_045605685.1 Lachnospiraceae bacterium
GCGATAGCATAACTCCGATCATTGTAATGAACGTTCGCTTCTTTCTGTGTTTCATCTGGGATAGTGCAAACTTTATACAATATCCCATTCTTCTTCTCCTTCTTGATTTCTTTCTGTCTCCGTCTCTTTGACCCGGACATCCGATAGAATTTCACCATCGCTGATGGTAATAATTCGGTCTGCCATTGCCGCGATATTCTCATCATGTGTCACTACAAGCAGTGTCTGCGCATACTTTTCCGCCATCTTTTTTAATAACGCCATAATCTCCAGGCTATTCCTTCTGTCCAGATTGCCGGTCGGCTCATCTGCCAGAATCATAGACGGATGATTTGCCAGTGCTCTTCCGATTGCAACACGCTGTTTCTGTCCTCCTGATAGTTCATTTGGCATGTGTTTTCTGTGTCCGTCTAACCCCAATGCCTGTATTAGCTCCTCCAGCTCGCGTGGTTCCATTTTACGCCCATCCAGACGAACTGCCATCTCAATATTCTCTTCCACGGTTAAGGTTGGAATCAAATTGTATTCCTGAAATACAAATCCTATGGTTCTTCTTCGAAAAATAGCCCTTTCTTTTTCTTTCAACCCTCCAATCTCTTCTCCATCAAAACAAATCCTTCCTTCCGTCGGTGTGTCCACAAGGCCAATCATGTGTAATAAGGTGGATTTTCCGGACCCACTGCTGCCTACAACCGCAATGCATTCACCTTTTTCTATGGAAAGATTCACATCTTTTAGCGCAACTGTCTCCGTTTCTTTCTTCCCATAGACTTTTGTCAGATTCTTAATTTCTAAATAACTCATAACGAACCTCCTATATCCTACATGATACACATAATACCTTACATTTGCGTGAATCGAATCTTACAATTTTGTAAGAAACCCCGACATCATACCAGTCGGGGTTGTCACATCTGTTTTCATAACACTTCTTATTCTTTCTTCTCTATTCCTATATAAGTATATCCGATTCCCCTTACGGTTTTGATACAGCTTTCCGCTCCGTTTTGGTCCAGTTTCTCCCGCAAACGACGAACATACACGGACAGGGTATTATCATCTACGTACGCATCTTCAACTGACCAGATGCGTTCCATCAACTGTTCTCTGGTTAGTACCTGCCCCCTGTGTTGCACCAGCACTTCCAACAGCCGGTACTCGCTCGGTGTTAAGTCAATACGCGTCTCTCCCTTCCATGCAACCGCATACTCCGGTTCCATCCGCAAATCACAAGGCTCTGCACCAGACAATATTTGGGTTCGTTCTGCTTTCCTGGTGTTCGCATAGATTCTTGCCACCAGTTCCTTAATCCGAAAAGGCTTTGTTACATAGTCGTCGCCCCCTATATTTAGTCCACGCACAATATTTCCTTCATCTGACAAGGCAGAAAGAAAGATAACCGGAAGTTTTGGATTTCTCTCCTTAATCCATTGGCACAAATCATATCCGCTTTTATCTGCAAGCATAATATCTAACAGTACACATGAGAAATCTCCCTCTTCTTCCAAAAAAAATCTTTTGGCTTCTTCCAAAGACGATGCACTATAGACATGCATTCCCTCTTCCGTAAGCGAATATTCCGTCCCCATCGCCAATGCCAAATCATCTTCTACTAACAGTATCTTCACGATGCATCCTCCTTCTTCCGTTCCCTTTTATCATTGTAACAGAACACCGAAAAAACCTTCAAGGAATTTCTCCCCAAAGGCCTTTTCTTCTGTTATGCTTCATACTGTAAGTACTTCTCTTTTCCACTCATGGCCAATAGAACTGCCAAAACTAAAACTGCAAACATTACCGCAATGCC
>JAZUQL010000124.1:0-11928 GCA_045605685.1 Lachnospiraceae bacterium
AATAAAAGGACAAATGGCAGGAATGCATGGAATGTTTTTTTATCCGGAAGGTGAGATAAATAAATTAAAACCAAAGAGAAGTTCTGTAGTTTGTTATTGCTGTAAGAGTTGTGGACTTGTTCAGAAATTTGCAGTTAAAGAAGTTGAGAAATTGTTGTAGAAAAGTAGGCGAAACTTTGAATTTTGGATTGTGTTAGATTGAGGTGCTAATAATGGGATTTTTACCAGGGATAGTAATGTGTACAGTTATATGTTGGGTTGTATTGATGCTGTTAATGTTGCCCGTATATTTCTTTAGAAAGAGACGTAATCCACAAGATGAACGAAATACAATAAAAAGTTTAGTTATAACTGCGTTGCTAGCAAGTGCTTTGTTTATTGCTACTATCAGTGCTGGATTGATAAAAATGTATTTGGATCAAGTAACATAGGTGAAGTGCGTATGAGATGATAAGGGACGAAATTGAATTTGTGTAGGTGATGAAAATGAAAAAAACAATCTTTGAAAAATCTATATTAAGTTGTGTGCTGATTTTTCTTATATGCTGTATCGCAAGAGTTGTAGAGTACTTGTGGATAAGAACAGACGAAACAATCCTAGCAGAGAATTTTATACATAAGGTTTTTGGCATAATTGTTTTGGTGGTAATGCTTGTGTTATCAAAGCTTTCTTGGGATAGCATCGGATTTACAAAAACTAAGATTGTGCAGAATATCTTAAAAGGATTGGCGTTGGGAGTTTCCTGCTTTTCAATTGCTTATTTTGTAGAATGTGTTCTGCTGTATTGCATGAATGGAAATGTTCAGCTTTCTGTTTATATAAGCGGTTTTTCATTAAATGGTGAGGCGGTTAAGCAAAACGGAATTGGATTTATTCTACTTTGTATCACTTTCAATCTTATAAATGTTTGGATGGAAGAGGGTATTTTTCGAGGACTTTTCTCTCGTCTGCTTGAAAATAAAATGAGTTTCAAAGGTACTGTGTTTTTTATTGCCTTATTATTCGGAGTTTGGCATTGGGTTATGCCTATGAGAGACTATATAGAAGGTAACTCATCTCTCGGTAATTTACTTGTAATGGGAATTGGATATATTATTTTGTCGGGTGTTATGAGCATTAAGTGGTCGGTGCTTTATAAAATGACAGGTTCACTATGGATGGGGCTTGGAGATCACTTGTTCAATAATATTGTTGTAACAAATCTTTTACATGTAATATCTAACAACGAAGCTGATAATATGCAGATTGTAAGAATATTATTAGGCCAGCTTATATCTTTTGTTTTAGTGATGATTTACTGCAAAAAAGAGCGTAGCTGGAATTAGAGCTGGATAATAAGAAAAATTTGAATTTTCATTCTAAATTGGAGGGATATAATGCGTACAAAATTATTCAGATGGATTCAGTGTAATGCTGTTACTATTTTTCTATCTATCTCTTTTATAGTCATATATATCGTAAAAGAGATTAAACCAGAGATTAATGATATGCTTGGGACTTGTAGCCTAAATTTCATTAATGGAGAATATTATAGATGGTTCACTTGTTCGTTTCTTCATTATGGATTATATCATTTATTTGGAAATATTATTGGCTTATTGGCTGTTGGTTCTTTACTAAGTCCATTTATAGGAAAATGGAAAACTCTATTCTTTTTCTTTATCAGTGCCATATTTGCTGACATAACATTCTCTTGGATTGTGTCAAGTGCAGAACCAAGCTACGGAGGAGGTGCGTCTGGGGGAATATTTGCACTAATTGCTACTCTCGTAGTGTGCTATCTTCGCTTCCCAGAACAATTCAAGTATAAATGGTATAGAGTAGATGTGCTAATAACTATAATTTATTTCGTTATAGCAAATGATAATTGGTCATCTGTTTTAACACATATATTTGGCTTTTCTTACGGCATTATTCTTTCTTTCGTTTTTGTTGTTTTTAAACTAATAAAGGAACCTTGCAATCGAACTAAGAATGAAAAGGTGATTGGGTAAATTTCCAATTTGAAGGGAATAGAAACTTGCAGATTAACGGAGAGATTGAAAACAACAGAAGATGTGAAGGTAACGGGGTGTTTAGTATGTCCATGTGGAATCCTTGGCGAGGCTGTAAAAAATGTAGCGATGGGTGTCTGCATTGCTACATTCATAAAGGTGATGCGAAACGAGGTGTCAACACAAATGATATTGTAAAAACAAAAGATTTTTATAAGCCAATCGAAAAATTGAAAAATGGCAATTACAAGATGAAAGCCGGAATGGTATACCTCTGCTTTTCTACAGATTTTTTGATTGAAGAAGCGGATGCGTGGCGAGAAGAGTGTTGGTCGATGATACGGGAGAGACTGGATTGTACGTTTCTGTTTCTGACAAAACGGATTGAACGTTTTATGGACTGCATCCCGGATGATTGGGCGGATGGATATGATAATGTAGTTGTGTGTTGTACCATTGAAAATCAGAAAAATGCAGATAAAAAATTGCCTGTATTTCAATCATTACCAATCAAGCATAAATGTATCACCGCACAACCGTTGCTTGAGAAGGTTGATATGGAAAAGTATTTGGATGATATCGAATTGGTTGTGGTTGGTGGGGAGTCGGATTACAATGCGCGCCCACTTAATTATGATTGGGTGTTGGATATTCGGGGGCAATGTGTGAAAAAGGATGTACATTTTGAATTTCGGCAATGCGGAACTTATTTTATAAAAGATGGAAAACAGTATAAATTGCAAACAAAAGACTTGTGTAGACAGGCAAAACTAGCGAATATTGATTATTAGTTGCTTTAATACCTCTCTTTTTTGTGCAGATAATGAGAGGAAAAAGGCGAGAGTTGCAAGTATACTTATGTTGATGATAGGGGCAGATAAAATGGAATGGATTGAGAGATTAAATCAAGCAATTGCCTACATAGAAGAACATTTAAAAGACGATATTGATTACGAGCAGCTTGGAAAAATTGCCTGTTGTTCAGCATATCATTTCCAGAGAATGTTTACCTATATGGCAGGGATTTCTTTGTCGGAATATATTCGAAGAAGAAAAATGTCATTAGCTGCGGTAGACTTGCAAGTCGGTGATAAAAAAATAATTGATGTTGCAGGCGAGTATGGATATCAGTCGCCGACTGCCTTCAACAGAGCCTTTCAAAGTATTCATGGTGTTGCACCTTCCGCAGTAAAAAAAGAAGGTGTATCTATAAAATCTTTTCCTCCTATCACATTTAAGATTACAGTCAAGGGAGTGGAAGAAATGAATTATCGTATTGAAAAGAAAGATGCTTTCCGTATCATAGGTGTATCACAGCCGCTTGATAAGGAAATGGAGAACAATTTTACGGTTGTGCCTAAAATGTGGCAGGATGCAGCGATTAATGGGACAATACAAAAACTGGCAGGTCTGATGGATGCTGCACCGATGGGACTTTTAGGTGTGAGTGCGTGCAATGACACGGAGCAATGGAAATATTTCATTGCAGTTCCAAGTACAAAGGCAACTGCGGAATTTGAGGAGTATATTGTTCCAGCCGCTACTTGGGCAATTTTTACAGGAACAGGTACAAATCAGTCGATTCAAGAATTGGAACAACGTATTGTAACAGAATGGCTTCCTACATCGGGATATGAATACGCCAATGCACCGGATATTGAAGTTTACTTGAATCCGGATCCGGAGAACGCTCAATATGAGGTATGGATACCTGTAATTAAGAAATAGGTATTATAGAAATGACAACAGGTATAAATTTTAGGTCTTCCAATGAGGCTGAAAGTATGCATTCACTTGTTTACAAATTGGCAAGCAAGGCAAACCTGTACAGGTTTTGCTATTTTGCTTGTTGGGACATTATCCCAAACCCTTAGAATTCTTCAAAATGCATTTTGAAGAAGCTACGCCTCCGGCTAATAACTGAATAAAATTTATTTAAGGCAGATTTCCAATTTAGGAATCTGCTTTTTTGGCAGTTGATATAAAATGTAAAATATAGTTAATACAGTTCACCGTAGATTTACGATTCTGGACTAGTAGAAACTACGATTTTGGGCTCGTAAAATGTTCGCTCCCAGACTCGTAAAAAGTACGATGTAATAATACTAATATTATTAAGACGGATTATAGTAATACTCATCTTATCTATCTGTTAGCACTCATGTCATGAGGGTGTGGCAGGACAATGTAGTTGAACGTTCAGGGGAGTTGGGGATATTCCACAACAAGCAAAATGCAATAGGTATATACCGTTGCACTGCTTGCCACTTTGTAATTACATAAGAATGCAAGTACAGTGGGAATAGACTTTTTGTATCATATTTGGGTAACGATTTTCGGTTTTAACTAAAGTAAAATGGAATCAGTAACAAAAATCAGGTCTAACTTAAGAATTAATCTCATAGTATTGAAAAGAAGGACAAGAGTGAGAAGGAGGCAGGGATTCCGCTTGAAGCAGAGAAAATTGAATTATCGTTTTCACAATCCGAATTCGGCGGAAGATACCGCTGACTTCTTGTGTAAGCTTTTGGTTGAAGCAAACGCAGGGAAGGTTGAACGTGCGATTGAAGAGGCTGCATTAAGGTGTGCAGAGGAGAATGAGTACATAGCAGGAACAAAGAAGATAGAAAAGGTGGGGGAATCGGTGAGAATAAGATGGAGAGGAGCAAGGTAGAGACCTTGCTTTTTTTAAATTGATGTTTATAAAATGATATAGAATTCAAAAAAATAAACAGAAAGGTGTTTACAAACTAAAAAATTAATGATAATATAAACATAGGAAAGGTGGTAATTTATATGTTTGAGAAAAATCTTAAGTATTATCGTTTGAAAAAGAATATGAGTATGAAAGACTTGGCTGAGGCATGTGGTGTTACATCTATGGCTATCTCAAACTATGAAAGTGGCAAAAGAAAGCCGGATATGGAGACCATTAATAAGCTTGCGGAAGCATTAGGCGTTTATGTTGTGGATTTCCTTGCTTCGAGAAATACTAACCTCTCTTTTACACACTGTGAGTTCAGGAAGCACTCAACTCTTACCAAAACACAGCAAGAGTATATTGAGGAATCGGTAGAGGAATATTTTACACGATTTTATGATGCGATAGATTGTCTTGGTGGGAATCCGCTTCCTCCAGCACCAAAGTGTCATGTGCTTAATGTTACAGGAGATTATGAAGAAGATGCCAGATTATTAAGAAAAACATTAGGTTTGCAAGAGGATGGCCCAATTGATGAATTGATGGTCGTGCTTGAAAATAAAGGGATATTGGTGCTTGAATTAGGCATTAAGAACGAACATTTCTTTGGTATGAACGGATTTGTAAATGAGTATCCGTATATAGTAATCAATGCAAATATGAGACCGGAAAGAAAACGCACAACCATACTGCATGAACTTGCACATTTGATGTTTGTTTGGGATGAGAGCAAAGAAAAGGAGAATGAGAAAGCAGCTACAGCGATAGCTGGTGCAGTTCTTATTTCAAAAAATGACCTGATTAGGGAATTGGGTTTTCGTAAAGCTGCGATTACAAAAGATATGGCACTTGTTTGCAGGGAGTACGGAATATCGATGTATCTTTTGGTGATGAGGGCTTCTGTGGTAGGCATAATTTCTGATTATGTAGCAAAAGACTTTTATATTAACGCTAATAAAAATGATTATAAAAGGAGAGAACCTTCCCGTGTAAAAAATGAGGAAAAACCATTGTTGTTCCGACAATTGGTATATCGAGCTGTTAACGAAGAAGGAATAACCCTTCAAAGAGGGGCAGAGCTATTGCGTATTCCTGTTGCTGAGATGGAAGAGTTCTGTGGCTTGATGGAGGTGTAAGGCTTGAGATTTATAAGTAGTGATACCAACATTTGGCTGGATTTTAAGTGTATATCCATGACGGAGTTGCCGTTTCGTCTCCCTTGCACATACGTTATGTACAAGGAAGCTCTTAGAAAAGAAATAGTATCTCCGCCAGAACTTTTGGATGACCTCCAAAGGTTAGGATTAGAAGGAGTTGAACTTACAACAGAAGAATTTTTCTATGCAGCAGAGTTGGCATATAAATATGTAAAACTTTCGGCATATGATAGAACAGCTCTTGCAATTGCAAAATATAGAAATATTCCTTTATTGACGGGTGATAATGCACTGAGAAAAGCCGGTTATAAGGAAGGTGTAGAAGTCTATGGTACGATTGGACTTTTGGACAAGTTGTACGAAGAAGACTGTATTAACAAGTCAGAATATGCTTATTGTTTAAAGAGCTTGCTGGACCATAAAGAAAGAAGATTGCCAGCAGATGAATTGCAAAAACGAATAGATTCTCTTTAGTAATGTAATGTTCAGCCTGTTGCTACCAACGGCAGCTGTTCATATAAAGTAACTAAATAAACCCATCAAGGGATATAAAAATCCTTCAAACAAGTACACGATTTTTACCCTTGAGCAATTACACTTAAGGAGGTAAAAATCATGAGTGTAGAAATTTATGGGAAAAATGAGGCTGTGGACGACTCATTTCAAGCATTTTTGGTTCCCAACGCAAAGTTCACAGATATTGAAGAATATCCTATCTTAACAGAGGATATGATTTCAAAAGAAATACCTTTAAAGATTATGCCATTTAATAAGGCACTTAACTTTAGAGGAGATTTGTCAGATACTTTTATCTGTACATATGCACCGGATAGTTCATTTGAGAGAGTGCGAAGAAATCCAAAGAAATATCTTTCGTTCTTTCAACGCACAGCAGGGCTTATTGGCTTTGATTATAGCATACATACTGATATGCCACGTATAAAGCAAAAAGCGCAAATGAACGATAACCTGTCGCTCACATATTTCTTTGGCAATAATAACATTCCTATTATACCCAATATTAGATGTGGTGTAGATGAGCTGTTACCGGAATTTTTAAATGCAATTCCAAAGCATAATTTAATTGCCATAGGGACTCATGGATTTAGCAAGTATAAATTCGAAAAGTATGAATGGTATTGTTTCTTGGAAAAAGTTATTGATGAATTAGAGCCTACAGGTATTATTGTATATGGAAGTTTAAACTCTCCCATCTTTGACGAATTTAAGGAGAAAACAAACTTCTATTATTATATCCCATGGATTTATAATCATGGAGAGGGGGCAGGCGCATATGGCAACTAAAGGCGCAAGTTATCGCTATGGAAACAGCAACCATGGCCGGCAAGGGAAGCCTACAACGCACACTAATTATGCATGGGCAAAAGATTTTAATAAAAAAACATTGTTAGATCATTTTGCGCGACATGGAAGTCAGGTTGGTTGTTTGACTAAGGAATCCTATGCAGCACATGCGGTATCATTTGCAAACACTGTGGATAGAAAAAACTGTGTTAGCTTTATTGACAGAAATGGCTCTACCTACAAGTATAATAAAAGTACAAATACCTTAGCAATCATTACCAAAGACGGATATGTTGTAACTTATTTTAAGCCTACTGCAGGATATGAATATTACAAAGCTGAAAAAAGGCGGAAAGGTAAAAAGAAATGATAAATGTAAAGAATTATAAGGCAATGGATTGCCCGGTATGTGGCAAATACTATTTTTCAGAATTAGATGAAGAAGATATAGAAGTTTATGATTATATTCAATGTAGCAGCTGTGGCTGGAAAAACGACTTGCATCAAACGGAAAATCCAGATGCTACAGATGGAGAAAACGAATTATCGTTAAATCAATACCGTAAGGAGTATGATAAGAAGATTGAAGAAAATCCTGGTTACCAATATTTAGAAGATGCTTACGAAGTTGCTCCTCACGATTGCCCGGTATGTGGTAAGTATACATTCTCTGACAAAGGCACGTTTGAAATTTGCCCAAGTTGTGGATGGCAGGATGATGAACTGATGGAAGAGGAACCAGATAAATGGGCAGGATGTGCAAATGATTTGTGTCTTAATGACTATATAAAGAGATATCAGAGACTCATTGAATCCAATGCTTCATACAAGTATAGCAAAGATGGAATCCCTGAATAAAAATAAAGCCCATAAGTGCTACCAACACTAAATGGGCTCTTCAAAGGATATAAAAATCCTTCAAACAAGTATTGATATTATAAGACTAAAATGTAAAAAAGTCAACCAAATTCATGTAATTTATACAATAGTTTGGTTGACTTTTTTGTATAATTATATAATAATAGTCGTAACAGAACGCAACAACTCTAACAGAAAGGTTGATAAACATGAACATAGCAGCATATTGCCGAGTATCCACAGACAAAGAAGACCAGCTCAACAGTTTAGAGACTCAAAAGGAGTTTTTCTTAGAATATACAAAACGTACGGGGGACAACCTTATTAAATTATATGCAGATGAAGGTATTTCCGGAACCAAAATCAAGAACCGTAAAGAATTCCAGCGTATGCTTGCAGACGCAGAAAAGGGATTGTTTGATATGGTTGTGGTAAAGGATATTTCCCGCTTTGCCAGAAATACTGTTGATTTATTACAGAGTGTCCGCAAGCTAAAAGCACTTGGTATCGAAACACAGTTCCTTACCGCTAATATGACAAGTATGGGTAACTCAGAATTTGTATTAACCATCTTTGGTGCATTGGCTCAGGAAGAAAGTGCGAACACTTCTAAGCGTATCAAATTTGGTAAGAAGATGAATGCAGAAAAAGGTCGAGTTCCAAACATTGTTTACGGATATGATAAGACCATCGGTGACTATTTCAATCTGTCCATTAATGAAGAGGAAGCAAAGGTTATCCGTCAGATGTATAAGTGGTACATCGAGGAAGGTTACGGTGGTGCTAAGATTGCCAACATGCTCAATGAACGTGGTGTAAAAACCAAGCGAGGAAATAATTGGAGTCAGAATTCTGTATGTCGTATTCTGACCAATGAGATATACACCGGAAAGATTATCAATGGCAAAGAGGAAGTTGCTGATTTCCTTACCGGACAGAGAAAAGAAAAAGATGAATCTGAATGGTTGGTAACAATTCGTCCGGAACTTCGCATTATCGATGATGAAACTTTTGACAGAGCACAGGAGATTTTAAAAGGTCGTCACGATTCTTTCAAGATGACCCATGAACGCCAGAGTAACAAGCATTTATTCTCGACATTGATTAAATGTAAAGATTGTGGTTGGTCGTTCCGTAGAACTGTTCGTCAGTACAAGAATACTTATGTCCGTTGGGTGTGCTCCGGTCACAATGGTCGTGGTGCGGATAGCTGTCCGAATGCAATCACAGTGGATGAGGAAGAATTGATTCAAGTGTTGCAGGAGTACTTCCAGGATGTGCTTAGCAAAAAGAAGAAAGTAATCGACCATGTAATTAAAGAGTTTCAGCGTGTCTACAAAGCGAAGGATGAAAATGTAGAATACGAAAAGGAGTTAACTGCAGAGTTAAACAGACTTCGTAGATCGCGTGAAAAATATATGGATATGTACACCGATGATTTGATTTCCAGAAAGGAATTAAATGAGAAAATTGGTGGTATGAGAAAAGAGATTGATAGATTGGAAAATGAATTAAAGATGGTGTCTTACAATCTCACAAAGGGAGAGCAGTTGGAAGCAATTCTAAACAGCACCTTCAAAGAGATGGAAGATATTACGGATGTTCATGAAATGACCAACACCCAGCTCAAGCGTCTCATTAATAAAATTGAAGTAGACAAGGATGGTAATGTGGATATTTACCTGCGTCTTATCGGCGACTTAGGATTAGATGAAACTGTGCTTATTGAAGGAACTGAAAACGTAAGCGACAATCAAGAAGAACAGCCGAAACCAAGCAAGAAATCAACCCCAATCAAAACCGCTCTAAATACCCGCAACCGCACATAAAGATGTAACCGAAAGACTTGCGCATATCAATCCTTCTCTCGCCAAAGAAGCACGCAAGGTACTCGAGGTAAATAAATCCGAACGTCACATCCGAGGAGGACTTGCGACCAAAGAAAAATATCTACACAAATCAAACTAATTACTGGGAAAAATCAAATAGGATTTGTATAATTTATTTTCAATGAGCCGTCGAAAATAGAAAGATTTCGTTGAGTTTTTCTATTGTCAACGGTTTTTTGCTATTCTATAATGTATCTATTAAACTAGGAGGAAGAATTCATGAATCAGGAAAAGGTACTTGTAATTGACTTTGGCGGTCAGTATAATCAGTTGGTTGCACGACGCGTCCGAGAATGCAATGTTTATTGTGAAATTTATTCTTACCGAACCGAAATCGAGCAGATTAAGGCAATGAATCCGAAAGGAATCATTTTAACAGGAGGGCCGAACAGTTGTTATGAAGAAGGGGCACCTACCTATACAAAAGAGCTATTTGAATTAGGAATACCGGTGCTTGGATTGTGCTATGGGGCACAGCTTATGATGCATCTTCTTGGTGGAAGCGTGAGCAAAGCTCCGGTTCGCGAATACGGTAAGACAAAGGTACACGTAGACACCACTTCGGTCTTATTTGAAAATGTAGAACCGACCACAATATGTTGGATGAGTCATTTTGATTATATTTCTAACGTAGCACCGGAATTTCGAACGATTGCACATACCGCAGACTGTCCGGTTGCTGCAGCGGAAAATGCATCAAAGAAATTATACGCAATCCAATTTCATCCGGAAGTTCTTCACACACAAGAAGGTAGCAAGATGCTTTATAATTTTGTGCGTAATATTTGTGGGTGTGCAGGAACCTGGCGAATGGATTCTTTCGTTGAGAACTCGATAAAAGAAATCAGAGAGAAAGTCGGAACCGGCAAAGTTCTCTGTGCTCTTTCCGGCGGTGTGGATTCTTCCGTTGCAGCAGTTCTTCTTGCGAAAGCGATCGGCAAACAGTTGACCTGTGTATTTGTCGACCACGGTCTGCTTCGTAAAAATGAAGGGGATGAAGTAGAAGAAATCTTTGGACCAAATGGAGCGTATGATTTAAACTTTATCCGGGTAAATGCGCAAGACCGCTTTTACGTGAAACTGGCCGGAGAAGATGAACCGGAACGAAAACGTAAAGTGATTGGGGAAGAATTTATCCGCGTGTTTGAAGAAGAGGCCAAGAAAATTGGGGCAGTTGATTTTCTGGTTCAAGGAACCATCTACCCGGATGTCGTGGAAAGCGGACTTGGTGGAGAATCCGCAGTAATCAAATCCCATCACAACGTAGGAGGTTTGCCGGACTATGTGGATTTCAAAGAAATCCTTGAGCCGCTTCGCAATCTCTTTAAAGACGAGGTTCGAAAAGCAGGATTGGAACTCGGAATTCCTGAGAAACTTGTTTTCCGTCAGCCATTCCCGGGACCGGGACTGGGTGTCCGAATCATTGGGGAAGTAACGGCAGAGAAGGTGCGCATCGTACAAGAGGCAGATGCAATTTACCGCGAGGAAATTGCAAAAGCCGGATTAGACAGAAGCATTGGTCAGTACTTTGCAGCACTCACCAACATGCGTTCCGTGGGAGTTATGGGAGATGAACGTACGTATGATTACGCAATTGCCCTACGTGCAGTCAATACAATTGATTTTATGACTGCGGAGTCAGCGGAGATTCCATTTGCCGTACTGCAAACGGTTATGAGTCGAATCATTAATGAGGTAAAAGGGGTTAATAGAGTTCTGTATGATTTAACCAGTAAACCGCCGGGAACGATAGAGTTCGAATAATCGCGACTGGCTACAAGCCGAGCAAATAGGCGAAAAAATACGAGGAAGAGTGCTTGCATTCTTCCTCGTATTTTTTTGCCTATTTATTGGGCGCCAGCCCGCGTACGAGCGACTTTGTCGCGAGTTCGCGCTCGGCTTTATGCTTATTTCCAAGCCGCGCTAGCCCGCGTGTGGATTGTCGCGAAACGGCAAGACGCTGGGCTTCTCGCTAGCATTCTTCCTCGTATTTTTTGCCTATTTATTGGGCGCTAGCCCGCGT
>JAZUQL010000125.1:0-13312 GCA_045605685.1 Lachnospiraceae bacterium
ATATAGCAGCCTGGAAGCGGAAGTAGAAGAGATGGTTCTTTCCTTTGAAACAGAGTACGTGTCCCTATTTGTTCTTACAAAAATTCAGCCGGTAGTAGAAGAGGAGGCGCCGCAAGTACCACAGCAAGAGGCAGAATCGCAGAGTCCGTCCTCAAAACCAACGCCAAGTCCAAGCCCGGATCCGGCACCAAGCCCAGATCCAGACCCGGCCCCGGCACCGGAGCCAGCGCCACCGACCCCAGATCCGGGACCGTGCCCGGTTACAATGTATACACTGTTTGAGACAGAGGATAGTATTTATTTTTATGCATTTTGTCATGAGGATGCCTACCAAGCAGAGAATGAAAACATTATAGTAAAGGCGCGATGGAGAGCTATAGAAAAGTGGGGAAGTTCTCAAGGTGTAAGTTGTCAAGAACATAAGTATTGGGATAACAAGATGATATGTAAGTTTGTATATACACCATTGAATCCTAATACTGCTTTACAGATGCGTATTTATGATACTCGTATTGGATTAAAGAGGAAGATTTTGAAACAATCAAAATAGCAATTTTGAACTCTTCAAGGTGGTAATAGACTGAATAAAACAGACAAGGAGAAAAGGGCATGTCAGATATAGTAAATATTTCAAAAGATGAAATGGATGAAACTGGTAGAGAAATGGAACAGTTGATGAACCTTTTGCAAGAAAAAAAGTTAGGTTCATGTGATGATAGAAGTACAATAGTTGCAAATGAAAATTCAAAAACTGCTTTTACAAACTCTCAGCAAACTAAAAGTCTATTTGCACAATATCTATCAGAGGAAGCAAATAGAATAAAAGGATTAGGAGCTACATTTGACGAATATGACCAAATGTTGGCTGATATTTTTCAACAACAAGCATCGGAAACTATTAAAAAAGCTAAAAGTAGTCTATAAATGATAAACATAACGGGGGGATTCAGAGAGGTATATTATGATTGAAACATCATATTTAGACACAAGTAGTTTGGAAGAACAATGTGAAGAGGCAATATCCGTTTTAGAAACAGACAATGCGAATTTATCCATTATAGAAACAAAATTAAATGAATTTCTAAATAATGATTTTGTTCAGGGTGATTCTATTACAAACTTAAAACAGCAAATGAGCGATTACATATTAGTTATTCAAACAATGAAATTAGCAAATACAGTAGATATAGAAGATTTCAAATTGTTAAGGAGAGAGTGTTTTATTAAATTAGAATTAAATGGAAGTATAATATTTGAACAGAAAAATAAAGTGTTATTTTCAAATAAATATAATAGTTCCATTATTCAGTCTTATAAGGAGAAAAGTAACCAGGATTACGCAAATGATTATTATAAAAATATGTCAAGTTATCATTCATGTTTAGAAATTTTTGATACAAATTACATAGACATTATGGATGCAAAAATAGCTTTATATGACAGGATTGATACAAACACAAATTCTTTGTTTTTGGAAGGAATTCAAATTCGTCATACTGTAAATAATGCGTTAAATGCTCTTTTAAGTGCATTTAACGGGACAGGATATGACGAGGTCACCATGAGTGAAAAGAGATATGAGTTATTATCTTGTTATGTAAATCGGATGGTTGCTGTTGAGGATGATGGGGAGATAGAGATTGATTGGAATGAGGTTAGAAAGGTTTTATCAAAGGAATCGGATGAAATAACAGATGCAGAGTATAATGCATTAGCAATTGCATATTTAAATGCGGAAGAAGAAGAGATGGGAAATTTTTTCCAATATATGATGAGTGAAAGAAAAGATTATGATGCGAACTGGTTCGAATATTTTTGTGCACCAACTTTGGGAGACTACTCCGAATTTAAGATTTCCAAAGAAAAAGTAACTCAAATTTATACAAGATTATCATATCTTTCCGATATGCAATTGGCTGGAATGAATGAAATGCAAAATATAAGTGATAAGAAGTTTAATGAACTATGGAACCAAAGAGATAGTTTGCTTCAAAGAATGGCTTTATTGCAAGCAACAGTTAGTGGGATAGATAATATTATATCGCAAGAAGAAGGACTAGTTATAATCGGAGATATAGATGAGAAATATCCGGATATACAGGTTATCAAGGGAGAAGATGGATCATTAAAATTATCATTTATACAATTTAGAAATGGAGAGTACGGGGCAAGACCAAGTCGTCAAGAATCAACTATTACGGTACATTCTACTGTGAAAAATATAGAGTTAGTAGATGTGTGTACAGATTTTGAGGAAAGGTATTTGCTCAATCAGATATGCGGATATTCACTTTCAAGTGAATGTATGAATTTTGCAGCAGAGCAAGTGGCGGGAGAAGCAATTGCACAAACATCAAAAATAGCCGCAGAACAGGTGGCAAATTCGATGGCAAAATCTTTTGTGGAAAATGGCGTCCCGTTTGCAGGTTCTTTACTAAGTTTTACCTGGGGGACATATCAGGATTATGTTGAAAAGGAATTGAATGCAATATCAATAGGAAAATCTATGGAGCAAATAGACATAGCAGATGTATACGCTCAGTTTGGGATGAGTGCAAATTTCGTTGAGTATAATATATCAGATGGAGGAATCAAAAAAGATTATGTAATTATAAAAGCACATGAAGGATTGACAACTAGTGCAAAAATCAATGAAATCAATGATACATTTAAGTATTATAAGTATAAAACAGAAATGCTGACTTATATACCACAAGTATTGACAGTTGAAGATATAATTTATTCCTCAGATGATTATATGAAATGGAGAGATTCTTTGACAAATGATGAAAAAATTCAGCTTTCTAGTATATTAAACTAAAGAAATGTGTATTATAAAAAAGTTACCTTAAATTTTTCTGGGAAATATTGTCTTTTATGATGAAATATACTACAATTTGTAATTGAGTGGGAGAGGGAAACAGATGAAACATGATGTAAACCGGAAGGGATTACATAAATAAAAAACATAGAAAGGAATAGGAACATGGCAACAAGAGTTGAAAGAAGCGGAATTGAAGAATGCATTACGAAAATAAACAAAGCAATTGATGAATTAAGTAATGCAGCGGCAGAGATTAATGCATCTATGGATGCGTTGCCGGAGTATTGGGAGGGAGCAGCATACGACAAGGCAAGAGATGTTTATGAAAATGATTATAAAACACTTCTTGTAACAACACTTCCGGATGCTGTTAGCAATTTTAGAGACTATATCAATGGATGTAAAGAAAAGATTCTTGAAATTGATGAACAGTTGGCAAATGCATAGTATTTTAATGAAAAGCCCACATATTCAATGTGGGCTTTTTCTGGATATGATAGAAAACAGACAGTCAAAGGGAAATGATATGGATAATGATAAATTAAGAAACTTAGAAGAAAAAGAAGAGGAACTGGAACAAGCAATCCGTCAGTTTGAGCAGGATGAGGAAGAAGAAGAAATCTGGATTTTCAAAGAATTAAGAGAACTGGACGGACTGCAGGATGCGTGGGGAAATACAGATAATGTACTGAATCAAATACTTGAGGAAAAGAGAAACATTTTGATTAAAATGAGAGAAGACAAAATGTTATTTGCGGATGAATTTTATAAAAGAGCAGCGAAGGAAAAAGAGTTTATTAACATAGAACGTATGAATTTGGAAGAAAAATAATATTACACTAGGAGAGTGCAGGATGGCAGAGAATATTTTAGTATCAAGAGGGGAACTAGAAAAAATGGGGAGATTCTTTAGCAATCTAAGTGATATGTTAGAGGTAATCCCGCTAGAAATGCGTGACGAAAGAAGTACAATACAAGCGAATGAGAATTCGAAAACTGCTTATGCAGATGCACAGTTAACCAAAAATGTATTGGCAAAGTGTTTGTTTAGAGAGGGAATTAGTATTAGTGACAGTGGCAAAGTGTTTGAGGAATATGATCAGAGCATCGGGGATGATTGGTCAAATGATAGAATGCAGATCAAGGAGCCAACTATAATGAGCAAGAATTATAATGTTGGAATTCATGGAGTGAATTCCAGAGAAACAGAAGCGTTGGATAGAGTGAAGAATAAATTAAATGAGAGTGGCAGATAGGAATAATCCATTTGACAAGAGAGGGGAAGTATAATGGTAGAGGAATTATATTTAAATCCATTCGATTTAAAACAACAGTCGAATGAAGCAATACATAATTTAATTCAGGATAATAATAGATTATTGCATATAAAAAGTAGTTTGAGTCGGTTAATACTTGAGAACTCCATGAAAGGGGACCTGATAAATAATATTCAATATCGCATTGAGTGTTACATAAAGGCTATCAATTTAATGATACAGGCGAATAATGCAGATATACAGGATTTTATAGCATTACAGGATTTAATAGGCGAAGAAATATTAGATATGCAACAGATTTTCCCAATATATAGAAATGCATTAAAATCGATGGATTCAAACGAAACACTGTCTAAAATTTATGCAACAAAAAATGGGAAAAGATATATGATTTTTGGAAATTTTCAAAAAGAATATAATCAGAATATGATGAATGGATACGCAGCAGTGAGTCGATTTGACAGTGAACTGACATCAATTTGGAAGCAAAAAATAGAAAGATATTATATGATTGAAAATGCAACAAGAAATTTGTTTACAGAGGGAATCAATATAAGAAAACAAGCAAGGAGAAAACTGAAATTTTTATCTCCAATAGATCAGGATGAGTCTGGAGAATACATTTATGTACGTGATTTTGGACCTCTTCATAAAAATAAATAGTGAGAATAGGATATGATACAAGATAAACGAATAGATAAAAATGTTTTAGAAGAAGAAAACGAAAAGACAATTTCATATATATTAAAGCAAGAAGAACTCTTTTATGATATAGCGTTTCGTGTGATGAAAAACCACGGGAAAACATGTTTTGTCAAATGCAGGAAATTAAGATATAACGGAAACATCAAATTAATGTACTTTATAGAAGATATGATTTCCTTAGAGAATTTTTTCGTAAATGCAAAACAAAATGAAATTGTTTCGGTAATTAATAATCTAATCAAAATAATTAAACAAATTGAAGAAAATGGATTCTTAAATATTGATTTTATTGATTCAAGATTCTATCGGATTTATGTTGAAAAAGATTCTTTGACTGTTAGGCTGATTTATCTTCCGTTAAATAATACAACAGAAGAAATTTCTAATGTAAAACAAGATACCGATATATACAAAAGAATTAATAAACAATTACAGGAGCGAAATATACAATATGCTTATGAAGAAGGAACTTGGAGCATGGAGAATCCATATGAAGGTGAACGTGGGCCTATTATGCTAGTTTCGGCAGACGGGTTAAAAACAATCCCTATTACAAAGGAGGAATTTTTGATTGGAAAGAATCCGGATAAAGTGGATGGTATTATTGAAGGAAATTCGGCCATCAGCCGTATTCATTGCAAAATTATACATAGTTGGAATTCTAAGGATTATATGATGGATATGGGAAGTGCTAATGGTAGCTATCTAAATGGAGTGAGAGTTCCATCAGATGATTATATAGAGATAAATGTAGGAGATAGGATAAAACTCGCTAATGAAGAGTTTATAGTTCGGAGATAAAAAATGAGTAAGCCATTAATTGTAATTGCAGATACGAATGAACGTTATATAAGTACATTAGAATACAAATTTGCAGAAGCTTTTGATGAAAGAATAGACTTAGAGATTATTTCAGATGAGCAATATTTTAAAGATTTTTTTGCATTACCCAAAACGGCTGAAATAGTGGTTGTTTCAGAGAATCTTTATTCTAGAGATTTATTAAAACAAAATATTACAAACCTATTTGTTCTTACCGAGGAGTTGGATACTGGGAAAACGGAAGAATTATCTGTTCATTGTATATACAAATATACTGGGATTAAGGAGATTTTTAATGAACTGATTTACAGAAGTCGTGAAGTCCTCTTTCGCAACCAAAACAATGAAAAAGAGACAACAATACTCTCGTTTTATTCAGCGATTGGAGGAACCGGTAAAACATCATTAAGTTTGGGAATGGCATCTTGTTTAGCGCAAAATCATAAAAATGTTTTATATATTTGTACGGAATCGATTCAGATATTTGGGCACTATTTAGATGATAAAACCGCAATGCAAAACGAAGGGTATCGTGCAATTAAAGACGACATAACAAATTCATATCATAATTTGAAGCCGTTCATAAGAAGAGAAGGATTTGCATATATACCGCCATTTCTGGCAACACTTGATGCGGTGAATATAGAAGAGCAATTTTACGAAAAATTAATTCAAAATGCCAAGAGCAGCAAGGATTTCGATTATATTATAGTTGATATAGAAGCAGGATATAATAGGATGCGGGCAAATCTATTAGAGATATCAGATGTTGTTCTTATGATTGTTCTTCAAGATAAAGAATCTGTATATAAGACAGAATACTTAATACGGAATATAGATGTTGGTGATAGAGAAAAATATATATTCTTATGTAATAAATTTAACAGTAAGAAGGAGAATTCCTATAGTATTTCTGAATTGAATGGGAAGAGTCCGATTGCGGAATATATAGAATATATGGAAGAACCTATAGATAATGTGGATAAAATTGCACAACTACAAGGGATACAGAAACTGACTTATATGTTTATATAACGAAGTATTTGAGGAGAAACGATGGAAGAAACTGCGATTGTTTTATTTAAAAATATCAATGATAATACGATTCAGGAAATTGAGGTACCGTTATATATTACGGCAAATGATTTGGTAATTGCACTTAATCAAGCATTTTCATTGGAGATGAATGTAAATGATATATTCAATTGCTATCTGGTTGCCGTAAATCCAATCGTGTTTATACGAGGGAATAAAACATTAGAGGAATTAGGGATTAGAAATGGAACGGAAATAATATACAAGAGGGATAAAGATGAATTATCAATATAAAGTAATTGTTAGTAATAAGAACATCTATAGGGAGTTTCTAATTACATCAGATATGGATTCTGTAAAATTAGGTACGGCACACGGTTGCGAATTTCGATTGAATCAATCTGATTATTTCGATGTAATCGAATTAGAATTTCAAAAGAGGGAAGAAACCTGGGAATTACTGTGCGGAAACACTGTGTATTTAAGCAGGGGCGATATGCGAAAACTGTTATATACAGATTTGGCACATGGGGATGACATATTAGTCCACTATGCAGGAACGGGAGAGTTTGTATTTGAAGTACGCTTTATGATTGACTTCGAAGCTGTTGTCCCGCATTTTAATTGGAAAGTGTCGTTAAATCATGAAAAAGAATATCTGATTGGAACGGATAATACCTGTGATATTGTTATTTGTAGTACATATAGTCAGGACAGTAGAATAGAACTCGAAAGAAGAACAAATGGATGGTATCTTATAGAGAAGAAATCTTCTATTGGGGTTTATCACAACGGGAGGCGGATTTTAACACAAGAGAAACTTTCTGATTATGATTTCTTTTCCATTGAGGAATTCACTTTTTTTTATCTAAATGAAGAAATCTATTTCGATAAAAAGGGTATAGAATCATCGAAAAATGCAAAAGAAGTTGAGACGCAGACGAGTGGATTTGCATACCCTTTGTTTAATCGAAGTACAAGACTAAAGTGTCATATTTCTGAAGAGAGTATTGATATCTTAGTTCCGCCTGCGGTGCCGAATAAATCTGAAGAAAATTTAGTTATGACATTATTACCGGCTCTAATCATGCTTGTATTAACGGTTGTTGTACGTGGGTTTATGGCGAATACGTCTAATAGTTCATTTATTATTTTTAGTGTATGTTCTATGTCGTTGGGAATTTTTACATCAATAGCAACTTTTTTTAAAACACGCAGTAAATATAAAAAGGACTGTGCGGAAAGATTGGAACAGTACACTTCATATATTGATAGTAAAAAAGAAGAAATTTCTCGAAAAAGACAGGAGGAATTAGAAAATTTAAAAGGAATCTACCATGATATAGATTATGATATTTCCGTTGTAGATAATTTTTCATCGGAGTTGTTTGACAGAGTAAAGCAAGATGAAGATTTTTTGAAGGTATTTGCTGGCGTTGGAAATGTATATTCGAAACAGCAAGTTGACTATAAGGAAAAAGAAGCATTTGAGGTTAGTGACGAACTGGTGGAAATACCAATGCAGATTGTTAAAATGTTTGAGTATATAGAAAATGCACCGGTAACAATGGATTTTAAAACATCAAATGCAATTGGTATTATAGGAGACAAATTAGATAATTATTCGTATATTAAGAATATCATTATAGATATCATAGTTAGACAATATTACGGGGAAGTTAATATTGTTCTTTTATTAGAAGATAATTATGAAAAGTATGATTGGGCAAGATATATTCCTCATCTTTATAATATACAGAAGACTCGTAATCTGGTATATGACAATGAAAGTAAGAATGCTATATTTGAATTCCTTTACAAAGAACTTTCAATTCGAAAAGAAAGCAAAGATAATTCTCAAAAGGAATATTTGATTATTCTTGTTGTGAATGAGAGAGGGTTAAAAAATCACCCGCTATCACAATTTATTGAATGTGCAACATCATTAAACGTGACATTTGTATTTTTCGAACAGGCGCATGAGAATCTGCCGATTTGTTGTGATGAAATTGTAGAATTAATGGACAGAGATACCGGATTAATTTATAAAGCCAAAGATCGGAATCAAAAAACTAAATTTTCTTACCAAGAAATATCGGATGAGACGATGTTGCGTATATGTCAGAAGCTCGCCCCGGTATATTGTGAAGAAATAAGCCTTGAAAATGCACTAACAAAGAATATTTCATTATACGAATTACTACATATTTATTCCTCAGAAGATATTGATTTAGAAGAACAATGGAAAACATCACAAATATATAATTCTATGGCAGCACCATTGGGAGTGAACTCAAAAGATGAAGTGATATATTTGAACTTACATGAAAAAGCACATGGTCCACATGGCCTGGTGGCAGGAACAACAGGTTCTGGAAAGAGTGAAATTCTACAGACGTTCATACTGACTGCTTCAACAATGTTTCATCCTTACGAAATTAGCTTTGTTATTATTGACTTTAAAGGGGGAGGAATGGTCAACCAGTTCAAGGAACTCCCGCATTTAATTGGTGCGATTACAAATATTGATGGAAGAGAGATTGAACGTTCCTTAAAATCGATAAAAGCAGAGTTACTTAAGCGTCAGACTTTGTTTGCAGATGCAAACGTAAACCACATAGATAAATATATTAAACTATTCAAAGAGGGGAAAGTTCAAACTGCGTTACCGCATTTGATTATTATTGTGGATGAATTTGCAGAGCTGAAAGCAGAGCAACCGGAATTTATGAAAGAACTAATCAGTGCAGCCAGAATTGGGCGAAGCCTGGGAGTACATTTAATTCTTGCTACACAGAAGCCGGCGGGACAGGTAAATGAGCAAATTTGGTCAAATTCAAAATTTAAACTATGTTTAAAGGTACAAAATAAAGAAGATAGTAACGAGGTTTTAAAATCTCCGCTAGCTGCTGAAATAAAAGAGCCCGGGCGTGCATATTTACAAGTAGGTAATAACGAGATTTTTGAATTGTTTCAGTCTGCCTATAGTGGAGCCCCGGAAAAACGCGAAGATGGAATGCAGAAGGAATTTGTGATTTCGTCTGTTGAGTATGGGGGAAAGAGAAAGACTGTTTTCGCACAGAAGAAAAACGAATCGGGTAAAAATAATCGTACACAGCTAGAGGCTGTTGTTACCTATATTCACGATTATTGTGAGCGAAATAATATAGAAAGGCTACCAAGCATTTGTGTGCCGCCGCTTACAGAATGTGTTGTAAGTACGCAAAGCTCACAGGATTACTCAATACGTTCTATCCCAATAGGTATTTACGATGATCCGGATTCTCAATATCAGGGAGAAGCACGATTTAATTTCTGTGATGAAAATACAATGATCATTGGTTCTTCCGCAACCGGAAAGACCAACTTACTACAGACTATTATACGTCAAGTAGCAAATAAATTTTCACCAAAGGATGCCAATATCTATATTCTGGATTTTGGTGCGATGTACCTAAAGAATTACGAACAGTTGCACCATGTTGGTGGGGTAGTTACAATTTCTGATGAAGAAAAATTACGTAACTTGTTCAAATTATTATTAGAAGAAATTCAAATTCGCAAGGCAAAATTTCTTGAGATGGGCATCAGTTCTTTTTCTGCCTATCGAGAAGCCGGATATACAGAATTTCCACAAATCTTTTTGATGATAGACAATTTTACTGCATTTAAGGAAGTATATGCTGAGTCGCAGGAGGATAATTTCCTTTATATTACACGTGAGGGATTAACGTGTGGTATTTCAGTAATTGTGGCGAACCCGCAGACATCCGGACTAGGATATAAATATTTGTCTAATTTTGCGTGCAGAATTGCTTTTCACTGTAATGATTCAGGGGAATATAGCACATTATTTGAGCGATGCAGACTAAAACCGAAAGAAGTTCCGGGCAGAGTGCTTTGTAAATTAAATAAGGATTTATTTGAAATGCAGACGTATCTTGCTTTTGAAGGAGAGAAAGAAATCGAGAGATCAAGAGCAATCAAAGAGTTTGTAGAAGAAATGAATGCGAAGTATGATTTAGCACAGGCTAGAAGAATACCAGAGATTCCGGACGTGCTTACATATGAATTTATAGAAGAGAATTATCATTTTAAGAAATCGAGTCGAATATATCCAATGGCATTAGATTATGCGACGGTAGATCTTGTAACCATTAATTTTAAACTAATTAATGAGTTATGTATTGTAGGAAATGATCCAGATATTCGTTTAAAAACGTTGTATTCACTATTTCATGTAATGGAGCATTGTTTGGACTTTGCGCCAATCAAGACTTATATTATTGACAACGTCGAAAGACCTTTACAGAAAAGGTTCAATAAGACATATGTTGAAGACTATACGATAGAGGTCGAACGTATTGCAGAAATATTGGAATTAATTGAAACAGAGTTTGCACAACGATATGATGCATTATTAAATAATGGAATGGACGCGGTTGAAAGACTGCCGTTGTACTTAGTTGTCATAAATAACCGAGATGTAATTGATTATATCTGTGCCAATAAAAACATATTGGAAATCTACAATAAGATATTAAAACAATATAAATCTTTAGGGATTTGCTTCTTATATACGGACATAGAAGACGCACCGATTGCGTATGGAGCGTCAGAAATCATGAAGCGTTTTAAAGAATCTAAAAAGGCACTTCTTACAACAAAGAATCTAAAAGAAGTAAAATGTTGTGATATTCCGGCAAGTGTAATAAGAAGTGTGAAAGAATTAAAAATGGGTGATGTATATTTCTTAAATGGTTCAAATGTACAAAGGATTAAATTATTATAATTAAAAGAAAAAGGAGGATAAAAGTGGGGTTAGTAGATATTTGGGCAGAGATAATGGAATTTCAAATTGATATTTTTACATATACAGAAGCTGAAAGGAATCATAAAAAATATAAAAAAATAATAAAAAAAATTGATAAAATAATAGAGGATTGTTATGAGATGTTGGAAGAATACAAAGGTTATGCGGAGAAACGTTATGAACAGCTTGATGTAGATAGTGAGGAGTATCTAGGTGAAATTGATAATATGTTAAAAAGAAAAGCTCCGATTGTGGAGCAAAACCGTGCATCAATTGTTAAAAAAATTGAATTGGCTTTAATCGAAGCAGAGGACAGGAGAACGGAAGCAGTAACACAAAGAGATTTATGGGAAGCAAAGGTTGAGGCAGAAGAGAAAGAAATAAGAGATTATTATAAGAGTCTGGTTAGCAAGGAGGATTGAGGTGATAGAAAAGTTTTTTTGTGAAGAGAATAATATGGAAACGGTATTAACAGGCATAAAGGATATATATTCATATATGAATAGTGCTTATACCTATGCAAAAGGAGTACTTGATGAGATAGAAGGGCAGGAAGCATGGAGCGGAGCAACTAGAGATGTTTTATATGCTTTTCTGGACTTGTTGACACAGTATCATTATGCTTTTTTGACAGATGATGAAGGTCCTCTTACAAGTGCGATAGAAGAGTTGGAAACATTTTTTACAAACACAGAGTCATTTTATACTAGTTGGGAAGAATATGGACAAATGGAGGCAATTAATGAGACTGAGTAAACAGGAATTATTTTTTATTAATGAGATAACAGATGGGCCTAAACCATTTGGAGTATTTTTAAAGTATGATAAAAGCATTTCTGCAGAAGAACAAAAGCATATGATTATTTCGTCTATGAAGCAAAAGGAGCTTATGGACGAGAAAGAAAACTTTACAGAATCCGCAATTTTTCTTTTGCAAATGTGGGAATTATATCGGAAATGTGAGACACATCTAGTAATAAACCAAAGCTATGTAGCGGTTGCTACAAATAGAAGAGCGGTTATATTAAAACCAATTGAAAATGAATATGAAATCTACACGTTGGACAGTGCCAAAATACTATTTGCAATAATAAAAGATTGTGCCTTTATGCAACGCGAGGATTATGAAATTGAAGAGAAAGTCTTTATATTGGATTATGATACAATACAAAAAAAGCAGATATCTCTCAACACGAACAGTTTGATTATAGGAGAGTTTTACAAGAACGTAACAAAAGAAGAGGTTCTATATTACTGGGATGAGAAAAAGGGATATCAATATAATTTCCACACAAAAGAGCAACGGGAGATAAGCCCGCGAATGATGAGAATTCGAATGATGAAATATTTACAGATGGGGGAGTATATAGATGGAAGATGAAGTAAAAGTAGGAGTAGAGATGTTAGATTATATGACAGACCTTCAGATGGCTTCTTCAAATCTAACGGAAGCAAAAGCAGTGGCTGAAAAAATAAAAAACCTTGCACTTATTTCCTATCGAGGAGAAGCTGAAGGAGTATTGCAGAATTTTGTAGTGTCATTAGATTCACATTTGCAACGATTGATAATGTTTTATAACATGGCATTTACTTATATCTACAATTCTTATTCAGAAATTACACGACAGGATGAAGTGTTAGTGGCGTGGCTTGAATCAAAGTTGCAGGATGGTAATACATAATGGAGAAGGAAATCAAAAAGATTCTTTATATTGATTGGCAAGATAAAACGAACATTACATTACAGCCCAATATATGTATGGATTTGTTGTGTGAAATCAATCGTGCTTTATTAGATTTGCAGGAGTATCTGGAAGAGAAAGAGATGGACGGACT
>JAZUQL010000126.1:0-1509 GCA_045605685.1 Lachnospiraceae bacterium
GAGATAATTCCTCATCCAATAGCTTTTCAATCTTTCTAATCACATCATACTGATATGAATCACAGAATTCACGTGAAAATATCGTATTTATTTTTATTCTCATATTAACTGTTTTTTTATTTATGGATACAAATATACGAATTTTCCATTTGCATGGAGATTATTTAAATCTTTTGTTTCCTGGTGGCAATTGACCATGTTCAAAATAATACCAATACAACATTATTTTTTCTTGTATCAAAATTTCTGTTTTTGTACCATAGAAAAGATCCTGTCTATCAAAATTTGTTCTTTCATATGAATTAGGAGAATATCGTTTGTCCCCATGTATGGTCTCTCCATATTTCCAAACTTCCCCCTTTTTCATATAAACAGTAGAATTAGTTCTTACATTGGTATAAAAGCCATCATTTTTGGCAACTAATTGATATAAAGATCCATTTCCCGGCCTATTTTTTTGAGACAATCTTGCTATTTGCTGTTCCTGCCTCTTTACCATATTTTCAGTCATAAATTGATATGCCGCATAACTATAAATGGCAGGAATTAAAATATCATCTGCTATACCTATTCCTGTAACGTCATCAGCCATTATCACTGTAGAAATCGCTGTTGCATATTGAAATGCACTATAATCCCATTGAGCATTTCTTATAGCTTTATCTGTTGCAATTTTAGAATCATATACTGTATTAGATATACCACCTCCACCACCTGCAGCAGTGCTCCAATGGAAATCAAATTTCCAGTTACTACCTTGTCCCACAGCTCCAACTGCCAATCCTGCAGATAGGTATGGTGTGCTGATTCCACCTGCAAACGTAATGCTTCCAGGTACAGCAATACCATATCCTACAACCCCTCCAGTTAATGCGCCAAATCCAATGCCCAAATAAGTATTTGCTGACCTATAATTCCATTTTACAGGATTCAATTCTCCATTATTAGCTAATGCGCCACCAACATAAGCTCCTACAATAATACCAATGACGGCCAAAATAGATTCTCCATCTTCATCCACATAACAAAGTGGATTATTCATTGCATAAGTATATCGGTTAAAGTTCTGTGACATGTAAGGCATCTGCACATACGGATCCGGAGAAAGGAAACGGCCTAATATCGGATCATACAATCGAGCATTCATATTAACAAGCCCGAATTGTGTAAGGTGTTCATGCCCTGTATAACCTCTTCCTAAAAATAAAGTTGGCTGTTGTTCATGAGTATATACTTCCTGTGTGACCGGATTCCGCAAACGTCCCCAAGCATCATAACTCAACTCTTGAACTAATGCACCATTAGCATCCACAATGTGGGTAATACTACCTAAATAATCACGAAGAATATAATATATACCTTTGGAAGAACCATCTTTTATATATACTGCTCCCGCACCATAAAAATCACTAAATAGATAGAGTTTTTCTTTTGAAGTGGAAGTCTGATCCAGTTCATAACAATTGCCCAAATAATAACGGGTCAAAATGTTATTCCCATTCTGTGAAA
>JAZUQL010000127.1:0-15032 GCA_045605685.1 Lachnospiraceae bacterium
GCGAGATTGAAAAATAGATAATGAGATGAAAAATGAGATGCTCTATATCAGTTTAAGTGGCTGATATAGGGCATTTTTGCGCGAGTAATGAGGAAAATGAAAGTGTTCACAGTTTCATTTGACGAATACCGCGACAACGAGCAGAGAATCTGCGAGTATGGAGTTGGAGGTGGAGATTGGTGGGGAGGGGCTGTAAAACTGTCAAAGAAATGTTGTTGTGCAAATTTATGGGGTACTTTATAATGAGTTATATAAATTTGAATTTTACGCATCGTTAAGAAAGGATTAAAGTATGTTAGAAGTAGGAACCAAGGCACCAGATTTTGAGCTGTTTGACCAAGATGGAAAATTGCATAAATTAAATGATTATATTGGAAAAAAGGTTATTTTATATTTTTATCCAAAGGATAGTACACCGGGATGTACAAAGCAAGCATGTGGATTTTCTGAAAGATATCCTCAGTTTACAGAGAAAGGAGCAGTTGTCCTTGGGGTAAGTAAGGATTCAGTGGCTTCTCATAAAAAATTTGTAGAAAAATACGGATTGGTATTTACGCTTCTTGCAGACCCGGAGCGCACCGTAATTGAAACATACGATGTATGGAAGGAAAAGAAAAATTACGGTAAGGTTTCTATGGGGGTTGTAAGAACAACATATCTAATAGATGAGCAAGGAATTATTATTAAAGCAAATGATAGGGTGAAAGCAGCAGAGGACCCGGAAAAAATGCTGCAGGAATTAGAATAATGAAAATAATATTATCTCCAGCAAAAAAGATGAATATAAACCTTGATACTTTAGAACCTATGGGATTGCCCATGTTTATTGAGAGGTCTACGGAAATATTAGCATGGTTAAAAGGCAAGTCTAAAGATGAGTTAAAGGAATTGTGGAAATGCAATGATAAAATCGTGGAGCAAAATGTGAGACGTTTAGAGAATATGGACTTGTACCATAGGCTTACACCGGCGATATTATCATATGAAGGAATTGCGTACCAGTACATGGCTCCTACAGTATTTGAGGATGGGCATTTTGAATATATACAGGAACATCTAAGGATATTATCAGCGTTCTATGGTGTTTTGAAGCCAATGGATGGAGTAACACCTTACCGCTTAGAGATGAAGGCAAAAGCTACAATCGGAAATGAAAAAAACTTATATGAATATTGGGGAGATATGCTTTACAAAGGTGTTAGAGATGAGAAGGGCTTTATAATTAATCTGGCATCAAAAGAATATTCTAAATGTATCGAGAGATATCTATCCGAAGAAGATACCTATATATCTATAACATTTTGCGAATTATCTGCCGGGAAACTGGTAACAAAAGGTACTTATGCAAAAATGGCACGAGGTGAAATGGTTAGATTCATGGCAGAAAACTGCATTGAAAATCCCGAAGAAATAAAGAAATTCAATAGACTTGGATACGTTTTTAGAGAAGACTTATCTTCTAAAATAGAATATGTTTTTGAAAGAAGACTGTGATTTTGTTATCACAGTTTTTATTTACTTCATAAAGATATATAGTATAATAATTTTATGGCATATGCCAAAAAAACATGTGGAGACCATGGATGTGGAAAGCATTAATTTATAAAACGAATTGAGGTGTAAGAAATGAAAGTGGTAATTGTAGGTGGTGTGGCTGGTGGAGCTTCGGCCGCAGCAAGAATTCGCCGTCTGGACGAAAGTGCAGAAATAATTGTTTTTGAAAAGACAGGATATATTTCATACGCCAATTGTGGTCTGCCATATTATATCGGTGATGTAATCACAGATTCCGGTAACTTGACACTTCAGACGCCGGAAAGTTTTTGGACAAGATTTCGGATTGTAGTAAAAGTAAATCATGAAGTAACTAACATTGATGTGACCCAAAAGACAGTAACAGTAAAAAATCTGCTTACAGGTACAGAATGGGAGGAACCTTATGATAAGCTCTTATTATCTCCGGGTGCAAAACCTGTAAGACCAAATCTGCCCGGAATTGACAGTGAAAAGATTTTTTCGCTAAGAACAGTAGAAGATACGTTTCGGATTCATGATTATTTGGAAAAAACAAAAGCGCAAAGTGCTGTGATTGTGGGCGGAGGCTATATAGGTATTGAGGTTGCGGAAAATCTTAAGGAAAAAGGTCTTAATGTGACGATTATTCAGAGGCCGAATCAGTTGATGAATACGCTGGATTATGATATGGCTTCGTTTGTTCATAGTAAGCTTCGTGCAAAGGGGATTTCATTAAGACTGAATAGTAATGTTACATCTTTTCGACAGGATGGGGAACGTATTATGACCTTGCTGGAAGATAATAGTGAAATAGCAGCTGATATGGTTTTTCTTGCCATAGGAGTGGCACCCGAAAATAGTCTTGCAAAACAAGCAGGACTAAAGCTTGGTGTAAAAGGAAGTATTGTCGTAAATGATCGTATGGAAACCTCTGTACAGGATATTTATGCTGTGGGTGATGCTATTCAGGTGAAACATTTTGTGACAGAAGAAGATACCGTAATTGCACTTGCAGGACCGGCAAATAAGCAGGGACGTATTGCAGCAGATAATATCTGTGGAGGGGATAGTCAGTATCAGGGTTCTATGGGTTCCTCCATAATAAAGATATTTGATATGACTGTTGCAGGAACTGGTTTGACTGAGAAAGTAGCTAAATCTATGGGAATTGATTGTGAAAGTGTTGTCCTTTCCCCAGCTTCTCATGCAGGTTATTATCCCGGTGCAAAAGTTATGACCATGAAGGTTGTTTTTGAAAAGGATACATGGAAACTTCTTGGAGCGCAGATTGTGGGAACAGAAGGTGTGGATAAGAGACTGGATGTGCTTGCCACAGCAATGCATGCCGGTATGAAAGCGAATATGCTTAAGGATTTAGATTTGGCATATGCACCACCATTTTCATCTGCAAAAGACCCTGTTAATATGGCAGGATTTATGATTGAAAATATAAGTAAAGGAATGATTAAGCAGTATCATTGGGATGAGGTTAAAAATTTACCGAGGGACGGAAGCGTTACATTATTGGATACCAGAACGGCATATGAGTATAAAAGTGGACACATTGATGGATACATCAATATTCCGGTGGATGACTTGAGAGAACGAATGAATGAAATTGATGACAGTAAGCCGGTGTATGTAATATGCCAGAGTGGTCTCCGAAGTTATATCGCTTGCCGAATATTAACTCAGAATGGTTTTGATTGTTACAATTTTTCCGGTGGTTACAGATTTTATGCCAGTGTAATTAAGGAAAAGGAAATGAGTGAATATACATATCCTTGTGGTATGGAAAAATAAATGAAAAAAAAAGAAAAATCGAAGGGAGAAACAATTATGACAACATGGAAATGTACAGTATGCGGATACGTTCACGAAGGGGAACAGCCACCGGAGCAGTGCCCAATATGTAAGCAGCCTGCTGAGAAATTTGAGAAAGTAGCAGAGGTTAAGAAGAACCCATACGCAGGAACCAAAACAGAAAAGAACTTATGGGAAGCATTTGCCGGTGAGTCACAGGCAAGAAATAAGTACACTTACTTTGCATCTGTAGCAAAGAAAGCCGGATATGAACAGATTGCGGCTTTGTTCTTACAGACAGCAGAGAATGAGAAAGAACACGCAAAGCTTTGGTTTAAAGCCTTGGGCGAACTTGGTGATACAGCAGAAAACCTTCTTCATGCAGCAGAAGGCGAAAATGCAGAATGGACCGATATGTATGAGAGAATGGCAAAGGATGCAGAGGAAGAAGGCTTTACAGAACTTGCAGCACAGTTTAGAGGTGTAGCTGCCATCGAGAAGTTGCATGAGGAAAGATATCGTGCATTGCTCAAAAATGTTGAAACTATGGAAGTATTTAAAAAGAGTGGCGTAACTATGTGGGAATGTCGTAACTGCGGTCATGTAGTAGTCGGTCTTGAAGCACCGGAAGTTTGTCCTGTATGTAATCATCCACAGGCATATTTTGAAGTACGTAAAGAGAATTATTAATAGGGAGTTTTTTATATGAAATATTATATTTGTGAGCATTGTGGAAATATCATTGAATATGTGAAGGAGTCAGGTGTTCCAGTTATGTGCTGTGGTCAGAAGATGACAGAGATTGTACCGGGAACCAGTGAGGGAGCACATGAGAAGCATGTACCTGTTGTAATAGTGGATGGAGACAAGGTGACTGTTGAAGTTGGTGAAGTAGAGCATCCAATGGTAGAAGCACATTATATTCAGTGGATTACTATTGAAACAACAAGAGGTGGTCACAAAGTTAAATTAGAATATACAGATAAACCAAGAGCAGAGTTTAAACTTGCGGATGGAGAAGAATTTGTGGCGGCCTATGAGTACTGCAATTTACATGGGTTATGGAAGAAATAAGATATAGCAAATAGAGGTACAAATTTCAGTTTGCTGGATTCTTCCTAAATAAGTTATTTGAAGAAAATCTAATTGATACAGATACTTATGTATTTGCTTTGAATATGGCAAAAGAAGAACTCAAACAAAAGGAGAACCAATGACGCACATGTGTAGCTTGTGGCTCTCCGTGTGAGTGTACTGTAAAAACTATTGCCGCATATGTACACAGCCCCTACACAAAGCAACGTATGCACACACCCTATATTTAAGCAACTTTTGGTGCGAGATTGAAAAATAGATAATGAGATGAAAAAATGAGATGCTCTATGTCAGTTTAAGTGGCTGATATAGGGCATTTTTATGTGAGTAAAAGGATAAGTTTTTTGCTAGTGGGGCTATCTGTGTATCGAAAAAAGCGTTGTATAGGTATGTGTGGTACTTTATAATAGTTATATAAATTATTTTTTTTTAAATTAAAGAAAGAATAATATTACTGTAATACAGAGAGAAGGATTGGAAAAAGTATAAAGATGGATTTGTTAATAAAAGTTTTGGTGTGTTTTATTGCAGGCGCAGGAGCTGGTATAGGAACAGGATTTGCGGGGATGAGTGCAGCAGTAGTTATCGGTCCTATGCTTGTGACATTTTTGGGTATTCCTGCGTATCAGGCTGTAGGAATTGGACTTATGAGCGATGTATTAGCCAGTTTAGTATGTGCATGGACGTATAAAAAGAACGGGAATCTGGACGTGAAAAGAAGTTTTTTGTTACTAATTTCTGTGTTGACAATGACGGCGGTAGGAAGTTATGTAGCAAGTTTTTTGCCGGAAAAGACTATGAGTGGAACCATGCAGATTGCAATGATTTTCATTGGATTAAGATTCTTGTTAAAACCAGTACAGACCACAAAGGAACAGATGGCAGAACAGAGTAAGAATAGTAGGATTGTTAGGTCTGTTGTTGGTGGAGCTATGGTTGGCTTTATATGTGGAACTGTTGGTGCAGGTGGCGGCATGATGCTTTTGTTCGTGCTTACTTCTTTCTTAGGATATGAAATGCATATGGCAGTAGGAACAAGTGTATTTATTATGGCATTTACAGCATTAACCGGTGGTTTTAGTCATTTTGCTGTGGATGGAATGCCTGACATGGTAAGTCTGGTGCTTTGTGTTATGTTTACGTTATTATGGGCAAGAATTGCTGCAGTAATTGCAAATAAGGCATCAGTAAAAACATTAAATAGAGTTGTCGGTGTTGTTATGATTGCTACCAGCATTGTCATCTTAGCTGTTAATTACCTAAGTTAAGGAGTATTCTGTATAAAGTGAAGGGCAGTTTACGAGAGTCGAGTTATTTTGATAGTATATTGTATTTTAAGAATGATGGTAGTTCTTTCTACGGTTAAGTAGGCACAGTAAATGTTATATATAGACATGGCGAAAATTTCAGTTTGCTTAAGAGATAATTCCAATTTAGTGATATCGTGAGATTTGTTTTTTACAGCAAGTTGCTTTAGGAGTTGTATAATTGTAACTTTCATGCTAATATACCACACACTTTAAGATAAAAGGAGGTGTGGTAAGACATGGAATCTAGTAATAACAAGGGATTAGTCAGTAGCTATGTAATGGTCCGATTCTTTCTCAATAAGTTATTTGAAGAAAATCTAATTGATACAGATACTTATTGGGGAATTTACTTAGATAATTATTTAGGTGGGGATATTTATGCAACACCGTTTTATGCTGTAGAGTGGATTACAGTAAATGGGAGAACTTTTCAAAAGTAATAAAAAGAGCAATGATTGCTTGTGAGAACTCCGGGCATCGTACAGAAGACGATTTTCCCGAGGTCAGGAAAATCGTTGATGCAGGAATAAGTAGCAAACCTGTAATAGATTATGAACTTTCAAGATATGCGTGTTATTTAATAGTACAGAACGGAGATCCACGCAAAGAGGTTATTGCATTAGGACAGACCTATTTTGCTATTCAGACATATAGGCAAGAGGTTGCAGACCACTTCAATCAATTAGATGAAGATAATAGGCGTTTGGTAATTAGAGGCGATATAAAACAGTGGAATCAGATGCTTGCAGAAACAGCACATAATGCGGGAGTAATAACAAATGAAGAATTTGCAATATTTCAAAATGCGGGCTATATGGGATTGTATGGTGGGCTTGATGTAGAAGATATACATAAGCGTAAAGAACTTGAGGTTGGACAGAAAATTCTTGATTATATGGGTAGTACGGAGTTGATTGCTAATCTTTTTAGAATTTCACAGACAGAAGAAAAACTTCGTAAAGATCAAGTGGTGGGCGCAGAGATAGCAACAAGTGTTCATTACAATGTAGGTAAAGAAGTGAGAACTGCGATTGAAAAAATCGGTGGAACTATGCCGGAAGATATGCCTAAGCCGGAAAAAAGTATTCAGCAGATTGAAAGAGAACAGATGGCGAGGCTTAAGGCTAAGGCAAAAAAAGGGAAGATTATGCTTGATGAATAATAGAATTTTGAATTTGATGAACGGTAATCCTTTTTCTAAAAGGTATTGACTCTCACGCTGCGTTATAGTGTATGCTCTGCTTGTGAGGTGACAAAATGAAAATGCAGATTAAAGAATTTGCTGATTTTACAGGAGTAAGTGTGCGCACACTGCATTATTACGATGAAATAGGATTGTTGCGGCCTGCCTTTGTCGACAGGTCTACAGGCTATCGTTTTTACGACGAAAACTCTCTTTTTCGTATGCAAGAGATTCTCTTTTACCGTGAACTCGATTTTTCCTTAAAAAGCATCAGAGAGCTTTTGTCATCCCCGAATTATGACAAAAACAAGGCGCTGAACGAGCAAAAACACCTTCTTACACTCAAAAAAGAGCGGTTAGAGCGATTAATTTCTGCCATTGATGGTGCCGTGAAAGGAGAAAATATTATGAAAGCGTTTGACAACAGCGAATTTGAAAAGTATAAGGCTGAAGCCAAAGAAAAATGGGGCAAAACGGATGCATACAAGGAACATGCAGAACGGACCAAGAATTACTCCAAACAGCAGTGGAATGACCTTACCGAGGGAATGGACCTCATCATGGCAGAGTTTGCGGTGTGCAAGAGAAAGGTCGAAACGCCTGATTCCACCGAGGTACAGAACCTTGTGAAAATGCTGCAGAACCATATTACCGAGAATTACTATCTTTGTACAAACGAAATTCTAGCAGGTCTCGGTCAGATGTATGCTGCAGATGAACGCTTTAAGAACAACATCGACAAGCACGCTGATGGTACTGCTGCGTTTATCGGTGAAGCAATTAAGGTGTATTGCAGTAAGTAAATTCCAATTTATTGGTGTCGTGTAACTTGATTTTTTAGAAATAGCAAGTTGTTTTAAGTGTTGTATAACTGTAACTTTTATGCTAACATACCACACACTTTAAGATAAAGGGGTGGTATCAGATGAAATCTAGTAAATCAGATAAAACAATTATTTCGAGTATATAATTACGAAGATGGCAAATATATTAAACTTGGAATCGAATAATACAAATTTAAATTTTCGCATTAGTTTATTGTATGGAGTATGTGTAAAAATAGCACATGCTCCATATTTTATTATTGACAAAAGGTGAAACATAATGTGTGTTATATAACATACATTATGTTTAAGGAGGAATTATGCCACCAAAAGCAAAAATAACAAAAGAAATGATAGTGGACACTGCGTTTGAGATTGTGCGGAAGGAAGGTGCAGACAAGGTGACGGCTCGAAGCATTTCAGAGCAGTTAAACTGTTCCACGCAGCCGGTACTATATTATTTCTCGACTGTGGAAGAGATTAAGAAAGCGGTGTATAAAAAGGCAGATGAGTATCATACGGTTTATCTGATGAATTTGGAAATGACTTGTGAAAATCCGCTGTTGACAATAGGTATGAATTATATAAAATTCGCCATAGAGGAAAGAAATCTTTTTCGTTTTCTGTTTCAATCCAATGAGTTTTCAGGAGTTAGTATGCTGGAACTGTTAGAAACGGAAGAATTGTTTCCCATGCTTGGTATGCTACAGAATGAACTGGACATATCGATGGAGGCGGCAAAGGAAGTATTTAGTACATTATTTATTTTTTCTCATGGGTATGCAAGTTTATATGCCAATAATACAATGCTCTATAATGAGCAGGATGTGATAAAGACACTTGATAAAATATTTGAAGGAGCAGCGTTTATAGTGAAAGGAGACCAAAATGAAAAAGATATTTGAAGAGCATGAAACTTTATTTTGTATTTTACTAATTGTTTTGTATGTGGTAGTTAATTCTTATTGTATGCAAAATTTTGGAACGGCAGATTATAGAAGTGCAATTGTAAACACCCTATTTTCTGTGGCATTGTTAGCACTGGTTATCAGCCTGAAACGCGTATCTTATTATGGATTAATCAAGGTGGAAAAGGTAAAGAAATATCTCTATTTTTTTCCCTTACTGTTGATTATATCTGTTCAACTGTGGACTGGTATTAATATCAATAATACACCAAGCGAAATCCTGTTTCACACTATAACCATGGTTAATGTGGGCTTTTTGGAAGAAATGATTTTCCGTGGATTTCTTTTTAAGATGATGGCAAAAGACAATTTAAAAAGTGCCATTATCGTTAGTGCTATTACTTTTGGAATGGGGCATATTGTGAATTTGTTGAATGGGGCAAGTTTATTTTCAACATTAATGCAAATTTGCTACGCAATAGCAATCGGATATATACTTGTTATTATTTTCTATAAGAGCAAATCACTTGTTCCATGTATTATCACACATGCAGCATTTAATGGTTTGAGCATATTTAGTGAGAGAAACAAATTGTTGTCGTACGTAATAACTGTATTTATAGTTGCTGTTTCGCTGAGTTATGCTTTTTACATAAATAGAGCAATTAAAGAATAGGAGATGTTTTAGTTGGAATATCAGTTTAAGTGGATAATGTAGGGTATTTCGCTCTGCGAGGCTGAAAAAATTCTAAATTCTATTGGAAAAAGGGAATACTTGTGGTATTATATGTGTAGGATATAACTGTAATGCGTTACAGTTTTGGTCTGGGCGAAAGCTCTTTGGACCACCGTAGGCGGGAAGAATTTCCCGCCATTTTTACTATAGTGGTAAGTTTCGGAGGAGTTAATGAAAGAACTTAGTGTATTTATAGATGAATCAGGAGACTTTGGAGAAATCACGGAGCGACCGGCGTATTACTTGGTAACGCTTTTATTTCATGACCAAAAGAATGATATAGCTTCAAATGTAAAAAAACTTGAGGATAGTACCAAGAATTCCGGATTTGATTTTGAGTATATACATACAGGACCTGTTATTAGACGTGAAGATGTGTTTTCTGGATTGTCTATAGACGAACGCAGAAAGCTGCTTTTTAAGATGTTAAATTTTATTGTTAGCAGTCCAATTGCTTATGAGATGGCTATGGTAAATCGAAAAGAAGCGCCGGATAAGATTTCACTCTCTGGTAGATTAGGACGTGAAATATCAAATGTGATAGTAAGACATAAGACGTTTTTTGACGGATTCGACAAAATTATTGTATATTATGATAGTGGACAAATTGAACTCGGTGCAATTCTAAATACTGTATTTTCAATTCATTTTTCCAATGTTGAATTTCGAAAGGCAGAACCGCAAAAATATCGTTTGCTACAGGCTGCTGATTTTATTTGTAGTATGGAGTTGCTAAAAATAAAGAAAAATGAAAACAGATTGAGTAAATCAGAAAAGCAGTTTTTCTATAAGCCACAAGAATTGAAGAAGACTTTTTTTAAAGCAATTGATAAGAAACAATTAGGGAAATAATATTTTGCTTTTTTCCCTTATAGATATCTCACAAGGGAAAAAATAAGGGAAAAGTACAAATTACATAGATGTTGATGGGCAGGAAATCTCGTAAAAGCTAGAAAGTTAGAGAAATACATGAGCAATTTTGATTTTAACGGAGGTGTTCAGTTTGAAAAAGAAGAAATTAATTATAATAGCAATCATATTCATATTGGTAATTTTGTTGATTCCGATTCGGATGGATTTAAAGGATGGTGGAAGTGTTATGTATAAATCCTTGGTTTATGAAGTTACAAAAATTCATCAGCTTGCACCAGATGTAGACAGCGTAAAACCGTATATTGATGGATTAGAGGTCAAGATGTTTGGAATAACCATTTATAGGGAAACAAACGAATAAAACCAGAAAACTTTGAATTGTACAATTTGAAATTTACGGAGGGAATGGATGTGAAAAAAAGGACAATTAGGGCAGGGTGTATTGCATTGGGAATTACCACGCTTATGGGTATAATTAATTTTATTCTTGGTACATTATTTGAAAAAATTATAGGAATTAAATTTTGGGGTGGAGAGGCTTCGGTGACTTATGGTTTTGGTATTGAACTTTTGGAATTATATCCATTAAGTTTGGCGGATAATCCGATTGAGTCTCATGTTTCAATCCATATAGCACCCATTAATTTTTTGTTAACAGTAGTGGTGTTTGGAATTGTTATTTATTTTATATGTTTTATTTTAGATAAATGCAAAAAAAATAGAGAGTACAAAGAACGTGAATCTTCAGTTTGATGAAGTAGACAAATTCAGTTTAGCTATGCCATCAGATTTGTTTTTTTGCGACTGCAAGTTGCATTAAGTGTTGTTTAACTGTAGTCTTTATGCTAACATACCACATACTTTAAGATAAAAGGAGGTGTGGTAAGACATGGAATCCAATAATAACAACAAGGGATTAGTCAGTAGTTATGTAATGGTTCGAATCTTTCTAAATAAGTTATTTGAAGAAAATCTTATTGATACAGATACTTATGTATTTGCCTTGATTGAGAAATTGAATAGTTGAGTTGAAAAAATAAGGTGCTCTATATCAGTTTAAGTGGCTGATGTAGGGCATTTTTTTGCGCGAGTAATGAGGAAAATGAAATTGCTCGCAGTTTCATTTGACGAATACCGCGACAACGAGCAGAGAATCTGCGAGTATGGAGAAAATAAGTGAGTTTTTTGGTGGCGGGGCTATCAGTGTGTTGAAAAGCGTTGTATAAATATGTGTGGTACTTTATAATAGTTGATGAAAATTTGAATTTTACTAAGAGGTATCAACACATATTATTTAGGCAAGACGAAGGAGAAACTAGATGAACGAGATTGAATTTAAAAGTAAGAAATGGCCACTCGTTGTTGGAGTCATTATGGTTATTTTATTAACTCCATTAATATGTGTATTTTTGAGTTTTCTTTTTGTCACAGAAATAGAGGTAGTAGGAAAAATTATTACGGTGATTGTTGGTAGTATGTTTCTATTATTGCCACTTTATTGTTCCTTTTTAGCAATAAAAAGCTATTTTGAAAAAGAGAAAAAAATCAGGGAAGCATTGAAAAAATACGGAAAGGAAAAGTTGATTAAAAATATACAAGATAATACCATCGGAATGTATCCTAGTATTTTTGGAAGTTCAAAATCCGGAGTATATTTTACAGATAAACTGATTATCGATCCGGGAGAAGCCATTATTGATTATAATGAAATCAGTTTGATGTATAAACATATATCCAAAAGTAAATATGGTGCGGTAGCCAGTATTAATTTTGAATTATTAGATGGTAGTAGATGTTTTCTTTGCAGAGGAATAAAAGATGAACAAATACAGGAATACATGCAACTTTGCTATCAGCATAATCCGGATATCATGTTTGGATATAATCAGCAGAATTTAGACAAACAGAATGAACGTGTGAAGAAATATAAAAATAAGGAAATTGTTATTCCTGAATTAAAGTTATAGTGCAGGAGGCTAATATTGGATAATACAGAAGAACTAAAGTCGTACATATATGTGAATTTCACACCGCGGAACCGAGAACGCGCAATTGTCTTTTACAGTGAGAAAAGTGGTGTTGGGTTGGAAGAAGCTACAATTGAAGTGGAACGAATATTTGCCCAACGCCAGAGAGATGGAATGGTTTTGGAAACGCCAAAGCAGTGGACACCGGAGGGGCGTCAGTATGAGATGGGAAAGCGTATGTATCATATAGGTTTTATTTGTCTGGTAATTATGATTTTGATATTTGTTTTGGTTTCGTTGATTATTATGACGCAAGGCCCTTTGCTTGTTAATGAAGTGGTTACACTTACATTGTTATTTACAGTGTTTTTACCTGCTTTCCTATTTTTGTTTCTGCTGGGATATATCGGAAAGAAAAAAATGAAGAAATATGCGGATGTATCTGGGGAAAATGTGGAATCAATTACAATTATATAAAAATTTTGAATTGATTGGAGCATCTATATGGATAGATATTAATTTCTTAACATATGTTAATGAAGAAAGTGTGTCAATATCATATAGTCACCTTGGAGGTGATAAATGTGAAGGATACAAATTCACAGAGCGCGGAAAAGGCATTAAAAATTACAACGTCAATAACTTTAATAGTAGCAGGATATGAGGTTTTATGCGTTTGTCAAAATTATCAAATTGGAATGAACGTTCTGGATATTGCAAGTTATGCAAATGCAAATTTGAAAGTGTATTGTTTCGTTCTTATATTGGCAAATCTCATTTTGATTCCAAGTGCTGTTTTTTTGTATAAACAAAGTGGGATTAGTTTGAAAGAAGAAATATTTGATAAGTCAACTTTAAGGAAAGATGTCGTTTTGGGAATCTTTTTGGCAGGCGCATCTTCCGTAATTAATTTGTTTTCTCTTATTCTGATGAGAGGAAGAACTGATTTGGCATTTGACGGATGGGATAGACTGACGATAGGTGAAATTGTTTTGATGGTTATCTCGTTGGTTGTTATAAGTGGTATTTGTAAGGAAATATTCTTTCGAGGGTTTGCCAAAAATTTTTGCGGAAGCGTTTTTGGAGACACTGCTTCACTATTATTATTTAATATGATGTTTGGTTTGCTTGACTGGTTTAATATGGGGATATCCTTTGTAGTGGGGGTGTTATGGATATGGGGATATAAAAAATCCAAACACCTTATTGTTCCTATGATTGCACATGGTGGAATGAATTTAATTTCTGTAGTATTTTATATTATTACTTTATAAGGAAAATATGGATAGGGAATATTTAGTTAATCAATTAATGGAAATAGCAAAATATAATGGAGTAGAAATAGATGCACAAGTTCTTGATATGATTGTGAGCAAATCCATTGTTCGTAAGGTTTCCAAAGGTAGCATCTTGCAAAATGTGGGGGAAGAGTCCAAAACGACAGCTTTGGTACTTACTGGAATTTGTAGAGCTTATTATGTGGACATAGATGGCAATGATATCACGCGAGGATTTTCAATTCCGGGAACTTGGTGTATGGATGAAGGATTGTTCGGTTACGGTAAGAGCATTGTTACATGGGAAACATTAGAAGAATGTACGTTGTTGTTTTTTGATATTCAAGAGATAAAAGAACTTATTTATAAAAATGACCAGATTAAAAATGTTTATATAATGCTTCTGGAAAATGCGATACGCTACAAAATATATAGGGAGAATGGTTTTCTTGTAGAGAATGCCACGCAACGATATATTCATTTTAAAGAATTGTATCCTACAATATGTGAATCTGTGAAACAACATTATATTGCTACATATTTAGGAATTGCACCGGAATCGTTTAGTAGAATTAAGAAGATATTGAAAGAAAATACTTAAGTTAAAAAGCTTATCATAGTGATAAGCTTTTTTTGATATCTGGTTGTAAAATTTGTAAGGTTATTTATAATGAGTTATATAAATCAAAATTTGTAAGCATTTACCCAATCAGAGCAGATTGGGGATGCCGGAAATGTTGATATAATCGGGTGTTTCGTATAACCAAAGAGAATAGGGAGAGGAGAATAATCCGCTATCATCAGAAATGGTAACCGGATGTGCTGATATGTATACAAAGAATCGTGATGAAGAAGTTAAACTATTAAAAAGACTTTGGACTTCTCAACCAACAATATGCCCTAAGTGTGACAAAGCCAAACTTGAAAATCTTCATAAAAAAGCCAAAAAGAGTGACTGTGAATGGAAGTGTCCTGCATGCGGAGAAATATATAGAACAATTCGTATGTTTAAAGAACTTCCGGATGAATAACATTTGAAGTGGAAGGTGCGGACAATGAAAAGGAGATTACAATGAAGAAAAGAATATCAAAAATATCGGGTATATTAGCTACGGTTGGAGCAATTTTAATTGTAGTATCTAATTTTTTCGGAGAAGAAGGCTATATTCCGTTTTGGATAGGCATTGTCGTATTACTTTTTGGTGGGATTATTTATCTGGCAACCGGTGAAAAAATAAAGGAATGGTTCTGGAATTTTTTGGACATGTTTTAAATATTGGGGGCAAAGAATGAGTAAAAAATCAGGAAAATATAAATGTCCATGTTGTGGATATTATACATTTCATGAGAAGCCGAATGGGAATTATGATATCTGTCCCGTGTGTTTTTGGGAGGATGACCCGGTTCAATTAGATGATGTTGAATACGAGGGCGGCGCGAATCGAGTTAGTCTTGTACAGGCAAGGCGCAATTTTGTGTTATTTGGTGCATGCGAAGAAGAAATGAAAGAATATGTACGAAAACCAAGAGAAGATGAATGG